>PZPC01000072.1 GCA_003045895.1 Bacteroidota bacterium
CTTTAGAAGAAAACGCCGTTGATTATATTATCTATTTCCAGATTCGACAGCCCTGAGGGTCACCCCCCCTTTGGAGCGCTTTCGACCGTCTGCGGTTGTGGGTTACGGTCACGCGCCAGCAAAACGACGCCACGATTAGTCTGAGATCAACGCACAGTCAAAATCCCCCTTTGGAGAGCTTGTCCCGCTTTTGAAGTGGGAGGGAGAAGGGGGAGGACTTTTGACCTTGCTCCGTCATTGGGCAGATCGATTTTCCGGCAGTGCTGGCGGGTGACGATTGCCTAGCCACGGCATGCACTCGTCGTTTCATTCAACTCATTTTTGTTTGCGGTAAAATTCGCGGGCCCATTCCATTGCACCGGGCGTTTTCTGCCAAATTCTACCCGAATCATTGATACAAAAAATGGCTTCGTTTTCATCCCCCCTTCCCATGAAATCCGGCAAGTAATCGGGGACCATTTTTTCACCAGTTAAAAAGGCCATCACGTGCGGGTTGGTTTCGTATGCTTTCTTTAGCGCCCTATTGGATTTTAGCGAACTGCCCTCCTTTTTAAACAGGTACAGTGCATAAGTGTATTGAAACACAGCGCTGGAGTCGGATTGATAGGTTTTATACAATTTTTCGAATGCTTCCGCTTTATTTTGCTCCACCAGGCAGATGGCCAATTGATACCGAATCCCCTGGTTGTCATCTGAATTGAGCACCAACATCTCCTGGTAGTGGTTTATCGCTTCTTCCACCTGCCCGGTTAGATAGAGGCAGGATGCCAACCCTGCTTTTGCGCGCATAAAAGGCCTGGTTTCGTGGAATCCCCAAAAATGACCCTTAAATTCTTCAAAATCCTTTGCTCCAATGGCCCGTTTACCTGCTTCAAGGCCCTTGGTGTAATACTGGATTGCTTTCCCTACGCTTTTTTCATTAGCCGCCAGATAAACGTAGGCATCCGCATTATTGGGGTCTAACTTAATGGCTTCCTGGGCTAATTTCGCCCCTTTTCGAGGGGCTACGGCAAAGGCCTCGAGCAACAAGTCCTGCGCTTTTTCAGCATTGCTCTTTTTCCCTTTTTGGGGCGGCAGAATCTCCCCCAATTTTTTTCCGACAACGGCCTCATTCAGGAATTTTTGGAGTTCTTCTTCACTTCCGAAATTTTGTTCCCGAATATGCTTGAACAGCTCCGCCAAATCTTTTTCCATAGCCAATCTCATATTTTTCAGCTTGTCTTTTGCCATAATGGATGATGTACTTTGGTATGTAAACAATATAAGGAGTTGTGCTTAAAATTGCAAGGGGCGTTGGACATCCTGCTAAATTATGTATATCGAATTCGTACAGCAAACACGGCCGAATACAGCCACCGGATTTACCAAAAGCTGATGGTTCAACAAACCCGGGAATTGACCCAGGATGGGTCATCTGTTGCTAGCGAATGGCCACCTGGAAAGGCCTACGACCCCGAGGGGGTCGCTCCCAAGGCGCTACCTGCCGCAGGCGGCGTTCTTCACCAGCCCTCTCCACATTCACGGCCTGGAAAACTTCAAAAGCCAGGTATGCCGCGTACCACGGCACCATTACCTCTTTATCAGCTTACCACTAGCCAGGGGTACCCGTGCGGGGGTCAGTAACTGCAGCATGTACAGCCCCGGGGGCAAGGCATCAATATGCAGTGTAGCTTGACTTCCGTTGATCAACTGTTGCTGTAGCAATTGCCCGCGTGCATCGTAGATGAAGAGCAGGGCGGATGCTTGGGTGTCCTCCCATTCCAATTGCAGGAGACCCGTGCTCGGATTGGGAAAGAAACGCCAATGCATGCCCGCTGCCGATGCTGCCGTCCAATTGATGATATCCACAAAATTGCGCCCCAGCGTATGAAAGACGGTATTGGTAATGATCGGTTCATTGTAATCAAAATAGATGGCGGCAGTATTTTCAATGCGCGTTTCTAAAGGAGCATTGGTCATAGGCCTGACCGAATATTCCACAAAACCTTGCGAAGCTTCCAGATTGGTGGTACTGTCTGGTAGCAAAATATGGTCAAAGACGAAAGACAGGGCACGCGCCGAATCCAGCTCCATCCGATACGTATTACTGCTCACGCCTGCGCTAAAGGTGCGCATATCCAACCAAGGGCTGAGCGTGTCGCGGATGACGACGGTGAAGGCTGTATCATTGCCTGTATTTTGGAAGCGGATGCGGTATTCCAGCTTGCGATCGGGGGCGATGTAGTGCGCGTCGGCGTAACCTAAGGGTTCGGCCTGTTTGTCGTTGGGGTCGTAGGAACCTCGAATGATGGTACAATCCTCATCCACAAAAACCGCTTCATCGTCGAGGGGAAACTGGGTGGCGAAGCCCATGCTCGTCTCCCCTTGCGTGTTGGTGCCGCAGCCTTCTACCACTGCCGAAGGAAAAGACGGCCCAGGATGCCCTTGGGCTTGGGTAGCTTCCAGTCGGTAGGTGGCGCCATTGGCCAGCACACTCACGGTTGTGGCTTCGCCGGGCAGCAAGGGCGGCAAATCCTCGGGGGCTTGCATCAGCATGACCACATCTTGGACAATAATATAACTGCCTCCGGGAGGCATGGGCGCATCACCCACATTGCGAAGCGTGAACACCACCTCCTCAGGCGTACAAGCGCCCGATACTTGCAAGCTGGCGCCCGACCAGTCAAGATCGGCCTGCGGGCAAGGCCCATACGGTAAGCCCAAGGCTGTGATACAAAGGCTACTGCCCAACTGCGCCGCACAAGACACCTCAACATATACTCGAAAACTTCCCTCTTCGCCCGGTGCTAGCGGCAAAAGTGGTTGAAACCAGAGCGTATCTTCCGTAGTACCCAACAAGGGCATAGTGGCGGAAGCATAACTGAGCACACTGGGCAAAATTATGGCTACGTAGCCATCGTAAAGCGTGTCTGTACCTACATTTTCGTAATTTATCGTAAGGAGGCCATTGTCAAAACACCTTCTTAGTGTGCCAATATTTAAATTCACTTCCAGTAGTGGGCAATTGTCTAGCGGAAGCGCGAGGAGGTCCTGCACCTGCGTTTCGCCAGAACCTGTGAAACTGACGGTATAGCCTGCTGGTTCGCACAGCGTCCATGCTTCTGATACGGGAATGGCCGTCACTTGGTAGCTCCCTGTTGGCACATAGAGGCCGTAGTTGCCAGCGGCATCGCTCAGGCGGTATTCGAGGTAGTTGTCGTTGCGGATTTCAATGAGCCAATTGACCAAAGGTGTACCGGGTGCGGAACAGTCTTCCGTGCGGCGAACGGTGCCCTGGAGGTAGTTGCAGGCACCCAAAACATCGGAAAGCTGAATGATATCGTAGCATTGCGTATCTCCAACATTTGCGAGAATAATGGTAGCGTTGCAATCGCCCGCAGTAATGTGGTAAGGCCCGAGGATACTCGGCGTACCGTACGTTCCTGTATAAACGCCTCCAAGGCCGTCCCTTGCCCGCCAAGTAGTGCCCAAATCTGTTCCGCTGGGATTAACCAATATTTCAAAATAATCATCGCTGAAATTATAAGGCGTTCCGTTGTCATTCGGCAGGTATTGCCAGTTAGCGGAAAGACCGCAAGGATTGGGGCAGGCGATGTCTTCGTTTAGGGTGAATGATGTTGTGCAAGTGGCATCGGTGGCATCGGTTATTATTATTTCGTAAGTATTACCAAATGAATATAGACCAAACTCGAATTGGCCGTAGTTACCTCCCATTTCACCTTCTGGTATGCCCTCACTTGTAGATAACCAACCATTAGATACCGATGCTATACTGACAACATTGGCAATAACGATAAAGCCATTAGGGCCACAATTCGGTGGCAGGATAGTTGCACTGATCTCGCAATCGCAGCCCGTTGGCGCTGGTGGCGTATAAATAAATACTCGTGTACAAGCCGGATTATCGACATCTTGCAGTTGAAAAGTAAGGGTGCTTATCTCCAAAGAAGGCTGAAAAGCGGGGAAAGGTCCAATTTCCGTAGGCACGCCGTAAGTCCCCGCAAACAATACCGTTCCAAGCTCATTGATGGCCTGCCAAGTTTCGCCACTTGCCTCAGGGTTGGCTACGGTAAGGACGAGCGAGAAGCTATCATCGGAGCATTGGGTGGGGGTGCCATTGTTTAAAAATGGGAGGAGCGTTTCGGTGGTGGTGATGGGGCAATTACAGCTTATTTGGCCAGGGGTGAAAATGAAAGGAACAGAATATTCAGCTCCGTTTACTATTTCTACCGGAGTAGGCATACCAGATAACCCCAAATAACTGGCACTGTTATTATCAGCTAATTGAGTAAAACAAAGTTCTACCAGAGCAGATTGGTCAGGTAAGGTAATTCCTGCACCAAAGGGGTCATTCCACGTAAAAGTTAGATTTCCTGGACTAGGGTTGCCAATTGAACCTGTGGAAAACCCCTGAGATACAGGGTTGAAATTTACAGCGCCAGTATATCTTAATTCCGTAGGGTTATAGTTTCCACTAAACTGCATACCTAGTACATCGTTAAAGTCTGCCACCCTAAGTGGAACACAAATATTTTCTCCTGTGCAAGCATTGTACGCTTCAAAATAAAAATTTACGGGCTCTTGATTAACAATACAGCCATCAAGTATATTGAGTGGATAACTCCGTGCACAAGTCGGGTTTACAGCATCCCGAAGCGTCAGTATATGCGCATTGCCATCAGCAGGGGCAATAAAATCGAAGTCTCCACCAATCGGTTGATTTGCGACAATAACACCATCTATCAATAACTGATAATCTGTTCCGCCAGGTGAAATAATATTGCCATTACCTGATAGGGCAACAAAATCATCATTACAGGTATTAGGGGTTTGGTTGTTGTCCACTGAACCTACCGAGAACGTTAGAAAGGGCTCGCAATCGCAGCCTTCTGGCGCGGGTGGGGCGATGGTAAAAGTTGTGGTGCAAGTAATAAACATGTCATCCGCAATCCTAATATTCTGCGTATTCAAAGTACCATCACTATTTAACAAAGGAAAAGGACCCAGGATTTGGGGTTCATTATAATTACCTCCTGGCAGAAACTGTCCATTTCCTAAAACAATTCTCCATCCCGACGTAACATTGGCACCCTCAGCGCTAACATTTACCGTAAAAGTGTAGGTGGCATCTGAGCAGCTGGAGGTGCCATTGTCAATGATGTCAATAGAAAGTATATCAGCAGTAAGTAAGCAGGTAGAAGGATCACAAACCGGCACCGGAATAAGCAGTTCTGCCGTACAATCAGCTACCGTAAGATCCGTTAAAATGATAAGATGATCCCCATCATTAATGGGATAGGGGCCGAATTCATATAAGCCATCTCCTGACCCACCTTCGGAGAAACCAATATCATTGGTTGTCCAGCCGTTGAAGCCACTACCTGAAATCTGGATAAAGGAATAAAAAACATCATCCGTCGGGTCTGTAAATGTGCCATTGAAATCACATACGGAAGAGATTACCACCACCTCCAAATCACACTGCGCCCGCACACCTACAAGTGCCAGAAAAAAGAGTCCAAATACCATCCATAACTGCTTCATGAGTATCGCGTTTAGTTTCGTGTCCTAAAAATGAGTGAAAGTAGTTAGAGACACAAACACATTTTTTTATATTTGTAAATAGTTTTTTGTTTTAAAAACCTATTTCATTTGCTATTATTCATTTATGTAAAACATATTAAAAAATAAATAATTTAAAAATAATTCAACTAATTGCCTCCTTGAACGAAGTGGAGCGCCGTCAACTGAAAGATTGGCTGGCTTCGCCGGTGCACAACCGTCGGGAAGAAGTGTGCCGTTTGTTTGCGCATATCGACAATTATCTTCACCACCTGCGGCTGCCTTTGGATCGGGAGCAGGTCTACCGCAGCCTTTATCCCAGTCGGGTTTTCGATGATTTGCACCTGCGTCAGCTTTGTCATTACCTGCTGCAAAGCACCGAAACATGGCTGGCCTGGCGCAACAGCGACTCCACCCCCACCCCCAGCCTACTAGCCGAATACCGGGCACGAGGGCTGGGCCGGTTGTTTGAACACAGCTATAAAAAAGCGATACAAACGCTGGAAAAATCCACCCATCGCCACCCCGAATACTACTGGCAGCACTACCTGCTGGCACGTGAGCGCTATGCCTGGGATTCGGCACGGGGACGATTAGGCAATCTGAATTTGGAGCATCAGGAAGAACTGCTACAAGTGGCTTTGCTGGGTTTTAAATTGCGGCAAGCCTACCTGAGTTTGGCACCACAACAGTTGAGCGATATGCCCGTCAATATCCCGATGCTAGATGCCGTACTCGCCAATGCCGCGACGGCCAAACAGCAAGCCATCCCCATGGTGCGGATCTACTACCTGGCCATTCAATTGTACCGGCAAACGGAAGAAGACGCTGTTTTTGAGCAATTTTCCGAGGCATTTCGGGCGCATAGCCACATCTTCACTACCGACGAAGCGCGTGACCTGCTCCTACTGGGGATCAACTTTGGTATTCGGCGCATCAACACGGAGCAAGGCGCCTACCTGCGCGCCTGTCTGCTGCTCTTCCAACAAGGGCTAGACACGGAGCTGCTGTTAGAGGATGGCCGCCTTAACACCCTTACGTACAACAATATCGCGGGTATTGCCATCAGGCTATTGGAGCTAGACTGGGCGTCGACCTTCCTCGAAACCTATCGTACTCGTCTGGATAGCCGGGATCGCGAAGCCGTATATGCCCTCAATGCTGCGCGCCTGGCCTATACCCGACGGGATTATGCCATTGCCTTGCAACTGCTCCGAACCTGCAATGACTTGGATTTTGTCCATCAAATGTCGGCGCGTATCCTACAGCTCAAAATTCATGTCGATAATCAGGAGATTGACCTCGCACTCAACCACATTCGCAATACCCGCACCTACCTCAAACGACAGCCCAATACCGGTTATCACAAAGAAAACTACCGCAATATCCTCCTTCTGAGCGAGCACTGGTGCAAACGCCCCGCTTATGACCAAGAGAAATACCACAACTGGTTAACTGCAGTAAAAAATACCCACCCACTGACGGAAAGAGCTTGGTTATTGGGCTTGATCTGAGGACGTTGCAAGGAGTTCTACCTAATATTATTCCATTCTTCCCAAGAATAGTAGGTCTCTTCTCGTATTTTTTTAAGTTCGCCTGCATGCAGATTGTAAACGCCACTACCCACAAAACAATTCGCGGGCTCCACATGCAGATAGTAAAAAGTCTAAGGGCTGTTTTTCTGACCACAATCACTTATCTTCGTTAAAGTTGTTTCATTCACCACCTAAAACGCAGTCTATTTGAGTACCCCACCGCCCTTCAGCTGTACCTATTCCAGCGGTTTTGCAGCAGTGCTGCACCAGCTGAACCTGAGCCTGGCCCTGAGCACCTACCAGGCGGGCAAAGTCATCCTCATCAGTCCAAACGATGTGCAATCCATCATCCAGCTGCCGCGGTCGTTCGGCAAAGCCATGGGCCTGGCCCTGCGCGCCGACCAGATGGCCATTGCTACCCTGGACGAGGTTATCCTGCTGCGCAACTCCCCGGATCTGGCCCGGCATTACCCCAAAAAGCCGGGCGTCTACGATGCGCTCTACCTGCCGCGGGCTACGTTCTTCACCGGCCCCCTCGATATTCACGACCTGGAATGGGGCCACGACGGGCTCTACGCCGTCAACACCTCCTTTTCCTGCATCTGCCGCATCGACGACCAGTACAACTTTACGCCGGTATGGCAACCGCCGTTCATCAGCAAGATCGCCGCCGAAGACCGTTGCCACCTCAACGGCATGGCCATGCACAGTGGCCGGCCGGCCTACGTGACTGCCTTCGGCACCGGCGATACGCCCCGCAGCTGGCGGCCCGCCGTCACCACCAACGGGGTGGTCATGGACGTCGGTACGGGCCAAATTATCAGCCGCGACCTGGCCATGCCCCACTCGCCGCGCCTGTACCCCGAGGGGCTTTTCGTCTTGCTGTCGGCCCGGGGAACCCTCCTGCAGATCGAGCCGGCCAGTGGCGCACAGACGGAAATTTTCCAATATCCCGGCTTCCTGCGGGGGCTCGACCGCTACGGCGACTACCTCTTCATCGGGGTGTCGCGCATCCGGCCGACGTCGAAAACGTTTAGCCAAATAGACGACCGCTTCAAGGCGGCACCCGCCGGCATCCTGGTGGTGCACCTGCCCACTGGGCAACTCGTGGGCCAGCTGAGTTACCAAACCAGCGTAGAAGAAATTTACGACATCAAAGTACTCCCCGGTCTCCGCCGACCCAATATTATGAGCACCAATACCGAAGAACACAAACTGGGGCTCGCTACCCCTACGGCCACTTACTGGGCCGTACCCAAAACCTGAATGAGCAACCGATCTTTTTAACTCTAATCTTTTATTATGATGAATTATTACGCCTCCAGGAAATGCCACCAACAGTGGCGTCTCCTCACCAGTAAGCTCAAAAACTTGCTGGCCACTGGCGACTTTGCCAGCCTGGCGCCCGACCAACAGACAAAGCTGACCCGCAGCCTGCACCGCTTGTGGCAACGCATGCGGCAGTTCCAGTCGCACCGCCAACTGCGGCGCGCACTGGGCGTAGCGGCCGTGCTGCTGGGCCTCGGTGCCGGTTCTGCCCTCCGGGCGCAGCCCGTCTTTGCCGAACCAGCCCTGAACCCCTTCGGGCTGACCACTGTCCCGGAATTGGCCCTGAGCACTTTCGTCGACATCGACGGCGACGGCGACCTGGACATCGTTTCCGTGGAATACACCGATGGGGCCAACCCCGATGAGCCAGAGCAGACCCTGCTCTTCATCGAAAACCAGAGCACCAACGGCACGGATCCCGTTTTTGCCGAACGGGTCAACGACTTTGCCGGGCTCGTCCTGGACCCCACGACAACCTACATCAGTCCTACGTTTGGGGATCTCGATGGTGATGGGGACCTCGATCTGCTCATCGCCACTTATGCACCTGGCGCAAATGATATTTACTACTACGAAAACATCGGCACGGCCGCCGCGCCCGCCTTTGCCGAGCCAGTGGCCAACGCTTTTGGCCTGGATCAGAACTTCGACAACAACGATGGCGGAATTATTCACCTGGCCGATACCGATGCCGACGGCGACCTCGATCTGGTGAGCGGCTACTACGCCTACGATTACGACACCGAAATCACCACGTTTGGCATCGGCCTGGTCGAAAACACCGGCACGCCCACCGACCCCGCCTTTGCGCCGGGGCAGATACTGACGACCGCCGTACCCGAAGGGCAAATCAATTCCTTGATCTTTGACGTCGCGGATATCGACGGCGACGGCGACCTGGATGTCCTCGGAACCAGTAATTTCGATTATTACGAGTTTACCCAAAACCTGGTTTTCTACGAAAACACGGGTACAGCCGAAGCCATGAACCTGGCTGAGCCGGTGCTCGACCCCTTCGGCCTGGAGAATAGTATGTTGCAAGGATTGATTACGCCCGTCCTACTGGGCGACCTGGATAACGATGGCGACGTAGACATCCTGCTCCAGAATGTGTACGATCCCCTGACCGAGACCCTGAGCTGGTATTACTACGAAAACACCACCATGGTGGGCACCCGCGACCGGCCCGAATGGGCGGCTTCGGCCCGGGTATTCCCAGCTGTAAGCACGGGGCAGTACCGGCTGGAGGTGAGCAGCACCGCAGCGCAGGCATTTTTTACCCTACGCGTATTCAACGCCAGCGGCCAGCTGCTGGAACAGCGCCAACTGCCCGGGGCCACCTTCCTGCAAGCGGACCTGGACCTGACCAACCAGCCCGCGGGCACCTATTTGGTGCAGCTGCAAAGCCCCACCGGACAGTGGGTTCAACGGGTGGTGAAGCAGTAGACACCTCGGCAAGCGCAATAGATTGAAAATAAAAGGGGCAGCCTAAAGCATATTTAGGCTGCCTCCGTTATTTGGGGGTGAAGCAGGCACGGGATATTTACTATGCTTTCTTTTTGCGTCCTTATCCCCTTTCGGATGTAAGCATAATGTGTTATTTTTATCCCACCTAAACCCCACATTATGAAGAAGCATAATGCTGCTGGCAGTTGCCACCACCAATGGCGCTATCTCACCAGTAAACTCAATAATCTCCTGGCGTCCGGCGCCTTTGCCCACCTGGCACCCACCCAGCAAGCTAAAATGGTGCGCAGCCTGCGCCGTTTGTGGCAACAGATGCGGCAGTTTCAGTCGCACCGCCAACTGCGGCGCGCGCTGGGCCTGGCAGCCGTGCTGCTGGGTCTCGGTGCCGGTGCCCCCCTGCAGGCCCAGCCTGCCTTTGCCGAGCCGGTTCAGAACCCCTTCGCACTGGTCCCCAGCCAGCTATTTGCCCTGAGCACTTTTGCCGACCTCGACGGCGATGGCGACCTCGACATCGTTTGTGTGGAATACGACCGTGGCATTAACCCCGGCGATCCGAATCAGCGGCTGGTCTACCTCGAAAACCAGGCTACCAATGGCACCGGGCCGCTTTTTACCAGCCCGGTCATTGACTTTGCCGGAGTGGTACTGGATGTCGAAACCGTCCATGCCAGCCCTACTTTTGGCGACCTCGACGGCGATGGGGACCTGGATATGCTCATCTCTACCATCCTGCCCGACGCGAATCCGGTGTTGTTCTTCGAAAACACCGGCACACCCACCGCGCCCGCCTTCGCCGCGCCGGTCGCCAATGCTTTTGGGCTGAACCAGAATTTCGACAACAACAGCGCTGGCGTGATTCGCCTGGCCGATACCGATGGCGATGGCGACCTGGATATGCTGAGCGGCTACTACGCCTATGATTATGACAACTTAGTGGCCGTGTTTGGCATCGGCCTGGTCGAGAACACCGGCACGCCCACCGCACCCACCTTTGCGCCGGGGCAACTCCACACCACGGCGTCACCCGTAGGGCAGATCAATTCCCTAATCTTTGACGTCGCGGATATTGACTCCGACGGCGACCTGGATATCCTCGGGACCACCAATTTTGCTTATTCCGACTTCTTCCAAAAACTGGTTTTCTACGAAAACACGGGCACCACCGCTGCCTTCAGCCTGGCCGAGCCAACGCTCAACCCCTACAGCCTGAACAGCAATCACCTGGAAGGACTATTTACGCCCGTTCTGCTGGGCGACCTCGATCAGGATGGCGACGTAGATGTCCTGATCCAGAATGTGTATAATTCTGCCACCGCGACCCTCAACTGGTACTACTACGAAAATACCGCCATGGTAGGCACCCGCGACCGGCCCGAATGGGCGGCTTCGGCCCGGGTATTCCCGGCTGTAAGCACGGGGCAGTACCGGCTGGAGGTGAGCAGCACTGCGGCGCAGGCGTTTTTTACCCTACGCGTAGTCAACGCCAGCGGCCAGCTACTGGAACAGCGCCAACTGCCCGGGGCCACCTTCCTGCAAGTGGACCTGGACCTGACCAACCAGCCCGCGGGCACCTATTTGGTGCAGCTGCAAAGTCCCACCGGACAGTGGGTCCAGCGGGTGGTAAAACAGTAGGTTTACCGTACAACCACAACCGCCTGGAGATAACTGGGGGAGCAGGAGCTTCCTCAGCTATTTTTATGCGGGGCAGATCCGGGAGGCAGCGGCTCCCCAGGGGAGGTTACGTGTACCTTTGCGTGAGTTTGGCCAGCGAAGAAGGTAATCTTTCCGATGTCCGCCCTGCGCCTACGATTCAGGTGGCCTTTTTCACCATGACTAGCCTGAACCCAATGCGGGGATCAGGCTGTTCAAAGGCCTGCTCAATGGTCACTTCACTTGGCAGCGTGTCCCAGCCCCCTCCGGTATAATTTCCATTTTCAAGCATTTCCTGTACATTTCCAACCACGTGTTGAAATCCCAACCTATTCTGCACGTATTTCTTCTTGGTATTGCCTAAATAATTGCTGTTGTTATTTGCGATCACACTAAAGTGTCCACCATCAATCGAATAGCCATCTTCAAACTTCAGGTTAAAGCTGAATTTTTCGTAGTCTGCTGATCTGTCTGAATCGTATTTTATGGCGACGGTACTTAGGAGGCGGTTAAATTCATCCCGGTTCGGCAAGCGGAAGTAGATGTTTTCATTTTTATCCGCTATTTTACCATTCAGCCATTGACAATAAGCTTTTGCCCCTTCCGGGGTGATATTTACTACAGGATATTCGTCGTATGCTACGTGGTCAAAATAATTCCTTTCAATTGGCGCTATAAAAACGTCTCCCAGACTGATGCTCCAAAATTCTGACTTGACCCGGTATCTTTCGAATTGCCTTAAATCAGCGAGCGGAATGTCGTCCAAAAAAATGCGGTATTGCTTGTTCGTAACTTCAAATTTTGAATAAAAAAGGGTATCATTTTTACTTAATGACACAAAATCGCCAAGTTCCAGTCCCACTTCTTTTGGCAAGGACTTAAACACCAGGCAGGACGTCGCCAAAAGACAAAACAGCAGTAAAACAAATAGAGAGGCAGTCTTCATTTCTTCGTGAAATTTGATTGATGATTTGATAATCCAGCATCCCCCTGTTTTAGAATCTGCCGAACAAGTCTAACAATAAACCGGTTTGGCCAGGATCAACTATTCTCTCCCTGGGAGTATATTTGGAGGTAAAAGTAAAGATAAACCAAAAGCCAGACCTGCCGCGTGCCACGGCACAATTACCCCTTAATCATAATGGCATTCGCCCGGGGGGCAGCAATTGAAGCAGGTACAAGCCCGGGGTAAGGTGTCCGAACGATGCGCAATCCATTCAGAAGCGAATATCCGGGCACTGGGGGTGCTGTTCGGTTTTCAATACATCCGTTAGCAGTTTATAAAAAACAGGCTTTTGTTCCTGGTAGTTGTTTAAGAAACGCTGGTAATCGGCACACCTTCTAAACAGAATTACCCGGGCCTGGCTAGGTTGCTCCGTGAAAAGTACCAAAGCCTTTCCCTGTGGGTCGACTAACACAGCCTGGTAGGTGATTGCTACGCCATTGATGTCCCCGATCAGGTTTTTGCCAGCAATCTGCCCTTCTCCGGTAACGGTTGTCCCCACTACAACCCATCGGTATTGATCCCCATTTTGGGTTACCTCGTACTTCAGGGCTTGATTTGGGGTATGCCATAAGCCTTCGACATGGATGACGCGAGGCTCGCTGTCCCCGGGATTTTTCCTTACGCTAATCGTTTTGATCAACTCATTGTTCCCGCGATCGCTTTCGTTCAAGCGGTTATCCGGATCAATGACCAGTTTCGTTTGCAGTTGGCCGTACCAACTCTCGTAGCCCGCGTACTCAAAGGAAAGGAACCTTTCTTCGTTGGCGTCGAGCGAGAGCGTCCAGGTTTTTGCCGAGCTGCCAAAATGGATACCCGCCCACCATTCCACCCGGAAGTTGGCAGCGGGGGCGTTCCCTTTGTTGCGGATCAGGCAGGAAACGTTGACCGGATCATGCTGCACCGGCGGATCGGGGCTAAACGTCCAATCGGCGATGTACACATCCGCCAGCCCCTGGGCGGCTCCTCCCCCAGGTATCGCTCCCCCAGGTATCGCTCCCCCGGGTTGTTCCATAAATCCACCGGCGGGAGGCGCAGCTGGTTCATCCGACTGACAGCCATCCCTCAACAGGAAGCTCAGTACAACAACCACAACCGCCCCCAGGGTGGGCAGCAACCAGGCGGGCCATTGTTTAGCCATCGGCAAAGGCTTAAGGGGCGGTGCCGGAGAAGGTTCCTCCATGCTGTTGATCACATCCAGAATGGCTTTTTGGAGTTTGGCATTTTCGAGGTGGGCTTCCTCGGCGGAGATCAGGTGGAGGTTCTCTTTCCGGCGCAAGTCGTTGTACTGGGTACGCAGCATGATGACATCATCGCGCAACCGACCGTGCAGCGTACTGCTGCTTTGCAGAATGGTAAACAACTCCTGCAGGGCGTCATCGATCTTTCCTTTGATGATGAAATCGCGGACGTAGTTGAGCTCTAGTTTACTCATGGTGCTCCTTTTTTGTCGGTGGACGAGGTAGCTGCCGGAAAAACGGCTATAAATCACCCTTATGGGGTTTCCCAAACTTACTTTAAAACTAACCTCCCCCACCTTTATCCGCCCTGACAATAATCACCTTAAGACCTGATTGTCATCACAATAGGAGGCCGCCATCAAATTCCGCAAAAATCCGCCTGGCGGGTAATTCCTCCAAGGCAATGGCCAAAGTAAACACGGGGTTGCTCCGGTCGTATTATTTTTTTGAAATCGCTTTTAATTGCGTGACAAACCTTGCCCGCCAAACGAAAAAACCCTAAATTAAGTACACCAAACCTTACCCTATAAAAACGGTCATTCTGCAAGTTATTATCCACGAGTTGGAGGATATCCATGAGTTTGTGCACCACTACCTGCCATTGATTCAAGACAACTCCTTGCTACTTAAACTCTCCTTCATTGATCCCCTTCGGGTAGGCTCCGACGAAATTGGCATTGCCTGTAGTCCTGCCGTAGCAGCGCGTATTCAATCCATTCTGGAAGGACACGTTTCTTTCCATACTACAGATTATGACGAGATCCGGGAAAGCGACCGCCCGCTAAGGGGGATTAAGCATATCCCCGGTTCATAAGCTGGAATATATCGGAGAAAACCGGTGGCGGCCCCCAGGCCTGGAAATTGGCACAAACCCTGGCGCGTACCTTACAGGAAGGACGCGCCGAAATCGATGCAGAAAATGCAGCATTGCTATTGGAGATACTTGGCAAAATGCCGTAGTCAACAGGCACCTGGAAGAGTGCCGCCAGGTTTACCATAGGTCATTGCGCCTATTTATTGGGGGGGTCACCTTTTCGTGGTGAAAGATGACCCCCAAAGCCCGGCTGGCAGCAGGGCGTACTACCCGTGTGTAGCCAGCGGCGTGGTCGAGCCAGCGCCCTACCCCTTGCGCACCTCCTTAGCCGCGGCGGCGTACGCCTCGTTGGCAGCAATCTTGTGGCCTGGCCGCGACCAGCGTATCCGTTCCTCGCGTTCTGCTGCCGTCTCCTCCTCCTCCAGTGGCTCCCGCTTGGGTGCCTTGCTGTAGGCTGGCGTAGGTTGCAGGCCCAGCACGTCAAACATATTCAGGTCGCTGTGCATATCCGGATTGGGGGTGGTCAGCAGTTTGTCGCCGGCAAAGATCGAGCCCGCCCCCGCCATAAAGCAGAGCGCCTGCCCTTCGGTCGACATCTCGGTGCGGCCCGCCGACAGGCGAACCGTCGACTGGGGCATCACGATACGGGTCGTAGCCACCATTCGGATCATCTCCCAGATCGACACCGGCTGCTGCTCCTCCAGTGGCGTACCCGCCACGGCTACCAGCGCGTTGATCGGCACCGACTCCGGCTGCGGCGTCAACTGCGCCAAGGTCAGCAGCATCTTACAGCGGTCTTCCACTGCTTCGCCCATCCCCACAATGCCGCCCGAACAGACGGTGATGTTGGTCTTGCGCACGTTGTCCAGGGTCGCCAGGCGGTCGCCGTAGCCACGGGTCGAGATCACCTCTTTGTAAAAATCTTCCGACGTATCCAGGTTGTGGTTGTAGGCGTAGAGGCCGGCATTCTCCAGGCGGTGGGCCTGGTTTTCCGTCAGCATCCCCAGCGTACAGCACACCTCCATGTCCAGCTTATTCACGGCTCGTACCAGGTCCAGTACGTGCTCAAATTCTTCGCCGTCCTTCACGTTGCGCCAGGCGGCACCCATACACAGGCGCGAGGCACCCACCGCCTGCGCCCGAATGGCCGCCTGCGTCACCTCCTGCACACTCAGCAGGTCGTTGGTGGCAATATCCGTATGGTAGCGCGCCGCCTGCGGACAGTAGCCACAGTCTTCGGGGCAGCCCCCCGTCTTGATCGACAACAGGGTACTGATCTGCACCTCCCGTGGGTTGTGGTGTTCGCGGTGCACACTCGCCGCCCGGTATACCAGTTCCAGTAGTGGGGTATGGTAAACGGCCAAAATTTCTTCCAGGTTCCAGTTCTTAACTTCCATTATACTTGCTTACTTTTCAATGTCTGTTTTATTGTTTTGGGCGTGCCCCCTGCGGGGTCGCTAGGCTACGGGCTTCGGCCTGCGCCTTAGTTCGGGCTATCGCCCTCATCCTCCCGCTGGTCGGCCCTCCGCAGCGCTCACGCGAATCCGGCAATCCGATACTCCGACGCCAACTGCTTACAACCCCACCAACAAACTCACCGCATTGCCTCCAAAACCCAAGGCATTCACCAGCACATTGCTGATCTTTTGCGGGGCTTCCGCCGGCGGCAGGTAGGGCACGGGCACCCATGTTTGGTGCTGCAGCAGCAACAGGGCCAACTCCAGGCTCAGTCCGCCCGAAGCCCCTAAGGTATGGCCTAGCTTCCATTTATTGGAGGCCAAAGATGGTATATTTTCGCCAAAAACCTGCCGGATCGCATTCCTTTCGCTCGCATCACCCCGTACCGTACCAGGGCTGTGGCAGATCACCACGTCCACTGGCGGCTGGCCCGCTTCCTGCCAGGCCTGGGCCATGGCCTGCCGAATGCCGTCGCCCTGCGCCGATACGGCCGTCAGCGTGGGCGTCGCTTCGCGGGCGTAGCCCATCCCCTTGATGAGGGCCAACGGCTGGGGAGCATTGGTAGCTAGGGCGAAGAGTGCACTCCCCTCCCCCAGTACCATGGTGTTCGCCGTTTTGTCGGCCTCCAGAGCCCGGTTGGGGTAAGCCGCGGCTTCGTCGGAAGCATAAATTTTCAAGGCCTTCATCTGCGCTACCGTGAAGGGAGTGAGCGGCGCCTCGGCACCACCCGCCAAAAAGCGGTCGTAGCGCCCCGACTCCAGCCAGACCACCGCGTTGGCTACCGCGTGCAGCGCCGTGCTGCAGGTGATCGAGCTGTCGCTCACCAACCCCGTCAGCCCCAGGTGCTGGGCCGTATGGGTAGCCAGGTTTCCCGCCGTCGTCAGCGGCGACACTTGGGGCGGCAGCGGTTCGCCAGCCGTATACTGGCCGTAATACTGCTCCCACAACCCCGTCGCACCCCGCGACGACCCTATCTGCAAACCCACCGGCTGCGGCTCGCCAGCCCAGCCCGCCATCGCTGCCGCACGCTCCCCCGCCAACATGGCCAACAGCACCGACCGGTCCAGGCGCGCGTACGCCTTGCGGCTTTGGCGCAGGTGTTCCAGGGCCGCTTCACTGGCTCCGGGTAGCGCCGCTCCCCAGGCGCCCAGGTGCTGCTGCCACCGGATGGCCGTCGCCGCGTGCGTCGCGTAGGCTGTCCAGATGGCACCCGGCTCGTGGCCCAACGCCGAGCAACTCCCCCAACCCACTATACTGATCTGCTTGTTCATGAAGCGTCTGTTTACCGGCTACTTCACCGTGGAAAATGTCCCTGATTTATATTTTAAAAAAAACGTGTTTTTGTCTTGCAAAAACAAACATTTAGAAGTATATTTATTGGGTAAGTTCAAAAGGATCCGCTTTTTGGCCACCTTTCAGCTTACTCATCGGTAACTACCCCTTGCGGCGAACACGTTTCGCCAGGCCAGCAAGGGCATTCAGCGGTTTTGTTTTCCTTGCTTGGTTGTTGGCAGTGCATAACTGGCAGCAATGGTGGTGGTTTGCCCCGTACGGCTAGTTAGCCAAATCAGGGGCTGGCGTTCAGGCCCTGAGGGTGGGCCCCTCCCAAGGGGCTCCTATGCCCCGTCAAGAAATCCCCCTTGTCAAATACCCCTGTTTCCGTTCCCCAGCCACCCCCTCACGGACGGGCCACAAGACGGGCTAATCCAATCCCAATACCCTTCGTGGCAAAAAAAAAAGAACCACAAAGCAGACAAAGAGAACAAAGCACACAAAGAGAAATAGCTAAAACTCCAGGTGCCCTTTGTCTCCTCCATGCACTGTGTGGTTAAAAAAACGCCGTGTCCTTGGCGTCTTGGTGGCTATGAAAAAACCGCCGTGCCTTCGCGCCCCCCCCTTTGTGCCCTTTGTCACCTCCATGCACTGTATGGTTAAAAAAAACGCCGTGCCCCTGGCGTCTTGGTGGCTATGAAAAAACCGCCGTGCCTCCGTGCCTTCGCGCCCCCCCCTTTGTGCCCTTTGTCACCTCCATGCCCTTTGTGGTTAAAAAAAAACGCCGTGTCCTTGGCGTCTTGGTGGCTATGAAAAAACCGCCGTGCCTCCGCGCCTTCGCGCGCCCCTTTGTGCCCTTTGCTAACTCCATGCCCTGTGTGGTTAAAAAAAACGCCGTGTCCTTGGAGTCTTGGTGGCTATGAAAAAACCGCCGTGCCTCCGTCGCCCCCCCCTTTGTGCCCTTTGCTACCTCCATGCCCTGTGTGGTTAAAAAAACGCCGTGTCCTTGGAGTCTTGGTGGCTATAAAAAAACCGCCGTGCCTCCGCGCCTTCGCCCCCCCTTTGTGTCCTTTGTCACCTCCATGCACTGTGTAGTTAAAAAAAACGCCGTGTCCTTGGCGTCTTGGTGGCTATAAAAAAACCGCCGTGCCTCCGTCGCCCCCCCTTTGTGCCCTTTGCTACCTCCATGCCCTGTGTGGTTAAAAAAACGCCGTGCCCCTGGCGTCTTGGTGGCTATAAAAAAACCGCCGTGCCTCCGCGCCTTCGCGCGCCCCTTTGTGCCCTTTGCTAACTCCATGCCCTGTGTGGTTAAAAAAAACGCCGTGTCCTTGGAGTCTTGGTGGCTATGAAAAAACCGCCGTGCCTCCGTCGCCCCCCCCTTTGTGCCCTTTGCTACCTCCATGCCCTGTGTGGTTAAAAAAACGCCGTGTCCTTGGAGTCTTGGTGGCTATAAAAAAACCGCCGTGCCTCCGCGCCTTCGCCCCCCCTTTGTGTCCTTTGTCACCTCCATGCACTGTGTAGTTAAAAAAACCGCCGTAGCGCTATCCCACTTAGCCGGCGTCCACCGTTTCGGCGAAGCCCTCAACCAGCTCAAAACTGGCCTGAATAGCCGCATAGATATCCGCCAACTGTTCATCGGTAGTGCAGTAGGGCGGCAGCACGTAGATGACATTGCCCAGGGGCCGCAGCAGGATGCCCCGCTCCATAAAAAAATAGTACAGCTGATCCCGGAGGGAATTGAAATAAGAGGTCTGGGAGGAGGTGGCAAATTCCAGTGCCAGAATCGTCCCCGTTTGCTGTACCCGCACCAGTGCCGGATGATCCACCACCGTGGCCCGAAACGCCTGGTGGCGCGCGGATATACGGGCTATATTCTCCTGGCATTCCCGGCTTTCCAGCAGGTCCAGGCTCGCCAGGGCCGCCGCGCAGCCCACCGGGTTAGCGGTGTACGAGTGGCCGTGGAAGAAAGCTTTCAGTTTGTCTTCCGACCAGAAGGCGTCGAATACCGCCGCGCTGCAGGTCGTGACC
The DNA here is from genome assembly GCA_003045895.1 of Bacteroidota bacterium. Lineage (GTDB taxonomy): Bacteria > Bacteroidota > Bacteroidia > Chitinophagales > Saprospiraceae > Lewinella. The sequence goes on from PZPC01000072.1 coordinate 19,360, forward strand.
GCCAGGGGCAGTGTCCCCCCCGTCAGGCCCTTCGACAGGCACATGATGTCGGGTTGCTCCCGCAGATAATCGCAGGCGAAGGTGCGCCCCGTGCGGCCAAAGCCCGTCATCACCTCGTCGGCAATACACAGGGCGCCATAGCGGTGGCAGCAGGCAATGAGTTCATCTAGCACGCTGGCCTCGTACATGAGCATGCCACCAGCCCCCAGTACCAGGGGCTCGAAGAGGAAGGCGTACACCTCTCCCGTTTGCAGGTAGCCTTCGAGCAGCGCCAGCGCCTGCCGGGCACGGTCGGGAGTGGTAGGTGCGGGAATGCGCCAAACCTCGAAAAACTGGTCCTGAAAGGCCCGGTTAAAGTCGTGGTCGCCGCTGGCTGACATGGCACCGAAGGTTTCCCCGTGGAAAGCTTCCTCGAAAGCGACCAGGCGGCAGCGCTGCTGTTCGCCCTGGTTATAGTAGTACTGCCGGGCCATCTTGATCCCGATTTCTACCGCCGTAGAGCCATTGTCGGAGTAGAAGATACGGGCCTGCCGACTAGGCAGGTGTTGCAGCAACCGTTCGGCCAGGGTGACGGCAGGCGGGTGGGTGAAGCCAGCAAAGATGACGTGCTCCAACTGCAACAGCTGGGCGCTCACCTGTTCGGCAATGTAGGGATGGGCGTGCCCGTGCAGGTTGACCCACCAGGAAGAGACGGCGTCGAGGTAGGCCGTACCATCCTCGTGGTAGAGGTAGCTACCGGCACCGCGCACAATGGGCAGCGGCGCACCGGCCGTCTTCATTTGGGTGTAAGGGTGCCAGATGACTTGTTGGTCGCGTTCGGTTAAACTGGGCATTAAATTGGGTTAATGGATGAGGCAAAAATACCAGCCTTCCGCAGCCCTTCGGCGGCGTCGGCAATGGCGGGCAAAGATAAAGCAGAAAATTCGGGAATCCGAAAGAGCACCCGGGCCCCGCTCAGTTGCTCGATCACCGCCTCGCTGGCGGGCACGGGATTGCCGCTGAACACCAGCCCCGCCAGCGGAATACCCCGCTGCCGCAACTGGGCAATGCTGAGCAGCGTGTGGTTGATGCTGCCCAGGTAGTTGCGCGACACCAAAATAACGGGCAGCTGAAGGCGCTCCATCAGGTCCAGTACGGTATCTTTTTCGTTGAGTGGCACCAGCAAACCGCCAGCCCCCTCCACAATGAGCGGCCGGCCGGTAGCGGGCAGCTGAAACCGATCCAGCTCGATGCGAATGCCGTCGAGGGCAGCCGAAGCGTGCGGCGACAACGGCTCCGTGAGGCGGTAAGTCTCGGGGTGGAACCGCGGCGAGGGCAGGCTGGTCCCCGTCCAGTGGGCTACTTTCATGGTGTCGGTCAGGTGCAGATCGCCCGACTGTACGGGCTTCCAGTAGTCGGCTTCCAGGGCCTTGACCAGCAGGGCCGAACAGACGGTTTTGCCGACTTCGGTACTGATGCCGGTGACGAAAAATTGTTGGGCCGTCGGGGGTATCGTGGATGAATTGCTCATAAAAAGGGGGAGTGTGGTCAGCGAAAATCAAAAGGGCCTGCCCGGCAGGCGCTTGTGTATGCCAGTAGATTGCGGGTTGCTTGTCGGCCGCAAAAGTCTAAAATTTAGCCGAGGGCAACAAATCGGGCGGTTTAAGCCTTCAGGCCAGGCGCGCCAATACGGCCAGTAGTTGATCGATTTCAGCTTCCGTATTGTAGGCGTGCAGGCAGATGCGCAGGCGCTCCTGCCCGGCAGGTACCGTGGGGTGGCGAATAGGCAGGACGGCCATATTGGCCCGCTGTAGTTCCTGCGCCAGGGCCATCACCGGGGCGTTGCCGGGGCAGAGAAACGCCTGAATAGGCGTATTGCCCGGCAAGAGCCGGGCGCGTACCGCGGGCGAACACTGCTGCTGAAAGTAAGCGATCCGCTCGTGGAGCTGGCGGATGGCTACGCCGGTTGGCAGCTGCTGGTAAGCTTGTTGAATGACGGCCAGCGTATGGTCGGGCAGGGCGGTGGAATAGATGAAGGAGCGGGCAAAATTGAGCAGGTAATCGCGCAGCAGCCGACTGCCCACCACGGCGGCCCCGTGGCTGCCAATGGCTTTGCCAAAAGTGTGAACCCGTGCCCAGACCTGGTCCTGCAGGCCCTCGGCTACCACCAGCCCTTCGCCCCGGTCGCCGCAGACGCCAGTGCCGTGGGCTTCGTCGACGAGGAGTGCTGCGCCCGCCGCCTGACAGGCGGCGGCGATCGCACGCAGGGGGGCCACATCTCCGTCCATAGAGTAGACACTTTCGACCACCACCAGTACCCGCCCGCTGGCGGCCGCCAGCTTCTTTTGCAGGTCGGCCACATCGTTGTGCGCAAACCCCAGCGCCCGCGCCCGCGTGAGGAGGATACCGTCGCGCAGGGAGGCGTGCACCAGCTTGTCGTAGATGAGGGTGTCCTGGCGCTCGGTCACGGCCTGCAGCAAGCCCAGGTTGGCGGCGTAGCCCGAGGTAAACAGGAGCGCGGCCTCCGCGTGGTGGTAGGCAGCCAACTCGCTCTCCAACTGCTCGGCCAGTGGCGAATTGCCGCTGATGAGCCGGGAGCCGGTAGCGCCAACACGGCCAGCGGCGGCGGCGGCGCTGTTGCTACGCGCAAACCCCAGGTAGTCGTTGGAACAAAAATCGACCTGCCCCGTCAGCGGCGGTGGCAACTGGCGCAGGAGGTGGGCGGCCCGGCGGGCCGCCAGCACGGTATGGAAGTGCGTATCGAAGGGATTCATAGGGGTAAAAGTACACTTTTTCGGGAATGGGCTGGCTGTGGGTTGCGAGCCGGTGTGTAAGTTTATTGTGAATATCGACAGCGCTTCGCTGTCTATTCTCGTCGAATAAATTCGACGTTACGTTAGACGCCTTCGCGAGCCGTCAAGGCGAGCGCGCCGGGCGGAGTCCCGGAAGGACCAGGGATGGGAATGGAGCCCGTGGCGGAATGGACAGCCCGGCCGCGCCCGCAGGGGTCGCGGGGGCCCCCACTGCAAATTGTCCGTGAATAAAAACGCATAACCCCGGCAAACGGTACACCGCGAACGCCACCGGGACGGTACTCCTGCAATTCCCGTGGGTACAGCCTCAGGAAACGCTACGCAGGCGACGGGCCAGAAAAATGGCCAGGATGCTCATGGCAATGGCAAAGTAGCCCACGTGTTGGTAATGGCCCAGGCTGCCGTCGGGGTTTTCGACGATGAGCAAGCCAGCAATGAAGGAACTGAGGGCCAGGCCGGCTTCGTTGGCCGACTGGCGGATGCTCATGAAGCTCCCGCGGTTTTCGGGTTTGACCACCGAGGTAACGAGCGTGGTGGCGGGCACGTTGCGGCCGCTGGCGACCATGAAAAATGACGCCGCCACCACCAGCGCTACCGGCAGCGCCACGGGTGGCAGGTTGGTGATGGCGAAGATGGACACCAGGGCGCCGACACTGGCGATGGTGAAGATGCGGATGTGCCCGTAGCGGTCGGCCAGCCAACCGAAGAAGGGCAGGCAAAAAACGGTGACCAGGCCACCGATAGCATAGAGCAGGGCCACCTGGTTTTGAGAGAATCCGATATTGAGCTGCAGGTAGGGCGCAATGAAGGGGACGATGGAAAAATGCCCCAGGATGAGTACCAACGAAAAGAGGAGGGCCCGCCGCTGGTTGGGGCTGTCGCGCACGAGACGAAACACGTCGGCCGGACTGGTGTGGACATTCTGGCCGTTTTCCTGGTGCAGGTGACTGCGCAGCGGCGGAATGACGAAGAACGCCAAACCAAAGAACAAAACAGATAGGCTACCGATAATGAAAAAGGGAGCCTGCGTGCCAAAGGCGGAAGCCAGAAAGATACCGACGGGTACGCCCACGATGGACGCGGCCGAAAAGGCGATCATGATTTGCCCGACGGCCTTGCCGCGACGCTCGAAGGGAACGACGTCGCCGATGACGGCCAGCGACAAGCCACCCAGGGTACCCCCAAAAGCGCCCGTGAAGGCGCGGGCGGCCAGGAAGAAGCCGTAGGTGGGCGCTACCGCACAGGCCAGCGTGCCGATGATGAAGCCCACGTAGAGCACCAGCAGGGCGTGGCGCCGGTCGAAGCGGTCGATGAAAAGGGCGCCGACCAGGCCAGCCAAAAAGGCGGCAAAGGCATAGGACGACACCAGCAGGGTGAACTTTTGGGGTGTAATGTCGAAGAGTTCCATGAACTGCTTGCCCAGGGGCATCATGATCATGAAATCGACAATGTGGGTAAACTGGATGGTGGCCAGGATGAGAATGAGCAATCTTTCGTTCTTGATCATGTAGTCTACAACTTGGGGTAGCAGAGGTAGTGCTTGGTGAAAGTCTGTGGCTGGATGGCATTGTCGATCATTTCGGACATGGGCAATACCTGGCCAGCCTTTCGGAGAATGCGAATTTCGTCTTTCGAGGTCGAGTAGGCGGCGTTGGTTTCCTTTCCTGTCAGCAGGAAATAGCCCGGCCCGGCGGCGGGGAGATCGGCCTTGCGGGCCAGCTGCTGGCGGATATCCTCCTGGTAAGCCGCGGAAAAAGGGGTAGGGCTGAATTCGAGGCGAAAAAGGCGGCGGTTGGCGAGTCCGCCGGCGAGGTAGGCCAGGACGGGGTCGGTGTGAAATTGCCATTCCTTGACGGCGGCGGCCACGTCGGTATCGTCCAGGCGCGCAAAACAGTCGAGCAGTTCGTCGCGGCGGGTCTTGAAGTCGGTCAGTTGGAGGTCGCGGTGCTGGAGAAAAAACGCCAGCGCGGCGGGCGCTGGCAGGGATTCGCCGGCTTCGATGAGGTCTTTGGCCCGCTCCATGGTGCGAATGAGCATGAGCTCGGCCGCGAGGACGGTCTTGTGCAGATACACCTGCCAGTACATGAGGCGGCGGGCCGTGAGAAAACGCTCGACGGAGTAGATGCCTTTCTCTTCTACCACCAGCTCGCCGTCGTGTACGGTGAGCATTTTGATGAGGCGGTCGTAGCCAATAACGCCCTCGCTGACGCCGGTGAAGTAGCTGTCGCGGTTGAGGTAATCCATGCGGTCCATGTCCAGCTGGCTGCTGACCAGTTGGGCGAGGAAGGGCTTCTCGTACTGGCCCTTGAAGATCTGGATGGCCAGTTCCAGCTGCCCCCCGAATTCCTCGTTGAGCTTTTCCATGTACAGCACCGACAGTTCTTCGTGGTGTACGTGGATGAGGGTGTGTTCGAGGGTGTGGGAAAAGGGGCCGTGGCCAATGTCGTGCAGCAAGACGGCAATCTGTACGGCTTCGGCTTCGGCCGGACTGATATCGACGCCTTTGTCGCGCAGCACGGCAATGGTTTCGCTCATGAGGTGCAGCGCGCCCAGGCCGTGGTGGAAACGCGTGTGCAGGGCACCCGGGTAGACGTAGTGGGTGAGACTCAATTGCTTGATGCGCCGCAACCGCTGGAAATACCGGTGCTCGACCAGCGAGAAAAGGAGTCCGTAAGGTACCTGCACAAAACCGTAAACCGGGTCATTGAATATTTTCTGTGGCATCATCAATTGTATCTACTGGTTAAATAACAACATTTTTTCCACAATGGCCAATTGGGGGCGTAATCTTAATTTGCACTTAGCCAAAGAATCCCTAACTTTGATCTAAGTTGGTTGATCACGGAACCTTTTTCTGGTGCCAACCGTTTTTATATAACGATTAGAAATGTCATTCATTTGGGGATGGTTTAGCCCGCGAAAGCTGGCGGGAACCCGCTGCCAAGAGTATTCAACTTTCAATTCCTTTACTTGAGCGAAATCATCTTACAGGTAGACGGGCTGGATCCCGTGGCCTTATTCGGAGAAAAGAACAGCAAACTCAATTTACTTCGGGAAGCTATTCCGGAAGTTGTCATCACGAGCCGCGGCAATAATGTAAAGATCAGTGGGGAAAAGAAATTTACCCAAAAAGCCAAAGACCGCCTGGAACTGATGGTTCGCCTGTTGCGCGAGCACAAGGAGTTGCAGTTACAAACGGTTAAAGATTTGCTACAAGGTGAAAACCCCTTCGAGTCCAAGCTCGGCAACGGCCACAGCAATAAGACCATCCTCCACGGTCGGGACGGTCGCCAGATCAAGGCCAAGACTGTCAACCAGCAGAAAATGATCGCCATCGCCGAAGCCAACGACGTGGTCTTTGCGGTGGGGCCAGCCGGTACGGGTAAAACCTACACCGCGGTAGCCCTGGCCGTACGGGCACTGAAAAACAAGGTGGTCAAAAAGATTATCCTCACCCGGCCCGCCGTGGAAGCAGGGGAAAACCTGGGCTTCCTGCCCGGCGACCTCAAGGAGAAGATCGACCCTTACCTGCGCCCGCTCTACGATGCGCTGGACGATATGATCCCGCCCGAGAAGTTGGCCCAGTTTATGGATACCCGGGTCATCGAAATCGCACCGCTGGCTTATATGCGCGGCCGTACGCTCGACAATGCCTTCATTATTCTGGACGAAGCACAAAACTGCTCTACCGCTCAGATCAAGATGTTCCTGACCCGCCTGGGCCCTACCGCCAATTGCATCATTACGGGTGACCTCTCGCAGGTAGACCTGCCCTACCACCAGAAATCGGGCCTGCGCCGGGCCATCGACCTGCTCTCGCCCATCGACGGGATTGGTGTCGTTCGCCTTTCGGCCGACGATGTGGTGCGTCACCGCCTCGTGAAGGACATCATCCGCGCCTACGAAAAGGAAGATGAGTGGCAGCGCCAACGGGCACATCAACGCACCGAGGAAGAAGGTGGAGAGCGAAAAGAAGGAGAGCGAGAAGGTGAAAAAGTGTAAGGGTGGAAACGTGGAAATGTGTAAGGGTGTAAAAGGGGGCTAACCTTTACACGTATCCAACCTTTACCCGTTTACACTTCCTACTCATGGTGCTCACGGGTTCGGAGCGCATGGACCTAGCTGCTGTGTTAGCGTAATTTCCATATCAATGCACCACGACCACTTTATGCGAAGACCAAATACCAGCCACCTCCAATAGCAAGAAATAAACACCTGGATGGGCGATGTACAACTGTTCATTTTGTAATACGCCTTGTTGTTCACAACGTCCGGCAATGTCGTACAATGCGTAGCGAACTTTTTGGCCCAAAACGCCGTCAACAAACACCTGACCATCATTGGGGTTGGGATAAACCGCTGTAGCAGGGGGCAAAATATCTGTTGTAGAAGTAATCACCCAAGTGGAATCGCATGGATAGCCGACAAAATTGAAGCTGGCATCTAATGTTTCGAAGCAGCGCAAATGGGTTACAGGTCTACCGAAAGCACCTTTCTCAATGACAAAAGCCAGGGTATCATTAATAATCGTGTCACAAATGATTTCAACCGTTTCGTAAGTTATCAGGTAATTCATATCTATCCGTTCATAAATCCAGCGGGTGCCTATCCCGAAAGATGGTGTATTTTGAGAAAAAGCCGTCATCGAGCAACAACATAAAAAGGTGGCAATTATGTACTTAAGCATGTTATTAGGTTTTTGTCTTGAAGAATTGACGGTGCGTATGTGCCGCACCGTTGCGAATCGTAATAGCGATTCTCTGACATTTTTTGTGTTGGAGGTCAATCGAAAGCAATACTAACGCTCCTTACCAGTCGCTTTTCATTTTTACTTTAGCTTAACCACAAAAATTGTCAGCGAAGGTACAAAAATCAAAATTTGGGTGTACCATGCACTTACCGGACCCGCAGCGGCGGCATCATCGGTTGTAAACTGTTCTTTTTGGCCGCTGAACAACAGGAACAAACCTGTTAGAAACAAATAATTCAAAGTTTTCATAAGC
>PZPC01000073.1:0-14145 GCA_003045895.1 Bacteroidota bacterium
GCTTGGATAAACTTGTTTTTTACTAAAACTTATGCTTATTGTCAAAAACAAGCTTTGATGTTCCTCCAAAAAAAAAGCCGAACCAAACTGCAAGGCAATCTGGTTCGGCTGGGAGAATGCTGGCTGTTTAAAACAACCAGACTTATTCGTGGTAATTAACGCATTGTCCGTGTGAGGCCGCGGCTAATGCGGTAGGTGGCTTTGCCAATCAGCAGGCTCAGGGCGATACCCATGGGTAGGCCGATGATCAAACTATTAATAACCTGGGCAAAAATGAGACCCAGGATCAGGCCTAAAGCTATCCACCACGCAAAAACAGATTTGGGATTACTTAATCGCTGTAGCATTATTATTTTATTTAACAAGGGAGCCGCTGTAGCTCCAAATTTTATGAAAAATAGTTGTGTTACTTCCAAATAACATTGCAAATGTATGCTGGTTTAGAGTAGGAAGCAAAATTTTTAGTTAAATAGTGCACTTTTGGAACCAGGTTCAAACAGGGGCTTACCAATTAATATTGTGCTTTTTTTAAGGGCGAAAAACCAAAATTTGTCCCCTTTCTAACCGCCGAATGAGAAGTGGTTTCCAGGCTGCACAGCCAAGTTTAATTTTTTCCTTAAAAACCATTATCTTGTATGCTTAACCAATTAAATTTGACCAAATGAGCTTGAAAGATGATCTTAAACGGGTATTCTTTGGCGCTAAAGCAGTCGCCAAGTCAGCGGCGGATAAGGCCGCTGAAGCAGCCAAAGAAGCGGGCGGAGATTTAGCCGATAAAGGCAGTGTGCTTTTCGATAAAGCCAGTGCCAGGGCCAGCGAGTTGGGTGACGAATTACTGGAGAACACCGCCGAAGCGCGGGCCAAAGCCAAGGATACGCTGAGCGATATTTCGGACCGGGTATGGGACGAAACCCAACACGCAATGGACAAGGGACGCGAGTTGAAACAGAAAGCCACCGACTGGCTGGCGGATGAACCCGCCCAGGAAGAAAAAATACCGACTCCACCACCGCCAGCTACTCCGAAAGCAGCTAGCGGCCCCATCGATTTTGAAGCCGACGTAGCAGCGCCCAACGTGCCCCGTGAACCCGGTGCCATTGCTAAGGCAGGGAGCAGTGCCCTCGATGCTGCTGCCCGCACCGGTGCCCAGGCACTGGATGCCGCCAGCGTAGCCGGCAAAAAGGTGATGGACGTGTCCGAAGATGTGGGCGAAAAGGTCATGGACATCGGTGGAAAGATTTTGGGCAAAGCCAAAGAACTGGGGGGTGACCTGGCCAATAAGGCCGCAGATATGGTGGAGCGTGCACAAGATGCCGCCGACCGCGAAAGCCTCCAGAGCGTAGAAGAGAAAGCCGCCGAGCTGGCACGCCAGGCCCAGGAGCGCGCCGATAATGCCTTGAAAAACACCAAAGAAACCCTGCTGGATGGCAAGGACGATTTCTTTGCCAAAGCCGATCGCTTTGCGCGTGGCGATTACCACAACGAGGGTGGCAAGGAGATGACCATCAAAAAAGATGAAGACTACGTAGCACCTAAGCGGAGCGGCAAGGCCGCCGGCTTTGAAGATCTGGACGGCGACGGAGATGAACTAATCGACGATGCCGTCATCGACGAAGAATAGACCAAAAAAAAGAAGCCCGGAGGGCCTGCCAGCGGCCTCCGGGTTCAAAAAGGTTCTGTTCACTTGACCCTCGTTTATGGAGCTGCTGCAAATGTTGCGCGCAGTCCCCCCCCTTGGTTTGGGCTTGGCCTTAGCCAGGCTTGTCTTCCGCTTCCTATCCATCGAAAAAAAAGCACCACAACTACATGGAAGATCGCCCTCCACACTGGTTCCGCAGCCGTTTTGCCTACGGGCCCCACCTCAAACTATTCCAGGTGCGTTTCGACTGGATGGTCAATCCCCGCAATAACCACGAAGAAAAGATGATCGTCCTGGAAGGCGGGGACTCGGTTCAGGTGGTAGCCGAAACCGTTGAGGGGGAAATTCTGCTGGTTCGGCAGTATCGCTTTGGGGTAGGGGCCTTGCTGGAAGAGTTGCCGGGCGGGTTGGTAGATCCCGGAGAAGCCCCCGCGGTGGCAGCACAACGCGAACTGCGGGAAGAAACCGGCTACGTAGCCACCGAATGGCAGTATTTGGGCAAGCATGCCGCTAATCCGGTTTTTATGAATGCCTACGTCCATCACTTTGCGGCGCGCGGCATCAGCCGGGAAGGAGCGCCCCGGCTGGACAAAGGGGAGGATGTGAAATTAACCACCGTATCCCGGGAGGCACTAAAAGCAAGATTGCTGCGCAGCGAATTCCCCCATCCGCATACCGTGTGTGCCCTCTTGGCTTACCTGACCAGCACCGGCGATTTAAAATGACCGATCGAGAACCGCAAACAAGTACCGGGTACCAAAGGCCACTATTCCCTTGGAGGGGGAATAGTAAATCTCGAGGAAGCGATTGTCGAGGTACTGTCGTGCGTAACTCACTTCCGTGAATTCCCGGTCCAGGAGGGTGACGGTTCCCAGGTAGCGCCCGCCCGCGGTGCAGACCATCCGGTCCCGGATGTTGACGTCGAGCGCTGGAGCAGACAGCGCCACATCCCCGTTGTTGAAGCCAATGCCAGCTACCGTGAGGTGATCCAGGAGCACGTCTTCCGTGCGCAATTGGGGGTCGGTACAAATAGCCGGACGCACCACCACGGAAAGTTTAGCCCCTAAATCAGCACAGATCCAGTCGTAATTAAAGCGTTCGCCCACGTAGGTGTATTCTACTTGCTGGTTCCCCACGGTAGGGTGCGGGAACAATTGAAAGAAGCGATAAAAATCATTGTAAATCGGCTGGGTCAACTGAAAAGTATAGGCCTGGCCAGTAGCATCCTGGAAAACCAGGGTGCGCAAATTATCGTAGGGAGTGTAGCGCTTACCCAGGGGGGTGAGGGCGTAGAAACCCAGGTCGATGGATTGTTTGACGGGGTCCACCTCGTTGTCGACGACAACGGTATTGCTGCACGAGGCCCAGAAAATCAGGCTGCTAAGGAGTAGGATGTGTTTCATTAGCTGACTTTTTACGAAGTTAAGTCATTTAAATTTGCAAAGTTCAACCTGATAGTTTGACTTTGCAGTCAATTATTGTTTACCCAACAGTGAAGCAGCCTCTTTGATTAAACGGTTGTGTCACTCGTGCCTTCAAATTAATGGCAAAAGATACGGAAAAAGCGATTTTAATAGCTGCACAACAGCACTTTGTGCAAAAAGGATACGTCGCCACGCGAATGGAAGATATCGCCGCTGCTGCGGATATCAATAAAGCGATGTTGCACTATTATTTTCGCACCAAGGAGAAGCTTTTTGAGGAAATTGTCAACCAGACGCTGAATACCTTGATTCCCCGTATTGCCCAGGCCATGGATTCGGAAGGAACGGTACTGGAAAAACTGGAGAAGGTGGTGGATACCTACGTGTCTACGCTAATTGAATATCCAAGCATCCCGTTCTTTATTATGTCGGAGTTGTCGCAAGAACGTGAACATTTTGTGGGAGAATTAAAGAAGAGGGCTCACTTTTTGCCTGCGGTGCCAGCTTTTATTGCCCAAATGCAACAAGAGATGGCTGTGGGAAAGATCAGGACTTTCGACCCCCTGCATTTGTTTCTCAGCGTGGTGGGGATGTGTGTGTTCCCTTTTATGGCCAAGCCCCTTTTTTGTAATGTCATGGATATTCCCGAAGCCGGGTTCGATTACCTGATGCAGGCGAGAGCAGCGGAAGTAAAGCGTTTCCTGCAGGCAGCGCTGAGTCTGGAATGATTTTTTTTGCTTATTTATTAACTATAAAGTTAAACTTTAGAGATGAATAAACGAATAACCAACGGTCGGTTGATTTTACCCGTACTGGCACTTTTCTGGGGTTTCCCCCTGGCAGGATGGGCGCAAACCCGCACCCAACTGGATTTGTCGACGGCTTACCAGCTGTTGGAACAGCGTTATCCGGCACTGCAGGACGACCAGTTGCTGGCCCGTACGTACGAACTGGATGCCCAATTGCTGGCCATTGACAAGCTTCCCGGCATTGCCCTCAAAGCCGATGGGCGGCTGCAATCCGAAAGCACCCAACTCAATACCGGCGGATCGGAAATGGCCTTTGCCATTGACCAACCCCTGGTGGCTATCAAAACTTACCTGGAAGTGAACTACATCCTCCTGGACGGTGGTATGAACAAGGCCAACGCCAAGGTGCAGCAAGCGCAGTTGGCAGTGGACCAACAAACCATAAGGGTACAGCGCTACGCCCTGCGCGAACGCATCAACCAGCTTTTTCTGGCGATCAACCTGCTTCGCGAACAGGCCAAACTGTTCGAATTTACCCGTGCCGACCTGCAGTCGCGGGAAGCTGCCGCGCAGGCCAGCGTCGGGAACGGGGTGGCCCTGGTCAGTGACCTGGCACAATTGCAGGTGCGGCTGCTGGAACTCAATGGCCAGGAAGAAGAGGTGACCTACCAGGAACAGGAACTGCGGGCCTCGTTGGCTTACCTGGTGGGCGAAGACCTGCCCGCAGCGGTTAGGCTGGTATTGCCCGAGCTGGGGGAACCTGCTGAGGTGCCACCCATCGACCGACCCGAACAGGAACTGTACCGCCTGCAACAACAAGCCGTTTTAGCCCAAACCGACCGCCTGGCGGCTCAGCGTAAACCCCGCCTTTCGGCCTACGCCCAGGCTGGCGTGGGCTACCCCAATCCGCTGAATATTCTCGACAATGGTACGGCTCCCTACGGCCTGGTAGGCGTGGGGTTCAACTGGCCCATCGTCGACTGGCAAAAAGAAAAATTGCAACGCGAGCGCCTCAGCGTGCAAGTACAGCGCATCGACAACCAGCAGGCGACTCTGGCCTTCAACATCGAAGCGGGTAAAGCGGCTTACCTGCTGGCTATCGCCCGCCTGGATAGCCAACTGGCTAATGACCAGGCTATTGCCGAACTGCAGGCCACCATTCTGGCTCAGCTCGCCGTACAACTCGACGAAGGGGTCATTACCTCCACCGATTACGTTAGCCAACTCAATACGACCCTGCGGGCCCGCCAACAATTGGTGCTGCACCAGTTGGCCCGCCAACAAGCGCAGCTGAACTACTGGTACAGTAGGGGAGGGTTTTAGGACGTGTAAAAAAGGTGTAAAAGTGTAAAAGTGTAAAAGTGTAAACGGGGGGCGGGAACAGCGTCAGGCGTATCGAAGTGGGAAGTTTTCGAAGTCGGAAATCGGAGGTGGGAAGTCGGAAGTTTTCGAAGTCGGAAGGCTATAAGCCGCCGCTGCACGCCGACCAAAAAAGAGGTTGCTACCTTTAATTGCCAGCTCAAAAACAATATTTCACAAAACACTGGTAGTCAATATCTTAAGAAAAAGGTAGTTTGAAGTCGGAGGTGGGAAGTCGGAAATAGAAGACAGTGTAAAGGTGTAAAAACAGAAGTGTAAGCGTGTAAAGGTGTAAAAACAGAAGTGTAAGCGTGGAAAGGTGTAAAAACAGAAGTGTAAGCGTGGAAAGGTGTAAAAGTGTAAAAGTGATGAGACAACCTTACCCCTGAAAAAATCTATCATATTAATTAAAAACCAACCATACATGAAATACATCATTTGCTTACTTTTCACCGGCCTGTTGGCAGGTTGCAACCAGACGGCACCCCGCTCCGACGCTTACGGCAATTTTGAGGCTACCACCACCACCGTCAGCGCCCAGGCCAATGGGCAGTTGGTGTTTTTGAGGGTAGCAGAAGGGCAGACCGTGGCCGCCAATACCCTGGTGGCGTTGGTAGATACCACCCTGTTGCACCTGCAGCGCCGACAAATCCTGGCCGCCATCAATACGTTGCCCCAAAAGCTGCGGACCGCCCTGGCCGATATCCGGGTGCTGGAAGACCAGAAGCGCAACCTGCAACGCGAACGCGACCGGGTGAGCAGGTTGGTCGACAGCAAAGCAGCTACCCCCAAGCAACTCGACGACCTGAACGGGGAGCTGGTGGTGCTGGATCAGCGGATGGCGGCGATTAGGGAACAGACGGCTACGGCCAACCGCGGCATTATGGCCGAGCAGGAACCGCTCCTGGCCCAGGTTGCGCTCCTCGACGAACAGATCCGGCAGGCCTACGTCTTCAATCCCGTGGCCGGAACCGTGCTGACCAAGCTGGCCGAGCCCGCCGAAGTGGTGGGAATGGGCGCTCCTCTTTACCGCATCGCCCAACTGGATACACTTACCTTGCGGGCCTACGTGGGCAGTGTGCCCCTGCAAGACCTGCGCCTTGGGCAAACGGTAACCGTGGTCACCGACGCCGGCACCGACGGCTCCAAAAATTACGAAGGCCGCATCACCTGGATTTCCGATCAGGCCGAGTTTACTCCCAAAAGCATCCAGACCAAAGCCGATCGCGTGAACCTGGTGTACGCCGTGAAAATTGCCGTGCCCAACCCCACGGGGCAACTGAAAATTGGCATGCCGGCGGAAGTGAACTTTTGAGTACTTTCTTTTCACCTCACCGTATGAACCATGATAGTAACAAACGACATCAGTAAATCCTACGCCGGCACCCCGGCGCTGGCCGGGATCAATTTTTCGGTGCAAAAGGGCGAACTTTTTGGCCTCATCGGGCCCGATGGCGCCGGCAAGTCTACCTTGTTCAAAATCCTGACCACCTTGCTGCGCCCGGCCACCGGGATGGCCCGGGTGGCCGGTTTCGATACGGTGAAAGACTACCGCAGCATCCGCAAGATCATCGGTTACATGCCGGGGCGGTTTTCGTTGTACCAGGACCTTTCGGTGTTGGAAAACCTGACTTTTTTTGCGACGGTCTTCGGCACCACCATGGCCGCCAACTACCACCTGATCGAAGAGATCTACCTCCAACTCGAACCGTTCAAAAACCGCCGGGCCGGCCAACTTTCCGGCGGGATGAAACAGAAGCTGGCCTTGTGCTGCGCCCTCATCCACGAGCCCCAGGTGCTCTTTCTGGACGAACCGACCACGGGGGTGGATGCCGTCAGCCGCAATGAATTTTGGATCATGCTCAAACGCCTCAAAGCCCACGGCATCACCATCCTGGTCAGCACGCCCTACATGGACGAAGCCAACCGCTGCGACCGCATCGCGCTCATGCAGGAAGGCCGCATCATGCAAATGGATACCCCGGAGAACATGGTCACCAGCTACCGCAAATCACTTCTGGCGGTGCGCACCAACCATTTTTATGCCCTGATCCAGGACCTGCGCAACAACCCCACCGTGGAACGGGTGGAGCCCTTTGGGGAATACCTTCACCTGACCAGCCAGGCGGAGATGGATCCCCAGCTTATCCACGATTACCTGCTCGCGCGGGGCCATACAGCCATTGAAGTGAAACCCGTCACGGCTTCCATTGAGGATGTGTTTTTGGACCTGCTGGAAGCAACCCCCGGCTGATAGGCGATGAGCCCGACCACGAAAAGCGTTTTTTTTTATCAAACAGATCTCCAAACCATGACCGCAGCTTCGCAACAACCAGCCATTACCGCCACCGGGCTCACCAAAAAATTTGGTGATTTCACGGCCGTCGATGCGATCACCTTCTCCGTCGCGCAGGGCGAGGTCTTCGGCTTTCTCGGTGCCAACGGTGCGGGCAAGACCACGGCCATCAAGATGCTCATTGGCCTGAGTCATCCTACGGCTGGCAGCGCCACCGTGGCGGGTTTTGATATTGCCACCCAGCGGGAACAAGTGAAGGAGAATATTGGCTACATGAGCCAGAAATTTAGCCTCTACGAAGACCTGAGTGTATTGCAAAATATCAACTTTTACGGGGGGATTTACGGCTTGAGCCGCCGCCAGATCAAGGACAAGAGTGCGGAGATCATTGAACGGCTCCAATTGGAGGCCCACGCCACCAAGGTGGTTGGCAGCCTGCCCCTGGGCTGGAAACAGCGCCTGGCCTTTGCGGTGGCGGGCGTGCACGATCCGCAGATCATCTTTATGGATGAACCCACGGGTGGGGTGGATCCCGTCACCCGCCGCCGGTTCTGGGAGATGATCTACGCCGCCGCCGAGGTGGGCACGACCATCTTTGTGACCACTCACTACATGGACGAGGCCGAATACTGCAACCGCATTTCTATTATGGTAGCAGGGAAAATAGCGGCGCTGGGCAGCCCCCGGCAGCTCAAGGACGACTACGAAGCGGCCTCTATGGACGAGGTTTTTTTGAAATTGGTGCGCGACTAAAAACGGAAAAAGATGCTTAAAATATTCCTAGCCTTCGTCAGGAAGGAAACTTTTCACATTCTG
Organism: Bacteroidota bacterium; assembly: GCA_003045895.1. Taxonomy (GTDB): domain Bacteria; phylum Bacteroidota; class Bacteroidia; order Chitinophagales; family Saprospiraceae; genus Lewinella. The sequence goes on from PZPC01000073.1 coordinate 8,284, forward strand.
CGCGATACCCGCACGCTGGTTATCCTGTTTGGGATGCCCATTGCCCTGGTCTTGATTTTTGGCTACACCATAAGCAATGAATTCAAGGGGGCTTCGATTGCCATCGTCGACGAGGCCAGGGACGCCCTGAGTGCGGAATTGATCGCCCATCTTACGGCTTCCGGTCATTTTGAGCTGGTGGCGCAACCTCCGGATATGGCGGGTATGGAAAAGGCCTTCCAGACCGGCGAGGTGAAGCTGGGGATCGTTATTCCGGCCGGATTTGAACAGTCGTTTTTTCGGGAAAAACGAGCCGCGGTGCAGCTGCTGGCCGATGCGACCGAACCCAACTACGCGACCACCCTCACCAATTACGCTACCCAGATGATCACGGCCTTTCAGCAGGAGCAGGGCCGCGTGGAGGTGCTTCCTTACCAGGTGGGTGTCCATATTCAGATGCTCTACAATCCGACCCTGGTTGGCGCTTACAATTTTATTCCCGGCGTGGTAGCCCTTATCCTGATGCTCATTTGTGCCATGATGACCTCGCTCACCATCGCCAGGGAAAAGGAAACCGGCACCATGGACCTGCTTCTGGTCTCGCCCCTGTCGCCAATGGTCATCCTGCTGGGCAAGGTGACTCCCTACGTCGTGTTGTCTTTTGTCAATGCGGTGATCGTCTTCCTGCTGGGGTACCTGGTCTTCGACGTGCCCGTGCGGGGGAGCATCGTGTTGCTACTGGTGTTGTGTCTGTTGTACCTGATGGTCGCTTTGGGGCTGGGCGTGCTTATTTCAACTTTGGCGGCGACCCAGCAAACGGCTATGATGACCTCGCTCTTCACCTTGTTGATGCCCACCATGATCTTGTCGGGCTTCATCTTTCCGATTGCCAGTATGCCCACCGCCCTGCAGTACGCCGCCCACATTATTCCCGCTAAATATTTTATTGAAATCGAGAAAAATATTATGCTCAAAGGAGCAGGTTGGGAAGCCGTCCAGTTCTCTTCGTTGGTGTTGGTCGCCATGATGCTCTTTCTTTTTGCGGCGGCCTGGCGAAATTTTAAAGTGGTCTACGATTAGACAAAAACCGCCGCTGGCCACCGGAATGGGCAGCGGATCAGCCCAATTGCTATGCAACGATTACTATTCATTATCCAGAAGGAGTTTATCCAAATCTTCCGCAACAAGGGCATGCTGCCCCTGATTACCGTGGTGCCGATTGTGCAGTTGATCGTCCTTTCCTTCGCGGCCAGCAACGAAGTGAAGGACGTAAATCTCGCCATCGTGGATTTGGACCATTCGCAGTATGCCCGCGAGCTGGTTCATAAAATTGAGGTGGCTGACCGGTTCATCCTCGTCGATTTTCCGCCGGCTACGCGTCATGGCGATGAGCGGTTGCAGGATGGCACCGTGGACATCGTACTGACTATTCCACCGGATTTTGAGCAGGATTTTTTTAAAAACAAAGGTGCTGCGGTCCAGTTGTTGGTCAACGCCATCAACGGCCAGCAGGCGACCGTCGGTGCGGCTTACCTGAGTACGATTGTGCGGGATTTTAACCAGGAGATTCAGCAGGACGTGTTGCCGGTCCGGCGGTTAGCTGCCGGTGCACCCCGGATTGAGATCGCTTCTTCCAACTGGTTCAACGAGGAGTTGAACTACCAGTACTTTATGGCGCCGGGAATCATGGGCGAACTGGTCACCATCCTCGTCATGTTGCTGACGGCGATGAACATCGTGCGGGAGCGGGAGCTGGGAACCATTGAACAAATCAACGTGACACCCATCAAGAAATGGCAGTTTATCCTGGGCAAGATGATTCCCTTCCTAATTGTAGGGCTAATCTTGCTGACGGTGGGCCTGACGGCGGGTAAGTTGATTTTCGATGTACCCTTCCGCGGGAGCCTCTGGGTGATTTTTGCCTACTGCCTGGTCAATCTAGCGGCGGTTTTGGGGCTCGGGCTGTTCATTTCCAATATCTCGGATACCCAGCAACAGGCTTTGCTGACGACCTTCTTTTTTGTCATCATCTTTATCCTCCTGAGTGGCTTGTTTACGCCTATTGAGAGTATGCCCACCTGGGCCCAGTACCTGACGGTGCCCAACCCCATTGCGCACTTCGTGCACGTGATGCGGTCGGTGCTGCTCAAAGGGAGCACTTTTGGCGATGTGCTTTACAATTTCAAGGTGACGGCGGTGCTGGTGGTGGTGTTCAATGTGTTGGCGGTGTCGAGCTACCGGAAGGTGGTTTGACCTTCGAGGTGAACTACACTCACTCAATCACAATGCCATACTTGCCCAGCAGCCCTGCTACCCCCGAGAGCGAAAACTTCGCCTTGCGGATCTGGTTTTGCTCCGGGTCAATGCGATACGCGTAGGCGGTGCGGAAATCGGCATTTTTTAAGACCGTATTTTCAAAAACGGCCCGTTGCAAATTGCATGCTGCAAAAACGGCATCGGGCAGTTGTGCGTCGGTAAAATCGACTTCCTCCAACTGGCATTGCCGGAAGCGCGCCTGCTTTAGTTTTACCTGGTAAAAGGTGGAAAAATTGAGGGTGCAATCGGCGAAATCGACCGCCAGCAGGAAGGGGTTGCAATCTTCAAAACGGAGGCCCAGCATTTTGCAGTGCTGGAAGCTAACCGTGCGGAAGGCCGTTTCGACGGTCTTGGCCAGGCTCAGGTCGCAGTGTTCAAAGACACAGTCGGCGAAATGGCGGCCACCCAGGTCGGCGCCGGCGAAGCTGCAGTTGATGAAGGTGCAGTTTTCGTAAGTTCCGGTAGGCAAGGGTTGTGCGCCGTAGTCGACATCCAGGAAACGCTGGTCTTCGATGATGGGTTTGGGCATACGCATGGTTTAGGTGACAAAGATAAGGATAACCCAGCGCTGAACCAGCCCCAAAAAGTAAACACACGCTTACCGCTCGGGCCATCACCACCAGGGATGTCATTTGAATACGTTGTCGGGTGATGCGACCGGCAGGTTCATCCGTTGACCAACTTCATTTTTTTGATAATCCCAAATTGAGTACATTTGAGGAGGGATTTTACGTTACCTTTCTACGATTCAAGGACAACCACAGCGAAACCGTCAGCACATGCTCAGCAAAATAGCAGAAAAGTTAATCCAGGAAAATTTACAACCGGTATCCGGCATGGATGCTACCTTTTTATATACCGAAACGCCTACCAGCCCCATGAATATCGGCTCGGTGGTCATCATTGAGGGGTCCATCGATTTTAAGACCTTCCGGGATACGGTGTATTCCCGCATCCATCATTTCCCCAAGTTGCGGCAGCGCCTGTTGTACGTGCCCATGAGCATCGACCACCCGTACTGGGTCGATGATCCGAACTTTGATATCGACCTGCACCTCCGGCATACCGCGCTGCCCCAGCCCGGCAGCTGGAAGGAACTGCGGCGCACGGCTTCCCAATATTTTAGCGAACCCCTGGAAATGAGCCGACCCTTGTGGTCGATGACTTTTGTGGAGGGGCTCGACGAGATTCCGCAGGTGCCCAAGGGCTCGATCGCCATTATCAGCAAAATTCACCACGTGGCCGTCGACGGTATTGGCGGTGCCGGATTGCTGAGTCTGTTCCTGGACTTTTCGGATAAAGAGCAGGACATCCCTGCTCCCGAGCCCTACCACCCGCGCCCCCTGCCCAACGAGCTGACCCTGCTGCTCAACAGCACCCTCAGCTTTGCCAAGAACCCGTTGAAGCTGCCCAAACTGTTTTCGGAGCTCGTAACGGCTACGGTTAAAGCGGGTTTCCTGACGCGCATCCAGAAGACGGCCCTCCCCACCGCACCGTTTACGGCGCCGGCTACCCCGCTCAACGGCATCATTTCGGCGCGCCGCCTGTGGAATTCGGCCATCCTGTCGCTGGACCGGATCCTGAACCTGAAAAAAATCATGGGTACCACCATGAACGACGTGATGCTGACCATCTGCGCCGGCGCGCTGCGGCGCTACCTCGACGAGAAGGGAAAACTCCCCAACAAGTCGCTGGTGGCCATGGTGCCGGTGTCCATGCGCAACGGCGACGATAATGGCTCCGGTTTTGACAACCAGATTTCGGCCATGCTGGTGCAAATTGCTACCCAGATCGCCGACCCCATCGCCCGCCTGGAAACGATCCACGAAAATACCAGCCGCGGCAAGACCTACCAGGGCGGACTGAGCGCCAGCTCCCTGGCGAAGATGGCCGAGGCCATTCCCTTCGGCATCGCCAACCAGGCTGCCCACCTGTATTCGCGCTTCCACGTGTCGACGATGCACAAACCCGTGTTCAACGTCGCCATCACCAACGTGCCGGGACCGAAAATACCGCTCTACATCAACGGCCACAAGATGATCGCCGTGATGGGCTCGGCGCCCATCATCGACGGCATGGGCCTCATCATCACCATCCTGAGCTACAACGGCTACGTGACGGTGAGCCCCTTCTCCGACGCCAAGTCGATGCCCGACCTCGATACCTTCACCCGCTACATCTGGGAGTCGGCCAACGAACTGGAAGCCGCGATCCTGGCGCACCAGGAAAAACAAGCTAAAAAGACGCCCACCCGCCGCAAGAAGCCCGCTTCGGCCAAGCTCTTCACCGATTTGGGCAAGTTCCTCAAGGCTATGCCCGACAACGGCAAGCCCAAGAGTGGGGTCTTCCAGTTCCGCGTTACGGGGGACGTAGCATCCGAATGGATCGTCGACATCAGCCAGTATCCGGGTAAGGTGACTGCCGGAAAGACGCCTGCGCCCGACGCCACTTTCACCATCGCCGAAGAACACCTCCTGCGCATCGCCGCTGGCGAACTGGACGTGCAAACGGCCTTCATCCAGGGCCGGCTGAAAATTGACGGTGATTTTGACCAGGCCATGCGCCTGGCGAAGATACTGGGGAAAATGTTGGCGGCTAAGGGGTAAGGGGCCCACTCCGGTGCAAGGATTTTCTTAACGCCAAATTGACAACGCCGATGAAAAACCCGAACTTCCACTTCAAGCCTGCTATCCCTCTCAAGGCGCTCATTAACAGCAACACCCCTAACCGTTTCATCAACTCCCTACGTTCACAGCTATAATCCGGGGGGGGAGGTGAATCGGCCTTATGCACGGTAGTGTAGTCGGTATTCAAAATCCGTTAAGCACAAGATACTGTTTGAGCACGCCTTAAAGCGTGCGAGTTTATCTTGGGTAGGATTTTGGATGCCGACGCAGCGTTAAGCCGGGCATACCGCCTTGACTTTTTTTGTTACTTTTTTGTGTCAAGACAAAAAAGTAAAGCAAGCGGCTTATGCGGTTATCACCGAAGGTAATCAGTTTGCAAAATTTTTAAACAGGCTCTAAATTTGTAATCTTTATTCGAAAATATCTTTAAACTCATCTAGCTGGCGTAGCTTTTTCTTCGCATCTTCAAACCAACCCGCTTTTACCTCTTTCGATAATTCAGCGATATCTTCTTGAGTGGCCTGACTTCTACTGACTACGTCCATAAATTGGAAATATTCTAATGCGTGCTGTATTTCTATTGGGTCAATACTAAGTGGTAGCTTTATAATAAACTCATTATCAGTTCTTTCAATTGTAACAGCCATAAGGATAAGTTTTTTGAAAATAACAAACCGTTGCGAAAGTTAGTTTCAGAGGGCAGTCAAAAAAAATGCTGTAACCACAAGATAGGTAAATAATTAGCACAATGCTACACCTCTTTTACCCGCGCCCGATGCCACTTTCACCATCGCCGAAGAACACCTCCTGCGCATCGTCGCTGGCGAACTGGACGTGCAAACAGCCTTCATCCAGGGCCGACTGAAAATTGACGGTGACTTTGACCAGGCCATGCGCCTGGCGAAGATACTGGGGAAAATGTTGGCGGCTAAGGGGTAAG
>PZPC01000073.1:14245-27106 GCA_003045895.1 Bacteroidota bacterium
CAGGCCATGCGCCTGGCGAAGATACTGGGGAAAATGTTGGCGGCTAAGGGGTAAGTCAAGCTAAACCATCAGCCAGCAAACGGGTTGGTTTTTTTCTTGGCGTCTTTGCCTTTTTGCGCTTGGTCCAAAGCCACGGCCAGGATGACGAAGCCCGCGAATCCGCTGGCTAAAGCCAGCAGCATTAAAAATGCCCATAGTTTGTTGTTCGGATAAACGGCTATTCCTTTTGGTACTGTGACGCTGGTTTTCTCTCCGCTATCCATTAGGGTCTCCCGGAGTTTCATCAAGACGTTCGTTTTTTCCAGCGCGCTTTCTGATTGGAGGATTTGCAGTTCGTGCTGACTGGCTTTCAGGTTTCTGTACCAAAAATCAATGTCTTCATCGGGTGTTTGCCAGAGGATGGAGGTATAGCCCGTGGTCAGGTTGTTTTTTTCTAAATAACCAATGGCTTTGGTGAGTTCTTCTTCGGCCAGTGGTATGGTATTGGCGTCGGCTGCTCTTTTCAGGTAGCCCGTTACGTGTTGTTTGAATTCAATCTTTTTTGCAATGCGAACACCAACAATGGTGAAAGAGATCAGAATTAATACTGCGCTAATTACATACTTCATCGTCGTTCAATATTTTTTACAAGTATAATAGATTTACCTGGGTTCTGCAAGCAGCCGGTAGGTGAGCCGGGAACCTTGCACTGGGTGTGCTGGTCGTATGAGTAAGTCCATGCTTTTAGTTTTACGGACAATAATAAGGACAAATTATTTATAGTGCCCCCCACACCACCCTTAAAAATCCTTGCGCAGAGCCCGCCACCTGATCCGCCACACGGGCAGGACGACCCACAGGGCCAGGGCCAGGAAAGCCAGGATGGAACCCGCCAGGGAGCCGAGAAACTTGTGGAAGACCGCACCGGTATACCCCATGAGGGCGGAGATGTCCAGTTTCAGCAGGATGAGGATGCGGGCGAGGTCGATGGGGTTCAGAATGGTCATGGCCATGGCGTAGTGTTCCAGGGGGTAGTCGCGCAGCACAATGAGGGAAAGCAGGAAGATACCGTCGTAGATGATGGCAAAGAAGAGCCACAGCAGGATGGCCAGGCCAAACCCGCGGATGCGATTGTCGTTGCACAGGGCCAGGTAAAAGGCCAGTCCGCTGAAGATAAAAGTCAGCGCCACCCCGATGACGATGAGGACCATAAAATTCCAGACCTCCGCGGAAGCAAAAAGACCGTAGATCAGGAAAGGCAACCCGACCCCGATGACCAGGCTGGCGGACAGCGACAGCGCCAGGCCCAGGTACTGGCCGAAGAAAATGTCGGTTCGCCGCAGGGGTTGGGCCAGCAACAACTCGGTAAATTCCCGCGAATTGTAAAAAAACATCACCCCAAACATCACGGCTACCAGGGGGCAGAGGATGAGGATGATGTTCATCAGGCTGATGACCACCTGAGACACATCGCCGCTCAGCGACAGCAAAGACAGGGTGAGTAGGAGGAAGAAACTGAGGTAGATAACCACCCAGCGGCTGCGCAGCAGATCGGACAAGGTGTAACGCATTATTTTTAGCATAGCGGATCGTTTTTACGCAAGAATGGGGGATTCTCCTTGCAGGATGTTGGCAATAGCGCGTTCCACATTGTCTTCCTGGTACTGGGTTTTGAGCTGCACCAGCGTGCCGCGGAAGCGGATAGCGCCTTCGAGCAGGAAGACCACTTCGTCGGCCATTTCATCCACGAAGCTCATAATGTGAGTCGATAGCAGGATGATCTTGCCCTGCTGCCGGGCCCGTTGCAGGAGCTCGCGCAGGTGGATCATCGCCACGGGGTCGAGCCCGGAGGTCGGTTCGTCCAGGATGATTACCGGGCTGTCGTACATGAAGGCAATGACGAGGTTCACCTTTTGTTTCGTTCCGCCCGACAAGTCGCCCAGGCGTTTTTGGAGGTGGGGTCCGAGCCCAAAAAGCTGGATGAGGGCATCATCATCGGTGGGGCCGCTGCGGAGGTCTTTGATCATGGCCAGCAATTCGGTTACCGTCAGGTTTTCCGGGAAGCGGGCAATCTGGGGGAGGTAGCTGATGTGGTGGCGGTAAGCCCACTGTCCTTTGATGGTTTGGCCATCCATGCGGATGTCGCCCTGGTCGGGGATGACCAGGCCCAGGATGCTTTTGATGAGGGTGGTTTTGCCCGAGCCATTGGGGCCGAGAATCGCCGAAATTTGCCCGGTCTGGGAAAGATTCAGGTCGATGCCCCGCAGGACCGCCAATTTGCCGTAAGACTTGTGCAGGTTTTGTATATCAATCATGGGGAATGAGTTGCATGAGGGGTTGGTTGTCCAGGATATTGTTGGGGGTGTAGAGCGGGTTGACCTTCTCGGAGAAATTGAGCAAATCGGTAAACAAACTGCGCAGTAAGACAATGGCCTCCGGGGCCAGGGTAAGGATGTGCGAAAACAGCTTCACGGGCCGGTAGGGGACATCGCCGATGCCGTCGCGGTCGAGGTCATAGCCGCTGTATTCACGCCAGTAGTTGTGGGCAAATAAATTGTTGTTCAGCCGACCGTTGACGACCAGGTCCAGGGCGTTGTTCAGGAAGTTGTTGCGGGTGAAGACATTGTCGTCGCAGCCCCCGGAGAGTTGCAAGGCCCAGCCGTTGCCGCTGAACGTGTTGTCGGTGTAGCGAATGCGCGTGGTGCCTTCCAGGCAGATGCCCATGGTGTTGTGGGTGAACCGATTGCGGAGGATATCGGCATCGTTGATCTCCTTGAGCAGCAGGCCGTAGGCTGCCCGGCCCCAGTTGTATTCAAAAACATTGTCGGTCATGGTTATTCGCTTCGAGAACATGACGGCCACGCCGGCTCCGTTGTGGTCAAAAGTATTGCAGAAATAGGCGTCGTCATTCGAGAACATATAGTGGAGACCGTAGCGGATATTGCCGGTGCTGCGGTTGTCGTGGATGGTGCTGTGGGTAACGAATTCCAGGTAAATCCCATCGCGGTGTCCTTGCAGCAGGTTGTCGCGAATGACCACCTCTTTGGTGTACCAGGCGTGAATGGCGTTGCCCGCGCTCATTTCGTTGGTGGCCTGCCCGCTGATCGTATTGCCGATTACCAGGCCTTGGCCACTGTACTCCAGGTAAATACCGAAAAAGCTGTTGATAATGAGGTTGTTGCGAATGATGTAGCCTTTCTTGCGCTGCACCCGGATGGCCGCCAGATCCTTGAGTTGGTTGTGCCCGGCGTTCTGGATTTTAAATCCTTCCAGCGTGACGTCATCAGCGGCGATGGTGAAGGTCTCTTCCGTGAGTTGGCCGTCAACAACGGGGTAGCCTATGCCCCGCAGGGTGAGTGGCTTGTCGATAACGAGGTTGCCTTCCTGGTAAAAACCCGCCCGCACGAGCACCGTGTCGCCCGCTGCCGCCTGGGCAATAGCCGCCCGGATGGTCGTGGCCGGGCAGGTCGTACAAACCGTCAGGGTCGTAGCCCGGCTGGCGGTCAGGCCAGATAAGATTATCACGCAGGTGACTAAAGCGGTGCTGAGTTTCATAATCCGGTGATTTTGAAGGTTACCAGGCTTGTTGAAGTGTCTCCCAATTGTAGCGTTCACCGCCCTGTTGCTGTTGTACCGTTTGGGCGGCCGCCAGTTCGGCGAAACCCGTCAGGAATTTCCCCATGGGGCTCGCTATATTCGGACAGATGAGGTAGCTGGCCGTGCGGGCATCCGTCCAGGTTCCCGGTTGTTGGTAGTCGTTGACCACGAGGATGGCCCAGTCGGTGGTTGGCTCTTCTTTTAAAAAGTTTACCATACATTCAATGGCGTCAAATAGGAAGACCTTGCCCTTGCTGCTGACGGCCTCGGCGGCGTGCTGGGGGTCGACGATCGTCATTTTACAGAAATGGCAGGCATCGGCACCGTATTCGACCGGCTTGATTGCGGGGGTGCAGGCCACGGCCAGGAGGCCCAGGAGGAAGAGGGGAAGCCCGATTTTCATGCGACAGATGTTGTCAATTTCCTTTTCAACCACCAGGCCAGGTACGCCAGCAGGATGCCCGCGCCCGCAAAATAGCCTGCGACGTGGGGTAAGGAAACCGCGGTGAAATTTAAAATATCCTTGTACCCCAGCAAAGGCGGCTGAAAAGACGCGCCGGGGATTTTGATCGGGGCCAGGTCGCTGAGGCTGTGCCCGTAGTCGTATTCCCACAGGTAGAAATCGTACAAGCCGGCGATCGCCAGTAAGCTCATGAGTACAGCCCAGGCCAGGAAAAAACGGCCGCGGTTGACCAGGGCGGCCAGGCAGCCAAGCGCTACCATGAACAAAATGACGTACTGGAAATACTGCAACTCCGGAATGGCATCGGGCTCAATGAATTTCATCCCCACGTAGTGGTTGAGGATGTTGACATTTTGCAACACGCCGGGTTCCTTGCCGCCGATTTTATTGATCCAAATATGCATTTCTACCCCCGTGGGATACTGCGGGGCATAAAGTACGATCTTCCACATGGGCCAGACAAAAAGCGCGAGCAGGGCTAAGGCACCAGCCAGCATGACCAAACGGGGGATGTGTTTCATAAAAGGAAGTGTTTTGTTTTTGGTGAGCTTCGTGCTGCGTGTAAGGAACCAGCCACGAAGATCGGGTAGATCAGATCCCCGTGGCTGGTTGTTGAAAGGTGTAGGATGGCTTGGAGTACCTGTTTGGGACGGCCTGATTAGCCGATGATCAATCCACGCCTACTCTACAATATTTTCGCCCATGCTCCATTTGAGGGGCACCTCGGCGCCAACCGCCGAAACCCGCAGGTAACCCTGCATCTCCTGGTGCAAAGCCGAGCAGAAGTCGGTACAGTAGAAGGGGTAAACACCTACTGCTTTAGGCTGCCACAGGAGGGTTTCGGTTTGCCCGGGCATCACCAGCAATTCGGCATTGTTGGCACCCATGACCGCAAATCCGTGTGGCGTGTCCCAGTCTTGCTCCAGGTTGGTGACGTGGAAATAGACCTGGTCGCCAACCTGGATGCCTTCGATATTGTCGGGCGAGAAGTGGCTGCGAATCATGGACATGTACACGTGTACCACCTTGCCGTCCCGTTCTACGCGGGTGTCTTTTTCACCCATCGAGCGGTAGGGGTGGGTGTTTCCTTCCAGCGGATAGAATTTCTTGGATTTGGGCACAATTTTGGAAGCCAAAATCCCCTGCGCGTAGTGGGGTTCGCCGATGGTCGGAAAGTCGAGCAGGAGTTTCATTTTGTCGCCGGAAATATCGTACAATTGCGCCGATTGGGTCAGTTCGGGGCCAGTTGGCAAGAAGCGGTCTTTGGTGATCTTGTTGAGCGCCACGAGGTACTTGCCATCCGGGTTGCGGGTGTCGCCGCCGGGAATCATCAGGTGGCCGACGGAGTAGTAGCAGGGGGCACGATCGAGTACTTCCCAGGTGCCGAGTTTCCACTTCACGACCTCCGAAGAGATGAAGAACGTCGTATACGCGTTCCCCCGGCCGTCAAATTCGGTGTGTAAGGGGCCCAGGCCGGGTTTTTCTACCACGCCCGCCAGGGTGGCTTCGTATTTGAGTACCGGGATACCCTCGACGACGGTTTCGTAGGCTTCGCTTTTAATGGCGGCGAGCATCTTGGTAAAGGAGTGTACCGATAAGTCGGCCGATAATTTTCCGTTGCCGACAATGTATTCTCCCGTGGGGTCCACATCTACGCCGTGGGGCGACTTGGGCGTGGGCATGAAATAAACCAGCCCCGGGCATTCTGACGGGATCAGCACCTTTACTTTGTCCTTCATTTCGCTGGTCGCCAGGTGCGACTGCTCATCGTATACGTTGTGGGCATAGTTGGCAGGGATCTCGTGGAATTTCCCCTGTTTGATGTATTCCTCCGCCTTCTTCCAGTCGATGGCGGCAATGAAGTCCTTGTCGTTTTGGGAGGCATAAACCTCCAGCAAGGTGTTTTTTAACTCGGTATTGTAGGTGGTAAAAAACGTCCAGCCGTGGGATTTCCCTTTGCCAGCGTGCGCCAGGTCGTAATCGAAAGCGGGCAGCAGCACCTGGAAGGCCACCTCCATGTGTCCGGTTTCCGGGTGGACACTGATAAAGGACAACATGCCTTTGAAGTTCTCGGCATAACTGGCGATGGCTACGTCTTTCTGGGGGTAAGGCACCCCAAAACGCGTGCCCGCCACGATGTATTCCGTGTTCTCGGTAGCAAACGGAGAGGAGTGGTTGCCACCCGAATTGGGAATCTCCAGAATCTCTGCCGTCTCAAAAGTAGTGAGGTCAATCCGGGCTACGCGGGGCGTATTGTTGCCGTTGATGAAACACCAGCGGCCGTCTGTTTCGCCATTGGTTTGCGATAATTCCGGGTGGTGGGCGTCGTCCCAGGGAATAAACCCGTGCGAGGTATTGAGCATGGGCTTGGTCTCTTCGTTGAAGCCATAGCTCTTCTCCGCATCTACGGAGAATACGGGAATTACTTTGAACAGCCGCCCGGATGGGAGGCCATACACACTCAACTGGCCGCTAAAACCACCAGAAACGAAGGCGTAAAATTCGTCGTATTCTCCGGGCTTGACGTATACCCGCTCTGCTTCATCGCCGCTGAGGGCACTGCCGCTGCCACCAGGTCGGCCGCAACTGGCTATGGTGAGCACCAACACGATTGCGGTTGCCATGGCGGTAATTACCCGCTCCAACCTGACTCGATTCTTCATAGATAAGTGAATTTGGTTTTATTAAAATATTAAAAGACTTTTTTGTCTTTTAATATGAAACAAATATCTAATCCAACCGCTGAAGGATTGATGATTTTTGTCACTCTGGTTTAAGGACAAAAATTAATAGGGCTTAAGTATTTGTTTTTCAGTAGTTTATAAAAAGGAAAGGCGACTGTTTTGAAAATAAAAAGAATAAAAGACTTTTTTATCTTTTTTTTAAATAAATTTGTTAAACCAATTGAGTAGGTGGAAAAATTGCTGGCGTTTGTTGGGAAAACGAATAACAAACCCTTTAGGCCCTATCTTTGAACCGACAACTATTGGTTATTTAAAACGGTGTAATGTTTTCGAAAACGTGTAAATACGGGCTGCGGGCAGTGCTCTACCTGGCGTCCCAGGCCCAGGAAGACCACAAACTGGGCGTTAAGCAGGTAGCCGCTGCCCTGGAGGTGCCCCAACCCTTTTTGGCCAAGCTCTTGCAGCAACTGGCCCGGGTACAAATCATTTCCTCGGCCAAAGGGCCGAACGGCGGTTTTTACCTGAGTGATAAAAACCTGGTGGCCAACCTACGCCAGGTGGTAGAATGCCTGGATGGGCCCGACGTATTTTCGTCCTGCATTCTGGGGCTGCCCAGCTGTTCGTCGGCCAATCCCTGTCCGTTGCACCAGCAGGCGGTGGCTTACCGCAACAGCCTGCTCGATGTGATGGAACGCCAAACGATCAGGGAAGTAGCCCAGCGTATTGGCGCGCCCGAATACGCGCAATCACCCTTGAGTTTATTAATCAAAAAAGATAACCAACCATGAGATCAACAATTGTATTGTTTGCGTTTACTGCCCTGCTGGTGTACGCCTGCGGCGGTAGCGGGACACCCGGAAAAGACAAACCATTTACAACCAATGCGCGCGTCGACGATGGCAAGGGGGTAGGAGGGGTGACCGAAGTAGCCCTGAGCACGCCCCTGGATCAGGCCATGGTAGCAGCGGGTAAAAGCATGTACGAGCTCAAATGCGCGGCCTGCCACCGGCTCACCGACATGCGCGTAGTAGGCCCGGGTTGGGCGGGCGTTACCCAGCGCCGCAAGCCGGAGTGGATCATGAACATGACCATGAACGTAGAAGTCATGCTGGAGAAAGACCCCGCTGCGCAAAAAATGCTGGAAGAGTGTCTGGTGCGGATGCCAAACCAGGGCCTGACCTTAGCGGAGGCCCGCAGTGTGTTGGAATTTATGCGCATGAACGATGGTGAGCAATAGCCTTTACCCCATTCGCTGGTTCCGGATTGCGTTGATAAATTTGGTCCTCGCCACCTCCCTGGGCGCCTTGTTGCGGTTTGCCTTTGTGGAAGAACTGACGTGGATCAAATTCCTCAACGTGCTACACGGGCATTCGCACGTGGCCATGCTGGGCTGGATTTACCTGGCCCTGTTCACCCTGCTGACGACGTTTTTCCAGCCGGACACCACCCGGTTGCGGGCCTATAACCGCCTGTTTGGGTTGACCCAAATCAGCGTCCTGGGCATGTTCGTCAGTTTTCCGCTGCAAGGCTACGGGCCGGTGTCTATTGCGTTTTCCACGGCGCACCTGCTGCTCTCCTACGCGTGGGCGTGGCGCTTCTGGACCGACACCCGCCAACAGCCTCCGAGCTGGTCGTTGCGGTTTGCCTGGGCTGCCGTGGGCTTCATGGTTCTGTCTACTTTGGGGGCCTGGAGTCTGGGCCCCATTCTGCTGAGCGGCCTGCACACCACCTTGTTTTTTCACCTGGCCGTCCAGTTCTTCCTGCACTTTCAGTTCAACGGCTGGTTCCTGTTTGCGGCCCTGGCCCTGGTCATCCGGTTGCTGGAACAGCAGGGGCTGCTGCTGCCCGACCGCCAGTACCGTCTTTTCTTTGGGCTGCTGAGCGGGTCGTGTGTACTCACCTACGCCCTGGCCGTGGCGTGGTCCACTCCGCTACCGGTGGTTTTTGCCATCAACGGGCTGGGCGTCACCCTCCAGTTGGCGGCCTTACTGGCTTTTTTGCGCCTGCTGTGGCCGGTACGGGCACCGATCATGGCGCTGTTTTCCGGCTGGAGCCGCTGGCTGCTGGTGATTGCCTTTTATTCCTTTACGGGCAAAATTGTCATCCAAACGGCGGTGGTCCTGCCTTTTATTGCGCGGGTTGCCTACACCATCCGCAACTACGTCATTGGCTTCATCCACCTGATTTTGCTGGGGGCTGTTAGCAGCTTACTCTTCGCACTGGCCTTGAACAAGGGGATCTTGCAAAGCACCCGGCTAGCTACCCGACTGGGTTTCGCCTGCTTCGTGACCGGACTACTGGGTAGCGAGCTGCTGCTGTTTTTTCAGGGCACCCTCCTCTGGGGGAGCTACGGTTTTCTGCCGCTGTACTACGAAGGGCTCTTTGGCGTGAGTGTCCTCATCCCGCTGGGTGCGTTGCTGGTGGCGTGGGGCGGCCAGATTCGCTGGGGGGGTGAATAAAAGCTTGTTGAGCCAGACTAAAAACAGGGAATCCCTATTGTTGGCTTTTCCCGCCTGTTTTCTTCGTCACCTTTTTGAGGTTAGGCCGGTGAACTCAAAATCTGCTTTTTCCGTAAAGTATTCTAACGCTAAAATCCACAGGATACTCGCCAGCAAGGTGACTTTTTGCAGAACGGGTAGCCATTCCAAATTCGTGCGGGTATAATAGATAAAGTTGCAGCCATAAGCCAACAACAGACCGATAAAGGAGAAGACCTTCAGCGCGTGCAACCTGGATTTGAAGATCAATACGGTGATGTAGAAGAAACTGACCAACCCCAGGATACTGGCAAAGATGATCATGGTGTCGTGCCAGGGGGTGACGGTTAGAAAGGAGAACACTGTGGCGCCGACACCGCCGTATTTGATGACCCTGGCAGCGCTGTGGGGCGCAATTTTTGTTGAAAATTGAATAAAAAAAACGGCGAAACTGGCGCTCATGAAAAAAACGCCACCAATGGCCCAAAGCCGGGCTGAATTGTTCATGCCATTGAAAGCGTAGGGGGAAAAAAGATTGCTGAGGTAATTGTTGGTCCAGTCATAACCAGGCGAGGAGGGGTCTTTTTGGGAACCGCCGGGATAATACCGGATGGCAATGCCCAAGAGCACCGTGGCGATTAGAATCCCCGTTAAGGTTAAATGTTTTTTGAGCATGGGTTGTAGGTTTTTTTATGAAATATAGGCTAAGCGCTGCTAGCCCGACAGCGGTTTAATTTGTGCGGGCATCCGGAATGCGATGATCAAGGCAGAAATAATCGTCAGTCCACCAATCAGAAAAATGGCATACGCTATCCCGAACAGATCTGCAGTTATACCCGAAATAACGGCACCAATAGCGTACCCCAAGTCTCGCCAAAGCCGGAAGGTGCCAATGCTTTCGGCGCGCTGTTGCGGACTGGTGGCTTGTGCAATGGTGGATAAAAAAGTGGGATACACCAGGGCAGTGCCCAAACCCAGGATGGATGAAATGACCGACAATAGCAAGAAGCTGTTGCTAAAGGGGATCAGCAAAATGGCTACACCTTGCAACAGCATGCCCCAAAAGAGCATGGCTTTTTTGGAATACAGGTCGGCCATTTTTCCGGTAAAAAGCTGTCCGATGCCCCAAACTGTAGGATAGATTGCGGTAAGCATTCCGATGTCTTCATTGTTGTAATTCACGGACAAAAGCACCATGGGCAGGAGCCCCCAGATCATGCCGTCGTTGAGGTTGTTGACCAGCCCTGCCTGGGTGACGGCGCTGAGCGTCTTGTTTTTAAAAGTAGTCTCGAGAAAAATATGGTCCATTGGTGGCGTCTGGTCGGTGGCATGCTCCTGCTGGACAAATGCCCGCGTGTCTTTTACCCAAAACAGGGTGAGGAGGAAGCCCACGATGGAGATGCCGATGCCCAGGTAAAAGGGATAAGGGGTGATGCCGTACTGGTGGGCGATAAGACCGGAGAGAAAGGCCACCGTTCCGACCGCGAAATAGCCGGCAAATTCGTTGAGCCCCATGGCCAAACCGCGGTCTTTTTCGCCCACGAGGTCGATTTTCATGACAACCGTGCTGCTCCAGGTCAGGCCCTGGCTGATGCCCAACAGCACGTTGGCGAAAATTACCCAACCCCAGGTAGGGGCATAGATCAACAGGAAGGGCACCGGCATGGCGACGGCCCAACCGAAGAGCAGGAGGTTTTTTCGGCCATACTTATTGGCCAGTCGGCCGGTAAAATAATTGGTGATGGCCTTGGTCAAACCAAAGGCGGTAATGAACGACAGGATAGCCGTCTTGGAAGCGACCCCAAATTCGAGCTCGGCAAACTGCGGGAAAATCGATCGTTCCATGCCGACCATGCCACCGACAAAAGCGTTCACGATGACCAGCAGGGTAAACTGTTGCCAGTTTTCGCGTAGTCCGAGTTTGATGGGTGCGGTCTTCATGGCTAGTGGTCGGGTTGGCGTGTGGTGGTGCTTGGTGTTGCAGCTAAGGTAGTCATTGAAAAACGGTTATAAAATCGTCCTTCTTTAAGCCTGATAAATACCTTTCCGGAATTTAAATTTTTTGGGCCTCAGCTCGAACACCTCCCCAAAAAGGGGTGTAGTTTTTAGTTCCGTGGTTCTGTTCAGGCTGTAGCGGCTTTCGGTGTGGTAATCGATGAGGCCGTAATAGTTTAAAAACCGCTCGTAGATCCGGATTTCATAACAGTTGGCGTATTGCTTTTCGGGGCGGAACCTCTTTTCCGGGAAATGGGCCAATTCAAAAGGGAAGGCCAGCAGGTTCTTCTCCACGTAGAAATCCAGATTGCGCAGCTCTCCGCCGTAGCGCAGCAACAAGTACAGCGTATACCCGAGGGTGCGTTGGATGCCCACCTCCTGCGGATACCCGTCGTGGTAGCCCATGTTGAACTCCCGGCAATTGGTCTGGAAGATGGTTTTGAACAGTTCTGCGCTTTGGTTGGGCTGCCGGAAGCCAATGGGCGAGGTGTCCTCGAAGGTATGGTTCAGGATCTGGTCCAGGTCATTGGGCGACAGGTCATTGGGCGACAGGTTGTCGAGGGCTGGTAGGGGAGTTGAATTGATGGCAGACAGCTGTTGGTTTAGGTCTTCGGGTAGCTCGTGGTCCATTTTTTTTGTTTTGTTCCAAAAATAGCAACGCTGGAGAGGAGACAATATACGGTAAATTGGCCATGCGGGTTGCGCTTAAACGTCTTTGTATATGGCCGGCAATTCGATGGCTTGCGGATCTATCCCGCGCTGAATGGCAATAGCTCGCTGTAGCGAATAGGAGTTTGGTTTGTCCGGATTGCTGGATTTTATTTCCAAGGCGCACAAATCGGTAACGGGTTCCCAGAGCGGGATAACCAGTCTGGCGCCTCCGACGATTTTGGTCTGGTCTATTTTTCTTTGATCAACTGCTGGGTGGAATAAAAATCATGTAGTAGTTTTTCGAGCAGCTGGTCTATAGCGACGCCATTTTTGTGTACCCATTCCTTAACCTCCTGGTCGATGGCTATACTGACCGTCAGTCTTTTCTGCAAACCTTCTAGGGGGTCAAAGTCGATTCGTTTCCATTCGTAATCATCGAACTCGGGGTCGTAGGCGATATTGGCGTCGTCATATTCGATCACCTCATCAGGCACCTCAATCCCTGCTTTACCCAGGGTAAAGGCATCCAATGCTTTTACTTTCTCCGTCGCAAAATCAATCGTTAAGCCCGTTAAGTTTTCGCCGTTTTTCAAACGTTCCAGTGCCTCTGAGGCTGTAATGAGCTTACTGTTCATCATCTTTTTGCTTTAAAGTATTTTCAAGATGGTGATTTATCTTTGCTGGCATCTTCGAACGATATTCCATGCTTTTCTTTATTCGCCTTATTTTTCTTAGCGTCCCATTCAAAAAGAGCCATCTGTCTTTGTTTTTCTCTTTTACAAGATAAAGGCTTTTGCCCAAATCAGCAAGTACGTAATTTGAAAACGCAAACGTACCACTTGCTGGCCACTTCCGACTTCGGCCGCCTGCCCTCAACCCGCGCTGAAGACGCGGCTGCGCAAGCGGTCTCCTGCCCCGAAGGGATGCCTATGGCAAAGGAGAAGGCCCGCCCGCCTAGACGCGCGTGATCCGTTGATCGTGGAGGCTGGCTTCATTTGGGTTCTCGCGCCTGCCA
>PZPC01000141.1:0-2497 GCA_003045895.1 Bacteroidota bacterium
GCCCAAAAAGGCTACTTCTTCCCCCGTCCGCCCCGGCCAGCAGAACGACCATTGCTACCAGACCCACTACTACCGCGGCCACTCTCACTGCTCTTAGGATTTTTGCCCGATTTGCCGTAGCGACCACCCTGCTTGGCGCCACCCGCTTTCTCCTTGGCGGGAATGAAAGCGGCGCGCTCCTCGTTCACGGGGCCGTCCACAAAAGCCATGTCGATGCGGCGGCGTTTGAGGTCGGTCGAAAGTACTTTTACCGTCAGTTCGTCGCCCATGCGGATGGTTTTTCCGGTGCGGCGACCGCGGATACTCAGGCGGCCATCGCCGATGTCGTACGACTGGTCCATCTGGTCGAAGGAGATCATACCTTCGCAGTGGCTCTCCTTGAGTTCGATGAAGATACCGAATTCGGAGATTCCGTTCACGATGCCCGCAAAGTCTTCGCCGACGTGTTTCTCCAGGAATTCCACCTGCTTGTACTTGATGCTCTCGCGCTCGGCGTCGGTGGCTTTGCGCTCCTGGGCCGAAATGTGCTTGCACTGCTCTTCCAGCTTGGCGCCGTTCACCTGGTAGAGGCTACCTGTGGGCAGGTTTTTCTCCAGGATGCGGTGCGTCAGCACGTCGCTGTAGCGGCGGATGGGCGAGGTGAAGTGGCTGTAATTTTCAAAGCCCAGGCCGTAGTGGCCGATGTTCTTGCTGGTGTACACGGCCTTGGCCATGGTGCGGATGGCCAGGGGCGCCAGCATTTTCAGGGCCGGGTCATTTTCGGCTTTCTGGGTCAGCAGGTTGTAACTCTTGGCGATCGCCTGGGGCGTGCTTACGTCCATGGTGAAGCCCAGGGCGCTGGCAAAGAGGGCCAGTTCCATGGCCTTGTCGGGATCGGGTTCGTCGTGCACGCGGTACACGAAGGGGATGACCTGGTGGGTGGCTTTTTCTTTATTGGCGATGAAGGTAGCCACCTCGCGGTTGGCCAATAGCATGAAATCTTCGACCAGGCGGTTCGAATCCTTGCGCTCCTTCACGTATACTTCCAGCGGAGTACCGTCTTCGTCGAGGCGGAAGCGCACTTCCTCCGAGTCGAAGTCGATGGAGCCTTCCTGGAAGCGGCGCTCGGCCAGTTTCTTGGCCACCCGGTTGAGCAACTGCAGGGGCTCTACGTGGTCGCCGGTACCGGTTTCCAGCACTTCCTGGGCTTCCTCGTAGGTGAAGCGGCGGTCGGAGTGGATGATGCCTTTACCAAACCAGCGGTGCTTGACCTTGAAATTTTGATCAAAAATGAAAGCTGCCGAAAAAGTCAGCTTGTCTTCGTGGGGCCGCAGCGAACAGAGCTCATTGGAGATGCGCTCGGGCAGCATGGGACACACGCGGTCTACCAGGTACACCGAGGTCGACCGCTGGTAGGCTTCTTTGTCCAGCACCGAATCGGGCTGCACGTAGTGCGACACGTCAGCAATGTGGACACCAACCTCGAATTCGCCATTCTCGAGGACACGGTACGAGAGGGCATCGTCAAAATCTTTCGCCGTCAGCGGGTCGATGGTAAAGGTGAGGGTATCGCGGAAATCGCGACGGCGGGCAATTTCGGCTTCGTTGATGTCGTCCGACAGGGCTTCCGATGCGCGGTTCACTTCTTCCGGGAAAGCAATGTTGAAACCGTTGTTGATCAGGATGGCCTGCATGTCGAGCGAGCTGCTGCCGGGCTTACCCAGCACCGTCATAATTTCGCCGAACGGTTTGTCGAGGTCGCGCACCGAATCCGGGCGCTCTACTACGCGCACCACCACCATGTCACCAGCCTGGGCGTTCTTCAGTTCGTCGAGGGAAACCATGAAGTCGATGGCCTGGCGGCCTTCCACGGATACCAATCCGAAACGGGCGAACAGGTGGAGGATACCCACAAAATGCTCGTTGCTGCGTTCGATAATCTCTACCACTTCGCCTTCCGGCTTGCGGCGTCCCTGGGGCGTCCAGAAGCGAATCTTTACGCGGTCGCCATTGAGGGCATTTTTTGTGTTCTTGGCAGCGACGTAGATATCATCCTCCTGGCCCTCTATCACAATGTAGGCGGCGCCGGTGCGGGTCATGTCTACGCGTCCTTCAGCGGTTTTACCACTGCTGGGGGGGACAAACTCCCGGTTGTATTGGTATTTGAAATCGCCTTTGACAACCAGTGTCTTGGCCGCTACCAGGTTGTCCAGTGCCTGCTGCACGGCATCCTTGTTATTGGCAATCCTCAGTTTCTGGATAACCTGGCGGGGATTGAATTGCTTCTTGGAGAAGTGGCTGAAGAGTTTGGAAACTTCCCGCTCGAGATCGCGGGCACTCAGTTTGTTGCCCTTTACTTTGGGCTTTTTATTATCACTCATGTTTGTTTTTCGTATAGTTCAGCGCGCAGTGCGCTGCCTTTGGAACTGGTCAAAGTTGGGTACTGTTTTAGGCGACCAGTTGGATGGGATTTTTTGAAAAAAATTTAATTACGGTATTAACTTAGTAATAGCTGACA
>PZPC01000141.1:2507-3139 GCA_003045895.1 Bacteroidota bacterium
AGCTGACACTTATAAGTAAACGTTTATTGTGGGAAAAAGTTCCTTTTCCCAATTTCTTCTAAAGTTCTACCATCTTCCCTTCACTGGTGATTTGCAGTCGATTGGCAGTGCTGGTAGCGGCGGCGTACTCGCTGTATTCTACCTGTTTTTGGCCGGACACGAGGTAAAGCAGCAGGTCTTCCCGGATACTGACGACGGTCTGGGTGAGTTCGGCGCCATCAAAGGTGGTGCCCGCAATAACCCGCTCCGCAATCAGGAAGCCGCGGGTATCGAAGGTAAAGAGCTTGTATTCGTACTGTAGCAGCCCCGCCTTCCAGTAGACGATCGCGTGGTAGGCCGGCGGAGTCGGTAGAGAAAAACAGGCGATGTACTCGGTCACTTCGTCGGTATCGGTTTCCCCCTCGAGGGGCAGTATGTATTCGGCAATGATGGCTGCCGGAATAGGGTCGTTCTCGCGACTAAAAAGCAAGTGCGTGTCTTCGCCCAGGGTAAAGGGCAACTCCACGGGAGGAAAACAATCGAGAAAAGCCTGGAAACTGGGCTTCGTCGGTTCGGTAGCGGACATAGATAGCAATTTTCGCCACAAAGATAGCGAATTGTAAAGTTGCGGGAGCCCCCCAACAAAAGATTGG
>PZPC01000141.1:3232-5852 GCA_003045895.1 Bacteroidota bacterium
CGTTTTTCGTAGAC
Source organism: Bacteroidota bacterium (assembly GCA_003045895.1). Classification (GTDB taxonomy): domain Bacteria; phylum Bacteroidota; class Bacteroidia; order Chitinophagales; family Saprospiraceae; genus Lewinella. Next base: position 3,247 of record PZPC01000141.1, read on the forward strand.
ATAAGTCCCACGCACTATTCCACGGCCGATCACGGCATATTCTCCGGTGTTCCGGAGATGGGCAATAATGGGAAACCGGTCCAGGTTGCCGTTGGCGGTGGCATCGGCAGCCCACTCGCTGTAAACCACCAATTCGGCTACCCCCGCCTGGCCGCTGATGGCAGCCAGTAGATCAGCCTGCTTGTAGCTGTTACTGGTTACATTCACCAGAATATTGCCAGGAATCGCGTAAAACCGGGTATCATTTTTGCTGGTGAAGGTCCAGCGCTGGTGGTCACAGAAGGGGCCACAATTGTCGCTTTCGCTGGATAGTAAGAGATCTACGTTGGGGCCGTCCGCTGTGTCCAGGACCCTATTATTCGCCAAATCCAGGCTGGGGGCTGGCTGGAAAGGACCCGCGCTGAAGGTGAATTCCTGGATTACGGTATAGGTTATCGTTTGGGTAGCGGTCTTGCCGTTGGCATCACTTACGTTGAAAGTAAAAGTCACCATCCCCGCCGCCAGATCCTGAGCATTGAAGAGGTAGGTAATCGTGATGGTGAAGTTGTTGAAAATAATATCGTTCTGGGTGGCAATGGCGGTGCCATTTTTGAGCAACTCGAAATCATTCAGGAAGGCGTCCCCCTGCAACAGGACGGTAAAGACCACCGATTGGCCTGCACAAACGGGGTTGGCGGCGTCGCGGTCGGCGGTAATGGTGATCGTCGGCGGGCCATCCTCGGGCGCGGTAGGATCGTCCTTGCAGGCGCCCCACAAAAGAACAGGTAGCAACAGCAATAATTTCCAGGGATTCATAGGTCTTGGTTTTTCGTTAATTAGGAATCTGGCCAATAGATGTCCAGGATGAACCTAAAAAAGGTTATCCGCTACCTCAAAAATAGTGAAAAAACCTAGACTGCCAATTTATAAACATACCAATCCCGCTGGCTTCCCAACCCATTCTGCCCGTACGGATCGGGCCAGCCTGGTGGCCTGCGGCCAGGAAAAATGATGCTGGCATCAGGAGATCATCCTCCGTTTATTTGGCGCCACACCCACCCCACAACGTGGTGCCCAACACGATATTGAACTGGGAGAACAAAATCTGCTGGCTGGCCCTGTCTGTATCAGAATAGGTCGTCAGCACGTCGGGCAGGTTGAGGAAGCTCGCTTTCACCTCGGTCTGGATGAAAAAGGAATGGAAAAACTCAACCTGCAGGCCCAGCATACTGCTGACGCCGTAGCCAGAGAGGTGGAATTCGTCGTGCCGCTCCTGATCGAAGAGGGTCACGTTGGTACGCGGCACCAGGATGCCCGCTTCCAGTCCCCCCAGGTAGTTGAGCCTGATGTTGTTCGTGCCCGTGAGGAAGCCCAGGTGCCGCAGGCCGAGGTTGAGGTAATTGAGGCCGTCGGTATGTTCGTACTGAAGAAATCCGGGGCGCAGCACCAGCTCTTCGTAAGCGTAGGTACCGTCGTAGTCCGTGTTGGTGCCTGCGATGTGGCCCGACACCTTGACCGACTGGTTGGCCTGCATCACGTATTTCATGTGGTCGATGCCGAAGGACACGTTGAGGTGGTCGTTGAGGAAATAACCCACCCGGAAATTGTACTGGGGGATGGTGGCGTAATTGGGGTTTAAATGCCGGTTGAAAGAGAATTTATCCAGCCGGTCATTGGCTACCACGTCGTAGAGGGTGAAGTCGTAGTCCAGGCCCGTAAAATGGATATCGGAAGTGGCGAACCGGTCGGCGTTCCAACCCCAGTAGAGGTAAAATTTACCTTTTTTGGGTACGGGAACGGTTGTTGTTTGCGCGTGGCAATAGCAAAGGCTACCGAGCAGGAGCGCAATCACGAGGGGATATTTCATGAGATATAAGTAGTAGGACGGAAAAAGTGTTCAGTTTTCTTTTTCCTCGTCAACAAATGCACTTTGAGTAGCAAAACCACTAGGGATATAATGCTTGTGGGTAGAAATATTGCAAAACGCCTTGAAAAGATTGCCGGAGCGTTAGCCCAGGGCTATCCCCGCGCCAGGGGTGGTAGCATCAAGGAAAACCTAATGCGTTGTTGCTGTTTTTATCCGAAATGGCGCATTAAAGAGAACCCATCCCCCGTCCACGCTAAAAAGCGTGGCAAACTCCTTCGCCGCGAGCCGCCGACGCTGAAGACGTGGCAAGTGCGAGAACCAACTTTAGAAGAAAACGCTGTTGATCATATTACCTAATTCCAGATTCGACAGCCCGGGGGGGCGCGCCCTACCCCAGGGCTGTCGAATCTGGAATTATTTAATACGTTATCGCGATGTTTATCCGAAATTGCGCATTCAAGAGAACCCATCCCCCGCCCTTCCCTTTCAAGGAAGGGAGTCCAGACGCGCGATTTTTGCCGAGGCTAGTGGTAAATTCAACGCGGGCAGGTTAACTTGCAACTGGTCTGAGACTATTGCACTGTTCAAAAGCCCCAGAATAGGCGATTGACGACTATTCGCAGCTGTTAAAGCCTCGCGAATACGCGCAGCACGCCTCCCTTCCTTTTCAAGGGAAGGGCTGGGGGATGGGTTATTTAGAGGTATGCCGCGACGATCAGCGTAAAGCATAAAAGCACGTCCACGCTAAAAAGCGTGGCAA
>PZPC01000074.1 GCA_003045895.1 Bacteroidota bacterium
ATGCCGGGTGGTGTGGGGGGGACGGCGGCTTCGGCCGCCTACCCATCCCGATTAGAAGCAGTATGATTAGTCAATTTGTTTGACCCGACCCCAGCGGGGTCGCATTAAAACAACGCATAACCGATAAGAAGATGCTTTTTTCGTCCGTTGGATGGTCACCTCTTTTGTCAGAGAATCAAAAACCCTTCTCTGACATTTTTTGTGGTCAAGCTAAAGTAAAGATGAAAAGCGACTGGTAAGGAGCGTCATCTTTGCTTTCGATTGACCTCCAACACAAAAAATGTCAGAGAATCATAAAAAGGCAGGTGCGACCCCGCTGGGGTCGGGTCGGAAAGAATTGGCGGTGTGAGGGCTAACATAATTTGACCGCGCTGCGGCCTTTTTTCAGAACCTCAGGAGGATTGTCTCTATTACAAGAGTTGGCGCCCTGCGTTTGGTGATGTGTTAGTCTTCTCCAAGCATTGGAAAACTGTGCTTTAAGTCAATAACCAATTCCAAAGCGAAGTAGCTCATTCCACAAAATGACCGCTCCCACTGCCACCTTTCTCCTTCAGGAGACCGGTCCATAGGACCAGAGGCAGAAGGTGCACGAGTTCTTTTGGCTGATTGTGCTTGTCCTCCATTTGGCGGCTCGCAGCGAGGGGCAGAGGAGACAGTCCAATAACCGCTCCGCCCTAACTTTTACACTTGCCTAACTTTTCCACCTTTACACCTTTCCACCTTTACACTTACCCACTTTTCCACCTTTACACTTGCCCCACTTTTACACCTTTACCCGCGCCTGCCACGTCTTCAGCGTTGCCTGCCACGTCTTCAGCGTTGCCTGCCACGTCTTCAGCGTGGGTCTAAAACTTCCGACCTCCCACCTCCGACTTCCGATTTCGAGCCACTTCCCACTTCGATACGCCTGACGCTGTTCCCGCCCACCGTTTACACTTTTACACGCTTACACCTTTACACGGTCTAAAACTTCCCACTTCAAACTACCTTTTTCTTAAGCTATTGACTACCAGTATTTTGTGAAATATTGTTTTTGAGCTGGCAATTAAAGGTAGCAACCTCTTTTTTGGTTGGCGTGCAGCGGCGGCTTATAGCCTTCCGACTTCCGACTTCGAAAACTTCCCACTTCGAAAACCTCCCACCTAGTCTCCCGCCAGCACCCGGGCCGATGCCCACACGTAGCGGCAGGCGGGCGAGTAGGTGCCATCGGGGTTTTCGCAAGGCGTAGTCTCCACATTTTCACCTCCCAGGCGCTCGTAGAATTTCCGGGCGGCGTGGTTTTCCTCCAGGGCCCAGAGGTGAAACTTCGCGTCGGGAAACCGAGGATAGGCGGCGGCAGCGGCCAATTGCATCAGTTTTTTGCCAATTCCCTGTCCTTGTACCCGGGTGGCCACGTGCAGGTTGTCGAGCAAGGTGCCGTACTGCGGTTCTTCGTTGAAATAGGTGCAGGCAAAACCGACCAGTTGCCCGGCTTGTTCGGCTACCAGCAGGTGCTGATTGGCGGCGGGCTGCTGCAACCGCGCGGTCCACACCGCCAACCGATCGGCTACTACCGGGCCGTCCAGGTAAGCCGCCGCCCAGATGCCCGCATTGTGTGTCTGCCAGCTCTGGGCGTGGAGGGCTGCGATCCGGACCGCATCTGTAGATTGGGCAAGTCGATAAGTAACCATAAACCGATGCTTATTTTTTGCAAATTTAAAAGGACTTTACTGAAAATGCTGACAGGTTGGTTGGAAATCCACTTAAATTTGTCGTATTCGGGCACCCTGTAGCCCATCCTCTTCAAATTGCAACCATGAAAACCCTGGTCACTTATTTTCTCCAAGGCTTATTCTACATCACCCCGATTTCCGTTACCGGGTATGCGCTTTTCTGGCTCTTTACCAAACTCGACCAGTTGTTGGGCCTCAGCTTTCCGGGGGTGGGCATCCTCATCATCCTGGTGGTAGTCACTCTGATCGGTTTCATCGGGAGTTTCTTTATTAAATTGCCCTTCTTTATTTACCTGGAACACCAACTGGAAAGCGTGCCCCTGATCAAGCCCATCTATACTTCCGTGAAGGACATGCTCAAGGCCATTGTCGGCCAGAAGCAGGGTTTCAACCGGCCGGTCCTCGTCAAAATGGGCAACGATACGGAGCTGCGCCGCATGGGGTTCGTCACCGACGAAGGGATGAAGCTCATGGGGACGGATCAACCCCTCATTACCGTCTACATGCCCTTTAGTATCTCGGTCAGTGGCCAATTGTTCCTCGTACCACCCCACTACCTCCAGCCCGTACCCGGCAAGCCCGCCGAGATCATGAAATACATTATGGCCGGTGGAGTGACTTCCCTGGGAGAGGAGCAGCCTGCGCCGCCGTTGAAATAATCGCGCCCCCGCCGGGGCTGGATCAGATGGGTAATACGCCTTTTCAAGGCGGATTTTCAGCCGCTTTGCTTTTCCTTAATGAAAAGTTATTTTTTTTTCAATCGGGAAACTTTATTACCCAAGTGCCGTCTAAAGGATGTGCAATGGAATTGACCACCCCCTTAGCGGTAGCAATTGACACAACACAACACGACATCAACCATCAACCAAATCTGCTTCAACATGAAAATGATCAAATTTTTCGGCTTCGGCTTCGCTTTTATCCTGGCCATGAACCTCCAGGCCCAGGATACCCCCCCGACCCCGACCACCACACCTACCAAACAGGAGCGTAGAGAAATGCGCGCCCACAAGTCACGCCCCGGCAGCCAGGCAGGTAAGCAAGTTAGCCAGGCCAGCGAACACCGCCAGGATATGGTGCAAAAGCTCAACCTGACCGAAGAGCAGCAGGCCCAATTCCACGCCATCAACCAAAAATACCGCGAACAAATGCAGGCTAACCGGGGAGCTAATGCCGACCGCGAGGCTATGCAAACCCGCAAGGCCAACAAAGACGCCGAAATGCAGGGTATCCTGACCCCGGCGCAATTCGAAATTTACCAGACTGAAACCGCACCCCATAAAGGCCCTCGTGATGGCAACCAGGGTGGTCGTCAGGGTGGCAACCGGGGTGGTCAATAATTGACGTTCCGCTTCCCCCGCAAGCAGGCAGGTAGCAGTTAAGGTGCCGTTTGGCACAACCGACAACCTGTTGTAGTGAAAAATCCGCGAGTAACCTATCAGGTTGACTCGCGGATTTTTTTGTTTGGCCATCGGGCATTGGCAAATTTCGTGGAAATGCCGGCTTGGCATTCCGGCAAATGCTTACAAACTATCCGAAACGCGGGCACCTTGCACCTGCCAGGGGCCGTCGCGGAAGGGATCAATGGGTAGGTGGCCATTGTAGAATTCCTCCATCTCTTCGTAGTAATCCGGATCATCGAAACCGGCGCATTCAAAGGCGTCTGCGTAAGGATACTGGAAACGCAAGCTTTGCTGCAAGCGCAGCAGATCAAGGCCAAAAGTGAGTAAAGCCTCTTCGTGCTGGAGCGGATTGCGCAACATCACCGCCAGGGCACCCAGGCTCCGGGCGATGGCCAGCAGGGCGATCTTGGCCGACCCATTGCCACTGCTCTGGGTATTGCTGCGGCTATTTTCCGGGGTATCGTTGGGTGCGGCTTCTTCCAGGCCATTGACCGCCCGGTTCACTTTGGCCGTCAGTAGGGTGCCGTACCAGCGTAGTACCGGGAAAGGTTCTTCCCAACTGGAGGGTTGGGGTTGCCCCTCCACCAGTTCCGACCATTTGATGAGTTGGATGGTGAAGCGACGACTTACTTTTCTCAGCTCTTTAAGGGTCAGTTCACTGGTGGTCGGCTGCGCCGCATCTACGGCACATTTTATGACGTCCCAGTCGTAACTGGCATTTTCGTAATGTTGTTTCAACTCCTTAATCACCTCATTCAAATGGGTGGGGATTTCCCGCATTACCCGCGGAATGGTTTTTTCGTCGGTATCAATCTCCTGACCCATTTACTCCAACATCTGGAAGTTGGTGCAGTAGCTGGTGAACGGGCAACGCTCGCACCAGCGGAAACAGTAATTGAAAATTCCTGCTATATTGGTTTCCGGTACTTTAGGAAAGTCTAACATAACATCTTTGCTTAGTTACCCCTAATTTAATTCATTTTAAAACAACTTGCTTATCTTTCCACTATAAACTTAGCTCAATAACATATGAAACGTATTCCATCCTTTTGTCTGACCGGCATTTTTACCTTATTCATTAGCACCTTTTCCTGGGCCCAGCTCCCGCTCGCTGGCCTGCAATACCGCTCCGTCGGCCCTGAACGGGGTGGCCGGGTGACCGCCGTGGCGGGTACTGCCGCCGAACCAGGTACCTTTTATCTTGGCGCTACCGGCGCCGGCGTCTGGAAAACCACCGACTATGGAACCCGCTGGACCAATGTCTCCGACGGCTATTTTGCAACGCCCTCCATCGGAGCCATTGCGGTAGCAGACGAAGATCCCCAGTTGATCTACGTGGGTACCGGATCGGATGGCCTGCGCAGCAACGTCATCGTTGGCAAAGGGATGTACAAGTCGACCAACGGCGGAAAAAGCTGGCAACCTGCTGGCCTCGACCAGGTCGGGCAAATTGGTGCCGTGGTTATCCACCCCACCGATACGGCACGGGTGTTCGTCGCCGCTATCGGCCAACCTTTTCAGGCCAATCCCGAACGCGGCATCTACCGCACCACGGACGGCGGGAAACACTGGCAACAGGTGCTCTTCCTGTCGGAGGAGGTGGGTTTTGCCGACCTGGAAATGGTGCCCGGCAGCCCGGACATCCTCTACGCCGCGGCCTGGAAAGCCGAGCGCAAACCCTGGACCATCATTAGCGGCGGCCAGCCCGCAGAAGGTGGCGTTTTCAAGTCGACCGACGGTGGCAATACCTGGCAAAAAATGACGACGGGCCTGCCCACCGGACTCATCGGAAAGATCGACCTCGCCGTCTGTGCAGCCGATCCCCAGGTGGTGTACGCCCTGGTGGAAGCCCCCGGGAAAGCAGGCGGCCTCTACAAATCCGTGGATCAGGGGAATTCGTTCCAGCAGATGTCTGATAACGACGGAATTCGCTCCCGCCCGTTTTATTACACCAATGTAGAGGTGGATCCCACCAACCCCGCCGTGGTGTACGCCATGGCGACGGGCTACTTCAAATCGACCGATAGTGGGGAACACTGGACGCGCATGCGGCCTCCCCACGGCGACAACCACGACATGTGGATCAATCCCACCAACCCCGACCTGTTTATCCAGGCCAATGACGGCGGCGCCAATGTGACCCACAACGGCGGGCAGACCTGGTCGACCCAATTCAATCAGAATACCGCCGAAATCTACCAGGTGGAACTGGACGACCAGTACCCTTACTGGCTCTACGGTGGACAGCAAGACAATTACACCACCATTGCCGTGCCCAGCCTGGCACCCAGTGCGCTGCAGGCTGCCGGTATCGGCTGGATCATCAATACCGGGGGCTGCGAAACCGGGCCCGCCGTACCCAAACCCGGCAACCACAACATCGTATATACCAATTGTAAGGGTCGCTTTGGGGTATTCGACAAGCGCACCGGGGTGGAACGGTCTTACGCCGTTGGCGCCGCCGATATGTACGGCACCAACCCCCGCGATCTGCGCTACCGCTTCCAGCGGGTATCACCGGTGCACGTGTCGCCCCACAACCCCGACGTAGTGTACCACGCTTCCCAGTATGTGCACCGCACCACCGATGATGGCCTGACCTGGGAGACCATCTCTCCCGACCTGACCGCTTTTGAAGCCGATAAGCAGGTCGTATCCGGCAGCCCCATCACCCGCGACATTACCGGCGAGGAGGTCTACAGTACCATCTATGCCCTGCGGGAATCCCCCGTGCAGGCCGGCGTCATTTGGGTAGGCGCCAACGATGGCCCCGTGCACGTGACCCGCGACAATGGCGCTTCCTGGACCGACGTTACCCCGTCCGACCTCCCGCCCGGTGGCCGGGTGGATGCCGTGGAACCTTCGCCCCACGATCCCGCCAAGGCCTACATCGCCGTCCTGCGCTACCAGCTTGGCGATTGGCACCCTTACGTGTATCGTACCAACGACTACGGCGCCAGCTGGACTTTGTTGAGTGGCCCCACCAGCCAACTGCCCCAGGATAACCCGACCCGCGTGGTGCGCGAAGACCCTACGCGGCCCGGACTCCTCTACCTGGGCACGGAATTCGGCATGTTCCTGTCCTTTGATGATGGCCAGTCCTGGCAGTCGTTCCAGCAGAACCTGCCCCTGGTACCCATCACCGATATCAAATGCTACCGTGGCGACCTGGTGCTCTCTACCATGGGCCGCGGATTTTGGATCATGGACCAGGTGGGGCTGCTCCACCATCCTGCGATTGCCCAGCTACCGGCACAGCCCGTTTTGTTTCCGCCCGCGGCTACGACCATCCGCTACCGCAAACCGCTGGTGCGGGACGATAGCCTCCTGGACAGTGGAACCGGTGGCGTCTTTATCGATTATTACCTGCCTGAAACCGCAGCGGCACCGCTCCGGTTGGACATCCTCGATGCGGCAGGCCAGGTGATCCAATCCTTCGCCAGTGACAGCACCATCAACCAGCCTGAACTGGTCGAGAATATGGCTTTGAACCAACAGTTTTACCTGGTCGATAAGGCACTGGAGGCCCAGGCCGGCGGACACCGCTTCGAGTGGGACATGACCCTGCGCGGCCCCTGGGATGCCCGGGCCAACCGCCGCTATAAGAATGGTCCCCTGGCTGCGCCGGGTAACTACACGGTACGCCTGAGCGTGGGCGACCAGGTGCAGGAACAAGCTTTTTCCCTGGTGGCTGATCCCCGGCTGTCGCAGAGCGGTGTAACGGATGCGGATATCCGGGCCCAGGTGGCCCTGGATCAGCAGGTGGTCACCCTCCTGTCGGAAATCCGGCAGACGGTTGCCGCCTGGAACAAGGAACTGCGCAACCTGAACGCCCGCGACCGGTTGAGCCGAAGCGAGGCAGCGCGCCGTTCCGCATTGGAAAAGGTCCTGCCCGAGGTACAAACGGAGGAAGCAATCAGCTATCCCCAGCCCATGCTGATCGATCAGGTGGCCTACCTGCACAACTTGCTGACCGGCGCCGACCAGGATCCCGGCCGCGATGCCAGGGACCGGTACACCGAATTGGCGGCCAGCTGGGCGAAGATCAAGGAAAGCATAAAATAGCCAGGTGCCTCAGGTGGTCATAAAAAAGCGGCGACAGACACCAAAGAGGAGCACATTTTCATCTTTATAATATGCAACTCGCCACCAAGGCATCATTTTTAAAATAATAGGATACTTATGCACGTCGAAAAACCAACTTTTTTGCTCCTACTGGTCAGTATGTTGATGAGCTTTTCCCTCTTGGGGCAACCGCCAGCACCAACTGGGCAAGAGGAAATATTTAGAGTAGTAGAAGAAATGCCTCGTTTTTACAAGGCGGAATGTGAAGCAATGACCGATGAAAATTTACGGGGATCCTGTGCGCAGCAAGCGTTACTGGAATTTATTTACCGCAACGTAAAATACCCCTTGACCGCAAAGGAAAATAGGGTTGTTGGTACAGTGGTCGTGACATTTGTGGTAGAAACAGATGGTACATTGAGTGGGATTCGTGTCGTTAGGGATATAGGATCCGGTTGTGGCGAGGAAGCCGCCCGGGTGGTGGAACTATCGGATGGACAATGGGTCCCTGGGGTGCAGCGTGGTCAACTGGTACGGGTACAATTCAACCTGCCCGTAAAATATAGTATGGGAAAATAAGCTGGATTTAGTGCCTACCTAAACGCATGAACCTGTCTGGCTCCAGCCAGACAGGTTCATGCGTTTTACGATTCAGGGAAGCCCGCAAACGTAAAAACGCATCTTTACGTTTGGGCATTCGCTCCCTACCACGCCAGTACCCAGCGCCAACCCAGGGGCGTCCCCATCAGCGCCTGGTACATTTCGTCGCCTTCCCAGTTCAGTTGTCCCGAGCCGGCATCGCTGCCGCTGTCTTCCTGGTTGAAGAAGGAGGCCTTGCTGTCCCACTGCAGGGGATCGCGACCAGCCTTGGCCAGTACGGCATTGAGGCTGGCGACATCCTTGTCCAGACAAGCTTGGAAGGCGGTTTCAATTTTTGCCAGTTCGCTTCCCAGTCGTTGGGCTTCCAATACCTGCGGCTCCGACGGCTGCCCCGGATACTGGCTCACCTTCATGTAGAGGTTCGAGATGCGCTCGCGGATGCGCTCGCTTTCGTCTACGTAGAAGTCGCCTTCGAGGGCGACGAGGGTGCCCATGGTTTTTTTGATGGTAGTGGCGAGCTGCTGGGCCTGGGCCTGCGGCTTGGTTTTCAGTCCCTGGAGGGCGGCGGCCTGGGTCTGGATTTGTTCGTAGACGTGGTAGATGTAGGCGAGTTGCTCGCTCTGTTCGTACAAGTCTACGGTGACTGCGCGCTGCTGGGCCCTTTCCGCCGTGGTGTAGGGTGCGGTGGGGTCAAAGGCCAGGGTAAAGGTGGTGCTGAAGGTGTCCTTGCCTTTGATCAGGCGGGCCTCGTATTCGCCCGCCGCCAGGTTAGGGCCAAAAATGGAGCCAAACAGGGCGGAGCGGTTGCGGGTCGGAGCGGCCTTGGGTGGGGGCCAGCTGGTGGGCATTTGTACAATGTTGATCCCGGCCGATTTCCCGGCGGCAATCTCCTTGATCTTTTCTCCGTCCTTGTAAATCTCAAAAAACATCTTGCCAAAGGTATGGCGCTTCTGGTTGTAATAGATCACCTGGGCGGCTGAACTCGGATTGCCGGCCACGTAGTTGCCCATGCCCCCAAACCAGTCGCCACCCGCTCCGGGATCGCGCAGGATGGTAGCGGGCCGCTTGAAGAAGGCCACCTTTTCCTGCAGCATGCTGGCGCTGAGTTGCCGCCAGGGCGTCAGGTCGTCCAGGACGATGACGCCGCGCCCGTGGGTGGCCAGCACCAGCGCGGGATCGCGGGGATGGATGACCATATCGCGAACACCTACCGGCGGCAGGTTGTTGTTGAAATTGGCCCAGCTCTGGCCGCCATCCAGCGAGACGAAAAGGCCGAATTCCGTACCCAGAAAAAGCAGCTGCGGTTGCACCAGGTCCTGGCGAACACTCAGGGCGTAGCCGCTGATGGCATCGGAGGTGAGGCGCGTCCAGGTCTGGCCGGCGTCGGTGGTTTTATAGAGGTAGGTGGTCGGGTCGCCGGTGCGGTGCCCGTCGAAGGTGACGAAAGCCGTGCGGGCATCGTAGGGGCTGGGCTCCACGAACGTGACCCAGGTGTGGGCGGGCAGGCCGGGGACATTGCCCACCACGTTGGTCCAGGTTGTACCGTTATCGGTAGTCAACTGCAGGTTGCCGTCGTCGGTACCCACCCAGATGGTGTTGGGATCAGCCGGTGATTCGGCAATGGCGTAGATGGTACAGTGGTTTTCGGCCGTGGAATTGTCGATGCTCAGGCCGCCAGAGCTGGCCTGGCGTTGCTTGTCCGGATTATCCGTCGTCAGGTCGGGCGAAATCCGTTCCCAGCTGTCGCCCATATCCGTGCTGCGGTAGAGGTACTGGCTGGCAAAATACATGCGGTCGGGTAGGGTAGGGCTGAGGTGGATGGGGGTATTCCAGTTGTAGCGGAGGTCTTCTTCCTGCTGCTGCCGGTAGGGCGCAATGGATTTCGCCTGTCCGGTGTTTTGGTTGTAGCGGACGAGGTTGCCGCCCTGGTATTCGGTAAAAACCAGGTGGGCTTTCGTGGGGTGGCGGAAAGTATAGAAACCGTCGCCCCCGTAGAGGTTGGTCCAGGCATTGTTGCCAATGCCGCCCGACTTGCGCGAGGGAGCTGTCCAGGAGCCATTGTCCTGGAGCCCGCCGTAGACATTGAACGGCTGGGCGTCGTCCACACTCACGTGGTAAAACTGGGAAACGGGCAGGTTCATCCACATTTTAGCCGTTTGGCCCCGGTCGATACTTTCGTAAATACCGCCGTCGGTAGCAAACAAGAGGTGTTTGGTGTTGCTCGGATCAATCCAGATGTCGTGTACATCCGAATGCACGTTGGCGTTCACCGACCGGAATACGCGGCCCTGGTCTTCGCTGATAATGGCATTCAGGCCACATTTCATCACGATGCTGTCGTTGAGCGGATCCACCGTCAGGTTGCTGAAATAGAAGGGGCGGATGGTGGTGTTGGCATCGTTGCTCACCCGTTTCCAGTTGGCGCCGGCATCGGTACTGAGGTACAAGCCTTTCTGGTCGGGGCTGGCACATTCTACCGTCAGGTACACCACCTGGGGATTGGAAGGAGCGACCCCAATGGCCAGGCGGCCGAGCTTTTCCTGGGGCAGGCCCTGGTGAATTTTGGCCCAATCCTGGCCCCCGTTGGTGCTTTTGTAGAGGCCACTGCCGCCGGTGAAGCCCGAGTCGAAGAAGGCTGGGGAACGGCGAAAGCTCCACATGGCTGCGTAGATAACTTCCGGGTTGGTGGGGTCGAAGTCGAGGTCGGTAGCCCCCGTGTTTTCGTCGAGGTAGAGGATTTTGGTCCAGCTTTGTCCGCCGTCGGTGGTTTTAAAGACACCGCGTTCTTCGTTGGCGTCCCAGAGGTGGCCAAGGGCGGCTACGTACACCGTGTTGGGATCGGTGGGGTGAACCAGGATATCGGAGATCCGCTCCGAATCACCGAGGCCTATTTTTTCCCAGGAGCTGCCGCCGTTGGTACTTTTGTACATGCCCGTGCCCACCGAGACGCTGTTGCGGGTCCAGGGTTCACCCGTGCCGACGTAAACCGTCTCGGGTTGGCTGGGGGCAATGGCGATCTTGCCAATAGACTGGCTGTAGTCGTCGAAGATGGGGCGCAGGATGGTGCCACCGGTAACGGTCTTCCAGATGCCGCCGCCAGCCGCACCGATGTAGATGACGGTCGGGTCGTCGGGCCGTACGGCAATGGTACTCACGCGCCCGCTCATGACGGCAGGCCCCAGCTGGCGGGCCCGCAGGCCATTGACCAACGAAGACGTAGTGGTTAACGACTGGCCGGTCAGCAGCAGACTGGCGAAAAGCAACATCAAACTAAGGGTAGTTGGAAGTATTTTCATGGCAAAGGTTTAGGAGGAGCAAAAAAGGAATAAAAAGAATGGATTTTGAAGGTCATCCAAAATCCATTCCGAAAAAAGCTAAACGTGAAACATGCAATAGTCAATTACTTCTTGTCTTCGCCGGTAGCAGCAGCCTTTGGGTAGGCAAAAAGCTCCTCGCTAACGGGGACGTTGAATTCCACCTTGGTGATGGTGATGCTGAACTGGCTGGCGCCGTTCACCTTGGTATCAATATACATCGGTATAACCAGGCCGTTCACTTCCTCGTAATCACTCATGAAGGTTTCGGTGGCCTGGCCTTTCGCGGGGCCAGAGGAGGCAATGGTCTTCATCATGATGGGAACCACGTTTTCCGTTTCGAAGTAGTAGAACTGTTCGTCGCCATCTTTTTTAACGACTTTCACCTCGTAGCAATCGGTGCCATCTACTTCCTGGTGGCCCAGGTAGGTCACGGCGTGGCCTTTCTCGGCGTAGTCGATCAGCACGCTCTCAAAGACTTCCTTGGTCATGCTTTCTGCCATTTCTGGCGGCATCGGTTGGGCGTCGGTACTGCCGGTAAACGGGTTGATCCACCAGGCGTCCTTGCCGTCGTAGGCTTGGATAATTTCCTGGCCCTGCACATTGACGTCGACCCGTTGCTTGTTGGGTGCGGCGGAGGTCACGACACCAGGGAACTCCATACCCATTTGGACCATTTTTCCTTCCATGCGCGTACTGGTGAGCGCTTTCCAGTTGTCAACACCACCCGTGTTTTCGAAGTAGGTGGCCAGAATCTGATCGACGGTAATGTCCGTGGCTTTTTCCTGCGCCTGGGCAAAATAGAAACCGAGGGACAACGCAAAGAGCAAAATAAATTGTTTCATATTGAAATTTGGTTTACAAAATGATGCTGTTGAAAGCATATAGGATTTTAAGAATTTAGAGCAGTCAACACCCTTAAGCAGGGGGGCTGCTTTGTTGTTGCTAGTAATTAGTAACTCAAGGGGTACCATTTATTACAGTCCTAAAATAGAAAATTTATAAAAAAGAACATTATTTTTTCGATCAACTCAGGTAAAGTTCAGATCAAAGCTTTTGGGTGAAGCCGAAAAGGACGTTTCGGACCCCATTGTGGGGAAATAAAAAAGCCCTTAGAACCAGGGTCCTAAGGGCTTTTTTATTTATTGTTGCTGTTCAGCTTATTTGTCTTCGGGCTCCCGACCACCGTCCAGGTGATCCTGGTAAGCTTCGAGTTCCGCCCAGTTGCCATCAGCGGCTAGGCGTGCCTGCTTGGCCCAGGTCGTGGGCTCGTGGATGCGGTAGCGTGGACCAGCTTCGTCGAGAATAGCTTGTACTTGTTCGGTCGGCGCATTAGCCAGATCCGCCCAGGTTTTGATACCGGCATCGTGGAGCAGGCCTTCGATCTTGGGACCGATGCCTTCGATCATCTTCAGGTCATCCTGCTTGATGGTCTTGCCGCTGGGGAGGGTAACTTTTTCACCGGCTGGAGCTGCTGCTGCTGCAGGAGCTGCTACAGAACGCGCTTCCGCTACCGGAGCTGTTGCTTTAGCGGCCTTGGGCGCTGCTGCTACGGCAACCGCGTCAGCAGGAACAATGCTCACGTACATCCGATCCGAACGACGCTTGCGAAAAGCAACTACCCCATCAACGCGGGCGTGCAGGGTAAAATCTTTACCCATGTATACATTTTCACCGGGGTGGTACTTGGTACCGCGCTGGCGAATGAGGATATTTCCGGCCTTAGCAACTTGTCCGCCAAATAATTTGACACCGAGTCGTTTACTTGCGCTGTCGCGGCCATTGTCAGTACTACCTACACCTTTTTTGTGTGCCATGGTTAGAGTGATTTTTTTGTTAACAATGATGCAACCGACTTAGCCGGCGATGCTGTCAATTTTGATTTTGGTAAAATGCTGGCGGTGACCGTTCTTCTTGCGATAGCCCTTACGGCGCTTCTTCTTGAATACGATGACTTTGTCTCCTTTCTGATGGCCTAATAATACCGTAGCATTAACCTTGGCGTTCAGAATCGGCGTGCCTACGGTGGTGTTACCTTCCTTGTTGATCAATAAAACTTGATCGAAAGACAGGCTGTCACCCTCGCTTGCTTCTAGCTGGTGGACGAAGATCTCCTGACCTTCCTCAACTTTAAACTGCTGACCAGCTATGGTTACGATTGCGAACATTAGTAATGTGTTTGATGAAGTAAAATTCCTAATGGGGTGCAAAGATAGTATTTATCTTGAATCCGAATAGATTTTGCTGTTGATTTTTTAGTTGTTTGCCTCACTCGTTTTTTTGTCCGCTCCGCAAGCGGTCAAGCAGGCGGGCCAGCAGACTCCGTTTTTCCCCGAGGATAATGCCCTGGGCCCGCATTTGTTGCCGAAAGGGTAGGGTTTTGCCGTAGGTAGTTGTCAGCCCGGATGGCAGTTCGAGCAGGATCCGGTAGCCCCCTCCGGCTGGTTGGGGAGCCAGGGCCAGCTGCTGAACGCGGGCAGCGACCTGCCCAAATTCGCGGTAGGGGAAGGCTTCCAATTGTAGGTAAGCCGTATCGCCCACCGCTATTTTGCCGCTGGCGCTGCCGTTGAGGATACCCTCGGCTACCCACGTTCCTGCCGCACCGGCGGGGACGATACCCAACAGCACCTGGTTCTCCTGCACCAGCAGGCCGGGAGCCAGCGCCTGGTAGTAGGTGACCTGGCCGGAGACGGGTGCGCGCAACAGGAACCGGGCTTCCCATTCCTGCCAACCCTGGCGCAGCTGGCGCACCGTGGCCTGGAAGCCCAGCCACGGCATCATCACCTGGTCCGAGAGTTGTTCCTCGAGCGCCAGCCGGGTTTCCAGCAGCGCTTCGCGTTGCCGCTGGTTTTGCCGGCGCCGGTTGTCCTGCTCCTGTACCTGGCGCAGGGCCTGCAGGTAGCGGGTTTCGGCCGCGTCGAGCTCCAGCTGGCTGGCGCTGCTCCGGGCGGCAAGCTCGCGGAATTGTTGGGCATTGCGCCCGGCAATCGCCAGTTCCTGTCGTTGGATCAGCAGTTGGGTGTCCAGATTGGCCTGGATTTCTGCCGTATGTTGCAATTGCTTGTCGAGCAGTTGGGCGCGCTGGCCGCTGTTGCTGCGTGCCAACCGGTAGCGCAATTCGGTAGCGTAATTGAGCAGTTGGGCGTAGTCGCGGCCCAGTTCACCAAGCTCCAGCTGCGCGGGCAGGCTGCTGGCCAGTACCGCGGTAGGGGTGTCCAGGAGAACGAGCTCATGCAGGATACGGTCCAATTGCTGGAGGTGCACATAGTTGGCCGGATTGTCCAGCACCAGCAGTACGTCACCTGGTTGTACCGCTCCCGCGTCGGCGACCAGTAGCTGGGCAATGGGCGCCGTCATTCGCGCTACTACCGATGCCGGTGGAACGGGGGTGCTGATCTGGACGATCGTAACCACCCGGTCGGGATACCGAATGAAGGCAGCCAACCCCACGAACACCAACAACAACATCACCACGATTGTACTGCCCCAGTACAGCATCCACCCTGCGGGCCGACCAAACAGATCCTGCACCGGGTCGGCGTGGGAAGGACGAAATTTTGCGGGGCCTGGCATCCTGGTTAATTATTGGGAGATAAATACTTCGCCAAAACTGCCCGAATATCAGCGTAGGCTCCCAGGATATGGGGCGACATTTTCGGCATGTTCATAAACCCGTGGATGAGCCCGCCATAATCTTTGTATAAGACTTCGTTACCGGCGGCCCGCAATTTTTCAGCGTACTGGCGGCCCTCATCTTTGAGGGGGTCGTACTCGGCGGTGAAGACGAACGCTGGCGGAAGGTTGGTCACATCATCGGCCAGCAACATCGACATGTAGGGGGAGTACAAATCTTTGTCGGTGGCTTTGTAATGCCCTACAAACCACTTCATCGACGCGTGGGTGAGCAGGTAGCCGGCGCCGTAGGTGGTGATGGAATCAGAACCCATGGTCGCATCCGTGCAGGGATAAATGAGTACCTGACAGGCTATTTTTGGCCCCTGCAGGTCCCGGGCCAGCAGGCACACCGCCGTGGCTAAATTGCCGCCCGCGCTATCCCCCATCACCACCAGTCGGGTCGGGTCGCCGTGGTGTAGAGCGGCATTTTCGGCAGCCCATACGGTCGCATCGTAGCTGTCGTGAACCGGGATGGGGAATTTGAATTCCGGTGCCAGGCGGTATTCCACCGATAGAACCACCGCCTGGTTGTCGTGCGCGATGCGCCGGCAAACTTTGTCGTGCGAATCCACGCCAGGTAAGACAAATCCGCCCCCGTGGAAGTACACAATCAAAGGCAGGTTTTTTTCGGCGGTAGGTTGGTAGATCCGCACGGGAATTTGGCTGTCTCTTCCCGGAATGGCCAGGTCGAAAACCCGGTGCAGCGGCAGGGGAGCGTAGTCGAGGAACTTTTCAATGCGCGCCTTCTTTTTTTCGGTGACCTGCCGGGCCTGCGGGGCACTCATCTGGTGGATTTGCAGGGTAGCGTCCCGGTTGATGAGCCAGAGCAGGAGCCGTATTTTTAAAGGAATTTTCATAGTCGTTGGATAGTAGGTTAGGCAGTAGGTTAGGCCATTTTGCGGGCAAACCGCAACAAAAACCAGGTGATAATCCCGTGTGGTAATTTATTAATATAATAAAAAAGGCGGGCATCGGGGCCAATGAGAATACGGGTTTTCTTACGCCGGATGCCAGCAATAATCGTTTGGGCAGCCTGTTCCGGACTGGTCAGGAAGGCTTTTTCAAATTTCTCAATAGTGGCGCTATCCGTGCCAGCATAGCGGGCACTGCGGGCGATGTTGGTTTGGATGCCGCCGGGATGCACCGAGGTGGCTACTACGCCGGTCTGATGCAGCCGTTCCTCCAGCGCCAGTGCTTCGGTGAAGCCCCGGATCCCAAATTTTGTGGTACTGTAGGCCGCCTGGTAGGGGATGCCGTGTACGCCAAAAATACTGGATAAGTTCACGACGCTGGATTCGGGTTGCTTTTGCAGATGTGGCAAAAAAGCCAGGGTGCCGTACATCATCCCCCATAAGTTGATTCCAATGATCCACTCGTAATCGGCCAGGCTTGTCTTCAGGGCCGACAGCTTGGCCAGAGCTACCCCGGCATTGTTGATCACCACATCTACCCGCCCGTAATGCGCCACGACGTCTTCGGCAAATTGATAAACGGCAGCTTGGTCAGACACATCAAAATGCCGGTAAAATACCACTGCCGGACCGCCAACCTGGGTAACGGTGGCCAGCAACGTATCCGCATTGATATCGTTCAGGGCCAGCCGGGCGCCCAATTCCTGGAATGCCACGGCTAGCGCTCGTCCAATCCCCGAACCAGCTCCGCTGATGACAACGACTTTGTTTTTGAAATCTTTCACCGGTCTCCTTTTACACGTCTATTGCTTATTATTGTGTAATATAGCAACTCTTAATTACTGTATCCTTCTCTGACAAATTTTGTGGTCAAGTTAAACCGACAATGAACCCCATCTATTTCGACACCCTCATCGTTGGCGCGGGCATCTCGGGCATCAGTGCAGCCCATTACCTGCAAACGGATTGCCCCACCAAAACCTATGCGATGCTGGAAGGCCGAAAAAATATCGGCGGCACCTGGGACCTCTTTCGCTATCCGGGTATCCGTTCCGATTCGGACATGTATACCTTTGGTTTTGCTTTCCGCCCCTGGACGAACCCCAAGGCCATTGCACCCCGAGAATTGATCCTGGAATACCTGGAAGATACCATCCAGGCGGAGGGGATCGATCAGCATATCTTATTTGAGCACCGGGTGACCAAAGTCGCCTGGTCGTCGGAAACCGCCCGGTGGACGGTCACGGTGTCGGTGGGTCAGTTGGCGCAGCCGAAAATTTTCACCTGCTCCTTTTTGTCGCTCTGTACCGGCTACTACAGCTACGAAGCGGGTTATACCCCCGTTTTTCCAGGCCGCGAAACCTTTAAAGGCACCATTGTCCACCCGCAAAAATGGCCGGCCGGGCTGGATTATTCCAACCAGCGCATCGTCGTCATCGGCAGTGGCGCTACGGCCGTCACGCTTGTGCCCGCTTTAGCCGCACAGGCTGCCCACGTAACCCTGTTGCAGCGCAGCCCAACTTATGTGGTGAGCCAACCCGCGGAGGATAAAATTGCCAAATGGCTCCACCGACACCTGTCACCCCCCCTGGCCTACCGCATCAACCGCTGGCTCAGAATACGGTTCCAGCGCTATAGCTATGCGTTGGCCCGGGCTTACCCCAAAACGGTAAAAAAACTGCTCATCAGGCGGATAAAGAAAATCCTGGGCAACGATTTCGATGTAGCGACCCATTTCACGCCGTCCTATGATCCCTGGGACCAACGGGTGTGTCTGGTACCCGACGACGATCTTTTTTTAGCGCTTAAAGCCAAAAAAGCCACCATCGTTACCGACCAGATCGCAGCGTTTACCCCGACGGGTATCCAACTGGCTTCCGGCCGATCCCTGGATGCTGATATTATCGTTACCGCAACGGGCCTGGCGGCCACGGTGGTCTGTCAGTTTCCCGTGGAAGTGGATGGGGAGTTGGTGGATTTTTCGCAGAAGGTTTCCTACAAAGGCGCCATGTTTAGCGACATTCCCAACCTGACGCAGGTTTTTGGGTACACCAATGCCTCCTGGACCTTGAAGTGTGACCTGGTCAGCCAGTATGTTTGCCGGCTCATCAATTACATGGACCAAAAGGGGTACCACCAGGCTTGCCCCCGACAGCACGACCCTACGCTGGAACTGGTTCCTTTTTTTGATTTCACCCCCGGCTATTTGTTGAGAATACTGGACAGCCTGCCCAAATTGGGCGCAACCATGCCCTGGCGGCTGGAACAAAACTATTTTCACGACCAGCGTACTTTGCTGAAAGACCCGCTTGATGATGGGGTGCTCGAATGCAGGTAGCAGCGCTAAACCAGCCCCTCCAGCTTCGCGTATTGCAACAGCATGATCGTCTTGGCATCCCGGATGGTGCCGTTTTTTACCATGGCCAGGGCTTCATCCAGGGTGCACTCCAGCACTTCGATGTCTTCGGTTTCTTCTTCCAGGCCACCGCCTTCGCTGACTTTCTGATGGGCGTGGTATTCACCCACGAAAAGATAGAGGATCTCCGTAACGGCACCCGGCGACATGTAGGCCTCCAAGACCTTCTTCACCTCCTGGATGCGGTAGCCCGTTTCTTCTTCTGTTTCGCGGCGGATACAGTCGGCGGGGTCGGCTTCGTCCAGCAGGCCGGCACAAACTTCGATCATCATGCCATCGGGGTTGCCATTCACGAAGGTGGGTAGGCGGAACTGACGGGTCAGCAGCACCTTTCCTTCCGCTTTGTTGTACAGTAAAATTCCGGCCCCGTTGCCCCGGTCGTAGGCTTCGCGGGTCTGTGTTGCCCATTCGCCACTGCGCAGCCGCAGCTCGAACGTGTGTTTGCGCAGGGTATACCAGTGGTCGGAAAGCACTTCCGTGCGGTGATTGCGGATCATGGTTGGTGTTTTTGGGGCTTACCTGTTCTTAACCTTCTTTAAAAAAGCGGTCAAAAAAGAGCAATTGGTAATTGATGGCTTCTTCCCAGTAGAGCCAGTCGTGGTTGCCGGGTCGCTCGGTGTAGGTGTGGGGGATATTGTTTTCCAGCAGCACCTCGTGGAGCCGCCGGTTATCGATGATGAGACTGTCAGAAGTACCACAGTCGATGATGAGTTTCGGGTTGCTGCGGCGGCGCTGGCTGGCTATTTCGACCACCGAGTTGGCGGCCCACAGCAGGGTGTCGGCTTCGTAGGAGCCCAGGTGCTTGGCAATGTCATAGTCGTTGGGATGGGTGCGCAGATCAACCACTCCGCTCATGCTGCCCGCTGCCCCAAACCAGTCGGGGTGGGCAAGGGCAATCAGCAAAGCCCCGTGGCCGCCCATGCTCAGGCCGGTAATGCCGCGGTAACGGGCATCGTCGTAGGTGCGGAAGTGGGCGTCGATATAACTGGGTACTTCCTGGCTGATGTAGGTGAAAAACAACATCCCGGAATCCAGGCTGCTGTCGAGGTACCAACTGCTGAAATTGCCTTCCGGGCAAACCAGGATGAGTTGGTGTTGGGATGCCAGTTTGCGCAGGCTGGGGACTTTTTCGTGCCAATTGGAAAAATTGCCAGAATACCCGTGCAACAGGTAAACGACCGGGTAGAACCGGGGCGTGGTGTCCAGGAAATAGCTCTCGGGCAAGATCACGTTGGCATTGAAGACCTTGCCCATTTGCTGACTGGGAATAGCCACCCGCCGCACCAGGCTGTCGAGGGTTATTCCCACCTCGGGGCGGTCGCCATTGTCGGGGCTTCCACAAGAAAAGTGGAACAGCAAAAGGCCTGCAAAGAGAAGTATAACCAACCACCGCATAAGCGTAAGAATTTAGCTCAGCACATGCTAACCTGGCAGCGCTGGATTACCACAATTATTTGTGGCGGTGAAAGATAGCTAAATTCTTACGACTTGTGCAAACCAGGACTAGGGCTTAAGGCCGGCGTCTTCTTTCCATTTTGATAAACTCGGGCACCCCGTGTAGCGGCTATCCAGGTTGATGTAAGTAGAAGCGACTTTCTCCTGGATCCAGGTACTCAGGTATTCGTTTTGTTTCGACTGCTTGGTCGCTTCCAGAATTTTGCTGTAGTCTTGTTGCAGATTAGCCTTGTGGGGATCGGTACGCGACTGCAGTTGTACGAGTCGGTACAGCGTTTCGCCGGTAGGGCTGGCAAAAGAAAAAGGCTTGGTAACCCCGCCGATCTTCAGGGTGTCGATGGCGAAGTAAACGTCGGGATCGAGCTCTGCAACCTCGAAGAACGTATTGCCGGTATTGGGGTTGACCATCCGGCCATCGTTGGTGTAGCTCTGCACGTCTTCGTTGCCAAAACGCTTGACGGCCAACGAAAAACTCATAGAATCGGACACAATGAGGGTCCGTATCGAGTCGAGGTACTGCTCTGCTTGTGCCAGGTCATCTTCGGTGATTTCCGGGCGGACCAGGATGTGGCGCACGTGGATGCTGTTGCCCCGGCGTTCGAGGAGCTGGATGAGGTGAAAACCAAACTCAGATTCAACCACCTGGCTGATTTCGTTGGGTTCCAACTGGTAGGCGGCAGCTTCAAATTCGGGCACAAATTTGCCGCGCTTGGCCCAGCCCAGATCGCCACCGATACGCGCCGAGCCATCGTCACTGAATTTTTGGGCGGTGCTCTCGAAGGTAGCCGCTCCCGACACGATCTGTTCGCGCAGACCTTCCAGCTTGGCAATCGATTTGGCCCGCTCTTCGGCGTTGACTGGCGGAATGTAGACGATCTCGCCAACCTCCACTTCCGAACTGAAGTAGGGGAGGCTGTCGCGCGGAATTTCCTGGAAAAAGTGCTTCACTTCGGAAGGCGTAACGGTAACGCCAGCCAGTACCTGCGCACGCATGCGCTCGGAAAGAATCTGCGAACGCAAGTCACCGCGAAACTGTTCCTTGACCTGGGTAACACTTTGGCCGTAGTAGGCCTGGAACTGTTCCAGGTCGCCATTCATGTAGGCTAAAATCCGTTCAATCCGGGCATTGAGCTGTTCTTCCAACTCTTCGTCGGCCACGAGGATACTGTCCAGGTTGGCCTGGTTGACCAGTAACTTGGAAGCCAGTAACTGGTCCATGATGTCACACCGCAGATCCTGGGGTACGTTGGGGTTCTGGGCTTTCATCAGGGAGTACTGTTCTTCTATTTCAGACAGCAATACGACCTCGCCACCCACCATCGCCACGACCTTGTCAATGACCACCCGTTGGGCGCAAACCACCTGAGTCAGGGTCAGTACGGTCAGTAAAATCATCAAATGCTTATTCATACCGAATGCTTACTTTATGAGTATTTCCACGTTGTTATCCCGCAATTCGCGCTGATAAATGTCTTCTTTTACTTCTTCCACCAACTGCAACTTCCGCTTGTGTAAAATGACTTTGCGCGCCTGGTCTTCGATGTAGGACAAGGGGGCAATTTCTTTGCGGTTTTTCAATTCAAACAACCGAAAGTAGTACTGGTGGTGTTCGTCCCGCTGGGTAAAATCGCGTTTCGAACCCACGTTGGCGGTGGTGATGGTGCCGTCGGGCAGCTGCTTGCCTACATCTTCGATGGCGTACCAGAGGTTTTTGTCCAACAAAGCAACTTCGGCGTACTGGTTACAGTATTTTTGCAAATCGGCGACCGAGGCCTTGGATTCCATGTTCCACAAGTTCCGCAGGCGGCTACCTTCGGGCGTGGGAATAGGAACTTTAATAAAAAAACAGCGCATGATCGGCTTTTCCAACTCGTAGAGCAGCTTGTTTTCCGCGTAAAATTCTTCCAGTTCCGCTTGCGTCACCACCGAATCGAGCAGCTTTTCTACCAGAATCTTCTCGTAGTTGCTGCGCACCAGGGAGGCCCGGTAGTCGCGCACAAGCTTGTTGATGTTCAGGTTGGGTGGAATGTTGCGTTCCGCCTCGTTGAGGATGGCTGCTTCGCGTACCCACCGCCCCACAAAAGCCTGAATGACGGCCGCACTGTCCTCGGGGCTCATGCTGTCGTAGAACATCCCCTCCATTTCGGTGATGTCCAGGGTCTTGTTGCCTACCCGTGCCAGTAACCGGACATTGCCCGCGCCTTCCTGTTTTTCGCTACTACAACCCGTCACCACCAGCAGGCAGCTCAGGAGCAGCAGCAGCAAGCCACCATTTTTAACCGTGTTACCGAATGTTATCAACGCACGAGACTTTTAAATACTTTCTGGTTAATAACCACCTTGTACTTGTTGCGCAACGCTTCGACCCATTCGCGTTCGAGTTCATCCTGGTAGTCGGCAATCACGTATCCCCGCGCTTCGGCCAGTGTCTTATTGGCTTCGGGCAGGATTGCTTCGATCTTCACGAACTTCAGGTTTTTGCTGCGCTGGTTTTCTTCCAGCGGCGTAATGCTACCGGTTTGCCAACCCACCGCCGATAATTCCGGCGCGCGAAACTGTTCCACCAGCGATTCTTCCGTCACCACTTTCATGGTTTCCGGGGTATTGAACCGGGCTTTCACTTCTTCCGCGGTATGGTTTTGGGCGTAAGCCCGCACCGCTTCGGCTTCGTCTTTGTAGTTGAGGCCTACGCGGTAGGTGGTCGTTTTTGCCCGGGGTGCCCAACGGTACTTTCCGGCTACACCTGTGTAGAATTTTTCCAATCCCACACTGTCCTGGGCTGCTTTGTCCCACACCTCCAGTTTGGTCGCTTCGAAGAGCAGGATGCCTTCCTCGTACTCGCGCATGAGGCTGCGAAACTCGGGATACCGCTGCTCCAGTTGCGATTCTTCGTATTTCAGCAGTTGGTCGTCCACAAACTGGGCGTAGAGCCGGCGGGCTACCGATTCGTTGTCACCTTCCCGCGCGTAGCTGACCCGCTCGCGGGTCGACTTGCTCAGGTAGGTGGCGAAATCGCCCATCGTGACCTGGTAGCCGCCGTCGAGGCTAAACAAACCCAGTTTCGAAAGGGGCTCCTCCGCCTTCCAGCGGAAGGTGTTGAAGGTGTCGGGCAAGCTGGCGATGTATTCGTTCAGCCCGGCCGTATTCTCCGTGAAGTGGTTGTCCTGGCGGATATGGACGAGCAAAGCTTTCTTCGCTGCATCAAAGCGGGGATCCTGCCGAACCTTACCCTCTAAACGAGGCTTTTCGGCGGCGAAAGGTTGTATTTCCTTGCGACTAATTCTTTTGATTACGTGCCAACCGAGGCTGGTCTTGAAGGGCTTGGAGTAGCCTTCGTCGGCGGTGATGCCGAAAGCGGCATCTTCAAAGGGCTTCTCGTAGCGGCTGATGCCGAAGAAGCCGATGTAGCCGCCGTTGCTGGCGGTGCGCTCGTCCTGGCTCACGGCCTTGGCCAGGGCGTCGAAGGCTGCTCCGCCCTGGAGGGCCTGGTACACGCTGTCGATCCGGGCTTTCGCAGTGGCTTCGTCCTGGTTGTCGGTGCGCATCATGATGTGGGCTGCTTCTACTTCCCCGCGGGCCGGCCGGCGCTCGTGCACCAGCAACAGGTGGTAACCCGCGTTGGTGCGGATAGGGCCCGTCACCTTATTGAGGGGCGCCTGGTAGGCGGCGTACTCGAGGTTGTACAAACCAGCAGGGTAGAGGGCCGTGGTGAAACCCACCCGGCCACCGCGGTCCTTGCTGTAGCGGTCGTCGGAAACTTCTTTGGCCACGTCGGCAAAGGCGGCGCCCTTGTTGATGCGCTCCAGGGTAGCCATGGCCTTGGTGTAGGCCGCCAGGGTGTCGGCCGGGCTGGCGTCGGTCTTCATCGCCACCAGGATGTGGCTGATGTCGACATCTTGTTTCAGGTGGTCGTAAGCCTCGCTGATGAGGCGGTCGCCGATGGCGCGATCCACCAGGTAGCTGTCGGCCAGTTGCCGCCGGTAGCCCGCCAGCTCCTCCTGCAGTGCCTTGATGGTGTCGAGGCGCATCTCTTTGGCACGCTGTACCTTCAGTTTGAATTTGACGTAGAGGTCGAGGTATTCCTGGAGAGTCGGCTCCGAAAAGTCGGCTTTGTCGCCGTTGGTCTTGGCGTAGATGTAGGTGAATTCTTCTACCCCAACGGGGTTTCCTTCCACCGTGAAAAGCACGCGATCGTCCGCTTTTTGAGCAAATAAACCGGCAATGGTCATGCTGAAGATCATCAGCACTGCAGTCCATTGTTTTACCATGAGTGGCCTAATTTTATAAGGTAATGTGAATGAGCATTATTTTGCGGGTAGGCGCGGCGCTGCATAGCAACAAACCGATCAGCTACCCTGCTGAAAAACGCTGCAAAATTAGAAAAATTACCTTATAGTAGGGTAGAAAAGAAGCGAGGGCATAAGTTTTGTCAAAGAATCAAAAGCCGTACCTACGGCACTTCGTACTATCCGGCGTAAATAAACCCTGTTGGTCCTATTAATTGTTTTTAGATTCGATAGCTCTGGGCGCCTCCCTGCGGGCCGGGTCGTCCGCAGCTCCCGCTGGTCGGCCCTACGGGCGCCGCCGCGGCGGCGGCCTGCTACCACCCCTGGCGCGAGGCGATCTCAAGGGGCGCACGATTTGCTGGAAAGTCAGGTGCTGAGCAGAAAATTAGGGTTAGGGTGAAACCGCCTTGCTGCCAGTTCGCGAGAGGTTGGATGGGTGATTGAGATGGGGGGATTTCTCGCCAGGGCATAGCAGCCCCTTGGGAGGGGCCCACCCTTAAGGCCTGAACGCCGGCCCCACTTCCGACCCACTGGCCGTACGGGGCAAACCACCACCATTGCTGCCAGTTATGCACTGCCAACAACCAAGCAAGGAAAACAAAACCGCTGAATGCCCTTGATGGCCTGGCGAAGTGTGTCCGCCGCAAGGGGTAGTTACCGATGAGTAATCAGAAAGGTGGTCAAAAAGAAGTCGCTTTCGGATCACAGGGTAAATATACCTTAAAATGTTTTTATTTCAAAAAAAAGCAACATTGTTTTTCAATAAAGACCACCGTTATAAACCCCTTGGTCGGTTAGGCCAAGCTTAATAGTGCACGGAAAAGAGTTAAAGCCATAAACCACGCTGCTCCCGCTAGCAGACAAACGCAACGCTTGCCTGACCTCCCTTTTACACGCCGCCATTTCCGATTTCCCACCTTTACCCGGCCTAAAACTTCCGACTTCCCACCTCCCACTTCCGACTTCGAGTCCCCCCCTTTTCCACTTGTGCCATCCGCCACCCCGCATAGGCAATCAGCAGCTGCCCCACCAGGTAGGTCAGCATAATGCCCACCCGCGCGTAGGGCAGCGGGGTCACAAACTTGTTCCAGGCGATCAGCGAATCCGACAGCACAAACAGCAACACCCCCACCAGCAGCCCGCGCCAGGGGCCCGACGGCGCCACGCCACCCAGGTTGAGAGCCGCCGTAGCCATGGCCACAATAGCGCACGCATACACCGCCACCGGCACCCGCAGGCCCATGCCCAGGCCCGGCCACAGCACCACCAGCATCGCCGCCAGGTACAGCAAGCCCGGCAGCGCCCAGGCCGGTTGCCGAACCACCAACCCCTCGCGCCGCGCCCCCGGGTACTGCCCGAAAGCCCCGGCGTAGCACAGCTGGGCCACCAGAAAACTCCCCAACCCCAGCAGGAAGAAAAGCTCGGCCCGCGGCCCGTTCTCCACCAGCAGCAGCAGGGTGTCGCCGCCGATCGAAAACACCAGCCCCACCAGTAGCAGGCGCTCAAACCCACCGCGCAGTGGCCGCACCCGCCCGTAAAACCATACCGCCAGCACCGTCAGCAACAGCGGCTTGGTCAGCACAATCAGCCAGGTTTCCTGGGCGTATTCCGCCGCCAGGTTCACACCGGCCAGCATCAGGTAGAGGTAGAGGAGGGGCTGCTTCATGGTTACAGGCGTTGTTGTTGAAGGTTAAAACTAAACATAACGCGCTGCTTCCGACGCCCCCAGGCGCAATTGTTTTTTGGGCAGCCGCCGGGCGCCCACCTGCTGGCCGCTGGCGCAGCAGGTAGCCACCCGTCGCCGGGCTGTCTGGTCGTTCCTCCCGCCCATCCCTGCTGCTGCTCGTCCCTGCGCCAGCAGTCACCTGAAGGACTACGGCTATTACACAAGTTGCAGGGGGATTAATATTAATTTGTTGCTCCCAGCGCCATAAATGACTACGGTTGGGACACATCCACCTATAATTGTCGTCGGCTCCGGCTGACGCCAATGTTGGTATTTTATGCGACCCCCTCGGGGTCGTTGCCCTGCTGTATCATCTTCCCTATAAACATACAACTCATTCTGGGTCTGCTGAGGGGGCGGGAGCAGCATCCTTCCCGGCGCGGCCCCTGGCGAGTAACCAGCATTCTCACTAAGGATTACCCAATTCCGCTCTTCAGCGGCCCTGCATCCTGAAGGGATGCTGTGTTATAGCCTGGCACTGAATCCTGAAGGGATTCCATGTTTATAGCACAATGCCTATAGCCTTTGGTGCGACCCCGCTGGGGTCGGGTCGGAAAGAATTGGCGGTGTTAGGGCTAACATAATTTGACCGCGCTGCGGTCGTTTTGCCATACTTTAGCGTTGTGGATACCTACCGCTGGGACTGCCCGACCCAAAGGAATAACGCCAAATCAATGGGGATTAGATAGATTTAACCCCATTTGCCAAGGCATCTTCCTGCTTGATAATGCAACTTGTGCTATAGCCGTAGTCCTGAAGGAGTAGGCCCGCCCGCTCAGGTGCGCGATCCTTTGATCACTGGGACTGGGTGATTTTTGGTGGCTCTCAGCGCATGCGGGAAGATGGATATGCCCGACGCTGGGTCAGCCACCCGTTTACACGCTTAGACCTTTACACAGTCTAAAACTTCCCACCTCCGATTTCCGACTTCGAGTCCCCCTTTTACACCTTTCCCCTTTTCCACGTTTCCACTTTCCTTTCCACCTTTACCCGGTCTAAAATTTCCGACTTCCCACCTCCGATTTCCGACTTCGAGTCCCCCTTTTACACCTTTCCCCTTTT
>PZPC01000012.1 GCA_003045895.1 Bacteroidota bacterium
TCTAGCGTATGGATATTTTAGTGATGGCTGGCCAATTGATGCTGAGCCTTTCTATTTTAATTGTTTTGCACGAAGGTGGTCACTTCTTACCCGCCCGTTTTTTCGGTACCCGGGTAGAAAAGTTCTATCTTTTCTTTGACCCGGGATTTTCCTTGTTTAAAAAGAAGATTGGAGAAACAGAATACGGCATCGGCTGGTTACCGCTGGGCGGCTACGTCAAGATCAGTGGCATGATCGACGAAAGCTTTGACAGCGAGCAAATGCAGGGCGAACCCCAGGAATGGGAGTTTCGCAGTAAACCGGCCTGGCAGCGACTCATAATCATGATGGGTGGCGTTACCGTCAATTTCTTCCTGGGCTTGCTCATTTTTGCGGGGGTGTTGTGGTATTACGGACAATCCTACCTTCCCACGGAGAACGTAAAATACGGTATCGCGGTAGATTCTATCGGTTATGAGATCGGCTTGCGGGAGGGTGACAATATCCTGGCCATCAACGGACAAGCCTTCGATAAATTTAACAGCCGCACCCTGTTGCGGGAAATTGTGATCAATAACGCCAACACCATCGAGGTTAGGCGTGCGGGCGAAAACATGGATATTCCTATTGACAACCGCTTCGTAGGGGTATTGTCCAGCTACGAAAACAAAGGTATCAGCTTGTTCATGCCGCGGGTACCTTTTGTAGCTGCCAAATTTTCGGCAGACTCCCCAGCCAAAACGGCGGGGATGGAAGTTAAGGATAGCATTATTGCGCTCAATGGGACGCCTACGCCCTTCTTTACGGATTTTGTAACAGCGATTGCCCCTTATAAAGGACAAGAAGTGACCGTGACGGTTAGCCGTAACGGCGTTGCCAGGGATTTGACCTTGACCACTACCGACGAAGCAAAAATTGGCGTTTACCCCGCTGATCCTACTTATTTTTTCCCGACTAAAAGGCAAGAATACAGCCTGGCCCAAGCCATTCCTGCTGGTGCCGCGCTGGGTTGGGGCACCCTGACCGACCAATTAAAAGCCTTCGGGCAAATGTTTCGGGGAAAGATCAAGGCTTCTGAAAGCCTGGGTGGTTTTGCTTCTATTGGTGGCATGTTTGGCAACGAATGGGTATGGGAACGATTCTGGACGATGACCGCCATCTTGTCGCTCATTCTGGCTTTCATGAATCTCTTACCGATTCCAGCGCTGGATGGTGGACACGTGATGTTTCTACTTTACGAAGCCGTCTCTGGCCGCAAACCCAGTGACAAATTCATGGAGTATGCTACCCTGGCCGGATTTGTGGTGGTCATTGGTTTGGTAATTTTCGCCAATGGTTTAGATATCAAGCGAATCTTCTTTGGCGGCTAACCCCGCCTAACAGTCACAAAACAAGCTGACCTCCTGTGCAATTGCAGGAAAAAAATGGGAAAATTCCTCGACTAACAAAGCCTGGTCTTCGTGTAAACTGACCAGCGCATCTTCCAAATATTCCGGTTTTGAAACCCTTTGCTGCAGCCGGCTAAAGGTGTAGGCAATACCTGCGGTGGTGCCGTATTGTACCAGCCAGTCATCAGCGATCATCAGTGGAACACGCTGTTGTAAACGGGCGGGCATCAAGGGAAGGTTCTGCTCCAATACCTGGTAAATACCCTGCGTGAATACCCCCAGACTTTGGGAATGGTAGTGGGCCCAATGATTGGCCAGGATATAGTCGTACAAGACGTCAATGACCACGCCAGCATACTTACCATGTCGTTTCTGCAACCGGTGAGTTCCCTGCCTGACCACCGGATGATTATCGGTATAGGTATCGATAAATCGGTGTAGTCGGATACCTTGCTGAATCCCGGGTGGGAGGCCCGGCAGGTCGCGATTCTTGATGAAATCTCCGAGGAAATTGCCAACAATCAATTCTTCATCCTGGCAGGACAATAACAAGTGGGCAAGAAAATTCATGGTAAAAGGTATAAAAAATGGCTTCCGCAAGTTACCCCGCGGAAGCCACTGTTTTATTAAAAGCTCACCAAACGAAGGTTCTTAGAACTGAACGTTTACGGAGAGATTAAAAATGGTTCCCAACTGACTGAAGTGGTAACCATCATAAGTCATTTGTGAATAACGCTGGTTAAAGGTAATCAAGTTAGATTGATTCTGCAGGAAGGCAGCATCATTCAACAGGCCCTCCGAACCGGCATCGGCTTTGAAGCTCCATTCAGGAAGTACATTCAACAGGTTGTTTACATTCAGTGCAACCGTGATCTTTTCAGATAGCAGGTAGCTCAGCCCCAGGTCGGTAACCACCTTGGGGGTAAACTCCGTATACAACCGGGCATCCAACCCTTGCTGGCGGAATTGAGTAGGGCCAAACAAGGTGTTGTTCAAGGAAGCGGTAAATTTACCGGCCTTGTAATCTACACCCAGGATCGCCTTGTATTCCGGACGAGAGGTAAAGAACAGTGCCTCTTGCGTAGGGTTAGAAACCGTTTGGCCAGCTTGCTCTACCAGGATGGGGTTTTTGACATCACCGTCTCTTTCGTTGCTCAGGGTGTAGTTGCCAGACAGGTTAAAGGCCAGGCTACCAGCGCCAACGGCTACTCCACGGTAGCTGGCTACGAGGTCAATACCGGTGGTACGGGTATCCAGGGCATTGACGAAAAAGCTCAGGTCAGACAGGTTGTTGGCGGTCAGGATGGCATCCAATGCCGTATTACCTGCATCGGTTTTGCCAATTTCCGTGCTCAGGATAATCCGGTCGGTCAAGGCAATATTGTAGTAATCCACCGTCAGGCGAAACTTGTTGTTTGGCTTGAAACCGATACCTACCGTGATGTTGGTAGATTCTTCGGGCTTCAACGCGGGCAAGCCCAACAGGCGGGCTTCGCGGGAAACGTTATTGATCAAACCACCTACCTGAATACCCTGGCCAGGAATAAAGCTGTACTGGGCTTTCTGGGTATAGATCTGGTGCAGCAAAGGCGCGCGGAAACCCGTAGAAGCAGATGCCCGCAGGGTAATCATGTCATCTGCAAACTTGTACCGCGAGCTCACTTTCCACACAAAAGCGTCACCGAAGTCGCTGTAGTTTTCAGCGCGAATGGTACCATTGATGAGGAAATCATCGGTAAGATCCAGTGCCAAATCGAAGTAACCACCAAAGTTGTAGCGGTTGAAGGAACCTGAATTACGGGGGTCGTTACCGGCAAAAGAATCCGGGCCACCATCTTCGTAAGAAGCTTCAGAGCCCTGGATCACCGTGAAAGTCTCACTGCGGAACTCCGAACCAAAGGCGATGCCTACTACGTCAGACAGTCTCCGGGTGATATCAATATTGCCCACTACGTGGGTGAATTTGGTGCCGCCCACATCAAAAAGCAAGGGGCTATTCTCGCGGTACTTGAAGGTGCCGTCGGGGTTCAGGGTTCCGTTGCGGTTGTGTGAGTTACTTACCAGGTAGGTTTGCTCATTGCCGCCCACGGTGAAGCTGGCATCAGTGATCCAGCCATTCTTATTGCCACGAATACCGATGGTACCGTTGTAGTCATTGAGGTCACCGTCAAAAGTCGGCACATAACCAATGTACTCGCCATTAGGGCCATTGGGGAAGAAATCTGCCAGGTAAGGAAAATCTGACAGGGTGCGCCAATAAGGTGTACGGTAGTTGGCGAAGCTGTTTACTTTTTTGTAAACGTAGGCTGCGTTGCCGTAAACCTCGGCATTGTCAGATACATCAACACCCGCGTTGATGGCAAATTTAGCGGCCGTTGTTTCGGGTGAACCGTTGATGTTACCGGCATCGGGGTATTTGGACAGGAAGGCATTAACATCCGCAAGGCTAGCACCAAAGTCAGCAGCTTCACCCGCGGCATCTACCGTACCTGGACGGTTAGATAATTCCCGCTTGGACAAATCGAGCGTATAATTCAAAAAGCCGTTTTTACCGAGGCCGACACCATTGTTAAGGGCCACACCATAGGTTTCACCGTCGCCTTCCGAAGTTACGCCGGCGTTAAAGGTAACGCTACCGTGGCTGGCATCTTCCTTCAGGATAATGTTCATTACCCCGGCGATGGCATCCGAACCATACTGGGCCGAAGC
Organism: Bacteroidota bacterium; assembly: GCA_003045895.1. Taxonomy (GTDB): domain Bacteria; phylum Bacteroidota; class Bacteroidia; order Chitinophagales; family Saprospiraceae; genus Lewinella. The sequence goes on from PZPC01000012.1 coordinate 4,077, forward strand.
ACCATCACGAAGGATTTCTACCCGCTCAATAGCGGCTTGCGGAATGGCAGAAATATCAGCCCCTGTTTCCCCGCGTCCCGGAGAAGTTTGGGTGTAAAGCAGGGCACTGGTGTTTTTACGCTTACCGTTGATCAGAATCAAGGTACGGCTGGGGCCCATGTTGCGAATTTCGTAGGGGTCCAGCAGAGAGGTCGCATCATTTACCGGTGTATTCACCGAGTTGAACGAAGGAATCTTGTAAGTCAGGGCCTTATCAAAGGTATTTTGACCGGTAGACATCAGGTCAGCCGCCGTCAGTACATCAATGGGCAGTGGCGTATCCGTAGAAGACCGGGGGGCCGTACGGGTACCCGTCACGACCACATCAGAAAGGCTTACCCCTTCCATCAGTTCAATGTCCATCTTCTTGGTTTCACCAGCGGCTAAGGTGACTTCGAAAGAAGTAGGGGCATAACCAATGTAGGTTACTTCTATTGTACTGGTACCTGCGCTTAATTTCAGCGAATAAGAGCCATCAATATCGGAGATGGTGCCGGTAGTGGTACCGGGTACGGATATATTGGCGCCAATAATCGGCTCCGATCCGCTGACAACCTTACCCGTGAGGGTTTGGGCCTGGAGTGAAAAAGTCATTACTACAAAAAGTAATGCCAACATGTGTTGTAATCGTTTCATAAAAAAAAGTCTAGTGAAAAAATGAATAATAAAACATCCAAAATCAACCTTATTGGCTGGTAAGTTGATTGGGAATAAAAAGCAAAGCAAACTTGCCGCAGAACCAGCCGCCTGGACAAAAAGCGCTAGCAAGGTAGAAGAATTATGACAAAACCAATATAAAGGACAAATTATTTTTTGACAACAAACCACTTTAAAGTATAATATTTCTTGTTTGTCTGATTTTTGTTGCATTACGAAATGCCAGGTCTTGTTTTTACAAAATTAAATTTCTAAAAAATAAAACCGTTCGCACCGCCTTTTCTAAATAATTCCTTGTTTCCGCTAATACTCGTATATTTGCCGCTCGAAAAAATGAACCTCATGGGACTTCAGTGCGGTATAGTTGGTTTACCCAACGTTGGAAAATCTACTTTATTCAATGCCCTTACTTCAGCTAAGGCTCTGGCGGCGAACTATCCTTTTGCTACCAAAGAGCCTAACGTAGGGGTAATTACCGTACCTGATACCCGGCTGGACAAACTGGCCGAGCTCGTCGTTCCTCAGCGCATTCTACCCACCTCGGTAGATATTGTAGACATTGCCGGCTTGATCAAAGGCGCTAGTAAAGGTGAAGGGTTAGGCAATCAGTTCCTGGGTAACATCCGGGAAGTAGACGCCATCCTGCACGTGGTACGCTGCTTTGAAGACGATAACGTGGTGCACGTAGACGGCAGTGTTAACCCCGTTCGCGACAAAGAAATCATTGATACCGAGCTCATCTTCAAAGACATTGAAACAGTAGAAAAGCGCGTTGATAAGCTGAAAAAAGCGGCGAAAAGCGGCGAAAAAGAGGCGAAGCGGGTCGTCGATTTGGGTGCTACCATTCTGGAACACCTGGAAAGTGGCAAACCTGCCCGCAGCCTGGAACTGAACGAAGAAGGCCAGGAATTGCTCAAGGAAATGATGCTGCTGACCGCCAAGCCGATCTTGTACGTTTGCAATGTTGACATCGATTCGGTTGAAACAGGCAATGCTTTTACGCAAGCTTTTCAGGCAGCTGTGGCGGATGAAAAAGCGGAAGTCCTTTTCATCTCCGCAGCGATAGAAGCTGATATTGCCGAATTGGAAACCAAAGAAGAACGCCAGGAATTTATCGAAGAAATGGGCCTGACGGAGCCTGGTGTGAATCGGGTGATTCGCAGCGCTTACCGCCTGTTGAACCTGATTACCTATTTTACGGCTGGTGTCAAGGAAGTACGTGCCTGGACCATCATCGAAGGTACCAAAGCGCCTGGTGCTGCTGGTGTTATTCACAGCGACTTTGAGAAAGGTTTTATCCGCGCCGAAGTAATTGCCTATAACGATTTTGTGACCCTGGGTTCGGAGCAAGCCGTGAAGGAAGCCGGCAAACTAAAAGTTGAAGGCAAAGAATACGTCGTAGCCGACGGCGACGTGATGCACTTCCGGTTTAACGTATAATAAGAAGTTTCTAAAGTCGTACCAGCCACCGGCCATCAATAGCGCCATACATCCAGGTATTGCCGGAACAAGGCTGCCAGATTGCTGGCATCCGGCAGGGCGCGGTGGTGATCGCCCGTCCATTCCAATCCTTCCATTTCCACACTTTTTTTGAGGCCGCGCGGACGGCTAAGCTTCTTGATGTCGGCGTATTGCTTCTTCAGGTTGATGAAGGCGTCCGTCCAGTCATCTTCCAGGCGGTGCAGCCTGCAATCCTGGCGAAAGATCTTCTGGTCGAAAGCCCCCCAGGAGCAAAGCAGGTAATCTTCTTCCCAGATGTCAATCCATTCCTGAAATTCTTCAATCACACGGGGAAAAAGAGCAGCCCGGTTGATGTCGGCCTGGTCAATATTGGTCAATTGCCGGCAAAAATGGGACAATTGCGGGTGCAAAACCGGTTTGATAAACCGCTGAAAGGAGCCCAGCACATCGCCGTAAGCATCCATTTTAACGGCGCCAATTTCGATTGTCTCGGGGGTCATGGAAGGTGGTCGGCCTTCCCAACAGGTCGCTTCAATGTCAAAGATGATAAAGTTCAAGGGCTTTGTGCTTTCTACTTGCTCAGCAAGCGTTTCAGTTCCTGAATGTCGGCTTTCAGTTCATCAACTTTACGCTCCAGCGTATCGTTGTTGTCCATGGTCATTTGGTTTTGAGACCACTAGCCATTCAAAGCGTCTTCCGGCAGTACTTCGGAACCGGTATTTTTCCGGAATTCTACTTTCAGTTCGAATTTGTTGTTGATGCTTTTGACCAACGGACCGAACATCGTATTCATCAGCTCCACGGCCTGCTGTTCCGAACGATCCAGGATATTGCTCTCCAGGGCTTCCCGGCGGAATTCCTTGCGCAGGGCATTGAAACTTTCGTTGAAATTAACCGACCCCACTTCGCGCATCCAGCCGATGTCCAGTTTTTCGATCTTCGGGTAGACCTCGTGGCTTAAAATGACGGGTTCGGGTAAGGTAACGGTGACAATGCCAGCCTTGGAGTTGAGCTTCACATCAAAATAGTCGTTCAGTCGAAAACCAACTTTCAGGATGGAGATCGCGGTAATTTCGAGGTCGGAACTGGATACATTGATACCCCAAATTTTGGTTTGCATCTGTTTGTTGATGCCTTTCTTATCGCGAACCTCCATGGTCGCCAATTCAGCAATGACCTTTTCCACTTTTTCCTGCAGTAACCCGCGGGCACGGCCAAAATCATCAATCGATGCCCGTTCCTGCATCCGTGCCATCATGGGCCCGAGAACCTCGGCCATCGCAATGCCGCAGGGGGTGTCCAAGTCTTTGCCTTTGGCGTAGATTGCCCCCTCCTTGGTCTGGATGACGGTAGCCATCACCTGGTTGATCAGGTAGCAGGTATATTTGGAGGTGATTTCGTCCAGGGCCTTGGTGGCGCTTCCTCCTTCGTTGTCATACCAGGTTTCGTAGAGGTTGGCGGTGGTATCGCGCAGGCGAATGAAGTCGTTGTAATACAAGGTTCGCAGATAGGGATGGTGGTTGGCCTCGTACTCTTTAATCACGGCTTGCTGAAGGCTATCCGACAGCCCCATCCGCTTACCGACGTGCCGCAACACACTGGTGTTGATGTCGTAAACCAACTGGTTGAATTCTCGCCGGTACCGTTCCGGATTACTGATGATGGCCAGGGCATCTTCCATGTCGATGTTCATGTCGTAATCGGCAGGCATATAATTCAGTTGGTACTCCGCAGGAGCACCCAGGAAACTACCCGGTTTATTTTGGTAATATTTGTAAATCACAATTCCTGCCACGACCAGTAACAAAACCAGTACCAGCATTTTTCCGAATTGATTCGCCTTTTTCACATTGATGGTCATACGCTTTCACAAAATCTTTATGAGCAAATTTAATAACTTTAGCCCGCACAAAAAGGCGGAACATGATTTTTACCCAGCAAACACTGAATTGTGACGGTCAATTACTGGATTTGGGTACACCTCTTATCATGGGTGTCATAAATGTAACACCTGATTCGTTTTTTTCGGCTAGCCGCAAGGAACATTTAGCAGATATTTTACGCACTGCCGGAGAAATGTTGGCAGCCGGCGCCGATATCCTGGACATTGGCGGGATGTCTTCCCGCCCGGGTGCTGCTATTATTCCGCCTGCCCAGGAAATTCAGCGGGTGGTCCCGGCTATTGCCGCCATCAAGAATCGCTTTCCGGACGCCATTGTTTCGGTAGATACTGTTCATGCAGAAGTGGCTCGCCAGGCGGCCGCGGCGGGGGCAGGCATCGTTAATGATATTTCTGCAGGCCGGATCGATGCTGAAATGTACGATGCCGTAGCCGAACTGGGCCTACCCTACGTACTGATGCATATGCGCGGTACCCCCGGCAACATGCAGACCAGGCTGGACTACGAAAACGTGGTACGGGACATCCTGGACTTTTTCATCCAGGAAGTCCAGCGCTTACGCGAAAAAGGCGTCAAGGACGTCATCATTGACCCTGGTTTCGGCTTTGGCAAATCGATCGCCCAGAATTACCAGTTGTTGAAAGGTTTGGATCTTTTACAGATCCTGGAAGTTCCGGTATTGGTAGGTGTTTCGCGAAAATCAATGATCTATAAATTGCTGGGCAACACGCCTGAAGCGGCACTCAACGGTACGTCGGTGGTACATTTGCTGGCGCTCCAGCACGGGGCCAGGTTGCTGCGGGTACACGATGTAGCACCAGCCCGGGAGGTCGTCACTATTTGGCAAATGATGGAACAAACAACCGTAACCTAGATGTCTTCTCTCTCAGAAAATACCATCAAACAGATAGCTTTGGGGTACCTCAAGAGCTACTATCGACTCCGGCCCCGAGCGGAAGGTACGCTCACGATCACGGGTACCGATATGCGGGGCGCAGGAAATATCATTGCCGATGGATTTTTGCGGTTTATCCAGGAAGATAATAAATTGTTTTCGGCCACCTTCGAGGCGACTTCCTACGAGACCCGCGCGGAGGTACTCTACCGGCCCCGGCCCAGCCACGTCCTGTGGGATGGCCTGGCTTTTGCCAGTCTTTTACTACCTACCCTGCTGGCCATCGTTCATATTTTTGGGTGGTTCCCCCTGGTGAAGTACGATTTTTATTACGGGGTTCTTTTTTTACTGGTGCTGATTCCTTTTTTTTTGGGACTGTATTTTCTGATTTTCCGCCGCCTACCGCGCTATCGATACATTTTTGCCGTTGAACAATTCAAGCAATACCAGGCTGACGACCAGTGGATTGCGTACGGTTATGATGTATTTACCGATCTGCCCAAAAAATACCGCAACCAACTCATCTGGCAATGTACCCGCTACGGATTTGGTCTGATCGAAATAACGGCCCAGCGCCAACCCAAGCTCATCCTTGCACCCAGCCGAGCCCAGAATTTTGTGCCCCGGCATCAATTTCTTCGCTTACTAACCCAGGGTCAGTGGCAAAATCGCCTGCGTGGAATGGTAAAAAGCCCCTGGGAACAGCTCAAGACGGTGCTTAAAAATCGCTTGCTGCCTTTCCAAAACCGGTATTTTCGGTGGTTTCCCCGCAGCTACTACAACCAGTGGTTCCTGATTTTCATGGGCCTGACAGCAACTTTTTTCTTAGTCCGCACGGAATACCTGCTGCTTCCCATTCGCTTTGTCAACGAAAAGCGCTACCAGAAACAACTGCTGGAGCAGGGCAAGCACCTGCGGCCTGAAACCACCTACTTCCTGGTTGATGCGCCATTAGCAGGCTTTTTTGATACCGCCTATTCGCCTTACCAAATGCTGGTCAACGAAGAACAATTCCAGGACCTTATTCAAACCGTGGGTAGCCCCGATACCGCGGATAAGATCATGCCTCCTGTGCGGATTATTTCAGCAGCCCCCGGTGAACCGCTGGGATTGTATTATGGTTGTGAACGCTTTAACAACCTCGACCAGGCTTTTTTTCTCGTAGCGGACTCCATTTACAGCCGGCAAACCGGTGCCCAAAGCCGGCTGGCCGATTTAAACGACCGCGGCATTTCAGCAACGGCAGTCTGGCCACCTTGTCTGGGAGGAACCGGGCAAGGCTTTTTGGTTTACCTCGATGAATTATTTTTTGACAGCCTGACTGCTCAGACCATGCGCGACAGCCTACAGCTAGGGCTGGATACGTTTGATCGCCCCTTGCGGGTCATGAAGTTTTCTCCAATTACCAATTAAGTAAGACCCCTAAAAACGGTTGAAAATTCAAGCCCAAACTGACATGCCGCTTATTTCCGATTCATCCTATCGCGCACCCTGGCTTTTTCGGCAGGCTCACCTGAATACCATTTTTCCGGCGCTGTTCAGGCGGGTACAGGCCCTACCCTATCAACGGGAGACCATCCCAACGCCCGATGGGGACTTCCTGGATATTGATTGGATCAAAACCGGCAATTCTCGCCTCCTTATTGGACTGCACGGCCTGGAAGGTGACACGAACAGCTCCTATTTGCAAGGAATCCTGGGCTATTTCAGCAACCGCGGCTGGGATGCCCTCGGCATGAATTTTCGTTCTTGTGGTGGTCGGATGAATACCCGTTTACGCACCTACAACATGGGGGAATCGAACGACCTGCACCACGTCGTAGCGTACGCACTTACCCAAGGTTACCAGGAAATAGTGCTGACGGGCTTCAGCTTAGGAGGGAATGTTTTACTCAAATACCTGGGCGAAAGCGCCAGCTTACTATCCAGCGCCATCAAAGGGGCGGTGGCTTTTTCTGTTCCCTGTCATATTCCTTCGGCCAATGTGGCCATCGCGCACTGGGAAAACAAACTTTACCTGATGCGTTTTCTTCGGACGCTCAACGCTAAGATGCGTACCAAGGTGAAACAATTCCCCGACTACCTCCAACTTCCTGATCGGATGCCACGCAGTTTTCAGGAATTCGACGGTCAGTTTACCGCCCCTATTCATGGTTATCGCAACGCCGCTGATTATTGGGAATCCTGTTCCAGTATTCATTTCCTGCCGAACATCAACCTTCCCGTCCTCCTGATCAACGCCGAAGACGATACTTTTCTGGCACCGCCCTGCTACCCCCGGGAATTGGCGAAAACGCATCCTTTTCTGCACCTCGAAACGCCTCAATACGGCGGACATTGTGGCTTTTACAGCCCCCAGGCAGATGGCTCCTACTGGACCGAGCGACGGGCTTTTGCTTTTATTCAGGCGATCATGGCTTAGCTGGTTTGAGCTGTCTTCAGCAGCGTCAGACCAGTGTTCGTTAAATTCCTGTTATTTTAGACTGAATTTAACACCGCAATGCTGCAACATCTGTTCTATCTTTACTCTTTAACTCATAAGTAGCGGTTTTACGATTGATTACCCAACGATGGGAACATTGCGTTTAAATAAATAATGAGCGAAAACACGACGCCACCAAATGATAACAGCAGCAAATCCAAGCGGCCCAAATGGTCGTTATGGGCTTTACCTGGTATCTTATTGCGTTGGTTGAGCATTGCGGTGGTTGCTGTTTTTCTAATCCTTCAACTACCTTTTGTTCAACAGTACCTGGCTGACCAGGTGGTGATCAGGATGGAAAAGGTCTTGGGGACCACCGTCACCTTGGAAAGCGTACGTGTACGGTGGCTGGACGAACTGGACTTGCGCAACCTTTATATTGAAGATGTCTATGGTGACACCTTGCTGGCCAGTGGGCAACTGATCGCTAATTTTAATCTCAATCCACTGGCTATCTACCAGCGGGGAATTGAGGTGGAGGCGCTCAGCATCAATGGTGCCCGTTTCAATATCCGGCGGTCACCAGGAGATTCACTCACCAATTTACAAGTAGCCCTGGCGAAATTGCTCCCCGCGAGATCTCCAGACACGGCGCGCAATACTATCGCCTTCAACCTCAAGGAATTGAACCTGGATGACGTCCAGTTTACCCAACAAGACAGCATCAACGGCAGCTATTTAGGGGTTTATTTGCCTGCCGCTCAAATATACGTGAATGGCCTTGATTTGCCGAACAAGCACATCGACATCAACTCCATCAATATCCAGCGGCCAGTTATCCAAATGAGCAATTGGCAGGGTACCCCCCTACCCGACCACCTGCAACAACTGGACTCCCTGGTGCAAGCCGCCGTAGACTCCAGCACTTTCTATTTAGCAATCGGCGAATTCCGATTGGAATCTGGCAGTTTCCAACTCGATAATTATCGCAAAGCACCGGTAAAAACAACACCAGCTAATCAGCTCGATCTCAAACACCTGGACTTGTACGATATTCACGTTGAGGTCGATAGCTTTTTGCTTCAGGACGACACCTACCGCGGCCGCATCAACTGGATTGTGGCAAAAGATCGCAGTGGATTCAAACTTGACCGGCTGTCTTCCAAAGAAGTCATCGTTTCTCCGCGGGAAGTGGTTTTCAATGGGCTGGCCATCATTACCCCGACGAGTAGTTTAGGAGATACCCTGGCTTTTCGTTACCGCTCCTATGCGGATTGGTCCGCATTTGAAGACCGGGTAAAAATAGACGCTCGCTTTCATGATGCCGATGTCACCCTCAAGGATATCATGGCCTTTGTGCCTAAACTCAACGACAATCCTTTTTTTGCGGCCAACCGCAATACCAACCTAAAACTGGATGGCCAGCTATCAGGAGGGGTTAACAACCTGAGGGGCAAAGATGTCAGGGTAAGCCTCGCCGATGGTACGCGTTTGGAAGGTAAATTCTCCTCTCAAAACCTGGCTGTTCCCCACGAAGAATTTCTCATTTTGGAACTCAATGACCTCACTACCCGGGTGAGTACCCTGCGCCAGCTGATTCCAAATTTCAATCCCCCGCCAGCTTTTGATCGCCTGGGGCGCTTGAGGTTTAGTGGGAAATTTATTGGATTCTTTATTGATTTTGTCGCTAATGGCGAACTCTATACCGATCTGGGTCGCGCAGGGATGGATATGCAAATGGTCCTCCTGGAAGGAGCCAACCGGGCACATTACTCCGGAAACCTCCGGCTGATGGATTTTGACCTGGGCGCCTGGACCACGAACCCCGATTTTGGTATTGTCAATTTCTCCTCTAAAGTAATCGACGGCTTTGGCTTAACAACCGATTTGGCGACGGCAGATTTGGAAGCAGAAATCAAAAGTTTTGCCTTCAAAGGATACAACTATGAAAATGCGACTCTCACCGGGCGTCTGAACAAAAACTTCTTCAATGGCGCATTGGCTATTAACGATGACAACATCAAGCTGCGCTTTACCGGAGAACTGGATTTTCGGGATACGATCCCCACGTTTGATTTCAAAGCCGATGTAGATCGACTGGCCTTGCAGGCCTTAAACTTAACGAAGCAAGAGCTTGTCCTGGCCGGTAAAGTAGATATCAACCTCAAAAATTCCGTTTTCTCAAAAATGGAAGGCGAAATCAAGATGAGTTCCATTCACCTCGAAAAAGGTACCACGGAAGCCTATGATATTGATTATATCAATGCTTTCTCTTTCTTCGACAGCAATGGAGAAAAGGTCTTTCGCCTCAATTCCGACATTGCCAAAGGTGAGATTCGCGGCGCATTCGACATCAACGAGTTGCCCGCCTCACTCACGCTTTTCATGTTGCGAAACTATCCGGGGTTCGCGGATCGCCTCGGATTCAAGCCACCGAAGCGGATACCCGATGTGAATCAGTTCTCCTTTGACCTGCACCTGGCCGATTCCAAAGGACTCAATTACCTGGTCAGCCCTAATTTGGGGCCTTTGAAAGAAGTAGACCTCAACGGCCGGTACAATGGTCTCAACGACTCCTTGCTGTTGTTTCTGGAGATTCCAAGATTGGAAATTGGTCAAATCCGACTGGCGGATGTATACCTCCATATTGACGCACTGGAGCGGGAAGGCGATCTGGATATAGTGGTAGATTCCACCTTTATCAACGGAAAGCCCCTGCTCAACACCTTTACACTGCTCAGTATCCTGCAGGGCGATACCATTGACTTCGCCATTAATCTCAGCACAGACACCCCCAATATTTTTGACGAAGTGAATCTGAACGGGTTGTTTTATTTGCCTGATTCTACCGACTATATCCTCAAATTGCGCCAGTCCAATTTGAGTCTACTGAAATTCCCCTGGACCATCGAGGAGGACAACAGCATTCGGTTTGGACAAGGGCGCGTACAGGCAGAAAATTTCGCGCTTAGCAATAAAGATCGAAAAATTCGGATTCTCAACAATGGAGACAAAGGGTTGCGTTTTCTTTTTACCAACTTCAACTTCAACTTTATTGACCAACTCTGGGATTACGACCCCCTTAATTTCTCGGGCAACTTTGACATGGTGCTACAACTTGATGACGTCTTCAAACTCAAGGGAATCAATGCCGCCATTACTGGAGAAAATCTCTACATCAATAAAGATGATTATGGTCAGTTTCGGCTGGATGCCAACGTCGCCGATTTACAGTCGCAGGTGACGACGCAGCTCTACATTGCCAAAGACACGACTGTCCTGGAAGTATCCGGGCTGTTTAACCTGGCAGATATAGGCACCAAAACCCCCTTAAAGAGAAACCTGCCACCCCGGCAACAAAAAAATTATTTAGACCTGAAAATGAACTTCACGGGTTTCCCAATGGCCATAGCTGAATACTGGCTGGGGGGCGGATTAACCGACACCCACGGCTATTTTGGCGCTGATTTACGGGTTGCCGGCGTGCCGGAAGACCTCAATATCTCTGGCTTTATTGATGCCCGGGATGGCGGTTTTACCCTGGCCTCTTTGCACACCCACTATACCTTTAAAAAGGGCTTACTCAAGGCCAGCAACAATCTTTTTGATGCCACGGGGATAGTCATTTACGACAAATACGGCAATAGCGCCGAAATGGAAGGAGGGATTACCCACGACCGCCTGCGCGACCTGGGATTGAATGCCAGCCTGAAAACCAGGCGGTTTCTGGGATTGGATTTGCCTAAAAACGAAGACAATGTGTTCTACGGCAGGGCCTTAGGTTCTGGTGAAGTCTTCTTCTCCGGCGACTTTCTGCGGCCGAATATATACGTAAACGCAACGGTTGCTGATAGTACCTACATCATTATCCCCATCAACGACCAGGCTGAAAGCCGGGATTTAAATTTTGTGCGTTTTATCAATCGTCATCAAGGTACCAACCAAACGGTAAGCACCGTGGATACCAAAATCAAGGGACTCAACCTGGAAATGGATCTGCAGATAACGGAAAAAGCAGATTTGGAACTGATCTTTGACGAACAAGCTGGCGACATACTGAAGGGGCAAGGTCGGGGCAACCTCCGGATATTATTGCCACGTGCGGAATCTTTTCAGATGTACGGAGACATAACGGTCACCCAGGGTAGCTATTTGTTTACCTTATTTGAAGTGATCAATAAAGATTTTCGAATCTCTCCTGGCGGAAAAATCATCTGGACCGGAAATCCCTACCAGGCTCAAATCAATATCCAGGCAGAATACAAGAATTTGAAATCGTCGTTGAGCAATTTTATTCCGGAGTTCCTGGCCAACGAAAGCGATAATCTAAAAAGAGAAGCCCAACAAACAACAGATGTGGACTTGCTGCTGCAGCTCAAAGGAGATTTGTTTGCACCAGAGATATCTTTCGACATCAATTTCCCCAACTTACAGGGCGTACTGGAAAACTACACGGACAGCAAATTGACCTTGCTTCGCCGGGATCAAAATGAGATGAATAAACAAGCCTTTGGCCTGATCGTCCTGGGGCAATTCCTGCCTTCTGACCTTTCGTTCAATAGCAATGAAACGATATTCAACACCCTGAGTAGCTACCTGACCAATCAGTTCAGCATGTTGGTGAAGGATATTTTCAGCAAATATTACGGGGAAGGGAAGACCCTCTCCAGCTTTGACGTTAAGCTCAATTACAACCGGGTTTCCGTAACAGATCTTACCGGAAACCAAGGTTTTACCACCGGCGATGCGGTGGAATTTTCCCTCCGCTCCGGTTTCTTAAACGACCGCATTTCATTTGATGTGGGCGGAAATTTTGCCTTTGGGCAAAGTAGTCAGAATGGTACTTTCTTCGGCGAGGACCTTGCTTTAGAATATGCGATCAGCGCCAACCGAGATTTGAAATTGCGTATTTACGAACGCCGCGACCAGGATATTGGCGGTGATCGTCGCATCCAGGTTGGAACGGGGCTGAGTTGGCGCAAGGAATTCAATTCCTTTAGTGAGTTCTGGCAAAGTATGCGCAAGCAATAGCCCCCGCTGGTCATTCGCTTCCTATCCGAACTACGTCGAAGTAGACCGGAAAATGATCACTGTATCCGCCATAATACTTAGTGCCGCCATAAGTTCGGTTGGGTGTAGGGCCTCGATCTGAGGTATAACTTAACCACGCTGGTTTAAAAATAGCAAATCCACCGGGTCGCCAATGATTAGGCGCCTCTAAACCGGCGTAAATTACCTGGTCCAGCATATTCCATTCGTTGCGGTAGTTGTAGGAACCTTCCTTTTGGGTGTCAATTTCCAGGCCAGGATTGTAGAGCAACCCCGGTAAATGAGCAGCCTTGGCGGGGTTTAAAGTTCCGAGGGCATTGGCCAGGCTGCGGTTGTTGGGTTCGTCATTAAAATCCCCCATAATGATCACTTTTGCCAGTGGGTCGGTCAGCAGCACCTCATCTACGGCCCGTCGCAGGTGGCTGGCGGCCCACAACCTGCGGTGTTCACTAGCTTCAGCTCCGCCCCGTCGCGAAGGCCAGTGGTTAACGAAAAAATGGAAAACCGCCCCGTCTGGCGCTTGCAGGCGGGCGTACAAAATATCGCGGGAAGTGTAGCCTTCAGGTTCCAGCCAGGTTGGGAATTCCACTAGCACAGCGTGGGCTGCCAATACGGTGAATCTTACTTTATCATAAAGGAGCGCCACGTCAATACCCCGGGTGTCCGGACTCTCGAAATGTACGATACCGTAGTGATGACCTTGCAGCCGCTGCTGTTGCACCAGAGCGGCCAGGACGACTTCGTTCTCTATTTCTGCCAGTCCCATGACGCTCGGAAAATCCAGGCCAACCATAACTTCCGCCACGTGATCCAGTTTGGTGGCGTAGCGCTCCGCAGACCAGGCCTGTTTTCCTGCTGGTGTGAAATCATCATCCTCTTTTAAAGGGTCATTTTCGATATCGAACAGGTTCTCTACGTTGTAGAAGCCTACGCGGAAATTAGCGGCATCTTGTCCCTCCTGAGCAGTTATTGGGTTGACAAGAACAACAAAAAGCAGGATTATTCCAAAAAAACGAAGCCAGCGCATAGATTTATAGTTTTAACAGCCACAAATGTAGACTATACTTTGAGGTAATGCGGCATCTATTCTATCTTTGCAGTTCCAAAAAAAGCATCCATGCCAATAGTACAACCAGCAGTAAGCTTAGAAGTAGCTCAGAACCTGGGCTTAAATGCCGCGGAATTCGATCGGATCTGTGAAATTATGGGCCGGGTGCCCAATTTTACCGAACTGAGCATCTTTTCCGTCATGTGGTCCGAGCACTGCTCCTATAAAAACTCCATCACCTGGCTGAAAACCCTCCCGCGCGATGGCGAGCGGTTACTCGTTGGTGCCGGCGAGGAAAATGCCGGGTTAGTAGATATTGGTGACGGCTTGGGTTGTGCCTTCAAGATTGAATCGCACAACCACCCTTCAGCTATCGAACCTTACCAGGGAGCTGCTACCGGAGTAGGTGGTATACACCGCGATATCTTCACCATGGGTGCCCGCCCTATTGCGGCGCTCAATTCGCTCCGCTTCGGAGATCCCAACTTGCCTCATACCCGTCATCTGGTGAAGGGAGTCGTGAGTGGTATTGGCAATTACGGCAACTGCTTTGGTGTGCCGACGGTTGGTGGCGAGGTCTATTTCAATAGCAGCTACAACCAAAACATCCTGGTCAACGCCATGTCAGTGGGGATCGTCAAAAATGGCGAAACCGTTTCCGCTACGGCCGGCGAAGCAGGGAATCCTGTATTTATCGTAGGCTCGGCGACGGGCAAGGATGGTATTCACGGTGCAACCTTCGCTTCCGCTGATCTCACCGAAGATTCCGCAGAAGACCTCCCTGCCGTTCAGGTAGGTGATCCTTTTCAGGAGAAACTACTGCTGGAAGCCAGTCTGGAGGTCATCAAGACCGGAGCCGTTGTTGGTATGCAAGATATGGGTGCCGCTGGCATTACTTGTTCGACCAGTGAAATGAGTGCTAAAAGTGGTGCCGGGATGCGTATTGATCTCAGCAAAGTACCTACCCGGCAATCCAACATGGTCCCTTTCGAGATTTTGTTGAGTGAAAGCCAGGAGCGTATGCTCATTGTGGTTAAGAAAGGAGAAGAACAAAAAGTCCTGGACGTTTTCGAGCGCTGGGACCTGGAATGCGAAGAGATTGGGGAAGTGACGGATACGGGTCGACTGGAATTCTTCTTCGAAGGCGAAAAAGTAGCCGACGTGCCCGCCGAACCCCTGGTATTGGGAGGCGGAGCTCCCGTCTATGAACGCGAATACCGACGCCCTGCTTACCTGGACAAAATTGCGGCCTTCCGTATTGAGCAGGTTCCTCAACCTGCCGATCTGCTGGCTGCTGCACGTCAGCTCTTTGCTTCTCCCAACATCGTCTCCAAACGGTGGATTTACGAGCAGTACGACAGCATGGTTCGCACCAATTCCATGGGCACTAACCGGCCTAGTGATGCGGCGCTGGTACGGGTAAAGGGAACCAACAAGGCGCTGGCCATCACCACCGACTGTAATTCTACCTACGTATATGCCGATCCCTATCAGGGGGCGATGATTGCCGTGGCGGAAGCTGCCCGCAATATTGTTTGCGCAGGTGGCGAACCCGTAGCCATTACCAACTGCCTTAATTTTGGCAATCCCTACAATCCGGAAGTGTATTACCAGTTTGTTCATGCCATTAAAGGAATGGGCGATGCTTGCCGGCGATTCAATACCCCGGTAACCGGTGGCAACGTAAGTTTTTACAACCAATCGGTTTTCAAGAATGGGACGGAACCTGTCTACCCCACTCCTACCATTGGCATGTTGGGCATCCTGGATCATTTTGACCAGCAAATGACCCTGCACTACCAAGGCGCTGATGAGCGCATCTACCTGCTGGGAGCCAGCAAGGAAGACCTGGGCAGTTCTGAGTACTTGCGCGTCGTCCACCAGATTCAGCAATCACCGGCACCCGTTTTCGACCTGGAAGAAGAAGTAGCTCTCCAGGAGTTGGTAAAAGAAATTATCCGCAAAAAGCTGGTCACTTCGGCCCACGATGTATCCGAAGGCGGTCTTTTCGTCACCTTACTGGAAAGTGCGATGCCGCTTTCGCTGGGCTTTTCTATCGCTACGGCTGCCGCTATCCGTAAAGATGCTTTCCTTTTTGGCGAAAGCCAAAGCAGGGTGGTCGTTTCTGTAACCGCCGACCAGGAAGCTGCGCTCCTCAACCATTTGCGTAGCCAAAGCATTATCTATACTCACCTGGGACATACAACCACCGGACATGTGGTGATTGACGACCAGGATTTTGGACCCACCCGAAGTTGGGCATCTACTTATGATCATACCCTGGGTGAGTTGCTGGAACAGTAATTATTTATTTTTGATAAATCATGATTAAAATGAAACCATTACTACGTTTTGCCGGATACTTTATGTTGCTATCGCTACTGACAGCTTGTAATCCCAAAGGATTAGTGATAGAGGGTGAAATTGCGAATGCCGCCAACTTGCAGGTGTTCGTGGATGAAGTTCGCCTGGGCAAGGCTAGCAACGTGCTTAACAAAGCAGACCTCGGCGCAGATGGAAGTTTTAAACTATCCTTTGAGGACGGCCTGCCTGCTGGTATTTATAACCTGAGAATTGGCGCCAAGCGGGTCAATCTCGTTTTTGATGGAAGTGAAAAACAGGTCAAACTGACCGGTAATTTAGAGAACTTGCAAAATTATGAGCTTACCGTTAATGGTTCTGGTGATTCCCATACCTTGGTGAAGGTCATGCAAGGCCTTTTTCGCCGCGAATACAAGCCGGAAGACATCATGGCCTTTGTGGATACGGTAAAAAACCCCCACCTGGGCGTTTTTGTGGCCTACACCGCCCTGGGACAAAATGCCCAGTTCATCAATATTCAGCAAAAAGCAGCCGAAAAACTAAATAGCGCTTATCCAGATTCAGAGGCGGCAACGGCTTACATGACCTACCTGGCCAACCTGCAACAACAGGCGCAGGCACAGGCCGCTCAGGCCGGAGGTGGTTTGATCCAAGTGGGTATGCCCGCTCCTGATATTCGCATGAAAAGCCCCAATGGCAAGGAATATGCCCTTTCTGAGTTGCGTGGAAAGGTCGTTCTGCTCGATTTCTGGGCCAGTTGGTGTGGACCATGCCGGCGGGAAAACCCCAGTGTGGTAGAGGTTTACAACCGTTACAAGAGCCAGGGTTTTACGGTATTTAGTGTGTCCCTCGATGGCCTGGATTCCCGCAGTATGGCGCGTTATCAACCCGGTGATGTGGATCGGGCACTCGAAGGACAAAAACAGCGGTGGGTGGAAGCCATCAACCAAGATGGCCTGGCCTGGGAATACCACGTCAGTGATCTCAAAAAATGGGAAAGCACTGCCGGGCAGTCTTACGGGGTATCCAGTATTCCCCGCACTTTTCTTATTGACCGCGAAGGCAACATCGCAGCCGTTAACCTACGCGGAGCTGCAGCTATTGAGCAGGCTCTCAAACAGGCCCTTTAAACAGGTTTGGAGTTAGCTGGCAATGCGCCCCGCTTAGTTGAATAAAAAAGCCATCTCCTTGCCGGGATGGCTTTTTTTATTTGTCTTCCTGGTTTTTTGCCTTTCGCAGCACTACGCCAACCGGTAATCCGCAGAAAGTACGTCACGCGAGTTGGTCCCCACCATGATGGTAAAAGCACCTGGTTCGACAACAAACATACCTTCGTTGTTGAAGAAGCCGAGCTCTTTTTCGGTGAGTATAAAAACGACGACTTTCATTTCGCCCGGGGCCAGTTCCACCTTTTCGAAACCTTTCAATTCCTTTACCGGGCGGGCAACGGTTGCTACCTGATCGCAGATGTAGAGCTGAACGACTTCCTCGCCAGAACGGTTTCCCTGGTTCGCTACTTCAATACTGACTTTGATCGACCTGCCCGCAATTCCTTCAACGCTAAGATTGGCGTAAGCAAAGGTGGTATAACTCAGTCCGTACCCAAAGGGATACAGCGGGGTATTGGCTTCATCGATGTAGTGGGACCAGAATACATCCTCTGCGACAGCGGGACGGCCCGTACGGAAATGATTGTAATAAATGGGTACCTGACCGACATTGCGAGGAAAAGTCATGGGTAGTTTGCCGCTGGGATTATAATCGCCAAAAAGGACTTCCGCGATAGCATGTCCACTTTGGGTCCCCAACTGCCAGGTTTCCAGAATGGCTGGCAGGTGCTCGTCAGCCCAAGGAATGGCCAACGGACGACCATTCATCAGCACCAGGACAATATTGGGATTAACCGCGTAGACCGCTTCCAACAATTCCTGTTGCAGGCCCGGCAAGTCCAATTGGGTACGACTCCGGGCCTCACCGCTCTGGAAGCCGTGTTCACCCAGTACCATGACCACTACAGCTGATTCTTGGGCCAGCTTTATTGCCTCCGCGAATCCGCTGCGATCGGTTTCATTCACGGTAATTTCTTCCCGGAAGTCCGTCGTTCCCACGAAGACATCACCGCCCTGGGCATAACGGATATTTTGGCTGTAGGCCAATAACCCCTCCAGTACGGAGACCGCTGACTCGTCATCAGAACCAATCCGCCAACTGCCCAGCGGGCTGGTTTTATCGACTGCCAGGGCACCAATAACCGCAATTTTTTCCTGCTTTCGGGACAAGGGCAACAGGTTGTCCTGGTTTTTCAACAATACGATCGACTTCCTGGCCATGTCGAGCGCTGCCGCCAGGTGATCAGGATGGTAGATCATTGTCCTTTCCCGTTCCACATCGCAGTAGCGATAGGGATCGTCGAAAAGGCCCAACTCGAATTTTAGCCGGACAATCCGCCTGACCGCATCGTCAACTACAGCGATCGGAACTGCGCCTGAGACTACCGCGGCTTCCAAATGATGGATGTAGGCATAAGACTCCATATCCATATCTGAACCGGCATTGGCAGCTATTATGGCTGCCTCCTGCAAGTCGGCAGCAAAGCCATGGGTGACGATCTCGACCACCGACCGCCAGTCAGAAACGATGAATCCGTCAAATCCCCAGGCGCCTTTGAGGAGATCTCGCTGTAGCTGGGAATTGGCGGTAGCCGGCACACCATTCAGTATATTAAAAGCATTCATCACGGTCCGTACGCCCGCATCGACAACGGCCCGGAATGGGGGGAAAACAACATTGTACAACGTAGAAGTACCTATGTCTACCGTGTTGTATTCTCTTCCGGCTTCCGGAAAACCGTAGGCAGCAAAGTGCTTGGCACATGCGGCAATCGTATTGTTAGCGGCGAGGTCTTCGCCCTGAAAACCTTTAACCCGGGCAACCCCTACCTGGGCACCTAAGTAAGGATCTTCGCCAGCGCCTTCCATGACTCTTCCCCAGCGGGCATCCCGCGAAATATCGACCATCGGGGCAAAAGTCCAATTTAATCCGACGGCTGCGGCTTCCGTGGCCGCTACCCTGGCCGCTTGCTCAATGGCGACCAAGTCCCAACTGGCTGCTTCGGCCAGGGGAATGGGACCCAAGGTTTTGTGACCGTGAATAACGTCAAAACCAAAAATAAGCGGTATTCCTAACCGCGACTCTTCCACGGCTAGCTTTTGCAGTTTGTAAATATGTTCAACACCGCGCACATTAAGCATCGATCCAACCCGCCCCTGGACCAGGTGATCGAGTTTCATTTCGGCATCACCAGCCTGGGAATTGGGGCCGGTAACCTCCCAGAAATCACTGTACTGGTTCATCTGCCCGATTTTCTCGGCTAGCGTCATTTGTTGCAGCAAGGTCTCAACGCGGGCAGCTGTGTTTTGTTCTGTATTCACAAACGCTTATTAGTCAGGTTGAAGAACATGCTTATTCTATATACACATCAAATTCAACCCGGCGGTTTTTCTCCCGACCTGGTGCGTACATGTTATCGGCAATGGGTTGCGACTCGCCGTAGCCAATATAAGACATGCGGGCGGCAGCTACCCCTTTCGTCAGGAGGTAATCATAGCAGGACTTTGCTCTTTTTTCGGATAAAGATTGGTTGGCCTCGACCGAGCCGATAGAATCGGTATGGCCGCCGATGCGCAGTTTATAGCCGGGGTAGCGGGCCATGATGCCAGCCACTTTGTCAAGAATTAACAGCGAGGAAGGTCGGATGTTGGCGCTGGCCGTCTCAAACTCGATGGCTTGTACCGCTTCAATCAGCACCTGGCGATCGGTATCTTCAATCTCCGGGCATCCTTTGTTGATGGCCGGTCCTGGCTCATTCGGGCAGCTATCCATGCGGTCAACTACACCATCGCCATCGGTATCTGGGCACCCCCGGTTAACGGCTGTGCCGGGCTGGTTGGGGCAATCGTCCAAGTCATCAGCCAGGCCGTCGCCATCGCGATCGGGGCAACCAGCAGTAGCCGCACTACCGGCGGTATCGGGGCACCGATCAGCAGTGTCTGGTACGCCATCGCCATCGCGGTCGGTAATGGGGCAGCCATTGTTGCTGGCCGGGCCAGCCTGATTGGGACAGCCATCGTTTTTATCGGCAATGCCATCGCGATCGGAATCCGGACAGCCCGCCAGGGCCAGCATACCAGCTGTGTCGGGGCACGCATCGCTCTCGTCAGCAACGCCGTCGCCGTCGCGGTCAGGGCAGCCATTGAGGGCGGCAGTACCTGCCTGATCCGGACACAGGTCCTGGCCATCGGCGATGCCATCACCGTCGCGGTCGGTAACCGTTGGTTTTTTGGGAGCGGTATCATCCTGGATGATCATTCGCAAGCCCAGGCTGGCCTGCAAATGGTCCCGGAGATCGGTACCATTGAAATGGTAACCAGCCGTAGCGCTCAGGAAAGTTGACTTCCCCAGGAGGACATTCAATCCCAGGCCTACGGGGACGTCAAGCGTCAGGGTCTTCATTTGTACCAACAGCCCCCCTGCCCCGGCAAACAGGTGCGGGCGAAAAGCCTTTCCACGGTAGAGGTTCAGGTTGAGCAAGGCATTCAGGCCTGCGTTGTAGCCGCGTCTGGTAGCACCCTGGTCATCTAGGGGTAAATCAGCAACCGTCAGGCTAAGCGGAAAACTAAGGTCCAACTTATTGGAGAGAAAACGATAGTATTCAACCCCAAAACCACCGGTGAAATCGGTCGCGTTTAGCGCCGATACGCTTTCCAGTGGCCACTGATAATTAGGCGCTAAAAACCGGATGGCAAAACCATCAGGGAATTCGCGCGATTGAGCAGATAAAAAGGACCAACTGAGTAAAATTAGCAGCGTTACTAATGGAAGGATTTTCTTCATGGTTGGTTTCGTTTTGAAGGTAGAAAAGGGGGTCAAGGGGAAATTTTCAATAGCTTTGAGACTGCTGGCAAGGCTCTAAGTCACGGTTAAAGTTAATACTTTTTAGTTTTCCATATATAAAATAGCGCCAGGGGGATTAAGAAATGTACCCCACGACTCATGCTTTCGGGGAGCCACTGTTGGGTAAGCCCCTGGAAACTGTACAAAGAGAAGTAGCTCCACACCCTGGCAAAAGCCGTAAGTGCACCCCAAATAATCGTATAATAGAGGCCCCACTTGGCCCACTGGGCAAAAGGCAAAAGTAATAATCCTGCCGCCAGGAAGTCCAGCAGGCCCGCCAATTTAAGTAATTGTAAGGCCTGCTGGTTGGAAACGGAAAGCCCTGCCATCATCATTTCCTGAAAATTACCGGGGACGGGATAAAAACCAATTGCGTATAAACCATGTCCACAAAAAGTCAGGGCAATGGCCCAACGCATCAGCCAGTCCAGTGTCTTTGGTGTCACCACCGGCACGAAAGTAGCTAGCAATAAAAAGGGGCTAACCCACTGGAGGGTTTGTTCGATGAATTGCCCCACCTGACCAAAATGTGCTTTGGTGGTCAGGCAGACGTGCAGCAAGCATTGTAATCCACCAATGGCGACCAGGATAGCACTGGATCGGGGGAATTTTTCCAAAAAAAGAACAGCTATAGCGGCCACCACAAATAGTATTCCCTGGACCTGAATAGTACTTGCTATACTTTGGTTAATCTCCGGATTGGTCACCCACTCAGACCAGGTATAACCCATTCGTTCCACCCAGCGGGTAAGTAAATCTTCGTCCCAGAGAAAGGATCTCAGTGGACTATCCCAGTAGATGTAGTTCCAGGCCCTGGCCAGGAATAAACCAATAACGCCTAATTGTAACAGCCTAAAAACTAGGCGAGGATATCTTCTAATGCTTTCCATACACGCTGAACGGGTAACCCCATGACGTTGGCATAAGTGCCTTCGATTTTTTCAATTTTGCAGAGGCCGATCCATTCCTGAATAGCGTAGGCACCGGCTTTGTCATAAGGTTGGTACGTACGAATATAGTGGATTATTTCTTCCGGTGACAAATCGCCGAATTTCACCCGGGTCAAATCACCAAAAGCGATCTCCCGTGAGGAAGTGAGTAAGCATACGCCAGTGATTACTTCGTGGGTACGGCCTGATAAGCGGCCAAGAATTCTTTGGGCGTCGGCTTCATCCACTGGCTTTTCGAATATTTCGCCATCGAGAATCACCACGCTGTCGGCTGCTAGCACGACATCTCGGGTCGACTCCAAAAATCCCCGGGCTGCCCGGGCTTTCTTTTGTGCTAAAAAAACGGGTACCTCCGCTACCGGCATCGCAGCGGGGTAGGTTTCTTCCACTTCGTTAGCCTTCACGATGAAGGGAAGGCCGGCCTGGGTTAACAGTTGGCTTCTCCGTGGTGATTTTGAAGCTAAAATAATGCGGTAATTTTCTTGGATCAGCACAACTTAGATTTTGAAGAAAAACAGGAGCAATAGTCCACCCAGCAGAAAGAATTTCCATTGGGTGCTTATCGTATGGTACATTTGGGGCGAATTGGACTGCTGCAATTGCCGAGACAGGATCACCAACCAAACCAACAAACAGAAACTCAGCACGGCAATTGGCAACTGGTAGTTCATCGCACTCAATTGCAGGATTCCACTGCACAAGAAAAGGCCAAGCACCAGCGATAAAACCCAGGCTACTATTTTGGCGCCACCAACTCCCCAGTAAACAGGGAGGGTTTGGCGGCCAAGTTCCTGATCCCCCTTCCTATCCTCCAGGTCTTTAATGATCTCTCGAATCCAGGTGGCCAGAAAAGCATAGACCATGAACAGTACCAGGATATAGGTGACTTGCGCCAGGAAAGGGTCAGGAAGGAGTTGCCATACCCGCCGCTCCGCTAACCAAACTAACCCCGTGACACCTGCACAACAGCCGGCAATCAGCAGGTTTCCCGCAAAAGGACGGGTTTTAAAAAAGCGTGGATACCACGCCAACAGACAGGCGAAGAGCGGATACAGCCACAACCAGGAGACTTCTTTTTGTAAGAAAGCAAGCATCAGGCTACTGAAAAAGCCCGTGAAGGTCAGCACTGCTATTATCCAGCAGACACTACTGGTGCTGATCTGCTTACCAACGATCACCTTGTCGGAACGGTTGATCATATCAATGGGGTAATCCAGGAGGTCGTTGTAAGCATAACCTGCGGCCGTCAGGCTCACTGTTGCCCCAATGAGGAGCCACAATTCAAAGGATGCTAAAGTACTGGCCAGACCGGCCTGTTGAAAGGCCATCCCCAGGATATGAGAAGCCACCAACCACTGGGTCAGGGCTACTACCAACAGATTAGGAAACCGAATAAGGCGCAGGAAGATCAACTAGCGTGACTTTTTCTTTTTGGCTTCCAGGTCTGCCTGCTTCTTTTTTTGTTCGTTCATAGCCGATTCCAGGCGGGCCTGGAACCCCGACTTTTTCTTGGGTTTAGCCTTGTTGGCTTCTAATTCAGCTACGATCTTGTCCTGATCAATGATGAGATTCTTGGTGATGACCGTTTGGGTAATGTTAAGCACATTACTAAACAGCAGGTAACAAGTTAATCCGGAAGCAAAGCTATTGAAAAAGCCCAGGAACATGACCGGCATAATGTACTGGAAGTATTTCATCATGGGGTTGGCCCCAAAGTCCATGTGCTTGGTATTGTAATAGGTGTAAATGAGCGTGGTGATAGCCCATAGCACCGCAAACAAACTGATGTGGGCACCAAATCCAAGCGGAATACTGAAAGGCAGGGTTATCCAGGCATCGTAGCTGGACAAGTCACTGGCCCAGAGGAAGCCTTCCTGGCGGAAGGTCAGGTCGGCAGGAAAAAACCGGTAGAGCGCAAACCAAATAGGCAGCTGCAAGACCATTGGCAGACAGCCACCCAGCGGATTCACTCCGTATTCGCGGTACATCTTCATGGTTTCCATCTGTTGTGCCTGCTGGTCATCTTTGTTCTTCTCCTTCGACTTCTCCAGGTACGGCTTCATGGCCGCCATCTTAGATTGGGAATAGAGCATTTTATACGTCAGGGGGAAGACCAACAACTTCACCAGGAAGGTGAGCAGCAAGATCGCAATACCTTTGTTGCCGGTAATACCATCAAAAAAGTTGAAAAGTGGGCGAATAACCCACCGGTTGATGGCACCGAAAATGCTGCGCCCGTAAGGAATTACATCCGTCAGGTCTGAGCCAATGGCCAGCAACCGTTCAAAATCATTGGGCCCGATATAGAGTTGCATTTTGGCGGTTTCACTAGGGCTGTGGTTGTAGGCAAGCGTAATGTCCGCCGTCACTTTTTTAAGGTCAGGAGATTCTACCGGAAGTACTTCTGCGTTAATTTTCACCCCCTGGAACTGATCAACGGCAATGATACTGGTGTTAAAGAACTGGTTGGCTGCCGATACCCATTTAACGGGTTGGGCGGTTGCATCTACCTCATCGGACGAAGTACAGGAGCAACGGTCAGCATCATCGTTTAGGGGTTTGTAGTAGATTGTAGAATAGTTGCGCTCATAATTAGCGTTAACTTCCAGTTTGTCCAGATAATTCACAAACGATAACTCGATCGACTGGGCGTCGTTGCGTAGTACGCTTTCCAGGCCCGCAAAAGTTACGTCATAATCCAGGAGGTAAGTGCCGTCTTTCAGCGTGTAGCGCTGCTCCAGGTAACCTTCAGCGCCAACGGCCGCTCTGAGGGTAAGGGTTTTCCCCGACAAGGTGGGCTGAAAAAACAACTCACTGGACCGGACTATCCCGTTCGGTGCCCCACTCACGGGGAGGAGGTATTCAAACCGATTCTTGCTATCTTCCAGCAATTCCAGCGGAATCTTGGTTTCCACGCCGGCGCTATCGACTAAAACTTTAGCGTAATCTTTCAGGACGACACTTTTAATGGCTCCTCCTTTCGTAGAGACCGTTACGGTCATTACGTCATTCTCGATGGTTTGCAGTGATTCCTGGCCGATAGTAGCGGGTGCAAAAGCACCGTAAGTACCGCTCCGTTGGATCAACAGCAAGGAATCGGAAGCCGCAACAGCAGTTGTATCCGAATCAATGCGCGTAAGAGCAGCGGCCGTTTCAGCCTGGGCAGCGCGCGCTTCTAACTGCCGGTCTACCATTGCGATAGAATCCTGCCGGATTTGCTCCGCTTCCAACTGTTCGGGCGAGGGTGCAAAGAATTGCTGCCACACCATAAGCAGCGCAAAGATGAGGACTATCCCGATTACCTGATTCTTATCCATGAACGAAAACTTAATGCTTGAATTTATGCCGCAAAGGTATCACTTTAGGTTAGCTAATTAAAGTTGTGGCAAAGAATAAATTGCCGCCATTCGACGAGCACCGGTTATTGGCCTACCAAAAGGCCATTCAATGGTTTTTTGATCCATTTAGCGACTGACCGTTTCTGCTGCTGCCCGCTTTACGCCCGGATAGGTAGCCAAAGCTACTTCCAGGCAATCCATGGCCGCCCCAAGATCCTGCTCATTGAGAACGTAGGCAATCCTAACTTCGTCGACTCCCAAACCAGGGGTAGCGTAGAATCCCTGGCCCGGCGAGAGCATGACCGTAGCTCCCTGGTAGCTGAACTCTTCTAGTAACCAACGACAAAAGTCTTCCGCAGAGTGGATGGGAAAGCGAGCAAAACAATAAAAGGCACCACCCGGAAGATAGGACGTAACCCCAGGCATAGCCTGCAGGCGCTGATAGACCAGGTCGCGGCGCTTTTCGTAGGCATCCTTTACTCCACTGAGGTAAGCGGTGTCTTCCTCTAGCATAAACTCCGACAATATTTGTCCCAATCCGGGCGGGCTAAGCCGCAGTTTGGCGTAGCGGGAAATGGCGTCCGTCACCTGGGTGTTGCGGGTCACCAGTGCTCCTACCCTGGCGCCACAGGCGCTGTAGCGTTTGGATACGGAATCAATCACAACAGCATGCTCCGCCAGGCCCGGAAGACTCAGGGCCGAAAGAAAAAGGTTGCCGTCATAACAAAACTCCCGGTAAACTTCGTCCGCACACAGAAACAGATCATGCTGCACAACCAGTTCAGTCAAAGCGTACAATTCTGCCGGCGAGTAGCTACAGCCGGTAGGATTGTTTGGATTTGTGATAAAAATAGCCTTGGTTCGCGGTGTTATTTTCGCAGCAAAAGCAGCCATCGAAGGGAGGGAGAACCCGTCTTCTATTTCACAAGTGATGGGAATGACCCGGATGTCGGCGATGTGTGCGAAACCGTTGTAATTGGCGTAGAACGGCTCCGGTACGATGATTTCATCCCCAGGATCCAGGCAAGCCAACATGAAAAACAGGATGGCCTCGGAACCTCCCGTGGTAACGATAATATTTTCGGTAACCAGGTCAATATCGTAGCGCAGGTAGTAGTCGACCAGCGCTTGCCGATAACTCAAATTTCCTTCGGCGGGGCTGTAGGCCAGGATTTCGAGTGGAACCTCCCGGAATTTTTTGAGTGCAAGAGGCGGGGTCAGTATATCTGGTTGCCCAATGTTGAGGTGATAGACCTTACGCCCACGAACTTTGGCCGCATCAGCCAGCGGAATAAGCTTGCGAAAGGGCGATAATGGGACCGTGTGGCTGCGGTGAGATACAGTTGGCATAGGTAAATTCCTGTGATCAATTTTTTCTTCTACGACATTTTTTGTCAGGCGGCAAAGATAAACTGCCTTGGTCATTTACCACCATCTTTGCACCTGGGAATATAGTTATTGATGTGCTAAATTTGTGTTTTCACCAGTTTTAAAAGCAGAAACGGGTAATTTGCGTCCTTTGTCGGCGCCAGCGAAAAAAGGCTAAGGTGTAAAAACGCATCTTTACGTTTTAATACGGCCCACGTCCGCTGGCGCTGCCCAGTAAATATGACCATGATGAAAAAAGAAGCTTTAGAATTAAATGCCGACTTTCAATACGCGCTTGATCGGATGGAAAAAAGCAAGGATCTTCTTTTTATCACGGGTCGTGCCGGAACGGGAAAGTCGACCTTGCTGCAATTGTTTCGCCAAACTTCCCACAAAAAAATGGTGGTCCTCGCTCCTACCGGGGTGGCGGCCCTAAATGTAAAAGGGCAAACTATCCATTCTTTTTTTGGCTTTCCGCCGCGCCTGCTGGACGCCCGCAAGGATATTAAAAAACGGCGTTTTCGCAAGTTATACGAGCAACTGGACACCATTGTCATTGACGAAATCAGCATGGTTCGTGCAGATATGCTCGACAATATCGACTATTTCCTCCGGGTGAATCGGGAAAATCCACAACCTTTTGGTGGCGTACAAATGGTATTTTTTGGCGATTTGTTTCAGTTGCCGCCCGTAGTGGCCACTGAATTGGAGCAACGAATGTTCCGAACAACCTACGAGTCGCCTTATTTCTTTTCCGCGCGCGTGATGGCCCCTCCCATCAGCATGGAAATGATAGAACTCCAGACTGTTTACCGCCAGGAAAACCGCTATTTCCTCAGGCTATTAGAGGCTATTCGGCTCAATAGAATGGATATGGAAGACTTGGAGGCCCTGAACGCCCGACACCTCCCGGACGCCGTCACACCAGACTTTGCCATCACCCTGTCGGCTCGTAATGCCCAGGTCGATGCCATGAATAAAAAAGAACTGGACGCCATTCCGATGCCCGCCAAGCACTATCTGGCCAAAGTTACCGGTGAGTTTCCTGACCGGCTTTTTCCTACTGATCTGGCTTTGCTGCTCAAGCTCAATGCACAGGTCATGTTTTTACGCAATGATCCTGAAAAGCAGTACGTCAATGGCACGATTGGAAAAGTGGTCAAACTGGAGGACGAGTCGGTTACGGTGTTAATCGAGGAAGAGGGAGAGCCCCGCTACGTCAAAGTGGAACCTTACGAATGGGAAATTTTGCGGTATAAACTGGATGAGCAAAACCCCGAGGTAATCGCCACCGAGGGACTGGGGTCGTTTAAGCAATACCCCCTGCGCCTGGCCTGGGCCGTAACCATCCACAAAGCACAGGGAAAAACCATGGACAAAGTCGTTATTGACCTGGGGCGCGGCGCCTTTGAGCATGGTCAAACCTACGTTGCGCTCAGCCGTTGCCGTACACTCGAAGGGATTATTCTGAAATCCCCCTTACGCCCGCAGGATGTAATTACCGATGAAAGAGTGGTGAGCTATTATGAACGACAACAGTGAGAACCCGTCCGTGATCCGTCCTCCAAGACGGGTTTTGAAACAGGATGCAGGAAAATAAAAATAAGACCCGCCAGGCTATAATATTAAAATACCGCAGAAAAATTTGGGATATTCACCGCTAGCCGTATAAATTTGACTAAACTAGAAAAAAAACGAACATGTCAACCAGAAAAACAAAGTCAAGAAAGCAACAACGTATCGAGGCTAAAGATGAAAAAGCCAATCGTAAGTTTGCCCTAATAACCATTGCAGTGACCATCATCCTACTGATTATCATGTATTTCACTTACTCTGGGTTTTAGTTAAATGTCTGTTGGGTTTTCCTTAAATGGTCCTTAACGGCCTGACCGCCTGGAAAACCCAATAGACAATTAGCGGGCACAGTTTACACCGTAGGGACTTTGCGGCATTAGGACAACCCGCATAGGAGGAATGGCCTGATCGCACTTTTGGCAGCGACCAAAATCTGTTTTGTCGATCCGATGAAGTGCATGTTGGAGTTTGCCGAATTTGTCTTTTGCTTGCCGCAGCGCCGACTCGACCACGCGCTTGTCTGTTTCTATCCTTTGTTTAGCGCCCTCGCAAGCCCAATTCAATGACCTGGACGTCGTGAAATTGACCGGCAGTGATGCTCAAACGTACCAGTGTTTTAATTTTGTGCAACCCTTGCTGGCCGCAAGCACCAGGATTAATATGCAATAAATTCCGTTGCTTATCGGGCATTATCTTTAGGATATGAGAATGACCGCAGATGTATAAATGCGGCTTAAAGTCGTCGAGAAGCGCTTTCACCCTCATCGTATAACGCCCCGGATACCCCCCAATATGGGTCATAAAAACCCGGGCTCCCGCTGCTTCAAACAATTGATTTTCGGGGTAACGGTGCCGGATGGCGGGTTCGTCGATATTTCCGTAAACCGCCCTAACGGGTCGAAAAGCTTCCAACGCTTCCATCAGCGCCAGGTTTCCGATATCCCCAGCATGCCAAATTTCATCTACCTCGGCAAAATGCTGAAAAACTTTGTCATCCAGGAAACCGTGGGTGTCACTCATTAACCCTATCCTCATTATCAGGTATTAATACGTATTAGGCACCATAACGTAGCCATTTACCGCGGCGTTGGCTAAATCATTGTAATCCATCCACAGATAACCATTGTTGCCCCAGGTGCTTCCCCAGCTACTCATGACCTCAAAAGCCTGTTCATTTTCGTCGTAACCGATGATGAGCAAAGCGTAGGCTTTTGGCGTGCTCGTTGATACCGGTTCCCAACGCAATGTTTGGGTTAGTGCCGGAAAAGCATCATTGGCCTGGAGTTCAATGAGAACAGGATTACCCCGCATGAGTGCTTTACGAATTTCGAAAATTTTCTCCCGGGTTGAGGCAAAAGGCTGGAAAAGATGCAGAAAATTATTGATCTGGAATTTATTGGTAGCATATACAGTAGCAGATATTTGGGCCGCGTCGTAAGGTACGATGGCAGCACTAACGGTTCCGTATTGTACCAAAAACCGAAGTCCTTCCTCCAGTGAAGTACGTTGCCCCTGAGACTGTAGGCTAAGAGAGATGTAGTCGGGGCTCAGGTTGTCTTTAAAATTCCTACTTATATTTACGTAGTACTCCAGGCAGCTGGCCAGCATATAACTCCAATCCATCCCCCGAAACCCCATTTTTCGTACGGGCATCATGTAAGGTTTCAGGTTCTGTTGCTCCTGGGTCATCCGGGCATTGTTGCCAACACCGGCAACGGTTGCCATGAGTTGGTCAAATAAGGCCGTATTGGAAACACCCAGTGCTTGCACCTGATTGGCATCTCGTTTTGCCACTTGCGGGGTAGGTTGTGCCAACAGGGTACCTACACATAAAAAGCCTATTACCAAGGCGGTAAATTTTGTCTGTAACATATCGTTTTTTTGGTGCAGTAGCCTCTTGCTGCAGGAATTGGAATAGTGTCGTGTAGCTTTTCCAGTGTTGTGTTGTTTAAACGTTGGGAAGGTTTTAGTTGGTATGTAGCAGGGCCCTTTTGCCAAGCGATTTTTCGACGGTAGGCCGGGACAAAAAAAAAGCCACACCACCGGGTGTGACTTTAGAATGATATAATTCCACGAATAAAAAACAGTTGAAAAATGCGCCTAGCGCATCACCTCAATCTTGCGATTGAGCATTCCTTTTTCGCCGGCTACACTGAGAATATAAATCCCGGTAGGAAGCTGGCTCACATCAAGCGTTGTCTGGTTGGTACGCAGGCCAGACTGGTGTTGTACCACCTGCCCCATGAGCGTACTCAGGGTGAGTTGTTCGAATTCCTGTTGCCCGTTCAAATGCACGGTTACGTAATCGCCGCTCGGATTTGGGAAGGTCTTCAGTTGGTCATCATTCCAGGCACTGGTTTCAGCTTCTTCGCTGGCCAATTTGACCCGCAATTGGAATGGGCGAACCCGAACAGCACTGTACTGACCATTTTTATCCATACTTACACCCGCATCGCCACCAAATTGCAACAGCATTTCCTCTTCATCTGAGCGGAAGCCAATAATGTCATCAACAATGACCCCCAGTGTTCCCAACTCACCATGGCCACTGGCTACCAGTCCGCTGGTACGGGTATAGCCCGCCTCGAACAGCCCATTAAGGTTGTTGTGGTCCATGAACAGTACCGGAGAATCGTAGGCCAAAAAATTGTCGTTGCGCCAATTGACCTGAACACTTTCAGCCGCAATGGCGTCCGGATTGTAGTTGAAGGGAAACACAAAACCGTAAATATCTTCGGCAGGCTGGGCTGGTGTACCCACCTTGATCGAGAACTCAACGTAATCGCCAGGATTGATAAACAGCGGCCCCTCGAGGATAAATTCGTAAGGAGCGTATGGCATTACTGCTGGCACCATATTATGGGTGCGACCATAGAAAGACCGGATAGCCACCGTATCGGCAGCAGTGACAATGCTATTGCCGTCCGCATCTATATGTTTGACATTGGCCGTGTATTCTCCACTGGCAAACAGGTCACTCCAGTCTTCGGCATACTGGCCGTACCATACCTCAAAAGTAGCGCCGATACGTTCGGTGCCTATTTCCCCCATGCTCCGGCCGATGGGAAGCAAGTCGGTCATGTTGACAATGCCATCCGCATTGGTATCACCGGCCCAAACACAATCCCCTACGCATACGGGTTCATCCCCCGTGCCGATGTCCAGAATGGTCATCCATATTTTCACCTGTTTGCTCACTAGACAGTCTTCCGACCCCGGTGTAATATCGCGTAAACAGTAGGTTATTTCAATCTGATCCAAACCTTCCTGCACCCCATCGTTGGGGATGTAGATCAAGATGTTATTGCCCTGAACCGGAACGCCATTGATCAAGGTATCGACGGCACCCGGTAAAAAGAGGGTTTGCCCCAATTGCCCCTGGGAAGAAACATGGAACGTAAAGGTCGATACCGGTACGTTGTAACCAATAATGATGGGCGTTCCTTTGGGAGTAGCCATTTCAAAAGTAGTCCGGTCTGGAGCGAAGTTGCTGACAAAAACAGTAACGGTAGCAATTTCAGCTGTACCCGCACAACCACTGGCAAAAGAGCGGTAGGTAAACTGGTCAACCCCAACAAAACCAGGATCGGGGGTATAGATTATCTGATTGCCGGTAATGCTGGCGGTACCATGACTAGCCTGGGAATAAACGCTAAAACCACAAGTGCCAACGGAAAAGTCGTTGGTTTTGACCGGAATGGTAACTTCCGAGTTGGTCGTGGTAAAAGCCCGGTCATCGAAGGCGAAGACATTGCTGGCCAGGTTAAGGACTTCAATGACGTAAAAAATAGCGTGATTGCCATCGGTAAACCGAATGGTATCTGGTCCGACATAATTGTTGGCCGGGGTATAATCGGGTACATCTGCCCCTGCGTCAAAAATGCCGTTGGCGGGTCCTTGGGTAAGGATAAAGTCGGCAGGAACAAGAATGAACTGCGCTTCATTTTTCTTGGTAAACACCTGAATGACCTCATCTGCTGTCGCTGGTGCGGTGTCCATAACCGTGATACTTACCGTACCATCATCACAGTCGCCGGCGCCATTGCACAGGGCATAATTGAAATGCGCAAGCCCCTTAAAACCGGGGTTGGGGGTAAAAGCAATCAGACCGGTAGTAGGATTAAACGAGGCTGTTCCGTGATTGATGGCCGGAACGGCTTGCAATACCTTAATTCCATTGCTACTGATGTCATTCGCCAAAACGTCCACAACCACCGGTTCATTGATGTGGGTAACGGCATAATCGTGATAAGCCCGAATCAGCGCCGGCGCGATTATAACGGAAACATCCAGATAGGTGACGTGCGGAACGGGCGTTACCTCCCAACGAACAATCCGGAAGTGATCCGTGCCCGTAAAATCCTGGTTAGGCGTGTAAGTCAGGCGATAATGAAAAGAGGAGGTGGTTACCCAAGCCACCGTTCCGTTGGTAGGTTGGGAGTTCCCGGGAATGGATGGAGAGTTCGGACGCGACGTGAAGTCGTACTGAATCGCCGTGTTTTGGTACGTAATGAGGTCTATTGCTTGCCCTGCACCCAACAGGGGCAAGAACAGCAAAGCCAGCATAACGGAAAGGTTAGGTAGATTTATATTCATGGATCGTGGATTATAACAACATTCTTAGGGCACAATATACAATAAAATCTAATGTTTACACAATATTTTCGAGGGACTTTTTAGCCCCCTCCTTATTCCTTCACCTCCAGCTGTTTTTACCTGGCAAAAAGTCGCTTGCCGAACCTCAATTTTATCTCTTTTTTAATAAAAAAAACAATTGTTGGCAGCAGGTGTTTTTTTTTATAAATTTGTGAACGCTATTCAGGTCACTTTTTTATGATAAATAATTAATAACCAACTATTTAATATTTGAATCTGTGAACGTCGATATCGACAATACCAAGCTAGCGGGCATTTTGAGAAGCCTGGACAAAGGAGGGCGCTTGTCGGGTAAGCGATTTCTGGAATCACCCTATTTTAATTCGAGCAAAGAACTGCTCAAACTATTCCTCGAGATCCACAAACTGATCGACAAGGACAAGCCCCTGGACAAGGAGATACTTTGGCGAAAAATCTCTACGGACAAGACCTATAATGACGTCCGTTTCCGGAAGTATTGCTCTGATTTATCCAAGTTGATGGAGCAATTTCTGGCCCAAAAAGAGTTTGAAAAAGACCCGGTGCAAAAGCACATTTTTCTTTTGCGGGGAATAAAGGACGTCGAATCACAAAAAGTGATCAATAGCACCCTCCGGGAAGCCAATGAATTATCTGAAAAGGCGGAATTTAAGGACGGCGATTACTACCTGAACCAATACCTTATTCAGAGGAGCTTTTATGAAATATTTGATTTTGAGACCCGCCGAAGCGACAAAGCCAACCTCGATGAGATTTCAAAATACCTCGACTTCCTCTATTTTAGTGAAAAACTTCGCATCAGTTGTGAAGTTATCCAAAGGCAAAATTTCAAGGCTTATGACTACAACCTCTCCTTCACCCCTACTTTACAGGAGTACCTGAAAAACAACAATTTGGTTGAGCAATCGCCCATTATTGCCCTCTACTACCAAATTCATAAAATGTGGAGTGATTTTGACGACGAAGAACACTATTTCAAGTTAAAATCATTAATCGCGGAACATGCGCATTTATTCACCCCCCAGAAAGCAGTAGAGGACCTCTATACGACGGCCCAAAATTATTGTGTAAAAAGGCTTAACCAAGGAGAAGGAAAATACTTGTCAGAATTATTTGTGTTGTTTAAAATGTTGATAAATAACAATTTACTCGTTATCAACAAAGAACTCAATCCCTGGTACTTCAGGAATATTATCGTAGTAGGTCTGAGATTGGGAGAATACAACTGGACCGAAGAGTTCATTGAGCAGTACAAAAACTACCTGCCAGCCGGGCTTAAAGACAACGCCGTCACCTATAACCTGGCGCAACTGTATTTCTACCAAAAACGGTACAGTGAGGTCATCAGGCAACTGCAAAGCGTAGAATACGATGACCTTTCTTACAACCTTAACTCCAAAGCCATGCTTTTGGCAACTTACTACGAGCTGGATGAGATCGATCTCCTCGACTCCCACCTGGAAACCTTTAATACCTTCCTGAAACGCAGAACAGATTTCCCGGATGAGCGCAAAAAACCGTATAAAACACTCATCAAGTTTACCAAAAAACTGTCGCGAATCATTCCCAAAGACAAAACGGCTATGAATAAGCTCCGGGAAGATATCATTGCGGACGGCAATGTAGCCAATGCCAACTGGCTGCTGGAAAAGATTGTTGCACTAGAGCACTAAGACCTGGCAGGAACAGTACCGACACCGTCTCCTCCTGCTTCCTTTTTTTGCCGGTTGGTCAGTGGCCAGTTGACTACTTTTCACGCCGTAAAACAACCAATCGCTCCCTACCCATTTCCTCCATTTTCAGGACCAGGGAATCGTTTCGTAACAGAACAATTTTCACGGCTTTCTCCCGGTGAGGGCTATCCAGCGTATCGGTACTGTAAAGAAAGGGGCCATTAAGTCGGTAAGTACCCGACTCTTCGTAGTTAAGGGTACTGTTGAAGTGGTAGTAGCCATCTTCGGAAAACTGGAAATTGATCAAGGCCAGGTCCACTGCCAGGCTATCGCCGTCTTCCGTCAGGGACAAAACTTGCCATTTTCCGGCCAGATCACTCTTGGTGTAAGGTGCACAGGCCGTACCCAGGAGGTACAACAGCAAAAGGTACACCAGCGTTTTTTTATACATGGTTCAAGCTTAATAAGATAGACTCAGGCGGGGTGAAGGAACTGTGCCAAAAACAAGAATACAGCAGCTCCGGCCAAAAAGCCGGCGAGGGCCAACCAGGCGATCTTTTTGAAATACCAGATGAAGTCGATGTTTTCCATTCCCATAGCTGCTACGCCGGCTGCCGAGCCGATAATCAGCATGGAACCACCCGTTCCCGCAGAATAGGCAATGAAGTGCCACAACTTGGCGTCAATAACTTCCGAATACATGCCCATCGAGGCGGCTACCAGCGGAACATTATCAATGATTGCCGACAGGAAGCCCAGGATCACAATAACAACATCCTGGTTGGGAATAGATTTGTCCAAACCTTCGGCCAGGTACCGGAGGGCGCCCACGTTGCCAATCGCAATGGTCTCCAGTGCGGCCACTGCCATAAGAATCCCCAGAAAGAACAGGATACTGGACAACTCAATACGCGATAAGGCTTTGTTGGCAGAGTAGAGGTGCTTGCGTTCTTCCGTAAAATCTTCCTCCGGATGAATGTACTCCGATGCCAACCAAACCACGCCCAGACTAAGCATCATCCCGACGTAAGGCGGCAAATGCGTAATCGTTTTGAAGAGGGGCACAAATACAATCATGCCCAGCCCCAGAAAAAGCATTGATTTGCTACTCAAGAGGCTTTCTTCTTCTAGTTCCTCACCTTCTTTAGCCGTTATATCCCCCTGGAAAATAGGTAAAAATGAAGCAATTGCAAATGGGACAACAAAACACACAATAGATGGCAAAACCAAATTGGACACCAACCCAAGCGAAGAAACATTGCCACCGATCCATAGCATGGTCGTGGTGACATCCCCAATAGGAGACCAGGCACCACCGGCATTAGCAGCAATAATAATTAAACCGGCATACCAGAGCCGTTCTTTGGGGTCGTGAATGAGTTTGCGCAGCAACGTGACCAGTACAATCGTAGCCGTCAGGTTGTCAATGATCGCCGACAAGATGAACCCTAAAATGCCCACAATCCACAAAAGCCGCTTCTTGTTCTTGGTCTTTACCCAACTTTTCAGGATTTCAAAACCCCGGTGTAAATCAATAATTTCGACAATGGTCATCGCACCGATCAGGAAAACCAAAATTTCGGCGGTTTTACCCAGGTGATGGAGTAAGGTGCCGGCAAACCCTTCTTCAGCTACGTGTAATCCGCTAGCTACATTGAACAACTGTTCATGCGTATCGACTATGGACAATTCTCCGCCATTAAAGCCAATGGCAGCCAGCGCCCAGCAAAGGGCTCCCATTAATAACGCGGGAACCGTTTTGTCCAGGCGCAGGGGGTGCTCAAAGACAATGGTTAGATAACCCAAAATAAAGACGAGGATAATGGCAATTAGCATAAAAAGTGGTTTGCTTGTACCGGTAAAATTAAAACATTCCTTGTGCCATCCAAGCCTGGTCCGCTTTTTATTTTGTCAACCGGGTGAATTAATAACAATTCACCCGAAAGTAATCAAAAGCGTTGCAGAATCGCCGCTATTGTGGTATTTTTGCAGCTTGCACAAGACAGATACTACCCCTATGGTCAGGATTGGAAATGTTGAATTAGGCGATTTTCCGCTGTTACTGGCACCGATGGAAGACGTGAGTGATCCTCCTTTTCGTGCCCTTTGTAAAGCGCAGGGGTGTGATATGATGTATACGGAGTTCATTTCCGTAGAAGGACTCATCCGGGACGCTACCAAAAGTGTACAAAAACTGGACATCTACGACGAAGAGCGCCCCATCGGTATTCAGATTTTTGGTGCTCACCTCGATTCCATGTTACAAGCCGCTGATATTGTGGAAGCGGCCCAGCCAGAGGTTTTGGATATCAACTTTGGCTGCCCGGTCAAAAAAGTAACCTGTAAAGGAGCCGGAGCCGGCATTTTACAGGACATCCCCAAGATGGTGGCGCTTACCGAAGCCATTGTCAGGCGTACAAAACTCCCCGTAACGGTAAAAACCCGCCTCGGATGGGATGATCAAACCCAGTTTATTGAAGAGGTAGCCGAAAGATTGCAAGACGTCGGTATCAAAGGCTTGGCTATTCACGGACGCACCCGTAAGCAGATGTACAAAGGCGAAGCCGACTGGACGCGCATTGGGAATATCAAGCAAAATCCCCGCATACACATCCCTATCTTTGGTAACGGTGATATCGATAGCCCCCAAAAGGCGCTGGCTTACCGCGAGCGATACGGCGTTGACGGCATTATGATCGGCCGCGCCAGCATTGGCTATCCCTGGATTTTCAGAGAAATCAAACACTTCTTTGCAACCGGTGAAATGCTCGATCCGCCGACCATGGCTGAACGGGTGGCCGCCTGCAAACAACACCTGCAGCACAGCATTGAATGGAAAGGTATTAAATTGGGAACCTTAGAAATGCGCCGGCATTACACCAATTATTTTCGCGGATACCCCGGTATTAAAGCTTTTAGGGCTATTTTGGTGGCCGAAGAAGATCCTGCTAATTTATTCGCTACCCTCGACGAGATAGCTTTTACCTTTTCCAATGTAGAGCCAGTCATCGTCTAAATGATGATCACGCTGTTGGTCTTCCACATTTCTGGGCAAAATTCCTGCTAGTGGTTTTTGAAATTGAACCCAAAGAACGAAAAATTTTTGAAGTTATTCGCACCGCGGCTGACGAGCTGGGCTTTCCGGCCTACGTGGTGGGCGGCTACGTCCGCGACCGCTTGCTGGCCCGCCCCTCCCAGGACATGGATATTGTCTGTGTCGGTAGTGGAATCGCGCTGGCGGAAGCGGTAGCCCGTAAATTGTGGCCCCGCCCCCGGGTGACGATCTATAAGCGTTTTGGCACCGCCATGCTCAAGCACGAAGGCTTAGAGATAGAATTTGTCGGCGCCCGCAAAGAAAGTTATCGGTTCGACTCCCGCAAACCGATCGTAGAAGAAGGATCGCTGGAGGATGACCAAAACCGGCGGGACTTCACCATCAACGCCCTGGCCGTTAGTCTCAACGAAGCGAACTACGGCGCCATCATCGACCCCTTCGATGGCCTCGAACACCTGGAGCAAAAGATGATCAAAACGCCTTTGCCGCCTGGTAAAACCTTTTCCGACGACCCCCTGCGTATGTTGCGGGCCATCCGCTTTTCTGCCCAACTCGGCTTTTTCATCGAAACAGAAACCCTGGAGGCGATCAGCCAATTTCGCAACCGGATCAAGATCATTTCCCAGGAACGGATCGCTACCGAGCTCAATAAAATTTTGTTGTCCCCTAAGCCCAGCGTCGGCTTAGCCCTGCTGCACGATACCGGCTTATTGGAACTCGTGTTGCCCGAATTGGAGGCCATGTACGGGGTAGAAGTAAAAAACGGCGTTTCTCACAAGGATAATTTTTACCACACCCTGCAGGTGGTAGACCAACTTGCCCTAAAAAGCGATGACCTCTGGTTGCGCTGGTCGGCACTCCTGCACGATATCGCCAAACCGCAAACCAAACGGTTCGATAAAGAACAAGGCTGGACGTTCCATGGCCACGAAGCGATTGGCGCAGCTATGGTACCCCGAATTTTCCGTCGCTTGCGGCTCCCCATGGATCACAAAATGAAGTTTGTCCAGAAAATGGTCAGTCTGCATCAGCGGCCGATTGCCCTTACCCAAGAAAATATTACGGATGCTGCCGTCCGTCGTATCCTCTTCGAAGCC
This sequence comes from Bacteroidota bacterium, assembly GCA_003045895.1. GTDB lineage: Bacteria > Bacteroidota > Bacteroidia > Chitinophagales > Saprospiraceae > Lewinella. The sequence goes on from PZPC01000012.1 coordinate 42,515, forward strand.
GGAGAAGATATTGACCAGCTGATGCTCTTGTGTGAAGCTGACATCACTTCCAAAAACGAAAACAGGGTACGTCGCTACCTGCAGAATTACGAATACTTTCGCCAACGATTAGCCGAGGTAGAAGAAAAAGATCACTTGCGGAATTGGCAACCACCAATCAGCGGAGAGCTGATCATGGCAACTTTTGAGATCGGGCCGGGCCGGGAAGTGGGTATTATTAAAAATGCGATTCGGGAAGCCATTCTCGATGGGGATATTCCCAATGAATACGAGGCTGCTTTTGCTTTTATGCAAAAAAAAGCAGCAGAATTGGGTATTTAGAAGATAACCACAACACGTCAGCTAGTCCAACTTGTTGTGGAACCGCAACAAGTGCTGCTCCGCATCTTCCCGGTAAACCACGAGGATCAAAGCCGTCTTTTTTCGGCGATCAAGGGGGAAAAGTACTTTGATGGGATTGTGCACATAACCATTGTCCTCAAAAAGTAACACTTGCCGGTTGCGGGTATGGAGGCGGAAATAAACCAGTTCCACTATGTCTTTTGGTAAGGGGACCTGGCCATAACCTTCCTCGCGCAGAAAACTGCGGATCATTTCGTAGGAGTCGGCCAAAGTACGACCCGCAAAAGTCGATCGATAAATGTCACCATCGCTTTCACCGCCCAGATAACTGGTGTTGGCAGCAGGAAATGCCTGCCGCATGGGTACCTTATGAGCGCTCGCATCTTCGTTAAGATAAGACGCGATCTGTATGGGGCGACCATTGATGTGTACGACCTGTTCATTCAAACCCATGTGAAAAATGGCTGATTATTCAACAAATTTAAAAATATTTGTTGGTAAAGTTCTATTATCCCCCTTTTTTAAAGGAAATAATTTGTACGCTAACCATTCTTGTGGTGAAATTTTAAGGTAAGTCTTTATAATCCAACCGATGAAGTGCCTTGCGCAGGTCATCGGCAGCTATGCCAGCACCCTGAACCGTGATGAGAAAGCGATTTTTGTACAACCAGAGCAGTTCCCCACTGCCCGTTTTTTTGTTCCATTTTTCAAACGCTTTGAAGCCATCGATCTCGGTGGTTCGCTCGTAGCCGTCGGCTGTTTCTTTATCCAACTCGATTTGACTCCAGGCGGCCAAGCCCAGGTTGGCAATACCAGAACTGCCGCCGTCCACTACCTGTACTTTCAGGATTTTAGCTCCTTCCCCGTAGCGGGCCTCGGCCTGGGACATACCAAAACCAAAGGCGGCGCTTTTTTCCCCCGTGTGGCTCATTCGTTCCAGCCCCAGCAACCGGGGAGGCAGGATCGCTTTAAGGATACGGAAATCGACCAAACTTTGCGTCTTCCCGTCTTCGTCGGTATAAGTCAAATTTACCCCATTATCTTTATCGGTAACCGTTGCGCCAGCGTCGGTGGTTGCCGGTTTGTCCTGGCCGCAGGAAAAGCTACCCAGACACAAATTGAACATTACAAGAGACAAGAAAAAAATACGATTCATAACGACTTTTATTTAAAGATAGGAAGTAAGCTATAAATTTCGGGGAGTAAATAGATGAAAGGGGAAGGAATTCCGATGAATCACCGGGACAGGGAGACGATACTTTGCCCACATTCAAAGTAAATGCTCCGTTGTCAGGAAACAGCAGTTTCCAAACAACGGAGCATAAGTCTGGGTTAAATTAGCGCAGGTGGGGTAGTTCGGGAAACGCCGTTCAGAAGATTACACTTCCGGTTCTTCAGCAATTATTTTCTTTTCCGCCCGCATCTGGGGGAAGAAGAGTACCTCCTGGATACTGGTTTGGCCGGTAAGCAGCATCACCAGTCGGTCAATACCGATGCCGATGCCGGAGGTAGGGGGCATGCCGTATTCCAGCGCCCGGAGGAAATCCTCGTCCAGCACCATGGCTTCATCATCTCCGCGCTTGCCCAGGGTCAATTGTTCTTCAAAGCGTTCGCGCTGATCAATGGGGTCGTTCAACTCCGAATAGGCATTGGCCAATTCCTTGCCGTTGACGATCAACTCGAATCGTTCTACCAGTCCGGGTTTACTGCGGTGTTTTTTCGTCAGTGGTGACATCTCTACGGGGTAATCCGTGATGAAGGTCGGCTGAATGAGCAATCCTTCCACTTTCTCGCCGAATATTTCGTCGATGAGTTTGCCCTTACCCATGCTGGAATCCACCTCAATATGAAGGCTTTTGGCAAAAGTAGCGAGGGCGCTTTCATCCATCTCGCTGATGTCGACTCCGGTATATTCCTTAATGGCATCGAACATGGTGAGCCGGCGGAAGGGGCCTTTGAAATCAATCACCTTCTCCCCTACTTTCACCTGAGTTGCGCCCGTAACGGTCTGAATGGCATATTCCAGGAGTTGCTCCGTGGTGTCCATCATCCAGAAATAGTCTTTGTAGGCTACGTAGAATTCCACCATGGTGAACTCCGGGTTGTGCGTAGCGTCCATCCCTTCGTTGCGGAACATTTTCCCAAACTCATAAACGCCGTCAAAACCGCCAACAATCAGGCGTTTGAGGTACAATTCATTGGCAATGCGCAAGTAGAGCGGCATGTCCAGCGTATTGTGGTGGGTTTTGAAAGGGCGCGCCGACGCGCCACCGTGGATGGGTTGTAAAATGGGGGTTTCGACCTCCAGTAAACCGGCCTCGTCCAGGAAATGGCGCATGGCCGTGATCAGGCGACTGCGCTTCCGAAAGAGTTCACGAACTTCGGTATTCACCGTCAGGTCCACGTAACGCTGCCGGTAACGCATTTCCGGATTGGTGAAAGCATCGTAAACGTTGCCTTCGTCATCACGCTTAACAATGGGTAGCGGGCGCAACGATTTACTGAGAATGGTCAGTTCGGTGACGTGAACGGAGGTCTCGCCGGTTTGTGTTTTGAAAACATATCCTTTGACCCCGATAAAGTCGCCGATATCCAACAGTTTTTTAAAAACCGTATTGTAAAGTGACTTGTCTTCTCCGGGGGCAATGTCATCGCGAGAAACGTAGATCTGTATCCGGTCGGTACTGTCTTGCAGCCCGGCGAACGATGCTTTGCCCATGATGCGCCGGCTCATCAGTCGGCCGGCCAGGCAAACCTCCTGGAAGTTTTGGGCTTTACCCGCTTCGTTTACGAGGAACCCGGCCTTGATTTCGGCGGCGTGGTGGCTTACGGGATACAGCGCTGCGGGATAAGGGTCAATTCCCAATTCCCGGATACCGGCCAGGTTTTCTCTTCGGACAAGCTCCTGTTCACTGAGGTGCATGGATCTGTTTTTGTAAGTAAAAAGAAACGTATTAAGCCTGGGCAGTAGGGGTAAAACCGATCGGCGGGATACCACCACCATTGGGTTCTGTTTCCTGAATGGGGCCAAACTGGGTTTCAAACTTCTGGATGTTTTCGGCCAGTGCGCGCAGCAGCCGTTTGGCGTGCTGGGGGGTCAGAATAATTCTCGATTTGACTTTTGCTTTCGGTACGTTAGGTACCAACCGGAGAAAATCTACCACGAACTCGCTATTGGAATGCGCAATAACTGCCAGGTTCGCATAGGTACCTTCGGCTACCTCTTCGGGTAGATCGATATTCAACTGATTGGTTGGCGCTTTGGGTTCTGCCATGTTGTCTTTGTATTTTTTCCTAAACTCAGTTTAGGGGGGTTATTTAGTTTTTTTCTTCACTACCTTCTTCACTACCTTCTTGGTTTCTTTCTTGGTTTCTTTCTTGGTTTCTTTCTTGAAAGAACCAGGTAACTCCGTTTCGATGATTGCTTTCACCTGCTCCAGAGAAAGCTCGCCCGCCTGTTCGGCGTCCATTTTTTCGTCCCCGACTTTAGGCAGTTTCACGTTTTGCTTGCCAAATTTGATGAAAGGTCCCCAACGGCCATTCTGGATGCTGATCTTTTCGGCTTCCCAGTTTTGGATATAGCGGTTAGCTTCCTTTTCAACTTTTGTTTGCAGCAATTCAATGGCTTCCTCGCCGCTGATCGTATCCCAGTCGTACTTTTTCGGTACATTAACAAATAGCTTTTGCCACTTGATAAACGGCCCAAAACGACCCTTGCCTTTGGTAATAGGATGTCCTTCGTAAGTTGCGAGTGGCTTATCCTCTTTTTCCTTCACCTTCACCATCACCATGGCTGCTTCCAGATCCACTTCGTGCGGATCAGCGCCGCGGCCCAGTGAGATGTAGGCATCTCCCCAACGAACGTAAGGGCCATAACGACCCGCACCAACGCTTACTTCCTTGTCTTGGTAAACACCGAGGACTTTGGGAAGTTCAAATAACTTGAGCGCGCCTTCCAGATCAATGTCGTCCATGTTTACACCCGGCGGAAAATTGGCATACCGGGGCTTTTCGTCGGGGATGAGCTCGTCGGGTGCTCCAATTTGAATAACCGGCCCCCGGCGGGACAAACGGGTCAGAACGGTTTTTCCCGTTTCGGGATCTTTGCCCAGGATACGTTCCTTGGTCACTCGTTCAGCGCTCTCCGTAATTTCCATGACATCGTCGTGGAAGGGGCCGTAAAATTCGTGCATCATTTTGGTCCAATCCTCCTTGCCTTCGGCGATGTCATCGAAGCGTGCCTCAATTTTACTGGTGAAGCCGTAGTCCATGATCCGCACGAAATATTCTTCGAGGAAATCGGATACGGTCATGCCGATTTCGGTCGGGAACAAGCGATTTTTAACGGCGCCAGCCATCTCGGTCTGGGTCTCCGCCCTGACAGTATTGTTTTGCAAGGTCAGCACCCGAAAAGCACGTTCTTCGCCATCGCGGGATTCGCTCACCACGTAGCCCCGATTATCCTCCATGATCTTACTGATGGTAGGCGCGTAGGTGGAGGGTCGGCCAATGCCTTTCTCTTCCAGGTCCTTCACCAAACCGGCTTCCGTGTAGCGGGCGGGTGGGCGGGTATAGCGTTCCGTAGCCAGGAGGGTGTCGAGGTCCAGGAGCTGGCCCTTTTCCAGGGGCGGCAGCATGCCTTTGGTGTCCTCGTCTTCGTCGTCATCTTTCGATTCCAGGTAAACCTTCAAAAACCCGTCAAAGACCAGGACTTCCCCTTCGGCCTTGAGGACGGTAGCAGGTACCTTGTCGATATCAATGCTAACCACTGTTTTCTCCAGCTGGGCTTCGGCCATCTGGGAAGCGATGGTCCTTTTCCAGATCAGCTCGTAGAGGCGTTGCTCATCGCGGTCGCCGCTCACATTTTGCTTCTCGATGTAGGTCGGCCGAATAGCTTCGTGGGCTTCCTGAGCCGAGGCATTTTTGCTTTTGAAACGGCGGGATTTCACGTACTCCGGCCCGTAATCTTTTTCTACCTGGTGGGCAATTGCCGCAATCGCCAACTCGGACAAGCTGATCGAATCGGTACGCATGTAGGTAATGTGGCCAGCTTCGTAAAGGCGTTGCGCTACTTGCATGGTTCTTTTTACGGCAAAGCCCAGCTTACGGCTGGCATCTTGCTGCAGGGTAGAAGTCGTAAAAGGAGCAGCAGGACTCCGCTTCAGCGGCCGTACTTCGATATCGGCGATGGAGAAAACGGCGCCCACGCATTGTTCCAACAAGCTTTGGGCCGCTTTTTCGGTGGCCAGTCGTTCGGGCGAAGACGCTTTCAGGGAGACCAGTCGGCCCTGTTCGTTCTTAACGGCGAAGACCGCATCGACCTTAAAATAGGCTTCTGATTTGAAATCGCGGATTTGGCGCTCGCGCTCAACGATGAGTTTAACGGCCACCGATTGTACCCGGCCAGCCGATAATTTGCCGCGAATTTTCTTCCACAACAACTCTGACAATTCAAAGCCTACCAGCCGATCGAGTACGCGACGCGCTTGCTGTGCATCAACCAAGTTGAGGTCTACCGTCCGGGGATGCTGGATGGCGTTCAAAATAGCAGGCTTCGTGATTTCGCGAAAAACAATGCGCTTGGTCGTCTTTTCGTCCAGGCCTAATACTTCGCAAAGGTGCCAGGAAATGGCTTCCCCCTCGCGGTCTTCGTCTGTTGCGAGCCAGACTTCATCTACTTTTTTGGTCAGTTCTTTGAGTTCTTTAACGACCTTGCGCTTTTCTGGAGAGACCACATATTTGGTGGCAAAATCACGCTTTACATCCACCGCCTGGCTTCCTTTATCCAGGTCGCGGATATGACCAAAACTTGACTTGACGATAAAATCCTTACCCAGGATTTTCTCGATGGTCTTAGCCTTGGCAGGTGATTCTACTATTACTAGGTTCTTTGACATACGAATTGGGATAATTTTCCGAGATTACAGGTACCTAAACGGATGAAACCGTGTTTTTGATTCCTTTCTCAAGAGTGCAAATGTAATTATTTTACGAATTGTTCACCGATCTACTAGAAAGATAGTCCTTACATTAGCGCCACACTTATTCTGACAAACGCTCAACAATCATTTATAAATGACTCCTTTAGAAGCAGTTAGCCCCATTGACGGGCGGTACCGAAGCAAAACGAAAGTACTCAGTGAATATTTTTCAGAGTCGGCTTTAATCCGTTATCGTATCCTGGTAGAGGTGAAATACTTCCAGGCCCTCTACGATTTAGGGCTTCCCCAGTTGCAGGCCATCCCTGCGGCGAAGGTGGTCGCACTCAGTGCTTTGTACAAAGAATTTGCGCCCGATGTTGCTTTGGCCGTCAAGGAAATAGAACGAACGACGAACCACGATGTCAAAGCCATTGAATATTACCTGAAATCGGCCTTTCAATCGCGTGGTCTGGGCCAATTTCAGGAATTTATCCATTTTGGACTCACGAGCCAGGATATCAACAATACCGCAGTTCCACTCTCGCTGCAGGCAGCACTGGAAGCCGTTTACCAGCCCGCGCTGGAAGAAATACTGGCCGAACTGCAACGGATGAGTCAGGAATGGGCAGCGGTTCCCATGCTGGCCCGCACCCACGGACAGCCCGCCTCTCCTACCCTGCTGGGTAAAGAAATTGGTGTTTTTGTCGCCCGCCTCCAAACCCAGTACGACCAACTAATGGCCATCCCCATTCAGGTGAAATTTGGTGGCGCTACCGGAAATATGAATGCCCATTACGCGGCTTATCCGGCTATCGACTGGCATGCTTTCGCTACGACTTTTACCAAAGATTACCTGGGGCTGGAACGCGCCTATCCGACCACCCAAATTGAGCACTACGATAACCTGGCGGCTTTTTTCCATGCCATGGTACGTATTAATACCATCCTCATTGATTTTTGCCGCGATATCTGGACTTACATTTCCATGGAATATTTCCGCCAGCAAACGGTAGCCGGTGAAGTAGGCTCCAGTGCCATGCCCCACAAGGTCAATCCCATTGACTTTGAAAATGCCGAAGGCAACCTGGGACTGTCTACGGCTATACTCGAACACCTGGCCCACAAATTGCCCATTTCGCGGCTCCAGCGAGACTTAACCGACAGTACCGTCCTGCGCAATATTGGAGTGCCTTTCGCCCATACCCTCATTGCTTTTTCCTCCATTCAAAAAGGATTGAGCAAGCTGCTCCTGAACGAAAGCAAACTGAGGGTCGACCTGAACGCCAACTGGATGGTTATTGCGGAAGCAATCCAAAATATCCTGCGCCGCGAGGGCTATCCTAAACCCTACGAGGCGCTTAAAGCCCTGACCAGGGGCCAGGATGCGGTAGGAGAACCAGAAATCAAAGCTTTTATCCGCTCCCTGGACGTAACGGAGGCCGTGCGCGCCGAACTCCTCGCGCTAAGTCCGGAAACCTACGTGGGTAAGTATTAGCAGCGACAGCCACATTTTCTTGATGGAACAAGAATAAATCCTCGTTTTTTTACCTGACCAAAGCACGAAATCTTTATTATTGTTGTAATTTGAATCTCCTTAATTTAAAATAAACACAGCATTCCTTATGAAACAATTGCAATTTACTTTACTCCTGGTTGTGGCCTTTCTTGTCTTTACCCCTTCAGGTCAGGGGGCGGTATTGCGTCCGACGCACGAAAAAAAGACGGAAACCCTGGACCAACAGCACACCAAAAAAGAAAGGCGACAAGCCGTTCGTCAACAGCGAAAATCTTTCCGCAGTGCCCTCCGCGACCAGCTCCGGGCGGCCAGAGAAAGTGGCAGTAGTGCCGACCTTGGATTGTTGTTACTGGTAATTATAGCCCTCATCCTTCCGCCGTTAGCCATGTATCTATACGACGGAGAAACCAGTAGCCGCTTTTGGATTTCGTTGGTCCTCCTACTGTTGGCCATTCCACTGTGGGGTTTTCTGGGGGCGTTGGCCCTAACGGCCAGCATTGTCTATACGCTGTACATTATACTCAGTGAGTCCCTTTAGGCATCCTCCCTGCCCCAAAAGATAAAAAGCGGCCGTCCTTACCTAAAATTCGTTGTGAACAAAAAAAAACCTTCGCGCATGACCACTCAAATTCAATCCTTTGCGGAATACCAGGAAACCTATCGCCGCAGTGTATCCGATCCTGAAGCCTTCTGGGCCGAACAAGCAGCCACTTTTCACTGGCACAAAAAATGGGACAAGGTGCTGGAGTGGAATTTTCGCGAACCCAACGTAAAATGGTTTCTCGGCGGGCAGCTCAACATTACCGAAAACTGCCTCGACCGCCATTTGGCTACCCGGGGCGATCAGGTTGCGATCAAGTACGAATCCAATGATCCGAATACACCGGTCAAGGATTTTACCTACAAAGAGCTTCATGCGGCCGTTTGCCAGGCGGCCAATGCCCTGAAAGCGTTGGGGATCGGAAAAGGCGACCGGGTGTGTTTTTATATGCCCATGGTGCCCGAATTGGCTATTGCCGTCCTGGCTTGCGCCCGCATTGGTGCCGTACACTCGGTGGTTTTCGCAGGATTTTCAGCTCAGGCCCTGGCCGATCGGATCAACGACGCAAGTTGCAAGTTGGTTATATGTTCGGATTTCAATAATCGGGGGGCCAAACTCATCCCGGTTAAAGAAGTAGTTGACGAGGCCTTGTCCATGGGTTGTCCATCCGTCGAGCGGGTGTTGATACACCGCAATACGGGCGATGAAGTTGCGTGGTCGGACCACGACGTCTGGTGGCACGACCTCGTCAACCACCAGGCTACGACGTGCCCCGCCACCGTCATGGACAGTGAGGACATGCTTTTTATCCTTTACACCTCGGGCTCGACGGGCAAGCCCAAGGGGGTGGTGCATACCAGTGGCGGCTATATGGTATATGCCAGTTACAGCTTCCGCAATGTATTTCAATACCACGATGGCGACATCTATTGGTGTACCGCTGATATCGGGTGGGTCACCGGCCATACCTATATCATTTATGGGCCCCTGCTGGCTGGTGCCACGACCGTCATGTTTGAAGGTGTACCTACTTATCCGGATGCGGGGCGTTTTTGGGCATCTGTGGAGAAACTCAAGGTCAACCAGTTCTATACCGCCCCCACAGCTATTCGCGCTTTGATGGCTTTTGGCGATGATTTTGTCAATAAGTACGACCTCAGTAGCCTTAAACTACTGGGGACAGTGGGCGAACCCATCAACCAGGAAGCCTGGGATTGGTACTACAAGGTGGTGGGGAAAAACAAATGCCCCATTGTCGATACCTGGTGGCAAACAGAAACAGGTGGCATTATGATTTCTGGTCTGGGTGGCCTGAGCCCCATGAAGCCAGCATACGCCGGCTATCCGCTGCCGGGTGTCCAGCTTTGTCTGGTGGATCCCGCCGGAGACGAAATAACTGCCAACGATGTAGAAGGGTTATTGTGTATTAAATACCCCTGGCCGGGTATGTTGCGCACCACCTATGGCGACCACGAAAGGTGCCGGCTGACTTATTTTGCGCCTTTTACCGATAAATACTTTACCGGCGACGGCGCCCGCCGGGACAAAGACGGAATGTACCGGATTATCGGACGGGTAGACGATGTCCTCAATGTTTCGGGGCACCGCATGGGTACAGCAGAAGTGGAGAATGCGATCAACCAACACCAGCACGTAATAGAATCAGCCGTAGTGGGTTATCCCCACGATATCAAAGGGCAAGGCATCTACGCCTACGTCATCACGACGGGGGATATTGGTGATGAGGATGATTTCCGCGAGGAAGTGAATCAGGTAGTGCGCCGGGAAATAGGGGCGATCGCCAAACCAGACAAAATCCAGATTGTCAGCGGCCTGCCCAAGACCCGGTCGGGAAAGATTATGCGGCGCATCCTCCGCAAGATAGCCGCTGGTGACACGAGCAACCTGGGGGATACCTCTACCCTACTCAACCCCGAAATTGTGGAAGAAATCAAAGCCCGTGCCTTGGTTTAAGGTTGCGCGACGTGGACGACATAGTAGCCACAACTGGTCACGAAATTCCGCAAAAACGGAATAGCCGCCAGCCAATCCCACTGGGGGCGAGGTGGCCAACCAAATTTTACTTCGTAGTTGGGATTGACCAGCCAGAGCTGCTCCCGGTCGGTACGGAAATCGTTTTTGCGCAGCAACCGGCGCAGGCGTTCAATGGAAATGCCCGTTTTTTTGATGTAGAGCAGTTCCTGAATGGTACCGGGGCTTTCGCCAAAAGCTTGCAATAGCCCGCGGTAAAGCGCGCGGGGCAACAGGTGAAAATAGGGCAATTTGGACAGCAGCTTGCTGGTACATATTTGTTGGTGTCCGCCGAAAGGCATCTGCCAGGGTGGAAAACCCAAAAATAATCGCCCTCCTGGCCGGAGGTATTGTTTGATGTAGGCCAGGAAACGATCCTGGTCAACGATGTGCTCAATGACGTCGCGCAAAAAGATAAAATCAAACGTGCCGATGCCCGCCGGAGATAACAAATAGATATCACTGGCCAGGAGTTGCAGCTGCGGTTGGTACGGGTGCGCCACAAAGAATTCTCGGGCACGCGCTATTTGAGGTGCGCTGAGGTCGACGCCTACGCATTCACACCCCCTGTTGAGAAATGGCATCAGGTTGCCGCCTTCCCCGCAACCCACTTCCAGCACCCGATGTTGGGCGGTAATCTCCAGGTAGGGTGCCACAAAAGGAATGACGTACTTTTCGGTGGTATAGGCTTGTTCGTTGAAATACCGTTGCCGATCCAGATGGCGGTCTTGCATATGCGAAAATTAGTCCAATACAGATAATAAAACAAAGAAAAGCATTATCCCGGCAATGCGTGGTATCTTTGGCTATCGATCAATTTCCAAGACTTATGCAAGGCAACGTGCCATCCCGGAAAAAAATCATCATCCCCATCAATACCATCCTGGCAGCTTACCTCAAACGCTACGGTAGGGCTACCAGTTTGCCACTGCAATACCAGGACCTAACTGAATACGAATCCAGCGTGCCCCTTTTCGACCACGAAGGTAAACAAACCTACTGGGAAGAAGTATTCTTTGCCGAACACGCCCGCAGCTATTTGTACAAAGCCCTTACCCGTATCTATTCCCTCCTCAAGACGGATGGCGATACCGATGTATTAGAGCACCTGACCATTTCCAGGATCGATTATTGCACCTTTGGGAACACCAAGCCTTTCCGCATCCGAATCATCAACCGGTTGAACGACAACTACGACCATTTTTACATCAAACAAGCCGATGCCTCGCGTATTTATGGCCTGGAACTGGAAGAGTTGTTGTCGCCCAACAGCTTCATGTACCTCTTCGACGACCAGACCATGGTGGAAGAACACATTGCGGGCATTCCCGGTGACGATTTTATCCACAAAAACCTCGACGACAACACCTTCAACCAGATTCGCATTGCCAAGGAGTTTGTCAAATTCAACGAGCGCTGCTTTGTTCGCCTGCTGGGCGATATGCGTTCCTATAATTACGTGGTAGATATTACGCCCGACATTGAGGGCTCCCAATACCGGATGCGGGCCATTGACTTTGACCAGCAATCGTACGAAGGTCGGAGCAGCTTTTACCAACCGAAATACTTCAAGGAGAACAATCCCATTATTTTTCTGGGGCAGCAGCACATGAATGTGGCGACCATGAAGCAGTATCAAATGGAAGAGCGCAGCCTGATCGCTACCCGCATACGCGCTTCTGCCAGCCGGGTAAAAATGCTGTTTCAGGTCATGGTCAAGGATGAAATATCAACCCCTGATAAAGTAGAAAAGCTGAAACACGATCTGAGTCGTCACCATAAGACCCAGGTCTTCAAGCATTGCGACACCATGGGCAGTGTGGTCTACGAAAACCTGAAGTTGGTTTTGGACAAAGACTTCCGTCAGAGTACGTTGTCTTTTGACCGGTTAAAAGGATAATAGTTAAACGATGGGTAATCCACAGCTATCTGATGCCGAAACGCTGCGCTACGCGCGACATGTCATCCTGCCGCAATTTGGCGAAGCCGGCCAGCTGAAGTTGAAGGCAGCCAGCGTACTGGTTATTGGTGCCGGTGGCCTGGGTAGCCCCCTATTGTTGTACCTGGCGGCGGCCGGCGTGGGTACCATTGGTATTGTTGATCCCGACCGGGTGACCATCAGCAACCTGCAGCGGCAAGTTCTCTACGGCGAAAAAGACCTGGGTAAACTCAAGGTCGAAGCAGCCAAAGCGCGGCTCAATGACCTGAATCCACATGTACAAATCCACACTTATCCCACCTATTTTACGACATCCAACGCCTTGGAGCTTATTGCCAGCTACGACGCAATAGCTGACGGCACCGACAACTTCCCTACCCGCTACCTCGTCAACGATGCCTGTGTATTGGGAGGAAAGCCCTACGTCTACGGATCGATATTTCGTTTTGAAGGCCAGGTTAGTGTTTTCAATGCGTTGGGAACCGATGGCCAACGCGGGCCCAACTACCGCGATCTTTACCCCATCCCCCCCCTACCCGATCAGGTCCCCAACTGCGCCACCGGAGGCGTATTGGGCGTCTTGCCCGGAATAATTGGGGCCCTACAAGCCAATGAGGTACTAAAAATCCTCACCGGGGTTGGCGAATTGCTCGCGGGGCGGCTTTTACTTTTTGATGCGGCATATTTAAGCCAACGCACCATTCAGTTCCCGGCGCAAGCTGCCACTTCCATCACCGAACTCATCGACTACGAAGCCTTTTGCGGTATGCCCGTTCAGGAAGAACTCCCGACCATGGATCTCGCCACTTTCCGAGCCCTGCAACAACAGCAAATAGCCTACACCCTGCTCGACGTTCGCGAGCCGCAGGAATACGCAATTAACAACTGGGGTGGAATACTGATACCGTTGGGACAATTGGCCGAACGGTGGCGGGAATTACCTGCTCATCAACCGATTATTGTGCATTGTCAAAGTGGTATCAGAAGTGCGCAGGCTGTTTCATTGCTCCTGAAACAAGGACTATCGGAGGTGTATAATCTCGCTGGTGGAATTGCTGATTTCCCTCAAGCGGACTAACACGCACAATACCACCATTGGTGGAGTTCCGCTTCCAGTTCGTTGAGGTAAGTCTCAATGTCGGTTTTGCCTTCTACCTGGGTAGAACCATCCGTTAGAATAGCTTTCTTTAGTTTTCGGTTGATGCTGACCTGATGGGCCAGTGCCAACTCCGTCAGTTTGTCTACGATGGACAAATTGGCCTCATCGCGACGGGGAATTTCTAATTTTATCATTTTGCTTTTTGGGTTTACATCAAAATAAATCAACACTTGATCAAACAGTAGCGCTGATAAAAATTTAACGTCCGGAAAAAGGAGAAGTTGCTTGAATAGCGGTAATACCCAAAATAAATTCAGAAAAAATCAGGGCCGACTTACGGCCGCTAAACGCGTGGCTAAATGCAGCAGTCCAGTCACTTGTTCCTGGGGGCGCTTGTTCCACAATCCGTTGGGTGGATAAAAGAGATCTTCCAGCAACAAGGAATTGTTCAGCTGGAAATAGGTGACCCAGTCTTTGCGTTTGGCTGCCGTATACTGGGCAAAGACCGACTCGTGCAAACCGCAGGTGAGGGGTTGTACACTGAAGTCACAAAATTCGGGTAGTTCTTCTCCGCGCGGCATTTGGTCGATCCAACCAAACACATTGACGAAGGTTTCTTTGTAGTAGTAGCGAAATTCCCGCCAGAAATCGGTAGAAATAGGCAGTTCTGCTGCGGCGGTATAACTATTGAGGACCGCAAGGGACCCTCCTACGGCGGGTAACCGGCACCGATTGGTAGCAGAAAAACCGGCACAAGGCAATTTGGTGTCTTCAAACTGCAATTCCCGCCGAATGTACTGGCTCCAGTCTTCTCCCGCTTTGGTTAAGAAAATAGTACCGTGGGCATCGTCGTAGAGCTTCAACGCATAAAGGGCGGCGGCATTATCGGCTGGTCGGAGGGCGGAGTCGCCGGGGCGGGACGCCAGGTGCTTGTACTGCGACCGGGAAATTCCATTCACAAGGAAAGTAGCTACCCGGGTCCACTGCTCGTCGTACTGCTTGTCTTGGGTGAATTGTTGGTAGTGGCCGATGATAATTGCGGTATGCGCCAAAAAAAAGAGTTGCTGCTCCCAGTTTCGCCGGTTTTTCCAGAGCGAAAAATGGGTTTCGTCCGTTACGTAATCCGCCATCCAGGTCAATCGGGCGGTAATGCGCTCGTCCTGGTTTTGCCCCTGCAGCAGGGGTGCGACCTCAGTAAGCGCCATACTGGCCTGACTCATCATCATGACCGCTTCCTCCTGAATATCGTCCTGGCGGAAGATAAACTGTTGCAATTCTTCGTTTTCCAATCCGAACATCAATTGCTTGTAGAGGCCTTTGCGCTCCCAGCCAGAAACTTCGATGATCCACAACCCCAGCAGGAAAAGCCCGATGACGCTTCCGGTAACAGCCAGCACCATGGCAACCCGTTTCATGCGGTTGCGCAACAAATAAGCGACCAGCCAGAACAACCCGGCACCGAAAAAAAGAATGACCAGGAAAGATAAAAATATCATAAGGCTAAAAATACTTCTTGGATTCGGCAAGATATAACTTTGGCAAGTGCTGACCAAACATTAAATTTGCGCGCTGAAACAAAGCTGTCTACTCCTTTGTTAAACAGCTAACTAAAAAACTTCCTTCCGCTATGGCGATAATGATAACCGACGAATGTATTAACTGTGGTGCCTGCGAACCAGAATGCCCCAATAATGCCATCTACGAAGGTGGTATGGACTGGGCCATTGAAGATGGCACCAGCATAAAAGGGAAATACGTCCTGGAGGGCAATATTACCGTAGATGCTTCCGAACGTCGTGCGCCGGTCTCTGACGACTTCTACTACATTGTGCCCGACAAATGTACCGAGTGTGTGGGTTTTCACGAAGAACCCCAGTGCGCGGCGGTGTGTCCGGTCGATTGTTGTGTGCCCGACCCCGATCGGGAGGAAACCGAAGATCAACTCCTCGCCCGTAAAGCGGCGCTTCACCTGTAGGCAGCTCTTAAAATCGCCGCTTTAACAACCGATCAGGCTTCATCTTTTGGACTTTGCGGGTGTGCTCATCTAATTTTTCTTTGCATTCGTCACAGCGCAGCAGGTGTTCGCGTGCATTTTTCAGTGCCGTTTCGTTCAGGCGGTTGGCTAAAAAATCGTCGACATCCTCCTCGCTCAGGTGATTCAAACTGGGCCGGATGCGCCTCCACATGTAGTAGATGAGGCAAAGCGCAAAAAGCACCACTACCAGTACGCTCGTATTCATAACTATTCAGTTTTTTAGTGAACGCTTTGGGTGTGCTTCACTTGGCGCAACACCCCCATCAGCTGCTCCCAATCGCGGGCATCGTTGTACACATTCGGTGCAATTCTTATAGATTGCCCCCTGACACTAACGATCACGTTGGCGGCCGCCAAGGCGGCCTGTACGGGTTCCATCTCTACTCCGGCGGGCAAGCCGAGACCAACCAGGTGGTGGGCGCGTTGTGCCTCCGGTAAAACACGAAAACCCAATTCCAGCAATTCCTGAATATAAGGTGCATTCAACTGGCGGAGGTAGTCCTGGATCCGCTGGGGTTCCCAGGCATTGAGCTGCTGCAGCGCTGTCTCGAGCATGGGCATCAATACAAAATTACTGTGTTCGCCCACACAATAGCGGCCCGCAAGCGGCTGGTAGTCAGACTGGTAATTGACCAGTCCCTGGAAATTTTCACTGTTTTTTCGGTTGATCCAATTCTCCTCAATAGGTACGCCATTGTCCAGGACGGGGCCGTAGTAGGCCAGAGCCGTAGCATAAGGCCCCATCAGCCATTTGTAAGCTGCGCAGACCAGGGCATCGGGCCTGATTTTTGCTACATCAAAGGGCAAAGCACCTACGGACTGGGTACCATCCACCACCAGCCAGGCACCAAATTGGTCGGTCTTTTCGCGAAAAGCCAACAGGTCGAACAAAACCCCTTCGGCCCAGTGGACGTGCGAAATAGCCACCAGGGCGGTCTGGGGGCCAATAGCTGCCAGGATGGCTTCGTTCCAACGCCGGCCTTTGTCTGGCCCGGCAGGTACTTCGACCATCCTCAGATTTGCACCTTTTTCCTGCGCTAACCGGGCCCAACTGTAGTAGTTGCTTGGAAACTGGTCTTTGGCGACGATGATATCTTGCCCAGACCGCAGGGGCAGGTTTTTTGCTACCGTAGCTATCCCGTAGGATGCGGCCGGGATGAGCGCAATACGGCCGGGCTCCGGGGTGTTAATCAACCGGGCAAATTCGGCCTTAACACCTTTGACCTGGCTGAAAAAATGTTCGGGCGCCAGCCTGTTGGGCTTGTTCTTGCGCTCCAAGGCGTGGATGCCAGCGGCCGCCACGCTTTTGAGTTGTGGCGACAAATAGGCACAATTGAGAAAGGTGACACTTTCGTCCAATTGAAAAAGAGATCTCTGGCAGTTGAGCATACGGCTGGCTTTGCTACAAAGATAACCATTACCCCATTATTCCGTAAGGATCATTTCAGGTAATAACGCAACCCCAGCTGGATAAACTGATCGGAACCAAAACGATTCGCTTTTTCCGGCCAGGCGGTCAGCTGCTGCTGTAAGGTTCCGTGCACTTCCCAGTGTGGCGTCAGCTCGTACCGAACCCCCAATTGAGCAGCGTACTGCCAGCGCGAAGTTTGTAGATTAAAGGAATCGGCAGCCACGTTGGTCAACGCGTCTCGCGAAAAAACGGGGACGGCGCTGTTGTAAAAATCAAACCGTACGGCGCCGTCGGTGCTGGCGTTGGTGCCAGGAGGATTGAAGGAACTGGATTCGGGACTTACCTGTGAATAGGCGTTAAGATAGTAGGAGGCCTGGAAACCCGCAGCCAGTTTTAGGCGTGGACGCAGGGCATAAACACCGTTGACGAGTCCATTCAGCCGGGTAAAGGCCAGGTTTTGGTACGCCTGGTCCAAATTTACCGTAAACTCCGTGTAGTTGGTTCCCGATCCCTGGTTGAAGACATCTTCGGCGGCCGATAAATCATTGCGGGACAAGGAGAGGGTGTTTTTGGTGGCCTGGTACTGGCCGCCCACCTCCAGGCTCAAGCGAGTGGACAGTTTGCGTTGTATGCCCAGGCCAGCAGCCCACATAGCGGGGCTCTCGCTTAAACCCGTTGTCCCTTGCCCTTCGGCGTAAAAATTCCACGGACCGGCGCGTCGCGGGGTGATCAATTGGATATTGGGTTGGCTGGTTGCCGCCAGAGAAACCAGTGGTGAAGCGGTTAAAACAGCCAGGTTGTTGAGCAAGCGTACATTTCTGGCAGGTGAGATCATTGGGTTAGCCGTGGCAGATGGTGCCGCCACCGCTGTAGATGCGGCCAGCGCATGGTCGTCGGTGCGCAGTGTGGTGGCCTGGTGGTTGCCAGTTGCCGGCGTATGGCCGGAGGGAACACCAGCCAGAGCAGCGAATCCCGCTTCTTTCGGAGTACCGGCTGTTTTAGCACGTTTGCTTTTTGCGACCAGTGCTGGGTTAGGCGCCATTTTCGGGTTCCTGCCCAGCGGCAAGTATTCTTCGGCAGCCTTATCTACAGCACTTGCGGAAATGGGCTCCCGCAGCGGTTCGTTCTGATCGGGCCACTCCGCGGAGGCCGCTTGAACGGGGAAAGCGCCCAATGCAACGGGTTGGTTCGACGCAGCAGAGCTCCACCCTTTGAAATAAACATAGCTACCGCTCACCACAGCCACCAGGCCCACCGCTACCAACAACCAGGGCAGGAAGCGTCGGCGTCGCTGGGGCATAGCTTGATCCAACTGCTGTTGCAGTTGCAACCAGCCCCGATCCACCAGGGTGGGATCAAAAGGGGTATTGGAATTATCCTGCATATTGGTTGAGGTTGTTATTCGATTGATTCACTAAATCTCTGAGTTTTTGTCGGGCATTCGATAAATGCCACTTGGATGTTCCGGAACTGATACCCAGTTGGGCGCTGATTTCAACGTGGGTATAACCTTCGATCGCAAACAGCCAAAAAACTTCCCTCGTGGCCCGGGGCAGCTGGTCTACCAGGCCGATAAGGTCTTCGAAATAGAGGTTTTCCAGGGGTGTTGCGGGCGTGGGTGCATCCCAATCTTCCATGTCTAAAAACCGCCGCTTTTTGTCGTGCTGTCGATAGTAATCGGCCAGGCTGTGGAAGATGATCCGGCGGATCCACCCTTCCAGCGAGCCCTTGAAGGCAAAAGTGTGGAGTTTGGTAAACACCCGCAGGAAACCTGCGTTGAGGATCTCCAACGCTTCTTCTTCGGTGCCGGCATGGCGTCGGCACATCCGGTACATGACAGGAAAAAACTGGCGGTACAGGCGTTCCTGACACAGGCGGTCGTTGTGGACACAACCGGCGACCAGTTCTTTTTCCGTAAATGTCTTTTCCCGTTTCTTCAAAATAT
This sequence comes from Bacteroidota bacterium, assembly GCA_003045895.1. Lineage (GTDB taxonomy): Bacteria > Bacteroidota > Bacteroidia > Chitinophagales > Saprospiraceae > Lewinella. The sequence continues at coordinate 61,295 of PZPC01000012.1, forward strand.
TGGTTGATGGTGTTTTAAAACAGCAACCCCAGTGCGCACAAAAAGCGCCGGTAGGCCACGTTGCGGTATTCCAATACGCCACTAAAAGGTACTTCCTGTTCGTAATAAGCCTTTTGAAAGCGGTAGCCTACGGAGAAGGTAAAATTGGTCTTCTGGGCTGCGCCCAGGCGCAGACCCACTTCCGGGTGAAACATTACGCCACCTTCCGCCGCGTTAATCCCCTGGTTTTTGCTGCGCAGCGGGAAGCCATAGCCGGCGTTGACCGCCAGGTAGGGCGCCACTATTTTCTGCGTCAGATAAGCGCGGTAGTGACCAAAAACCGACAGTACCGACTCGGATTGTTCCAGGTCATAGGCATCGAAGCTGGCGCCAATACCTAAACCTGCCCAACGACTGAACTGATAACCGGTGATATGTTGGATATTGAAGCCGATGGTGGTTTGATTGATCCGGTCACGTTCCCCAAAAAAAGGATCAATCCCAATGAACAGGTCCGGCCGATCCCGCTTGCCAAAAGAAAAGGCAAAACTGGTGGAATTAAACCAGCCCGTCTCCGCAAATTGGTACACCGGCTTTTTTCTAGGGGCGGGTTGCCAACGGGCAGCCGTGGGTTTTTCCTGGATTACCGGTTCCGCCGGGGCAGCCGATTCGTAAGTCAGGCTTTTTACCTCCGCCACGGCTACGGTCACTACACTTTTTTCCGGCAGCCGCATTTTCAGGTAATCGCCACTTTCGTAGGCGAGGACCTCTCCCCGGTAAACGGTGCCATTCTGCAATTCCAGCACGCTTTCAATCGGCTTGTGATAAATATAGGGAATCTGAAAATTGACCCCATCGGCAGCAGGTACGGGTTCCATTCGAGCTACCGTGGCCAAAGGGTAGGTTGTCGTGATGCCGTCGGCAGATTTGTGTAATTTGACGTAATCGCGCATTTTATACGCTACGATCTCCCCCACCAGGGTTTGGCCACTGCGTAGGTAGAGGGTATATTCAATGGGACTGTCCTGTGCCGCTACTTGGGTAGAACAGCAACAAAGCCAAGCCAGCAGCAGGAGAAAAATAATTCTCATTCTTGAATAGTTTTTTCGTTAGTAGTATTAAGCGGCAGCATTAACTTATTCGGCAAGACATCTTCTCCCGGATGAATGGTTGGGTGAATGGTAAAAAAAGTAACTTTGTTGGTCATATATTCCAACGCTAAATTTAACCACTCTTACATGAATTTCCGCTTTTCACCCCTCTATTTACTTGGCTTATTGCTGGCGCCACTGGCCCTGAGCGCCCAGTTGGTGCTTCAGGTAGGATCGCTGCCCAACAGCACCCCGGCGGGGAGTACCATCTTCGCTGCCGGAAGTTTCAACACCTGGGCTGCTGGCGATGCCGCTTATAGCCTGACCAACAACGGACAGGGAGGCCGTCAGTTGTCGTTGAATATTAGCCCTGGCACCTACGAATTCAAGTTTACCAGAGGGAGCTGGGCATCGGTAGAAGGCACGGCGCAGGGCGGCTTTCGCCCCAACCGCGTAATCCAGTACAACGGTGGCCTGCAGCAGGAATCCCTGACTATTGCCGGTTGGGAAGACCAGGCGGCCAGCAACTCGACGGCCACGGCCAACGTGTCGGTGTTGTCCGAAAGCTTCTACATGCCCCAGCTCAACCGCAACCGCAAGATCTGGGTATACCTGCCGCCCGACTACGCTACCTCCAACCGCAGCTACCCCGTGCTGTACATGCACGACGCGCAAAACCTCTTCGACGACGCCACCAGCTTCTCCGGCGAATGGCAGGTGGACGAAAGCCTGAATCGCCTGTTCGAAGAAGGCGACAACGGCATTATTGTGATTGCCATCGAAAACGGCGGGGCCGACCGCCTGGCCGAAATGACGCCCTGGAGCAACCCCTCCTACGGTGGCGGCGATGGCGAAGCCTACGTCGACTTTATTGTACAAAACCTGAAGCCCTACGTGGATGCCAACCTCCGCACCCTGGCAGACCAGCCCCATACGGGCATTATGGGCTCGAGCCTGGGCGGGCTCATCTCCCTGTACGCCATCATCCGCTATCAGGAAGTGTTCGGCAAAGCCGGCATCTTGTCGCCCAGCCTCTGGTTTACCGACGACATCTACAATTTCGTGACCAGCACCGGCAAACAGGCCGATGTGCGCATCGCCTTCGTGGCGGGCGAGCAGGAGTCGAGCGATATGGTGCCCGACATGCAGGCCATGTACAATACGCTGCGCAATGTCGGCTTTTCGGCAGACGAGCTCTCCTTCGCCACCGATGCCGATGGCCAACACAGCGAATGGTACTGGCGCCGGGAGTTTCCGCCCACCTACCAGTGGCTGTTCCAAACCAGCACCGTACTGGAGGGGTCGGTACAATTGCGCGGCCTGCGCTACTGGCCCAACCCCAGTGTGGATACGCTCTACCTGGAAGGCCTACCCGCCAGCAATTCCGCCTGGCAAGCCCGGTTTTACGACGGCCTGGGGCGGTTGGCCAAAAGTACCGTCGTTCAAAACGACCAAATTTCGCTGCGTGATCTCATCTCCGGCCATTACTACCTGGTATTGCACAACGAGAACGACCAGTGGGCTGTCATTCATTTGCAGAAGGTGGAGTAGTGGGTAAAAGCGTAGTAGCGCGGGCAGCGATTCATAGCTTTCATACCTCCAACCTACACCAGACCTAAGGGTGAAACTAAGCCCAAGTATACTGTCCCCGAATCGGCGTTGTCAATTTGGCGTTAAGAAAATCCTCGCACCGGAGTGCCCCCCGCTAAAAAGCGGGGCAAGCTGAGAGGCATACTGTTTGACCACGCTTTTTGGCGTGGGAGTTTATGCCGAACAACGTAGGGGCGAGGATTTTTAGTCAAATTTATACCGCCCACAAGCCAGCGGTTCGCACGTTTTGGCGGTATAGCCTGTGCCGCGGCACGCGGCAGCCTGGCTTTTGGCGCCACCTTTTGCCACGAAAAGGTGGTAAAAAAAAACGGGAGCAAAGCACTACTCACTAGGTACCCCTTACTCCACAGGCGCCACATATTCAGGGGGAGGTCCGGGGAGGAATTAAGCTACAATTCCCTTAACTTACCCAAGATAACAGTATTGGATCATTGTATTAGCTTCTATGCTTCTGGTTACTAGAGGGGCTTACTGTATTTATAATAAGTTAACTCTCCCCACCTACCAGCAATAGCTCTAAATCTTACGGAATTCATGAACCCACCGCAGGCCTGCACGCTGGTTCGCCCATGCTAAAGCTTGGCAGGCTATGCTTCAGCGTGAGCTTGCCAAGCTTCAGCGTGGCCAAAATAGTTCCATTTAGACAAGCAAAATACTACGCCATAAATGACGCTGAACCAGCGTGTTACAAAAGCAGCACACAACGGCCTACCACCCCAGCAATAGTTAAAGTCCTGGCAAAAGCTTGTGTTTGCCGCAAAAAGTGGTTATATTATAATGCAATCCTATCTACAGTAAAACCAAAGTCGATGAAAAACACCTTTGAAGAAATCCAGCACCTCAAAGATCAGTTGCCGTGCGGGAGCATCAGTCGCATCGCCCGGGAACTGGGTATTCATGAACAAAGAGTAAGGAATTTTTTGGGCGCCAACAAATCCGAAGAAGGCGCCCTCATTGGACGATCATTGCAACCCAATACAGCCGGAGCAATTATTAACCTGGAGGATACTGCTATCCTCAACCTAGCCAAACAAATTATTGCGGAAACAGCAGCGGGCGCCTATCGCTACGCGGGTTAATCGTTAAACTTGTGCTGCTGGTGTTTTAAGCTGCCCCAGCAGCACAAATCTATTCTTTTAGTCCCCTACCCTGCTTGTTGATGAGTCCATCCTCCGACAGCTTTTTTAGTAAGCGGTCCAGGATACCATTGATAAAATCTTTGCTCTTGTCGGTGCTGTACAGCTTCGAAATCTCGACAAATTCGTTGAGCGTCACTTTGGTGGGTATGGAAGGGAAATAGAGAAACTCCGTCAGCGCCATTTTAATCAGGATCATGTCCAGGATGGCGACGCGCTCGGCATCCCAGTTTTTTAGGCTGGGCTCAATGACGGCCAGCATCTCTACATCGGCCTCAATGGCTTTTTCCAACAGCTTTTCACCGAACTCCTGGATGGTTTCACCTTCCGGTACATACTCGTCCAGGAAATCCTCTTCGACGGGGAGTGCCTTGATGGTTTTTTTCATGGCGCCCACCACCAGGCTTTTGTCGTCGGTCCACAAAGGAAAGTGGTCCTCGAGAATCGACTCAAAAGTCTCATTGTTGAGCAAAAACTTGTATAGTTCGAGGTAAATGGCCTGGTGGTCTTTGGTCTCGCCCTCCGGGGTGTCCAGATAAGCCAGGTATCCCTCGGTCTGCGCAAAGTCGGTATACAACTGGCGAATCAGGTCGGCATCCAGCTGTCGGGCTTGCTTAAGCCGGCCAAAGGCATTGTTCAACCGGGTGTTTACCGCCAGGGATTGCAACGCCGGGTTGTTGGCCAGTTTGGCCGTGAAGTCGGTATCGGCCTGCGAAGGGCGCAACTTACTGGAACGGCGAATCTCGTCTTGCCGGGAATATTCGGCTACCCGCAATAAAACCAGCAAATTATACAGGTACAGCTGAAAAGAATCATCTACCAGCTTGTTGTAATACCGCAGGGCAGCTTTGGGGGTCGCCACAGTGGATTGCTCGCGATTAATCGCGTACAACACCTGCATGACCTTGACACGAACATTCCGACGGCTTAGCATGATTTCAAATAACTATTGTTGGACAAAGACGCATCCATGGCTTGTAAAAGATGCACAAAAAAAGCAAATCTATTTGGGATACCCACTATTCTGAGGGCATATATTCCGCTTTCATTTCCTCGAAGGTAGGCATGCGCTTGTAATGCCACTTCATAATGATGGTTCCCGCTTTCATGAGTACGGGCCCCGGATTGGAGCGCACGATGGTCTTGAGCAGAATATCATCCGCCTGGAAAAACGGAATTTTAGTACCCAACGCTTCCCGGAAGGAGGCAATCCGCTCGGGATCAGAGTAGGCGGTCAGCCCGTATACTTTCACGCCGGCGGCGGTGGCAGCCTCCATCTCCGGCAGGAAATTCGTTTTCCAGCGTGCCAGGTAATCTTCGTCCCACTGGTATTCCTTGACGGTCTTTTCGAGCTGGTCCACGCGCACCAGGCGCGTACTGGTTACGGTATCCAATTCGGTAATCACCGTATCTACCGCAAAAATAGAATCGGGAAGCATAATGGTTCTACTCGTCTCGGTGCCGTAGAGCTTGTAAGCGACGATCATAATGCTGTAACCCGGTTCGGAGAGGATGGCATCGGTCAGGTCGTTGCCCTTGAGGTCGCTGACTTCAAAGTCACTTATTTTGGTGCGCGCTACCTCGGGTTCTGACTTCACCTGATCGAGGTCCCATTCTTCGGTGGGGTATTTGGCGTAATCCTGCAGGTACTGGTCAAAGGGCAATTCCACTACTTCACCAGTGGTTTTATTGGTGATCCGGTAGGCCAGCACTTGCACATTTTGCTCCGCTTCCTCTTCCAGGGCTTTGCGTTCGGCGATGTTGGCGCCCACTTTGAAGGGGCGGAAATCGATACCGGGAATATTCCATACGTAGTTGCTGAAACTATAGAGGAGTACCGCAGCTGTAGCCGCCACCATGATAATCCGGCGGGTACCCGCGGTGAACAATTGGTGTTCGCGGGAAGCAAAAAGCAAGAACAGGAATCCCGGAATAAGGAGAAAGATGTCCTTCAGAAAAGACACCTTCGGTTCCAGTTTTAAAAAATCACCAAAGCAACCACAGTCCGTCACCTTCATGTTGGTGGGCTCGTAGGGGCCCCAGTCACCAAACTGGAAGAAATTGACGCCTTCGGGTACGTAACCGGTGAGGTAGGTGAACCCCGTCAGGAAGGTAAAGAACAAAACCAGGAGGAAGTAAGCCCAGGCAGTTGTTTTGCGCATAGCCCCCAGCAACAAGGCAACCCCCAATACGATTTCAAAAACGATCATGATCACCGAAAAGGCAGTCGCGTATTCGGATAGCATCGGAAAAACCGGTGCCAGAAAAGAAGCATTGGTATTGGCGAAAGTGGTTTGAAATTCGCCGAAGTATTGCTCCATCTTGTAAGCCGTACCCAGTGGATCCACCGCTTTCACCATTCCAGAGAAGATGAACAACCCACCCACAAAGTTTTGCAGCAGGCTCAGGCCAAAGTTTTTAATCAGTTTGTGGCCCATTACGCGTTCCAGGGACGTAAGTACCAGGGCAAAAACGGCAATACCGATGATCAGGGTAGTCAAAGTCATAATTGGGTCTATTTTACGGGGTCTTGGTCTTGCTGCTGTTCTTCCAACAATATCAGGGCGAAGACGGCGTAATTGATGATGTCGCGATAATTTCCTTCCTGGCCTTCCGAGACCAGGGTTTTGCCTTGGTTATCTTCGATCTGCTTGATCCGCAATAACTTGGCCAATATAAGGTCAGTAATGGAAGTCAGGCGCATTTCGCGCCAAACTTCACCGTAATCGTGGTTCTTTTTCTGCAGGAGGGCTCGCGTTTTTCGAACTTCTTCGGCATAAAGCGAAGTAATCTCCTCACGGGAAAGGTCCAGGCGGGTATCCGCAGGGAGCTGCAATTGGATAATGGCCAGGATACTGTAGTTAATCAGCCCCTGGTATTCGCCCACAATAGGGTCGTCTACCAGTTGCTGCCCCTTCTCCTCAATACTTCGCAATCTTTTGCCCTTGATGTACAACTGATCCGTCAGGGAACTCGGGCGAAAGATCCGCCAGGAGCTACCATAATCCGCGTGCTTCTTCAGGAAAACATCCTGACAGCTGGCCATTATTCGATCAAATTGCCGAAGTGTACGTTCCACTTGGGTAGTAGCGATTGAGTATCCTGTGAAATAAATTCCCACAAATGTAAGAACTCCTAAAACATTGCTGGTAAATGATTCGTAATTTCCCGTTATAGACGAAAAAAAAATAAAGCTACTCCGTGAGTTGCAAAATATTAAGACCTTAGACTTTTGTGAACGACAATGACACTTACCAGACTTTAGCAGCGCCCAGTTTTGGCGAATTCAAAGACCGCGGCAGCAAGTTCCTGGCTTATGCTTTTCCGGTACTGAGCACGGAAGATTTTACGGATTGCCTCAATCAGGTTAAAAAAGAGCATCCCAAGGCCCGTCACTTTTGCTATGCCTACCGGCTGGGCCGAGACCTCAATAATTTTCGGGCCAACGACGATGGCGAACCCAGCGGTACCGCAGGCCGGCCCATTCTGGGGCAAATTGACAGCGCGGGCTTAACCAATGTCCTCGTCGTGGTAGTGCGCTATTTTGGGGGCACCTTGCTCGGCGCCTCCGGCCTGATCAACGCCTACCGGACCAGCGCAGCGGAAGCCCTGCAGGCCGGCGAGCAGGTCGAGAAAATAGTAGAAGACGTGTACCTGCTCACCTTCGACTACCAACACATGAGCAAGGTCATGAATGCCGTCTCCCGCCCACCGTTTAGCATTGTCCATCAGGCGTTTGGCGAACATGCCGCCCTGGAAGTCGCGGTTCGCCAGTCGGAGGTAACCGACGCCCTCCTGCAACTCAAAGCCCAGGTCGCCGAAGTATACCTCGAAGAAGTGGCGGGGCTGGAGGAAATTCCGGGGTTTGAACTGGCCTACCTGAAAACCCGCGAATGAGTATCAATTACTGATTAATATCAAGCAGATCAATGAGATGCGTCAACGGTGTGACCAACTACCTGGCGTAATATTACGGCTAATAAAAAAACCAACATGGCGGATTATATCGACTATTATAAAGTGCTGGGTGTTGGTAAAGATGCGAGCGAGCAAGACATCAAAAAAGCTTACCGCAAGCTGGCCCGCAAGTACCACCCCGATTTGAACCCCAACGACAAAGCTGCAGAAAAAAGGTTCAAGGAAATCAACGAAGCCAACGTCGTACTCAGTAATCCTGACAACCGGAAGAAGTACGACAAATACGGCAAAGACTGGGAACATGCCGACGAAATAGAAAAAGCCCGCAGCCAGCAACGACAGCGCCAATCGACCTACCAGGGTGGTTCGGAATTTTTTGGTGGAGAAGAAGATTTCTCCTCCTTCTTTGAATCGATGTTTGGGGGGCGGCAAGGAGGGGCTTCTTTCGGGGGCTCTCAGCGGCAGGGCGCCCGCTTTCGGGGCCAGGACTATCACGCCGAGTTGAACCTCAACCTAACCGATGTGTATCGCACCCAAAAGCAAACGGTTACGGTGAACGGAAAAAATTTGCGGTTTACCATTCCGGCAGGTGTCAAAGATCAGCAGGTGATCAAAATAAAAGGCCACGGTGGCCCGGGCGTCAACGGCGGACCAGCGGGAGATTTGTACATCAAATTCAACATAACGAACAACACCGCCTTTATCAGGGATGGCGACGACTTGCTCCAGACGGTTCCCCTGGATCTTTACACCGCTATCCTGGGTGGCGATATAACCATTCCTACTTTTGATGGCAAAGTCAAACTCAAGGTAAACCCTGAAACGGAAACCGGTACAAAAGTAAAACTCAAAGGCAAGGGTTTTCCCCACTACAAAAAAGCGGATAAGTTTGGTGACTTATACATCACTTACACCATCACCATTCCCCGGCAGTTGTCGGAAGCGGAAAAGGCCTTATTTGCTCAACTTGCAAAACTTCGGTCATGAAAACAGAAAAACACTACGTGGCTGTCCAGCAAATCTGTACCCATTACGAGGTGTCGCTGGATTTGCTCGTTACCCTGGAAGAATTCGAACTCCTGGAAATTACCCACCAGGAAGAAGATGACTACCTGGAAGTGGAGCAGTTGGCGCAATTGGAACGTTACCTGCGTTTGACTACCGACCTTGGCATTAATGTCGAAGGCTTAGCCGTCATTGTCGAGTTGCTGAACGAACGCGAACAACTCCGCCAGGAAATTCAGGCCCTGCGGAACCTGCGATTAATCCGCTAGCACCCCCAGTGCTAATTCAATCATCTTCCGGAAGGAAGATTCCCGCTCTGCCACACTGGTCTTTTCGCCGGTCACCAGCGAATCACTGATGGTGAGCAGCGAAAGAGCCTTAACCTTGAATTTCGCGGCGATGGTATAAAGCCCGGACGTCTCCATTTCTACGGCCAGCACCCCGTAGTCGGCCCAGTGTTTGTAGCTATTCACGTCGTCTTCGTAAAATTCATCGGACGTCAAAACATTACCCGCCTTGATGGGAATATGGTGTTTGTCGGCAAAAAGGATGGCCTTTTGGAACAACTCAAAATTAGCGGTAGGGCTGTAATCCATGTTCACAAAGCGCGTATTATTGATCCCATTGGTGGAAGAAGCGGCCATCGCAATCACAATGTCCCTGATTTTTACTTCCGCGTGGTAGGAGCCTGCGGTTCCTACCCGGATGAGATTTTTCACCCCGTAGTCATTGATCAACTCGTGGCAATAGATCAAGGCGGAAGGCACCCCCATACCCGTACCTTGCACCGAGACGGGTTTTCCTTGATAAGTCCCCGTATAACCCAACATGCCCCGCACATCGTTGTGCAGGCGGGGGCTTTCAAAAAAAGTTTCAGCTATCCATTTGGCCCGCAAGGGATCGCCGGGCAATAAGACGGAAGGTGCGATCTCTCCTTTTTTTGCGCCGAGGTGTATACTCATGTTCTTCGTTTTATCTTGCCCCGTTGAAGAGCACGGCATCAAAGGTAGAGAATCCACCGCTTACGCAGGTTACTCCGGGATCAGCTATTCATCACCATGAGTGGGATTTCCAGTAGCGAAGCCATTTTTTTGGTATGGCTGGGTTCGAGCAAACGGTTCCAAAAAGGTTGCTGGGTGCGGTGCATAATGACCAGTTCTACGTCGTAAGTATCGGCGTATTCGGCAATGGCTGCTTCTGTGTCTTTATTCACCTCAATGTTGAAAATCGTCTGAATGGAAGGGGAATGTTCCACCATATATTTGGCAAAGGTTTCCAATTGGGCGTCGTTTTTGTCGGCCGCGTTTTTCAATACGTGCAGGCAGCGTACCACCGCCACGTGTGGCTGGAGTAACTCTGTCGCGCGCCATAATTCGTAGGGGTCACCGTGGTTTAAATTCGTACAAAACAGCACCGTTTTGATCGGCTGGTATTCATATCCCCGGGGAACCAGGATTACCGGGCAGGGCGCATCCCGGATGGCCGAGGTGGATATTGTCCCTAAGGTTTTCTGTACAAAACTGTGGCGGGTGCCCTGCGTACCCATGATAATCAAATCTGCACCAACGGCCTTGGCTTCCGCTTTTAACGAAGCGGCTACCGTACCCACCACCACCTCCGTCGTTATCTGGATGTGCGAACGATCTACACCACTCGATGGCAGGGTACTGAACTTGTACAATGCTTCCATGGCTGACCGGGCATTTTGCAATTCCTCTTCAAAAGGAAGATTTTTACCTGGTAAAGGTTCCGCCGCGGGCAAATTGGGATCCACTACATTGATAATGTGCAACTTGGCATTGGAATTGCCAATTAGCGCCAGGGCGTAGGCCAGGGCATCGCCAGCGTTTTCTGAGAAATCGGTAGGGATAAGAATGGTTCTCATATTATTTTTTTAATTCTGTGATCACGGTATGACGCTAAAGCAGCCTTACGTTCTGCCAAAGGAGGGTTATTTCCTATCAAATATGGTTGCTTTTCCCAAGGGCATAGGTGAGGAATCTCATACCAGACAATGATCATTGTTAATCTGTTTGACGGGCTTTACCGCTAGCTTTGGGCTACTATCAGGGGTCTGTTTCCCTGTATCATGTAATCATCCAATCAACCAAAATTTTTAAAAAATGGAAAACTCCATTATTGATCGACTAAAAAGTCAGGCAAAAAACCTACAAACGCTGGCCGATGAATTGAAAGTACAGATGGCGTTGGGCAAAGCGGAAGCCAAGGATTTGATTGAAAAGGAACGCAAGGAACTTTCCCAATTCATTAACCGGTACAAAGAAGAGTTGGAAAAAGCAGACGACAAATCCAGCGATAGTCGCCGTGATTTCCTCACGTGTGTAGAAAACCTGGAATCTTCCTTATTGGAAGCAGTTCCTGCCAAGCCAAAAGCTTACGACGCGTACAAGAAAAAAGTACTTCAGCAGGTTTACCAACTGGAAGACGAATTGCGCAAAAATTACCCCACTATGGGGAATAAAATGCAGGACACGCTGGATAGCTTCAAGGCAAAGATGGACGCTTTCCGGGTAAATCTGGCCCTCCATGACAAAGACAAGCCGGAGAAGGTAGACCAGGTCAGGGCGGAATTCACCGAGAAGTTGGAAGAAGTCCGAACCCTGCTGAGTGAGCAGGAACAGGATCAGTCCAAATTGGATAATTTTATGGGAGACATCAAGGAATCGTTTGATTACCTCAAGAAAGCCATTGCTGATCTATCCAACTAGCGCATGAAGGCAGGGACGTTAAATACGACAAACACTTCCATGCTTATGAGGTATGAGAAAGTATTTGCCACCCTCATTAAATATGGGTTTGAAGATATACTTTCTCATCCTCCTTTTAACAAGTTTTTCCCCCAGACCAACCTGCTGGTGCCCAGCCGGGGAGGCAAAAAGGTGAGTCAATTTACCCGCTACGAACGCATCCGGATGGTATGCGAAGAATTGGGGACGACTTTTATAAAATTTGCGCAGATCGCCAGTAACCGGCCGGATTTGTTGCCCGACGAATTGCTGGAAGAGCTCGAAAAGCTACAGGATCGGGCGCCTACCGTCCCGTTAGAAGCCATTCGGGAAACGCTCAACCTGGAATTGCCCCGCCCCATGGATGAACTCCTCGAGTATTTCGATGAAGTTCCGCTGGCCAGTGCGTCCATGGCACAAGTTCACCGGGCCCGGCTCAACGGGGGAAGAGAAGTGGTTTTAAAGATTCAAAGACCCGGCATCCGGGAATTGATCGCTGCTGATCTCGCTATTCTTAAACACGTGGTATCAATTATCGAGGCTTATTTCCCGCAGTATCAGGTTTATCAGCCCCGCGAATTGGTCAAAATGTTTGAAAAAAGTATCACGGAGGAATTGAGTTTCCGAATGGAAGCAGATAACCTGCTCCATTTTCAGGAAATGTTTCACGACAACAACGATGTCTATATCCCCAAACTCTACCGGGAGCTTTCTACCGATAACCTCCTGTGTATGGAGTATGTCGAAGGATACAAGATTACGGATTTGCAGCATCTCAAGGATTTTAATATCACTGGGCCAGAACTCGCACTGAAAGGCATCGGGCTCTATTTTGAACAGATTTTTGATCATGGCTTTTTTCATGCGGATCCTCATCCGGGAAATATTTTTGTCCTGCCGGATGGTAAAATTGCTTTCCTGGATTTCGGTATGGTGGGCAGCGTTATCGAGAGGGATAAGATTCTCTTTGCCCAACTTTTACTGGCCATGTATGACCAGGATGTAGAGGGATTGAAGAAGGCTATTCTCAAATTTTCGACCGGCCTGAACAAAGAAAAAGAACGGGAACTGGAATATGATATCATTTATTTCCTGCGTCAGTATACGCAAGTCGCGCTCGAAGACATTGATGGCAATGAAGTCATGAGGGGGTTGAACGCACTGTTTTTCGATTATAAGATTAAGATTCCCGCCAACTTACTCCTGTTGTTAAAAGCGTTGGTGATCATTGAAGGAGTTGGCCTAAAACTCAACCCGCAGTATGATATAATTGCCAATATCGGCCCTTTCGTTAAACGATTGTTGGCCAAGCGATTTAATCCACAACGGTTGCAACAGGAAATTGCCCGGTCGGTAGAAGAAACAACGACTCTCGTACAGGAGTTGCCGCAAGACATCAAGGAAATTATTCAAAAAGTCAAAGAGGGAAAGCTCCACATTGAATTTGAACACAAAGGTTTAATGCCTTTCGCCGACAGCCTGAGCCAGAGTATCAACCGGCTTTCCTTCGCCCTGCTGGTAGTGGCGATCATCCTGGGCTCCTCGCTGATCGTCGTAGCCAAGGTGCCGCCCTTGGTCTACCATATTCCCCTGGTAGGAATTATTGGCTACGGAATTTCCGCCGTGCTGACGTTGGGGCTGCTGATAAAACTAAAAAAATCATCCAAACGACCGTAAATGGTCCAAAACCAAGCGCTATGTCAAAGACTATGTCCAAGGGCAAACCCGCCCTGACCGATTTTGGGATCGTTGAAAACAACCACTATTACTGGTGGGCAAGTTGGTACGCAAGAATATTGGGGTACCAATCGTTGCGAACCCTTCAGCCCAGTATTGAAAAAGCCAAAAAGGTGTGCCTGCAACTCGGCATACCAATTGAAACCAATTTTATTCCCGCGCAATCCGAGCACGGAGCAGATACCAAACTCACCAAATTTGCCTGCTTTCTCATTGCCCTGCAGGCCGATGCCAGGAAGCCGGTCGTTGGGCGGGCCAGAACTTATTTCCTGAATGAGCTGGAAGAACTGAATGTGACGCTCAGCAACGAAGATTACCTCAGTCGCATGATCGGCCGCGATGAGATTCGCCAGCTCAACAGCCAACTCAACCAGTCGGCCCGGCGGGCCAACGTCAAGGATTTTCGCTTTTTTATGAACGAAGGCTACCTGGGCATGTACAACAAACCCATCAGCGAAATCAAGCAGGAACGGGGCGTACCTGCCAACAAAAGCCTGAGTGACTACATGTCGATGGCCGAATTAGGAGCCAATATCTTCCGGATCACCCTCACCGCAGCCCGGCTCAAGCAGCTCAAGAACCCCACGCAGGAAAGAGCAGCCCGGGAGCACTGGAAAATTGGCGCTCAGATTCGATCCATGATCAAAGAAAACACGGGCACTTACCCCGAGGAACTTCCCCTGGCGCTGGACCTGAAGACCCTGCAAAAACGGCTCCGGCAAACCCAATTGCAACTCAATCAGGAAGTAGATCAGACGGTGTAAACCCCGGGCTGGTATCAACCCAACGCCACCAAATGTTCTGTCCGCTCCCCTACCCGACCAATGGGTTCCAATTCCAACTGGTGTTCCCGGAGGAAGGCCTGGAACGCAGTGAGTTGATCGGCACCTACGGCTACCAACAAGCCGCCACTGGTTTGGGGATCGCAAAGGATATTTTGTTGGGTTTCCGTCAGCGGGCCAATTTTGTGCCCGTAGCTGTCCCAGTTGCGGCGGGTGCCACCGGGCACACATTTCTCCCGCAGGTAATAGTGAATCACTTCTTCGTCGAGTAAAGGCACCCGGGCAAAATCCAGGGTGGCGCTCGTTTGGCTGGCTTCCATCATCTCGCTCAGGTGGCCCAGCAAACCAAAACCCGTGACGTCAGTCATGGCGTGCACGTAGGGTAGCTTACCCAATTCCATGCCCAACTTGTTGAGTTTAATCATGCTGTCGCGGGCAATCGTCTGGTCGGCAGCCCGCAGTTTGCCTTGCTTCTGAGAGGTGCTCAGGATGCCAACCCCCAGTGGTTTGGTGAGAAAGAGGTAGTCACCAGTTTGGGCGCCCCCATTTTTTTTCAGGTGGGCAATAGCAACCCGCCCCGTTACGGCCAACCCGAAGATGGGTTCCGGGCTGTCGATGCTGTGCCCGCCCGCCAACGGAATACCCGCATCCTGGCAGGCGGCCCGACCGCCTTCGATGACCTGCTGGGCCACTTCCGGGGGAATGGTATTAATGGGCCAACCCAGAATGGCAATGGCCAGGAGTGGTTGGCCGCCCATGGCGTAAATATCACTGATGGCATTCACCGCCGCTATCCGCCCAAAGTCGAAAGGATCGTCTACAATGGGCATAAAAAAATCGGTGGTACTGATAATGGCCGTACCATCCCCCAGGTCCATCACCGCTGCATCGTCGCGTTCCTCGTTGCCAACCAGTAAATTGGCAAAAGGCAGGGCCACCTGGCTCGTCGCCAGAATAGTGTCCAATACGGCGGGAGAAATTTTACAACCACAACCAGCCCCGTGGCTGTATTGGGTAAGTGGGTAAGCGGTTTCAGTGATCATAAAAACATTTTTTTTGTTGGACGCTGGCGTAAAAAAGCGACCATTGGAGAAAGAGAAACCAGGAAAACGCGGACAAAGTTTAGGTTTCAGACTTGTTCCTGGACCAATTGCGCTGGGCGTTCAGCAATTGAGTTGCCTGATGGTTTGGATTATTGTCGGTTGGCGTAAGCGAAAACAGGGGCTGCTGCCCATTTTTTTCCAGGCTTCCCTGATACGCTTTGTCGTAATACCGCAGGGCAATGGCTGCTGCGGTAGCAAAATCGCCTGCCTGTACGGCTTCCGTCGCTGCTTTTACGTGCTGTCCGCCGAGGCGTTTGCCAATGCGGTTAAAGGCGTCGATCAGTTCTTCTACCGGGTAGGACGCATAATCGGTTACCAGGTTTTCAATCCGCCAATCCTGGGGAATAGCCAACTGTACCAACGCCGCGTGGGTCATCAATTCCCACAACTCGTTGGGAAGATAAACCCGCCCAATAGAGCGGCTTTCATTTTCGAGCCAAATGGGTTCATCCGAATTTTCCAAACCAGCAAAAGCAGCGAAGATGTCGTTTTCAAACTGTTCTACCGTTGGTTGCGGCGCTTCGCCCAGGGCCCCAAAGGAGGAACCCTTGTGGTGGGCCATTTCCTCGAGGTCAATGACCGTAGCTCCTTGTTCGCGCAAGGCGTACAACACTTTGGTTTTGCCAGCGCCGGTAGGTCCGCCCAGGATCCAGAGCGGACGGGACAGCCCGGCGATCAGCGCCCGGCCAGCGTGGCGCAGGGCCTTGTAGCCACCTTCGATGACGGTCACCTCGGGCAATGCCTTAGCCAGCAGCCAGGCCATGCTTTGCGAACGCTGGCCACCCCGCCAGCAGTGCAGTACCACCTTGCCTTCGGGAGCCAGGCGGCGCGCTTCTTCTACGTACCAGCGCATCTTTTGCCCCACAAATTCCAATCCGCGCAAAAAAGCAGCATCGGGGCTGGTTTGCTTATAAAGCGTGCCAACTTCCGCACGTTCTTCGTTGGAAAACAGGGGTAAGTTCCGGGCGCCCGGCCAGTGACCATGAGCAAATTCGCCGGGTGAACGCACGTCCAGCAGCACCTTAGCGGAACCTTGCCTGAGCCAGTCTTGGGGCGAAATTGTTGGTATAATGATGAAATAAATTAAGGTTTCTAAAAAACACTTCGGCCGGTACGTATTACGCACCGCAAGGATAAGCTATTTCTAAGTGGATAAATACGGCTTTAACCAATTAGGACAACTTGATGATTTTTGCTTTGGGGTGCTCATTCAGGAAACGTTGAATAATCCGCGCCGTATCCGGGTAACCGGGATAGGTTTTTACCGCATCCCGTAAGTTGGTTTTAGTGAGGGACGTTTCCGCATCCACGTAACCAAAACCAGAGAAATGTCCTTGCTCAACCAGCACCACTGCCTTTTCATCGTCGGAACGCCCCTGGTCGATCAGAAAAAAATCGGTATCAAAAACCGTCCGCATGCGTTCCCTGGCGTCACTGGCCCGTTCGTTGTAGTCCGCAACCGTTTCCTGACCAGCACAGGCTCCCCGGCATTGTTTGAGGTGGTAATGAAAACAAGCACCCGTTCCCGGAAACAGGTGGCAATATCGCGAGCACAACTCCAACTCCCGTACCATATAATTAAGCCGCCCCTTGGCGCTGGTCATGGTGGGATATTCGGAGATGATCTCGTACTTATCCCGGGTTTTGGCATCGTTGCGGATAACATCGAAACAAATAAATCCATCTTCGTTGGTGTAGGTATGGATCGCAAACGGGAACGACGATCGTCGTTGCGCCCGGTTGATGGGCGGATGCAGGCGTTTGATTTCGTGAGATTCCAACAACAGGGCCACCAGTTCACTGCCCGTTAGTTCGTAGCTCACATCAGCTACGTGCTGCTGCAGCTGACGACCTTTATCCGTCTGATCGGCAAAATGTTCGGCAATGCGTTTTTTGATATTAATGCTCTTGCCTACGTACACGACGTTGCCTTTGGCATCATGAAAATAATAGACACCACAAGCCTCGGGCAGGTTATGAATTTGCTCCAGGGTAATCCCCTTGGGTAATTTTGACTCTTTGACTCCCAGGTTGACCATGAGTTTCACCTCTTCCTGGTTGCTTTCTTTGGCCAAAATTCGCTCCAGAATATTGGCGGTGGCCAGGGCATCGGCCAGGGCGCGGTGGCGGGCATCGGTAGCGATGCCAAAATGCTTGATGAGGTTTTCCAGACTGTAAGACTTCAATCCGGGAAAGGCCTTGCGCGACATGCGTACCGTACACAACTGCTTACGGGTGTAGGTGTAACTCAGCCGGGCAAACTCCTCGCGCAGAAAACCGTAGTCGAAGCGGACATTGTGGGCCACAAAGATGGCCCCTTCTGTAAACTCCACGATATCGCGGGCAATTTCGTGGAACAGCGGTGCATCGCGCACCATCTCCTGGGTAATGCCCGTCAGTTGCACAATGCCCGCCGGGATATAGGTTTGGGGGTTCAGTAAACTCTCGTAGGTACCGATAATTTGCTGACCATCGTGGAGGACAATGCCAATTTCCGTAATTTTATCGCGGGAAGCCCGGCCGCCCGTGGTTTCGACATCAATTATTGCAAATCGCTGATCTTTACTCGCCATGACTGCAAATTTAAAAATTTTTGTGTTACTCTTTGTCTTTTGGCAACAAGCTTGTCAGGTAACACCACAAAAAAATACCACGGCCGCTACCTCAACGGCTAATACCGAGGTAATAACTCCCCCTGATGAAACGAACACATCAGGGCAACAGCCGGTTCAGGTTGGTGCCGCCCGTACGGACCTGTATTTTCCGCAACTGGCCGGTAAGCGGCTGGGGCTGGTGGTCAACCATACGTCTATTATCGGCAAGGTCCACCTGGTGGATACGCTCCTGGCTGCAGGCCTGCAGGTAGTTGCCATCTTGGCGCCCGAACACGGTTTCCGTGGAGCCGCCGACGCGGGCGAGAAAATTGACAACAGCCGCGACCCCGCTACCGGAATCCCGTTGGTCTCCCTGTACGGCACCCATAAGGAACCCACCGCTGCCGATCTGGCCAATATCGATCTGATCATCTTCGACATCCAGGATGTCGGTGCCCGGTTCTACACGTATATATCTACCATGCATTACGTGATGCAGGCCGCGGCAAAATACGGCAAACCCGTGCTCCTGCTCGACCGGCCCAACCCCAACGGGCACTACGTAGATGGCCCCGTCCTGGACCCCGCCTATCGCTCCTTTGTGGGTATGCATCCCGTACCCATCGTTCACGGTATGACCGTTGGCGAGTACGCCCGGATGATCAACGGCGAAGGATGGTTGGAAAACGGCCTCCGGGCCAACCTGCAGGTTATTCCCTGTGCCAACTACACCCACCAAACGCCTTACCAGCTGCCCGTTGCGCCTTCGCCCAACCTGCCCAACATGCGGTCCATTTACCTCTACCCCAGTCTCTGCTTTTTTGAAGGCACCGTTTTCAGTGTCGGCCGCGGAACAGCTGAACAATTCCAGGTATACGGGCATCCTGATTTCACGTTCGGGAATTACCAGTTTACTCCCCGCAGCGGGCCGGGTTCGAAGTACCCACCCCTGGAAAACAAAGTGTGCCACGGGGTTTCACTGGCGCAATTGGAGCCCGCAAAGATTAGGGAAGAAGGCCAACTCAATCTTTTCTACATCCTGCAGGCTTATACCCACTTCCCCGACCAGGCCAATTTCTTTCTCAAGAATAATTTTATCGACAAACTGGCCGGTAGCAGTCAATTGCGGCAACAAATCGAAGCGGGCTGGGATCAGGCTCGCATTCGTGCGAGTTGGCAATCGGGTTTAGTTAATTTTAAGCAAATCCGTAGTAAGTATTTATTGTATGAGTAAAATTAATTACAAAATGAGTACTTAACTTATAAACAGGTACCCCCGGCCGCCAACCGGCGCACGCCAAATTTTGTCAAGGAATCAAAGATTGAAAGGCAATTGAAAGCAGGCTCGTTCCCTACCCTACCCGTTTAGCTCCCGTTGCATTAGAGCCAGGTTAGCCTGGTGGTACTGGCCCTGGATGGTTTTAAAATGCGGATACTTTTGCCACAAAAGGGCCTCTTGAAAAGGACGCTTTTCAGTTGTTGACGCACGCAACTCCCCCAGGTACCACCGCGCATCCTGCAGGCGTTGCCACATGGCTGCGGGATCCTGGGTAAGGTCACCGTGCCCCGCTACCAGCGTCCGCACGGGAAGTTCAGCCAGTAAAGTAGCTAAACGGTCCAGCGTGGCTTCGTAGACCGCCACGCTGTAATAGATAAAAGGAAACTCCACATTGCACAGGTAATCCCCTACGATGAGGGTGCCACTGGCCTCGTGGAAGGCCAGCAGACCGTCGCCATTGTGACCAGGCGCCTGGTAGAAATGGTAGGTATCACCCGCCAGCACGTGTTGTTCTGCGGGCTGGCCAATAACCAGATCCGCAACCTGGGGATACACCACCGGCCACGGGGGGATTAAGTAGTACTGGTCATAAAATTTCTCAATATCCCGCAGCTGGTCCCGCCAGTTGGGGTTGCGTAAAAAAGCCTGGGAAAGAATCACCTTAGCGGTGGAACAAAAGCGTTCGTAGGCAATGATATGATCGTAGTCGGAATGGGTAAAGAAGAGATAGACTGGGCGCCCCTGCCGTAACTCATCCACTTTTTGAGCGATAAACGCCACTTCACTGGGTAACCAATTGGGGTCGGTAAGGAAAAGATGCTGCTCAGCGATGAGCAAGGTGCAAGTGGTACGCATCAGTTCGCTTTCGAATACAATCAATTGGTGGTCCTGGTATTGGATCTTCATATTTTGCTACTTGTTTTGGTCGCTGGGTCAATAATAATTTCCCTGGTGGCACAACCGAAGCGGATCTTTCCTGTTGCTTATCCATAAAACACCCCCTTTGATCGAAAAAAGAAACCCATCAAGGAAGGAGTCGCTAACTTGAACGGTGTTGAATCCAAAAGAAATTATCTTTGTTTCAACGGTCTCTTTCTTATTTATCGCAATTTTCGATTTTTAAATCTACAGTATTTATGCGTCAGTTCTTCAAGTTTCTTCTGGCCTCCTGCCTCGGTACCCTCATTGGTCTATTTGTCTTGTTTTTCGTGGTCATCGGCGGGGTCGCCAGAATCGCCTCCTCCGCCAGCAAGGCTAGCCCTATAACGTCCAACTCCGTACTTCACCTCAAGTTGAACCAGGCGATTCCCGAGTTGATGGACAATGTGGAACCCAGCAGCTTCGGGTTGAACAATTCCAGTGTACTGGGTTTACACGATATCACCGCAGCCATTAAGCAAGCCACCAAAGATGATGACATCAAAGGCATTTTCCTGGAACCAGAACTGGCAGTAGCTGGCTTCACCAGCCTGGCGACCATCCGCCAGGCATTGGCCGACTTCAAAGCCAGTGGTAAATTCATCTATGCCTATGCGCCTTATTACACCCAGGGGGCTTATTACCTGGCTTCGGTAAGCGATGAAGTGGTTTTAGCGCCCTTGGGCATTGTCGACTGGCGTGGATTTTCGGCCACCTATCCTTTCTTCAAGGATGTACTGGATCGCGTGGGAGTCGATTACGAAGTCTTTTTTGCGGGTCGCTACAAAAGTGCCTCCGAACCCTACCGCCGCAACGACATGTCGGCAGAGAGCAAAGCACAAACCCGGGCCTTCCTGGACGAAATGTACCGCCTCATGTTGAATGACGTGAGTGCCTCCCGCAACGTGTCGGTTGAAAAACTGGACGAACTCGCGGACACCTACGCCGGCATCAATCCGGAGGCCGCGCTGACGGGCGGGCTCGTAGACAAAACCATCTACCGCGAAGCTTTACTCGCAGAAATGCGGGAAGCGCTGGGGTTGGCGGTAAATAAAGAAATAAGCTTCGTCAAACTCAACGACTACTTCGAGGCCCGCGTGACACCTCCTGCCGGTGGTGGCGATCGTATTGCGTTACTCATGGCCGAAGGTGTCATCGTTGATGGCAAGGGGGACATTGCCCAAATTGGCGACAAGACCTACATCGACCTCATTGAGGATATCAGCAAAGACGACCGGGTAAAAGCCGTCGTGTTGCGCGTGAATTCTCCGGGCGGCAGCGCCATGGCCTCCGACCACATCTGGCAGGCACTCATGGACCTGAAGGCTACTGGCAAACCGCTGGTGGTGTCCATGGGTTCGGTAGCCGCTTCCGGGGGTTACTACATCGCTGCTCCTGCCGACCGCATCTTTGCCGAGCCGAGCACCATTACCGGTAGCATTGGCGTTGTGAGCGCTATTCCACAATTCCAGGAATTGCTGAAAGAAAAGATAGGTGTCCATTTTGACAGCGTCAAAACTGGTCCTTTTTCAGCGGGCATCAACCCCGTCTTTGATATGTCGGAAGGTGAAAAAGCCCTGTTGCGGGCCCGTACCGATCAGATGTACCAAACGTTCCTCAAACGGGTGAGCACTGGCCGCAACATATCCGTAGCCGACGTCGATAGCGTGGCCCAGGGTCGGGTGTGGGTCGGAACAACTGCCCTCCAAAAAGGCCTGGTCGACGAATTGGGTGGATTGGAAAAAGCCATCGAAAATGCCGCTACACTGGCTAAGATTACCAGCTACAAAACGACTACTTACCCCAAACCACAGAACCCCTGGGAGCGGTTGTTCAATGAGATCATGAATCCGCAGGAAACGATCCAGAAAGCCATGCTGAAAGATCAGCTGGGAACCATGTACCCTTACTACAACTACCTCCAGGAGATGGCGGACGGACAGGGCATGCAGATGCGGCTGCCGTTTATGATTGCGCAAT
Source organism: Bacteroidota bacterium (assembly GCA_003045895.1). Lineage (GTDB taxonomy): Bacteria > Bacteroidota > Bacteroidia > Chitinophagales > Saprospiraceae > Lewinella. Next base: position 83,175 of record PZPC01000012.1, read on the forward strand.
AAAGGAGAGGTTTAAAGGTGTAAGGGTGTAAAGGTGTAAGGGTTGGGTGAGTGTAAATTACGTTTACACGTTTCTCACTTTTACACCTTTACACTTACCCCACTTTTACACTTTTACACCTACCCCACCTTTACCCCTCTCTTTCATTTTCCCGTAAAATTAGCCGCCCGCTTTTCAATAAAAGCCTGGGCCCCTTCCCGGAAGTCGGCGGTGCGGGTAACGGCCGCAAAGTTGGCCACTTCTGCGGCAAACCCATCGGTCTGATGGTCGAAGTAGGCATTCACCGATGCGATGACGTGGGCAATGGCCAGTGGGCCTTTGGTGGCAATTTTGGTCAGCAACTCCCGGGCTTTGGCTTTTTCTTCACCCGGCGCTACGACGTAATTGACCAACCCCAGGCGGTAGGCTTCCTGGGCATTGAGCAAATCGCCGGTCATCATCAGTTCGGTGGCCTTGGTTTTGCCGATATACTGGATGAGTCGCTGGGTACCGCCGTAGCCGGGGATAATACCCAGATTGACTTCCGGTTGCCCGAACTGGGCTTTTTCGCTGGCGATGCGCAGGTGGCACGCCATGGCCAATTCGCAACCGCCACCGAGGGCAAACCCCTGAATGGCCGCCACCACCGGCACGTGAGCACGCTCAATCAAGAAGAAGGCATCATGCCCCCGTTGGGCCATTTCGGTACCGTCTCCCCCTTCCAGGCTCAGAAACTCCTTGATATCAGCTCCCGCCACGAAGGCCCGCTCGCCGGCGCCGGTGAGGATGACCCCGCGAACGTCCTGGCGTTTAGGCAGATCTGTACCAAAGAAAGTGGCCAGCTCCAACATGGTTTGCTGGTTGAGTGCATTCAGGGCTTTTTCCCGGTTGATGGTCACCGTTAGGAAAGAACCATCTTGTTCAATGAGGAGATTTTGGTAGGACATGTTTTACGCTTGAATGCGGATTTGTAGTGAAGAATTCGCTAAAGGTAAGTAACCTTTAAAAAGCGACAAAATCAACGGCAATATTGGAGAAAACAGAAACGGCGGCTCACTGCGGAAAAAATCCGGAGCGCGCCGCCGCTTTGCTGATGGCCTACCTGATCCCTACCTAAAGAAATGGTCAGATACGCCAATTGATTAGACTTGTTCTGCTGGGTTAGATTGGTGGGAAAATTAATGCATTTTCAACCACACGAAGGCTTTTTTGTGGAGCTTAGCCATAGCTAAGTTGCGCAAAAAAGGTACAGTGTGGGAAGGAAAGGCGCGATTTGCCCTCGATATAATCCCAGCAGAACAAGTCTATTATCCTAGCCCAAGACCGATTGCTGTTGCGCAAAAGGCTGGGTGTACAAACGCTCTCCGGTGGCTTTCGCCAGAGCGTTGGCCAGGGCAGCACTGATGGGGGGCAGGGAAGGTTCCCCAAGGCCGGTGGGGTCAATGCCATTTTCGACGAAGAAGACTTCGATCTCCCGGGGTGCCTCGCGGTGGCGAATGAGCCGGTAAGTCGCAAAGTTGTCTTGCACGGGCTTACCATCTTTAAAGGTCAGGGCACTGTACATGGCGTGACCGATACCATCAATGATACCTCCTTCAATCTGGTTGATGGCACCCTCCGGGTTGACAACGATGCCGCAGTCTACGGCACACCAGACTTTGTCCACCTTGGGGCGGCCTTTTTCCAGCACGACATCTACCACCTGCGCTACGTAAGAGTTGTGGCAATAATAAGCCGAAACGCCGCGGAAAACACCCGGCTGATCAGTACCCCAGGCGGCCTTTTCGCGCACCAGTTTGAGTACGCCGGCATAGCGGGCTGGCTCGTAGTCGTTCTTTTCTCCTACTGGTTTTGCGATGGCTTTGTCAAACAATTCGAGGCGGAAGTCGATGGGATCTTTACCCACCACTTCGGCTACTTCGTCCAGGAAAGCCTGTTCGGCACCCGCGATGAAGTTGGAGCGGGGTGCGCGCCAGGCCCCCGTAGAGATATTGGAAGATTTGTCCAGGTTTTCGGCCAGGTAGTTGTCGACGGCCCCTGCGGGGAAGCGGTCGGCGAAGACGGGGCTGCCGTTGGTTCCCGTACCGCGCACGTGGAAGCCGATGAGCTGGTTATTGGCGTCGAGAGCCGCGCGATAGGTGACTTTGTAGTCGGGGCGGTAAGTGCCCTGGGTCATGTCGTCTTCGCGGGTGTAGACCAACTTGACGGGAGCGCCAACGGCCTTGGAAATAAGGGCTGCTTCGATACCGAAGTTGCCGTAAAGGCGTCGGCCAAATCCGCCACCCTGCCGGGTCATCATGACACTGATTTTTTCTTCGGGCATCCCGAGCAGTGCGGCTACGCTTTTGCGCAGGAATTCCGGGGTCTGGATGGGTCCTTCGAGTGTTGCTTTTTCCGCCGTTACGTCAGCGAAAAAGTTCATGGGCTCCAGGGTGTTGTGGGCCAGGAAAGGAGCCGTATAGGTACGCTCAATGACCTGTGCTGCACCGGCAAAAGCCTTCGTCGGGTTGCCATCTTTACGAGCGGGTTCCGCTGGAGCGGTTTGCAACAGCCGCGTCAGCTCGGCTTCGTGCTGTTCACTGCTCTCGGGTGGCGACACCTGCTCCCATTCGGCCTGCAGGGCTTTCTTGGCTTGCATGACTTCCCAGGTAGAGTCGCCCACAATGGCAACCAGTTCGGGGAAGGCGTTGACGTCCGACCACTGCGGTTCGATCCCTTCAGGAGCCGCGTTGATGGTGGTGACGTGGCGAATGCCGGGCATCGTAGCGATGGTTGCCGTATCTGCCGACTTGAGTTTCATGCCAAAAGCGGGCGGATGGACGATCATGGCGATGAGCATGCCCTCGTGCTGCACATCCAACCCAAACAACGGTTTACCCGTAACGATCGGAAGACCGTCTACATTTTTTTGCGGCTTACCGATGATCTTGAAATCGGCAGGGGATTTCAGCTCCACTTCGGCAGGGATTTCCAGCCCTGCGGCGGCGGAAGCAATTTCGCCATAACCGATGGTGCGCTCGCTGGCGGCGTGGTGAATAACGCCTCCGGAGGTAGTGAGTTCACCAACGGGTACCTCCCACTGCTGCGCTGCGGCAGCCAACAGGAGGTGACGGGCCGTGGCACCAGCCAGGCGCAGACCTTGCCAGCCCTGGCGAATGGATTGGCTGCCACCAGCTACCTGGCGGGTATACTTCTCGGTGTCGAGACCCGCCTGTTCCACGATAACATCCTTCCAGTCGACGTCGAGCTCTTCGGCCACGATCATCGGCATGGCTGTTTTAACATTTTGCCCAATCTCGGGATTTGGGGAGAAGATAGTGACCAGTCCGTTGTCACCAATCTTGAGGAAAGCATTGATGTTGAACCAGTTGTCGGGCATTTGCTGCACGGCCACTTCGGCAATTTCGGTGTCAGCGGGGGTACAAGATGCCAACCAGCTGAAACCGAGCATCATCCCCCCTCCGGCAGCCGTAGAGACCTTGAGGAAAGCTCGGCGATTATAATTAGTTTTAACCTTCATTTTCTTGTTTTTCGGGGTGATTAACTCATTTTTTCGGCCGCAGTCTTGATCGCAGTGTGAATACGGGTATAAGTGCCACAACGGCAGATGTTCCCGTTCATCATTGCCGAAATTTCGGTATCACTGGGGTTCGGATTGTCGCTGAGTAAAGCAGCCGCATTCATGATCTGGCCGGCCTGACAATAACCACACTGGGCCACGTCATGTTCCAGCCAGGCTTCCTGCACGGGGTGCGTACCATTGGCCGAAAGGCCTTCTATCGTCGTTATTTTTTGTTTCCCGACGGCAGAAATGGGTACCGAGCAGGAGCGCATGGCCACCCCGTCGAGGTGAATAGTGCAAGCGCCGCACTGGCCAATACCGCAGCCGTACTTGGTGCCTACCAGGTGGGCGTGATCGCGAAGCACCCACAACACGGGGGTGTCCGCTGCTACGGACAGTTCGCGTTGCTCGCCGTTGATGGTTAGTTTGTAAACTGGCATAAGTTGAATTGTTAGACCTGAAAATTGGTTGCTTCCAAAATTAAGGTTTTTTTTGCAATAAAAAAAGATGACTTCCAGGCTTCCGCCAGCCTGTTGGAGAAACCTGGTGAAAAAGCAGCCAGAGGGCCGGATTTTGCGACCAAAAAACGCAATTCCGTCGTTTGGAACACCGGATGGACGGGACAAAGTTTTAACTTTGCTGTCATGAAAAAGATCCCGCTTAGTATAGCCATCCTGTTGTGTCACGTTTTCTTGTCTGGCCAGCCCCTGGAGCAGCAGTTGGGCACTAAAAACCAGGAAATAGAGGCCCTGCAAGATCGCCAGACCGCCATCCTGACGGAAGTAGAAGACCTGAAACTGCAAATGATCAGACGGGACTTGAAGCGGGTAGGACTTCCCGGGGACGACTACGTGGAGCATAGCGCCATGTTGCTGTCCTACGCCGAGGCTTACGAGCAAGCCCGCTGGGTGGCCCACATTATCTCTCCCGCGATTGCCGAGGGGACGGTCTTCCGCACCAACGACTTTCGGGAAGACCCGCTGATTCCCACCGGATCAGCTACCGAAGCCGATTACTTCCTGAAGTACCTGGAGCCCGACAGTACCTACCGCTACGATGGCTTTGGCTACGACCGCGGTCACCTGGCGCCGTCGGCCGACTTCCGTTGGTCAGCCCGGGCTTTATCGGAATCGTTCTACTATTCCAATATGTCTCCGCAGGTAGCTGCCTTCAACCGGGAAGGCTGGGCCTCCCTGGAAGACCTCCTGCGTCGCTACGTGATCCAACATCCCGGCACCCAGTTATACGTGGTTACTGGTGCGGTGTTGGAAGACAACCTCCCCGTTATCGAGCGGGGCATTCACCACGTTGCCATCCCGCGCCAATTTTTCAAGGTAGCTCTGGATTTGAATACCGGCCAGGCCATTGGCTTCGTCCTGCCCAACCAGGCGATCCGCCAATCGCTGGCCCAGTACGCCATGACCGTTGACGAGGTGGAACAACTCACGGGCCTAGATTTCTTCTCGCTGATTGATAATCAGGAAGCGATTGAGAGCCGACTTGATAAAATGAACTGGCTGCCCGCTCTGGAGGAAGGGGACGTAGAACCCATCTATCCACCCGACCTACCTAAGGACCACTTTAACACCGAACAGGCGCGCCAGTATATGGGTACCAACCAAACCATTACCGTCGTCGGCAAGGTGGTAGGGAGCCGCTACAGCCGTTCGGGCAACCTTTGGTTGAACCTGGACAAGCAGTACCCCAATCAAATTTTTTCGGTTTACATCAAAAAAGACGACCTGGTCAATTTTGACGTGGACCCGAAGATCGCTTTCGACCAGCAATTGATCAGCGTAAAGGGAGAGGTCGATGACCTTAGTGGCATTCCAACCATTAATGTGGAAAAAAGTAGTCGGATAGCAACGTTTGTGTTGCCGTCAGAGAATTGAGTGGATTAAATTAAAACCTTTATCTTTCCTTAACCAAACCAGACACGATGAAATACCCTATGTTGTTACTCGCCCTTTGCGGGTCCTTCCTTCTCGGAGCACAGGATCAACCCACTGTGGCCCTCCAAAGCAAAACTCAGGATTATGCTGATGATGTGGCCAGTATCGACCATATTCTTACGACCCTGTACGCATCTATTTCTGGCGAAAAAGGAGAAGCGCGCGATTGGGACCGCTTTCTGAACCTGTTCGTGGCGGGCGCCCAGCTCATCCCCAGTCGGGTGGGGGAAGACGGCCTGGTCAGCTGCCGCATGATGAGTCCGCAGGGCTACGTTGAAAGTTCGGGAAAATGGCTCGAAGACAACGGTTTTTTCGAAGTGGAAATTCACCGGGAAGTTGTGAAATACGGTTCGCTGGTCCACGCCTTCAGCACCTACGAATCGTACCGATCACAGGCAGACGAGCAGCCTTTTGCCCGCGGCATCAACAGTATTCAGCTGCTCCATGACGGCCAACGGTGGTGGGTGGTAAACATCTACTGGTTGGGCGAGACCCCTGCCCTACCCCTACCAGCCGCATTTTTGCCGAAGGAATAGCGCAGGACAGGCAGCCGTAAACCAATCGAGTAGGAGAAAGTTAATCCACCATTGGTGGTGCGATTAACTTTCGTCCTCTCACACCACCGGACGTACGGGTCTCGTATCAC
>PZPC01000142.1 GCA_003045895.1 Bacteroidota bacterium
ACCGACTACCAGGTCGTCGTCCGGGCCCGCTGTCCGGAATTCGGGTGGACGGATTACAGCGATACGCTCACCTTCCGCACCCGCACCGATTGCCGCCCGCCGCAGGAATTGGTGGCCACAGAAATCTACGAAACCTCCACCCGCACCCAGTGGACACCGGCGAATGGCAACGCCGTCGGCTACCAGGTGGCGCTCGAAAGTGTCCTGCCCCTGCCGCCATTGGTGCCCCAGCAGGAGGCCGCTTCCGGCGGGCTGGGCATTATCCGTACCGGCGGCGGCAACGCCCTGATCGACCTTTCCGGGCTGCCGACCCCAGGTGCGATCCTGCCCGTCGCCATCTACCGCGACTCGCTCCTCACCCCCGACTTGTCGGGCGTATTCACCGGCCTGCGGCCCCGCACCAGCTACCGTTTCCGCGTGCGCAGCCGGTGCGATAACTTTGGCTGGACGGACTACAGCGACTGGTTCGTCTTCCGCACCGACGAGTGCGCCCGCCCCCGCGATATCGTAGAAGAAGCCCGCGACCGCTCGACGATGCAGATATCCTGGACGGCATCTTACGGCGTCAACGACTACGAATTCAAATACCAGCTGGCCGACACCCCCGGTGCCGACTGGCTGACGATCCATACCCCCGACACTGTGGTCCTGCTCACGGACTTGCTGGCCAACCAGATCTACGACTACCGCGTGGCCGAAAGGTGCCAGGGCAGCGCCACCCTGCGCACGGCCCCTCAGGACAGCTTCCTGATGCGGCGCCCGAGCCTGGACAAGGGCTTCTACGCCTGCGGCCTGGACACCGAAGTAGACCTGTCGAACCAGGTGCCGCTGGCCAGCCTCCTGGCGGGCGACACCATCATCGCCTTCGACTTTCCGGTCATCATCACCCGGGCCAGTGGGGGAGGAGGCACCTTCTCGGGGCAGGGCGAGGTGCGGCTGCCCTACTTCAACCAGGCTAAATTTACCTTCGGCTTCGACCGCATCTTCGTCAACGACGATTACCGCATGGTGGGCGGTTACTTGCAAGCCACCGGCTTCGGGGTAGAGGTGTTGCCGCCGTGGGCCGATTCCCTGCTCGCGGATGTGCTGGAGTTGCTGGAGCTGGCGGATGGGATCCTGGCAGCGGAACAGGAAGAAACCTTGGCCGAGCTGCTGGCCCTCGGTGAATCGGCCCTCGTGCCGGAAGCACTGCTGGCCACGATCCAGCAAGTGCAGGATTGCTTCGCCCAGGCCACGACGCCCGCCGACGTGGAATCGTGCAACGAACAACTGGACCTCCTGCTGGTGGCGATCGATAGTTTCCTCGCGGAACGCAAAAATGGCGATTTTCAGGTGGTGTTTACCGCCGCCGCCAACCAGCGCTACGGTTTCGACGCCCAGGGAACGCAGGAACCGGCCACCTGGTACCAGCAGGAAACCCTGGCCGGCGCCAGCTACCCGATCGCCTACAAATCGGCTATGGTTGACGTGCCGGAAACGGTGCAGGCTACCGTCCTGGCGCCGGGGACACTGGATTCGGTCAAGTTCACCCAACTGACGGACACGCCCCTGCCCATCGTCGCCGCGGGGCAGACCGCCGAGATCACCTTCGTTGGTCAGGATCGGCCGGCCTACTTCCTGACGGCTGAGCAACTCACCGCCGACTCCGTACCCAACTACCTGGCGGGGCTGCTGCAGGTGGTCACCTACGAAGCGTTGCCGCTCAACGTGGTGCTCGTGCCGCTGAGCGCCAGTGCCGCTACCGGTATCGACCCCGCCGCCGTGGAAGCCGACCTGCGGGAGATTTACCAGCAGGCCGTCGTTGATCCGCAGGTGACGCTGGCCCCCGTCTTCACGCCCGCCGATTTCGAGCCGCCCCTCCAGGCGGTGGCCAGCGGGCTGCTGTCCAACTACACCCAGCAGATGCGGCAGGTGCAGGGCGCCTACGCCGCCGCCGGCCTGGTTGCCGAAGACACCTACTACCTCTTCCTGACCGACGATTACGAGCCCACGGAGCGGGCGGGCTTCATGCCCCGGGGCCGACCCTTCGGCTACATCTACCGCGGCAACGCGGGCACCGGCACGGACCTGAGTCGAACCATCGCCCACGAAATCGGACACGGGGCTTTCGTCCTCGAGCACACCTTCGAGGCCTTCCCCGACGACCTACCCTCCGGCAGCACCGGCAACCTGATGGACTACGGCACCGGCACCCACCTCTACAAGTGGCAGTGGGATTTGATCCACAACCCCGTGCCGCGCCCCCTTTTGGAAGGGGATGACGAGGGGGAAATGCTGGCGGGCCTGCTCTTCGACGACTTTTCCGACACGGGCTTCGCTTTGGGCGATCAGCCCGGCACCAATTATTGCTACTTCACCCCCGGTGGCGCCCTCATTTCGTTTGTGGAAGGGGCCACGGAGCTGACGAACGCGAAATTTGCTGCCGGACAGGGCGTTTTTACGGCCGGTTCCCTGAATAGCTTTACTTACGGCGGGACGGACTATATCGGGACCTACAAAAAAGGAAACTCGCTGCTGGCAGTCCAGGATTCGTTTGTCTACTATTATGAGCGCTCCCGCTTCGAATCGTTACCTGCAGGTGGTCGGCGATCGTCCGATTTGGCCGCTTACCCCGAGGCCTTTTTGCCGGCCGCTGCCTATGAGGTCGCAACGAGCGGTTGTCCGGTGCTCTTCCGGCAGTACAACGAGACCTGTCTCGAGGAGTATTTTACCTGGCAGGCCACCTCCGATCACCAGTACCAGGATGTACTGGCCGCGGAAATTGCCATTCCACCCCATGCCGATCAGGTACCCTATTCCGATCCCATATATGCCCTTTTGCAGGACGGCCCGGGGAAAGAGGTGTATGAATACGCCGTAGCCACGGGGTACGAAACCAACCAGACCACTTGTGCGAGCCTGCGTGCCATTGCCGAGGTCATGAACGAGTTGGGCGACATCTTACTCGATGATTATACGCAGCAAGCCTGGTCGCGGCAAACCACCATTCACCAGTACTTCTACGACAACTATAACGAATGGGGCTATGACCTGGATGCCTATCTGCAGGAACTCCGCCGCTACCAGGAAAGACTGGCTGGCATCAAGGCGGCCCTGCGCGCGGTCGAGGACCAGGATCGGGCGGTATTCCTGATTGCGTTAATGAACAACAACCAGCTTCTCACCCTGCCCCTGGACCTTCGGATGGATGCGTTGAAAGTATTGACCTCGGAAGCTATGACGGGGGATATCCTAAGTTTCATCCATACCCAGAATGCGGAAATAGCTTCCATACGCCTCATTCAAACCGTCCCCCGCAACCAGGCCGCTGCCCGGGAATTTCTGGCCGCCTTAAAAGCAAACGGCCTGCTCCCGTTGCTGGATGGCCGGTACGATGACCTTGGCTGGCCCTACAACGACGGCAACTATTTCAAATTTGTGTCCGCAATTATGGACCTGCTCAAAGTGGCCTACCCCGTGACGGAAGACGAAGCCTTCCTGGAAGAATTAGCCATTGGAAACAGAATCTACCACTGGGGAAGAACGGATCTGAATTGCAACGGCAGGGCCATCACCTGTGCACTGGACTACACCTCCACCTGGGTGGGGGAGGAGCTGGCCTTCACCTTTTCTGACGTATCCGCCACGACTACCTGGCACGGCAATGCCAGTGTATGTGCCTGTAACAACGGCATCCCGGAGCAAATTGCGCTCGATCCTTATGCCTGGGTGCTCATCTATTCTTCGAAGGAAGAAAGATTTGGGGAAACGGTATTTCTGGCCAGGGGCGAGAAGAAAGTTATCCCCGCCTTCCTGCTCCATTTTTTAACCCAGGAGGAAGTAAATGCGTCTACCCGTTTGCTCATTAACACGGGCATTGATGTGGCCTTTATGGCCATCGGGATCGGCGAATTATCGGCCGCATCCAGGGTAATCAGAACCATTGCCCTGGTAGACATCGTCGTGCAGGCTGGCGATATCGCCGTCAACCTGGCGGAGGAAACCATCGTCGGAATTTACGGGCAGGCCGGCCGGGAATTCATCCAGGCGTACCGCAACGTATCCATGGTGGTGGGGCTGGTCACCCTCAGCTCTTCGGTGTCGAGTGGCCGGCTGCGGCAGCTTTTCGAGGAGGATGCCCGCCGCGTGGTGGACTTCGTGGAAGAGAACGCCGCCAGCCTGCGGCACAGCAACCAGTTGGGGGAAAGTGCCACCCAGGAATTAGAAGAATACGCTACCGAAATCAAACGGCTGATCGACTTTGCCGAAGATGCGCTTTACCTGCTGATCAAAGAAAAGTACCTGGCCGCTGGCGCCGCCGATGACCTGGCCAGTTTCCTCACCGGCAGGACCGTCAGCATCTTCCGCGCCAAAAGTATTGCGGGCGAAAGGGTCACGGACGAGTTGGCGGATATGCTGGTCAGCATGGGCGAAGAAAGCGCTACAATCCTGGGGCGGTTTGCCCTTTGGGAGACGGATTTTATTGATGATTTCATCGATGATATTCCTTATATTGAGAGCTTCCTTCGCAACGGCGGGGATTTGGTGGGGCTGGAGGGACGGGTGGGGGCCTGGGAGATTGTAAAGCGAGCTGGTTTAGAGGATGCTATTCGAATCAACCCAGATGACCTAAGAACAATTGCTGATTACCAAACAGCAAGTGCTCGAACCGCTGATGACATCATTTCTGAAATAGAGAGTAGCGCAATAACTGCAAGTGGTTCTTCTCGTTCTTGGATTGATATTGTTCCTTCAAATGGAGGAATAACCATTGGTCAGGTTGGGAATTATATTCAAAAAGAAAGAGGGGAAGTTTTTTACAGAACTATTTCCCAAGATCATTACGACGAATTGCTTTCTACTGGGCGAATACCTAGCACAACAGAAACTTCTACTTCTCCTACACAAGCATTTTCAGAAGATTATGATGGTGTCATAGTTAAATTCTATGTTAATCACGGAACAATAGATCAGTTCATTACAATTGGAAGAACAGATGGAGACCCACTAGTGGTAGCTCAGTTTGGAGAAATGCCGTTAGCTAAATCTGGATGGACTTATAATTTTGTGAGATTTAAAAAGGAAGGAGGAAATACTAATCCACAGGTTAATATTCAGATGGGACGTGGACCAGGCGTGCAGAAATTCAATGACAATTTAATAGCTTTTGAAAAAATTGTTCGATGACAGAGCAGGAAAAGAAAACATGTAGTCGGCTTTACTTACGAAGAATCTCATACGAAGATTTTTTAAGTGAATACCCTATTGCCGTAACCAACAGCTACCTGGTGGACGAGTTGAAAAAATTATTCGAAAGTCAAGATGCCGATGCTTTAAGGTATATCTTACTATTAGCGTCGTATCATAGCTATACGTTGGAAATGGGTAAAATATTACACAAACTACTTTTAGAAGGATGGCATAAAGAACACGAAGATATAGTACGCATACTACAATTTAGTGTTTGTATCCCTGAGGCAGTTGATAGCCTTGTATATGCTATGGAACGTAAATATGATTATCTATTTGAACAGGATGATTACGAACCTTTTGTTACCAAGTGCATGTACGCCATAGCTGCCATTGGGACAGTATACGCGAGAGAAAAAATAAAAATGCTTGCAGCCTCTTCTAATGAAACCATCAAGGCTGCAGCTCTTTTTCAATTAAAAAGACTATCGTGATAAAGCGTGTATATACCCCGCTATTCGTAGACTCTGTCTACGAATCAATATCCAAAGCAGTCTGTGACTGCGGCTCCGGCTGCAACCTA
>PZPC01000013.1 GCA_003045895.1 Bacteroidota bacterium
AAAACGGATACGCCTGATGTTGGTCTCGCCCTACTTTTACACGTTTACACTTTTACACCTTTACACGGTCTAAAACCTCCGACCTCCCACCTCCCACTTCCGACCTCCCACTGCTCACTTCCAATTTCCCACTTCCCACTTCCATAATATTCTCTTACCTTGCCAAGAAAAACAAAATGAGACAATTTTCTTATGTGCTTTGTCTGCTGTTAGCCGTAGCGACCAGTGGCTGTTTTGAGATGCTGGAAGACATTTACGTCAATGCCGATGGTTCGGGGCAGTACCAACTTACAATGGACATGAGTTCCATGTTGGAAGAAGGTTTTATGGGCGACATGATGAAGCAGGGTATGAAGGATGAAATGGGGGTAGATAAGTTAGAGATCGACTCCTTAATTTCGCTCACCGATTTCCAGGAGGGGGCATTGCCGCCCTCCCTTACCGAAAAAGATCGGGACATTCTCGATCGTACAGAAGTACGTTTGCGCATGAGCGAATCCGATGCAGTCGGCAGCGTGGTGATCAAATTCCTTTTTGCTAGTCTGGGTGAACTCAACGATTTCCAGCGAACATTTGCCAAACTTAACGAAAACGGTGGAGAAGCTTCAGGTATGGGCGGGCTGATGAGCAGTAGCACCATGACGGGAAGCAACTCCTTGTGGAGCCTCTCCGGACGTACGCTGAAGCGGGAAGTAGACAGCTCGGAGAGCAAAAGCATGATGGACGGTATGGATGATGAAACCATGAGCATGATGAAGATGTTTATGGCGGACGCTACCTTCACCACCGTTTACCACTTGCCGGGTGCGGTGAAAAAATGTACCATTGAGCAGGCCAAGGTGGATGGTAAAACGGTTACCGTATCTTACGGCTTTCTCGATATGTTGGAGAAAACGCCCAATACTGGCGGAGAGATTAAATTTAAGCAAAAATAATAGCGAACTTCCGGTGCGCCGTGCCAGGTACCGCGCACCGGAGGTCTTGTTGGCTACCAACCGATTCGATCACTTAACCCTTGCGTCATGATTGACAAATTGCTAAAAACCTTCCAGGATGCCGGTGATACCATTCGCGATCAGGCCAGTAACCTGAGCACCGGTGCTAAAGACAAGGCTTACGCGGTCATCGAAGATTGGCTACAGATTTTTCCCCAGCTGAAAGCCTACGGACTGCACGTGGAAAGTTTTGCGCTGGGAGTTGCCCTGAGCCCTTCCCTGGAAGTGGATATGAAAGGTACCCACGCGGATTTCTCGATGGACAAGTTGGACGAAATCCTTGCTGATGAGGCTACTAATACGGCGTTGCGCAGTGTTATGTCTACTATCCGGACGACTTACGCTTTGCACCGCAAGATCAATGCGGAGTTGCAGGAACCGCTGATTGTAAAAATACGAATAAAGCTATCGCCCGAAGTGAAGGTTTTTATCGGCGAACCGCTGATCCAGTAACTTACAGCTATGAACCGATTTTTTGTTTTTCTCTTGTTTTTCTTCAGCCTTACGACCTGGCAGTGTGGCAACAATGGCTACTCTTTTCGGGGCATTAGCATTCCTGCCGACGTCAGGACCTACTACGTGGGGCAGTTCAAGAACAATGCGCTTAACGCACCACCAACCATTGCCACCGATTTTTCGGAAGCACTCAAGGAAAAAATTCGCCGCGAAAGCCGACTCATCCTGAACGAAACCAGCCCCGACGTAGAGTTTCAGGGAACCATTGTCGATTTCCGGGTAACGGCCGAAGCTCCTCAGCCTGGTGCTACCAGTGCCATCAACCGACTAACCATCATCACGGCAGTACAGTACAGCAGCAACAAAGACGAAACAGCTGGGTTTAAGAAGAATTTTTCCTTTTTCTTCGATTTTCCTGCTTCCGTTGATCTGGCCTCGGTTCAGACCGATGCCATCGAGGCTATTTTTACCCAGCTTACGGAAGATATCTTCAACGCTGCATTCACAAACTGGTAGCGTAAGCAGGGGGGGAGCCGCCGGAAAGCTAGCTTATGGGCAAAGCTGGATGGAATTAGCTGGCAAGAGAGGTTGCTTCGGTGGGGTAAAAGAGAACCCGCCCTAAAACAAAAAAAAGCCGGCTCCGAAGGAACCGACTTTAGGTTTGGGTGACTAACCGGATTTGAACCGGCGACCTCTGGAATCACAATCCAGCGCTCTAACCAACTGAGCTATAATCACCAGGTTGGAAATTTATTTACGCTTTTCAGCGCTAATAAACTGCTTTTCTTATAAAGCGCTGCAAATATAGATTTTGTTCCTTTAACAGTCAATTTTTTCAAGAAATATTGTCCTAATTTTTTTACTATGAGACATACAATCCTTTTCAGCCTGTTCGTATTACTGGTCAGTTGTCGGTCCGAAAACAATGCGGTCAACGACGAATCGGCCGCTTTAGCCAAGGTCCAACTCCAATGTGAAACCCTGGAGGAAGTGGATGGCGTACCTCGTTCGGCTGTGTATGCCCTGCTTAACGACAGCAAAATCAAACTGGCCGAGTTGACCATTTGCGAAACGATTCTTCCGGCAGACTATGCCGACAAGGGCATTCCTGCTGATGCCCTCACTGCCGTTGGTGGCTGGTGGGCTGGTTTGGGCGACTACGTTTACGCGCGCCTGGAGAGCGGGCAATTGCAACTTTTTATTGGGGGAATTGGGGAAGGGGAAGAAGGCGTAGAGCCGGTTGCCCAGTACGCCCCTTTAGCAACTTACCAGAAGGGGCAGTTTCAGCTGTTGCGCCCATTGCACCTTGCCGATCTGGCAGGCTACTACATGCACCAGAGTGCCGACACCAGTTACGTCTTGTTCCTGGGACTTAAAGGTCCGGCCCTGATCAGCAAAGTCTTTGCTACTGGCGAACCGATGCCTGCCCAAAAAGTACTGCAAAGGGCCCTGCCCGAATTTGCTACTGGTCCTGAAACCGATTTTATTTGTGACCTCAACTCCCTTAATTTTGTGTCTGAGGCAGGATATGGCCACGTCTACTGGAGCCCTGATTCGGCGGCTCTGACGTTCTACCAGTTCCTCGGGAAACCGGATACGGTGGTTTTTGAACTGCTGACGTATTAGCGGGCTTTCCCGAGAGGGGGATTTTGCTGGCCAGACTGCATTACCCCAAATCGTGCTTTATCCCTGCGGTCAGAATGGTATAAATGTCCGCCCACTGCGGATGATCGTGTAGCATCGCCAGGTGTCGTTCAATCGTTGCCTGGTCTTCGCGGATGGCCGGGCCGGTTTGGGCTTCCCGGGGGGTAAGGTCTTGTAGCTTTAGAATGGTTTCCATGAGGAGGGGTTGGACCAATTCCTCAGGCAGATTGTGTTCCCGCAGGAGGGACCGACTGATGTGTTGCAAATAATTAGTAAAATTATTAACAAATATGGCGGCCAGATGCAACTGGGCGCGTTGCTCGTCGGAGACAGCGTATACTTTGGTGGAAAGTAGCCGGGCCAGATTGGCCACGGCGGGGTAATCGGCCTGCTGCGCTGTGAACAGACAAAGGGGGATGGTCTTGAAATCTACTTCCCGGTCGCGGGAGAAGGTTTGCAAGGGATAGAAGACCCCGTAGTGCGAAAAATAGGGTGAAAGCACCGTGCTGGGTGTAGCACCTGCCGTGTGTAGGACCAATGCCCCGGGGGCGATAACCTGTGCCAATGTTGCCGCTACTGCAGCAATAGCATCGTCTTTTACGGCGATCAGGTAGAGGGCTGCCCGGGGCGGGATGTCCTGCAAGGTGTTCCCGCCGGGACAACCTAAATGATTGGCTAAAGCAGTTGCCTTTTCGGCACTTCTGCTCCAGACGTAGCTTACGCACAGGCCACAATGGGCCAATTGCCGCCCCAGGTGCCAGGCCACGTTGCCGGCACCCACCAGCACGATATCCTTAGGCCAGGACACGCTGGGTGCGTATGCGATGAACCATGCTCAGGGTCAGACCGAACATCATAAAGGTAGCGCCGATCCAGAAATAATTGATCCCTGGAAATTCAATCGCCTGGAGAGCAACCCAGTCGGTCCGGTAGGCTTTGGTAGCTACCGAAAATGCAGCCTGGGGAACGCGGGGAGGTGCTTTGGCCAGGAATATTTTAGCTTTTCCTGTTTGGGGGTCAAGGGAAACAAAGCGACTGTGAATACCTGCTTCCGTGACCTCGTCCTTGAGGTTCAGCGGGCGGCTGTCGCGAATAAAAAATACGGGTTCCGAGGTAAATTTCTGGCCGGAAGCAGCCTTGACCTGGAGGGTGGCACCTACCGCAATGTCACCCGTTGCAGGGGTGTAATTGGGGTGGGTGGGGGTTCGGTTGAAACCGGTAAAGGTAACGGTTACGTCATCCACCCGGACACTGTCGCCCGCGGCAAGGTCATACTCCTGATAGCCGAGCTTACCCTCGGGCGTATAAACCAGGTCGAAAATTTCCTCGTTGAGTTTGACCCGGGTATTGATGGGGTTGATTTGTGCCGGAAAGCTGTAAAGTACCTGACCCCGCAGAACAATGACCGGATGGGCAATGAAACTGGTATCGAGTTCCGAGTTGTGTACCCGTATCTCCGCACCCACGGCAAGATCGCCCTCTTCGGGCAAGTAGTCGGGGTGAGCAGCATTGCGGCTCAGGCTGAGCAACTCCAGGTCTACCGTGCGCACGCTGAAAGTATCGCGATCTTCGATGGGGACGGTATCCAACAGGGTAACCTTTTCACCAACGGCCAGGGTGAACGGGAGGTAATTGAGGCTATCTTCCTTCGCCTTTTTGGCGTCGATGTCCATTTCCTCCGGCGGCAAGGCGGCAATGTGGGTGAAAATATCGCGGTTCCAATATTGCTTGGTACTGGGGTTGGAGGCTGCTACTTTGGTAAAGGTTTTGTCGTAAAGGATATTAGGTGATAACTGGAATTGCTCGATCACCTCCCCCGTAGGGCTCAGCCGTTTGTAGTCGATAAAGTACGTGCGGGTGAGGTAGTCCATGGTGTCTTTGCGCAGGGTCAACTCGTAATCGGCCATTATCATGGGCGAATCCTGGATCAGTAAGACCGTATTGCGCTTGGCTTCCTCGTTGGCGGTTAGCCCTTCCATTAAGAATGGATTGCGGGAGATCACTTTCTGGTTCAAACCACTGAAAAGCACCCCCACGATCATGAGCCCAAACCCGATGTGCGAAATAGCTGAACCACCTACTTTGATGTTCCCCCGTAGGAAGAAGATGAGGTGGTCCAGGTTGGTCACTACGCCAAACCAACCAGTAAACATAAGGAGTTGGTATTGCCAGGCCTGTAATTGAATGGCCCGTGTGGTGAGGTAGGTGAAAACTGCGGCGAGTACTACGCTAACGCCCAGGTGCAGCCAAAACTGCTTCTGGTACTGCGGGAAATTGCTTTCGCGCCAGCGCAGAAACTGGCTGAAACCGGATAGCAAACCGATGAAAACGCCAATCCAGAGTTGGTACTTATTGAAGTGGGGGATGGGATCGGTGATTACATGACCGACGAATCCGGGGTCGAAGAACTCCCGGATTTTGTTGTAAACGGGCAAGGAGGTCGAGACCGTGATCAACACCGCGGAAAAAAGCAAGACCAAACTGCCGATGAACAACCAGAATTCCTTGCTGCTGGTGGTTTCTTCTTTGGCGACAACGGGAATCCCCTTCAGCCGGGAGAAGAACAGGTACGTAGACAAGAAGAGGTAGATAAAAATAAAACTGACCAGCTGCCATTCCAGCCCCATTTCGGTAAACGCGTGAACCGAAGTTTCGCCCAGTACACCACTGCGGGTGAGGAAGGTAGAATAGATAATGAGGAGAAAAGACAACGCGTAGAAGATATAGCTGGCGCGGATGCTGTGGTCGGTATTCCGTGCGATCAGGTTGGTATGGATACCCGCAATTAGGGCAATCCAGGGGACCAACGACATGTTTTCCACCGGATCCCAGGCCCAGTAGCCACCAAAACTGAGGGCTTCGTAGGCCCAGGCACCGCCCATGAGGATGCCCGTTCCGAGAATAGCGCCACTAAACAAGGCCCACGGTAAGACCGGCTTTAACCAGCCCCGGTGATCGCGCACCCACAAACCTGCCATCGCAAAAGAAAAAGGTACCACCGTGGAGGCAAAGCCCAGAAAGAGGGTAGGGGGGTGGACGGTCATCCACCAGTTCTGGAGCAAGGGATTCAGCCCCGTACCTTCCAGCAAGCTGACGTATTCCGCATTAGCGAACAACGGAATATTCATGGTGTCGCGCAAGAGTAACATGGGGTTGCTACCGATGCGATATGCTTCCTCACCAAAACCCAGGTATACGCCTAGCAGCATACTGCCAATAATTACCTGTACCGACGACACAATGGACAGCACAGGGGCCTCCCACTGCCGGGCGGAAAGAATCAGCAACCCACCCAGCACCACGTGCCAGAACATCCACAGCAAAAAACTGCCTTCCTGCCCTTCCCAAAAGGCCGAAAAAATGTAGCGGAAAGCCAGATCGTCATTAACGTGAGCCTGTACGTACTGGTACTCGTAATAATTATTGATCATGACAAAGAAGATGCACCCAATAACGGTGAGCACCGCTGCGCCATGGATCCCAAATGCAATACGCCCTAACCTGCGCCAACTGGTCGCCAAGGGTTCGTTGGCCCGCTTTTGGGTGGCAAAATAAAAGGCCAGTGCACTCAACAAGGCACTGCAAAAGGCAAGAAATACGGCTGGCTGACCAATGCGGCCGGGCCACAGGTGTTCGCCAACGTACTGGATTTGGTCGGTCATAAGTTGAAAACTCAGCAGGCGTTAAAAGCGACTTTCGTCATTTTGGCCCAATCACAAATATGGCTCAGGTGAAATTTACCCCTGCTTTTCTTTAATATTAATCTCTTCGTCTTTGTACTTCGACGGGCATTTCAGGAGCACGTCAGTAGCAACAAAAGTGTCGTCTTGCATCCTTCCGGTCAGTACGACCTGCTCCGAAAGCTCAAAATCCTGGGGCTTGGGTTGTAGCAAAACTACTTTCTGAATAGCCTCGGAAGCGTCGCGAATATAGAAGGTGAAGTGATTCGGATCTTTTTGCGGATCGTAGGTCATTTCCTTGTCTTTGGCCAGTTGACCCGCAATTTTTACCCGCTTGCCCGTCGTTATCGCATCCGAAATGGAAGCGTAGGTACTCAGGTCATCTTTGGCCATTACAAAAAGGGAAACCGCCAGGGCGATCATAATTCCCGCTATGATATATACCTTTTTCATTGGTAAGGGATTTTAAAACATTGCAAAGGTACAATACCCACCACCAAGATGGGTAATTCCACTGTCAAATTATCAGGCTCTCCCGGCAACGCGGCCGGGTGTGCGAAGGTACAGCAACCCAGGCTGGTGCCTGTACCGGTGGCAGGTCACAACTCATTGACGTGTTTTTTAACCTGGTCAGCCCGTTGCAGGATGGCCGCCTTTTGTTCCCCGTCGTAGCGATCCCAGGTACGGTAGGCCATCCCAATGCGGGGATTGTTGCTCAGCTTACTGCGGTGGCGATCCATGAAGTCCCAGTAAAGGCTATTAAAAGGGCAGGCATTTTCACCGGTTTTTTCTTTGTAGTTGTAGCGGCACTTGGTGCAGTAGTCGCCCATTTTATGCATATAGTTGGCACTGGCGACGTAGGGTTTGGTGGCCAACAAACCACCGTCGGCAAACTGGCTCATCCCCCGGGTATTGGTAATTTCAACCCATTCGATGGCATCCATATAGATGCCCAGGTACCACTCGTCCAGCTGATCGGGATCTACGCCCAGCAACAGGGCGAAATTACCCGTCACCATCAGGCGCTGAATGTGGTGGGCATAGGCGTGCTCCAGCGACTGACCGATAGCGTGTTGAAGGCACTTCATGTTCGTGTTGCCCGTCCAGAACCAGGCCGGTAAGTCGGCTTGATGAGCGAAAAAGTTTTTGCTGGCGTAGTTGGGCATCTGTGCCCAGTAGACCCCTCGCATGTATTCCCGCCAGCCGATGATCTGCCTGACAAAACCCTCTACTTGTGCCAGGTTGATGGTATCCTGGTTTTTTTGCCAGTGCGCAATAACGGATTCAACGACTTCGAGGGGGTGGAGCAGTTTGGTATTTAAAACAAAAGAAAGCAAGGAATGAAACAACAGCGGATGGCGATCCGTCATGGCATCCTGGTAGGTGCCGAAAAAAGGCAGCCGATTTTCACAAAAATCCTGGAGTACCGCCAGGCCTTCGGTGCGGGTGACCGGCCAGGAAAATTCGTCGGCATTAATTTCACCAATGGTGGCCACCCCTTGAGCGGCCACCATGCCCACCAGGTCGTGTACCTGTCGCGGAAACCGTGGGATGGGTGGAATGGTTAACTGAGCGGGCAGTTTCTTGCGGTTTTCGGCGTCAAAATTCCAGCGCCCCGCGAGTGGACTGGCACCATCATCTTCCATCAGCAACTGGTAGCGAACACGGATTTTGCGGTAGAAGGTCTCCATGAGATAGGTCTTCTTGCCGGCAAAAAGGTCGGCCAGGAAGTTGCGTGGTACTAAAAAGTGCGCACTGTCGACAACTACCGTAGGGACCGGAAGTTCTGTTTGTAGTTGTTGCAGCGCCTGATCCAGCCGGTATTCGTCCGGTAATTGGTAGGAAAAAGCAGTGTATACACCGGTGGCGATGATGGCTTTAATCTGCTCCGTAAGAGCGCCTCGATTCTCGGGGTCGTCCAGGGTCACGTAGATGACCTGGTGGCCTTGCTCTTCCAGCCAGGTTTTGAAATGGCGCATGGCCAGAAAGAAGCCAACGATCTTCTGAATGTGATGACGGACATAATCGGTTTCCGAACGTGCCTCGATAAGCAAGTACGTAACGGAAGCCGTTTTTTGGTTAAACCAGTTGTGCTGTTGGTTGAGCTGGTCACCAAGGATTAACCGGAGGGTAGCGGGCATAATGAATAATTGTTCCCGCTTTAACAGAACGAAACAATTTTGGTTGGGCTTTTTCACCAATTCTGTGGTGGAAAAGAACAGGTTTATTCAGATTTGTCCAACTATTATCTTTCGTTCTGGAGGCAGACCATTAGCCAGGGGAGTGCCAACTTTAATGACGCATGGCTTCTACAGGGTCCAGCTTACTGGCTTGTAAGGCCGGCACAAACCCCGCAATAACGCCGATAATGACAGACATGCCTGCTCCGAGCAACACATTTGTGAAACTGATAAAAATCGGGAAATCCAAAGCCGCCGTGAGTACTTGGGTAATCAGAAAGACCAGACCCAACCCAATGATCCCCCCGAGTAGACAAAGGATAATGGCTTCGATCAGGAATTCGAGTAAAATGACGTGTCTTTTGGCTCCCAATGCCTTTTTAACACCAATTTGCCCCGTACGTTCTTTGACGGAAACAAACATGATATTGGCTACGGAGACCCCGCCCACCAGGATCGAGAAAAAACCGATAACACCACCGAGGAGGTGCAAAACACCGAAAAATTGGTCAAATTGCTGCGAGACAATGGTTAACTCATTGAAAGAAAAAGAATCATCCTGGCGGGGTTTAAGTCGGCGCTGCGCGCGCACCAGGGCCCGCAATTCACCCTTCATTTGTTCGAGATCGATATCGGGTTTGGCCTTTACCGCGATAAATGTGTTGTCTTGCCGGGCATTGACGTTGGTCAGGCTACGCAGCTTATTGTAGGTAACCATAATAGCTTCATCGAAATCCAAGGGGTTGATTAATGCGTCTCCAGACCCTTCCAGCACCCCAATAACTTCGTAGGTGCCACCCTGAAGTTTGATCGCTTTGCCTACGGGCTCTACTTCACCGAAGAGTTCCTGAGCGACCTTGTAGCCCAAGACTACTTTGTTGCTGCTGTAGAACGACTCGGACGCAGAAAAGAAACGGCCGCGGGAGAAGTTCATCCCAAAAACGGCGGGAAATTCGGTCGTAACGCCACACAGGAAAACCCGTTCTACACTGTTGGACTTCCACTTCAGCGTTCGGTTGCCAGCACCCATGAAAAAAGTACTCATCTTGGCTGAACGGGCCTTGTCACGAATGATCTCGTATTCATTGTACTTGGGGCTGGGCCGCTTGAGCAAGTCCCACCAATTGTCACTGTTATTCCCCCAGGGCCATTTTTGGATATAAACCACGTCATTGCCCAGCTTTTCCATACTTCCCCGGATGTTGTATTCCAGAGAATCCACGGCGGAAAGCACCCCGATGATACAGAAGATACCGATGGAAATGCCAAGCAACGACAAAAAGCTACGCAGCTTGTTGCCGGTAAGCTGTTGTAAAGCCTGACGGATACTTTCCGTAATTATTTTTATAAAAATTCGCATATAAGTCAGGTATTTGCGCTAAGCTAGTGTTTTCTGTTAGTAGCAATCTCGCTTTTCCGATCAAGCGGTTATAAAATTCTGCCAACAACAATAAATGGCAGGTGAATCCACCTTCTTTTTATACAGACCAGCCGGAACCGGAATTTTATATTTTAAATATATCGCCTGGAAAGCGGATAGTGGTGAAATAATGGTTAATTTTGCGCTCTTATTTAAAAAGGTAAAAAACTGCAGATGAGAACCAAACTTTCTCATTTTAATTACAATCTTCCCGAAACACTCATAGCCAAGTATCCAAAGCCCGAGCGGCACGATTCTCGCTTAATGGTCGTTCACCGCGATTCAGGTGAAATCGAGCACCGAGACTTTAAAGATATTCTTGAGTTTTTTGATGATGAAGATGTTCTTATTTTCAACAATACCAAGGTTTTTCCTGCCCGTATGTACGGCCGCAAGGAAAAGACGGGTGCCAAGATCGAAGTATTCCTGCTCCGGGAGTTGAATACGGATGCGCGCTTGTGGGATGTGCTCGTTGATCCCGCCCGGAAGATCAGGGTAGGCAACAAGCTGTATTTTAGCGACGAGCATGACAACGATCGACTGGTTGCTGAGGTAGTGGATAATACCACGTCGCGGGGGCGAACCATTCGTTTCCTCTACGACGGTTCGGACGAAGAATTCCGCAAGGAACTCACCTATTTGGGAACGACCCCGCTGCCTAAGCGGATTGGTCGGGAAGCCGAAGAAAGTGACAAGGAGCGTTTCCAAACGGTTTTTGCCAAAGAAGAAGGTGCCGTTGCGGCGCCTACTGCCGGCCTGCATTTTAGCCGCGAGCTAATGAAGCGGTTGGAAATCAAAGGCATCGAGTTTGCTGAACTGACCCTTCATATTGGGTTGGGGACTTTCCGGAGTATCGACGTGGAAGATTTGTCGAAGCACAAGATGGATGCCGAATATTTTCGGGTTGCGCAGAAAGCGGTGGAAACCGTGAACCGGGCCAAGCTTGCTGAAAAGAAGATCTGTGCCGTCGGTACAACAGTTATGCGAGCCGTTGAGACTTCTGTTTCGGCAGAATCGCTGCTCAAAGCTGCCGAAGGTTGGACCAACAAATTTATTTATCCGCCCTACGACTTCAAGATTGCCGATTCGATGGTGTCCAACTTCCATTTACCCAAATCCAGCTTGCTGATTATGGTAAGTGCTTTTGGTGGACCCGAACTCATCCGGCACGCTTACGAGGAGGCCATCAAAGAGAAGTATCGGTTTTTTACCTATGGTGACGCGATGCTGATTATTTAATTCTGCCTTTTGCGCGCTATCAAAGCAATACTTCGGCTACAGAAAGCGTATCCTTTGTCAAAGGATACGCTTTCTATGTTTTATACCAATCCAAGGGGGATTATCGCTCCTGCTAAATTGTGGTTGATTCTGTTCTGCTTGCCAGTAATGGCCAGTGCTGCTCCCATTGATCCCGTCCGGGAGTTGGTGGTGAACTTTTACGAACAGGATATCACTTTGTCTTACCAGGAAGAGATGCTGTTTAAGCAGCCTGTTCGCATCGAAGAATTAGCGCTGCGTCGGGCTTTTGACCAGTTGGAAAACCGACCCTACCAAATGCTGCTGGCCACCTTACAGGCCCGGGTGGTTGAATGGGGGCTGAATGATTGGCTCTACGGGCAACTGATCCGCCAGTGCCTGCATCGCCTTTACGGGGCTGGTACCAACGACCCGGCGGTGGAACTAACCACGTATTTCCTTTTGGCAAAAAGCGGGTTTGATGTGCGCCTCACTTACCGCTCCAAGCTGGTACAGGTAAATGTATATACCCTGGATGTGTTGTACGAAATTCCACTGATCCAGGAGAATAACCGACAATACGCCAATTTGTCAAATAAAGAAAAAGGTACGCCGTTAAATAATTCGATGTACCTGCTCGACCATCGGCCGAATCCGACGGGTAAGCCTTTCTCATTTACGGTCAATCAATGGCCGGTTTTTTGTGCATCCACCCAGCAACGAATGGTCGCTTTTGCCTATGCAGGAGAGAATCATGAGGTGGCGGTAACCTACCATACAGGAATCGCCCGGCTATTACAAGACTACCCCCTGGTGGATGAATATTGGTACCTGGATGCACCACTCTCCAATGGCTTATTGCAATCGCTGGTGCCGGAATTAAATGAACTAATGGCTGGTCGAAGTCAGGTGGACGCCCTGGCCTTACTGGCTGCTTTTACCCGATCTGCTTTTAATTACAAAGACGATAAGCAGGTTTTCGGAAGTAACAAGCCGTTGGTGGCTGATGAGTTGTTTTTTTACCCCTTTTCAGATTGCGAGGACCGTTGTGCCTTGTTTTTTGCTTTGGCTAAAGTGTTACTTGATCTCCCCATGATCGTCATAGCTTATGACGATCACCTGAGTATAGCCGTAGCACTGGAGGGGCGTGTTGGAAATACGGTAAGCTACCAGGGAGCGAATTATACCTTTTGCGATCCTACCGGTCCGAAGTATTCTTCGGAAATCGGAGAAATCCCACAAGGCTACGAAGGCAAGTCATTTGAGATTATCGGCCAATATCCCAAACGTGCGAAGCCGTGAGTTGGAAATAGCATTACTACACCGGCATTTTGCCGGGGAATTGTCAGATTTTTTTGATGTTAATAACTTGATTTACAGTGATATAGGTTTTTAAGGGAGTGTTTGTTTAAAACTTCCGTTAGTACTTAATCGTTCTGTTTATTACTTTTGCCGGATTATCTTTTGCAATCAGATAAAAATGTCTTAATATGTATTGGACGCTAGAATTAGCAACCTATTTGGAGGATGCACCTTGGCCCGCCACCCGTGATGAACTCATCGATTTTGCGATTCGTTCAGGATCCCCGTTGGAGGTTATCGAGAACCTGCAAGGGATGGAAGATGAAGGAGAAATGTACGAATCTATTGAGGATATCTGGCCTGACTATCCGCGAAAAGATGACTTTCTTTTTAACGAGGATGAGTATTAAAACAGCTTATTCCCGGTAAACAACCTGCCTACTGGCAGGACGAAAGGTTTTTCGCATGGATGCGGGAAACCTTTTTTTTATTTTGGTAAAACGAAGTTACATTTTACTGTTAAATGTAACTATTTTGTGACAAGGTTAATGGACTTGTTTCGGGCACTTTACCCGATTTTTCACCAGTTAGGGAAGCAGCATGAAGAACCTTTTGGAAATAGCAGCAGTAGTCACCAAAAAGAAGGTTAAAAAAATTGAAATATTCGATGAATACAGCTTGCGCAACAAAAGCAGCAAATTCAATGAATTTTACGATGACCTCACCTCGGGGCAGTACAAGAACGACCGGGACGCAGCAGCGAAGTTGTACAGTTGTAGCCCGAAAGATGCCCGTTATCGGCAGTTGAAATCCCGGTTTCGGAAACGCTTACTCAATACCCTCTTTTTTCTGGATGTCAATAAGCCCGCTGCTTCTAATTATGATCGTGCGCACTTCAGTTGCCACAAAGAGTGGACCCTGGTAAAAATTCTTCAAGATAACAATGCCAATAATTCGGCAATTGGTCTGGCCCGCAGTATCCTAACGACGGCCCAGAAGTTCTATCTTTCGGAAATTATTGTGAATTGTTCACGAATCCTTCGGGAAGATGCGGCCCGGGAAGGCAACAGCAAGGATTTTGAAATGTACGATGACTTACTGAAGGGTCACAGCCTTATCCTGTCGGCGGAAATGCGCTCAGAGGAACTGTATCAACGAGTGGTAATGGACTACTACCGCCCGCTACACAAGGACAACGACCTGGAAGAGCGGATGGAAGCTTATTGTAACACCTTGTTGAGTTTATCAGAAACTTATGATTCCCCACTGATTTTCTACAATATGTTTTTGGTGTGGGCCATGCGCTACGAAATGATCCGGGAGTACGAGGCGCTCCTCGAGGTTTGTGAGCGAGCGGAAAATTACATCAGAGAAAACCCTGAATTTTACCAAGAGGATCGGCTGATTGATTTTTATACCAAAAAAATGTCGGCCTATTTGCATCTGGGCAATTACAGCAAAGGACAGATCAATGCCGAGCAGTGTCTGAAGCGTTTTCCTCAGGGAACACGTCCCTGGTTTACCTTCATGGAATATTACCTTTTGCTGGCTTTACATACCAATCACAATATCCAGGCCCTGGCTATCTACAATCAAACGGTTTCCAACAAAGGGTTCGCTAAACAAGATTACCTAACCAAGGAGAAGTGGGAACTCTTTGAGGCGGTCATTTATTTTCTGTTACAGAAAAGTGGTATGTCCCGGCGGATTGTCACCACCAGGCGACGCCAGCCTTTCGTGCCTGATGAGTTCATTGAAAAAACGTTGAATTATAGTTCTGACGAAAAAATTTTGGCGGTTTTCATGCTCATCATGCAGGTCTTTTTTGCCATTCAGAAAAAGCGCATCAACAAAGCGGATGAGTTGATTGACCAGCTGCAAAATATGGCCAACCGCAATTTGCATAAAGAGGAATATTTTCGACCTATTCAGTTTATTCGGGCGTTGCTTCAGGTGCGTAAAGCCAATTACCAGTTGGAGGACGTGCGCAATACCGAGAAATACCTGGAACGTATGCAGCAGCAACCTTTTAACTACCGGGGGGTACTCACCCAGGTAGAACCTTTGCGGTTGGAAAATCTCTGGCAATTGTTCCTCGAACAATTGGAAGCTTAGGGAATTGAACCCAACTGCCAACGAAGAATTGTTATCTTTGCAGCCATGGAAAAGGGAATAATAATTGCCATTGATGGGTTCTCCGCTTGTGGGAAAAGTACATTAGCCAGGGCCTTAGCAAGCACCTTGGATTACCTCTACATCGACTCGGGAGCCATGTACCGGGCCGTAACGTTATTCTTCCTGCGGGCGGGTATAGCAGCAACCGATGAAACCGCGGTGAAAGCCGCTTTGGGCCAGATCCAGATTTCATTCGAGACAGTGGATGGCAAAGTCGTTACCTACCTCAATGGGGAGCGGGTGGAAGAGGAGATCCGACAAATGAGGGTCTCCCGGCGAGTTAGCGAAGTCGCAACTATTTCGGCTGTCCGGCGTGCGCTCGTTGCCCAACAGCAGGCATTGGGACGGAAGAAGCGTTGTGTCATGGACGGGCGTGACATCGGTACCGTGGTTTTTCCAGCCGCTGAGCTGAAAATATTCCTCACGGCTGATCCCCAGGTACGTGCTCGCCGGCGCCTGTCCGAAATGCTGGCCAATGGTCACCAAATAACCCTGGAAGCCGTCACGGAAAACCTGCTTTCCCGTGACCAAATTGACAGCAGCCGGGAAGATAGCCCCTTGCGGCAAGCTCCGGATGCGGTTGTCATTGACAATACCGTACTCAGCCCCGCCGAACAATTGGCCATGGTGGCCGTATTGGCCCGGATGCGAGGAGCCTAAATAAGAAAAGCCGATGATGGAACATCATCGGCTTTTCTGCTAAGCACAATAGCCTTACAGGTCGCGCAACGAATTGCGGTCGCGGAGAATATCTTTCAATTCTTTCAAAAAAGCATATTGGTGAGGAACGGCTTCCCGTAGCGCATCTTTAATAGATACAAACGCACCCTGTTCCAGTGACTTCAGTTTTTCTTTCAACTGAACGGCATCCTGATAGATCATGTTCTTCAGGCTGGGAATTTCGTGCCAGTCTCCTTCTACGGCATAAGCTTCTTCGGTGCTGCCGTCCTGTTCTTCTACCGGATCCAGGGAAATATAATTGTAATGGTCAGCAGTAGTGGTCTGGTCCATTTCTCCCTGTGGAAAACTACGGCCTTCCTGTTGTTCATCATGGAGAAAGAAGACTTCCAGTCCTCTTTCCCGAAAGCGGTAAATGATGAGATTGACTTTTTTTCGAAGGCTCATTTGCCTGGATTTTACTTTTTCTGGCCTGAAAAGACCGGAAAATTGATTTTTATTGCAATTAGAACAGCATGGAAGAACAATGGTTCACGAATCAGGAATTCACGGATCTGCTCACCAGTTCTTTTAATACCAGCGCAAGGAACAATTGTTCCTCTTTGTCGTTGATTTCGGGTTGCAAGTATTCAAAGGCGCGTTCGTAAAGCCCTTTGTCTCCTTTGGAGACTTTTCGGGTGAGATTACCAATTTCTTTTCCGCCTACTTCAACCGGGAGGAGGGAAGGGTTGGACTGTTTCATGCTGGCAATGGGCTTCCCGGTGCGTTTCCCCTGGAGCACACCCTCGCGCGAAAGGGTACCTACTTCCTGTCCATCAATGAATAGGGTACCTATTCCCTTTTGAATATAATAGATGTATTCGTGTTCGGCACTACGGGCGTACAGCAAGGCGTTGGGCTTGTCGCTATTGCTGAGGTACTCGCGGTAATTATAGGCTAAAACAGGTTCATGGTAGATGGTGGTGAAAATGCCCTTTGCCGTTGTGGTGATTCCTTTGCGCAGCACCTGCTTGTCTTGCCCCAGGCTAAAAAGTTCCAGTTCTTCCTTGTTGATGGGAACGAGGTCTTTGGCCCAAAGATCCATATCTTCTTTCATGCGGGCGGTTTCCAGTGCCAGCCTTTTGCTTCCAGGTGCGATGTTTTTGGCAATCAGACTCGTGAGCGCAAGGCCACCGAAAATCAAGGTGGCAGCCAAAATGGCTAGATAAATCATAAATAGCGTTTAAGTTATGCTACCGGCAAAGGTAAGGCTTTATTGTGATTACCGCTCGCGAAAATTGACCCTTTTGCTTTGTTGTGCTGGGTTGGCCAGGTTTTCCAGGCAGTGAGCCAGGTAACGGCGTTGTTCGGGAAGCAGCAGTGTTCCGGGGAATTTGATGAGTGCCTGTAGTTCCGTACGGATAAGTGGGAAGTCTTCCCAGAAAGTAGTTTGTGGGTTGGCGCTATCATCAACCAGCAGTTCGCACAGGTACTGCCATTCGGTCGTGGCCAGCGGATACTGCTGGTTGAGGCTATCGAGTTGTTGCAGGATACGCAGGTGAATACCCCGCCCCAGGAGACTGTGGGCCTGGGTGGAGGAAACGGGAAAGGACCAGGCAGGGAAGCGGTATTCGATACCGTCGGGCGGATAAATGCGCGTTCGGTAAAAATGGAAGAGCGCATCATCGTCGGGGGCTGCGGTTGCCGCACTGCGTGTTTGCCAGGCATTAAAATCGATCCACCAGGACAGGTGGCGGTGATCCTGATAGGCGAGGCACCCCGGCAAGAGATCCTGCGCCTCCGTCAGGGAGAGGGTAGGGTAATCCGCCAGCGCTTTGGTCAGTTCATTGCGCAGGCTCCGGGTAGCCTGGAAAGCCAGTAGCAAAACACTGGCCTGGTCTTCCTGGCGCCAAACAGTAGCCAGTTCCTGGTACCGGTTAAAAGCTTCCGTAGGCATAACCGCCTGCAAACGGTTGTTCCATTGCCAGGTCAGGGGGTTTTCCTGAACGGAAAAATAAGCGGGGTGACCAAAGACCCAGGCGGTTTGCTGGGGGCTGAGTTGAATTTGCAGGTAAGGTTGGGTCAGGGTGTCTTGTTGGTAGTAACTGGTGTAGAGCCGGGAGGATACCAACCCGGTAAATAGCAGTTGGGTTCCCGGAGGCAGTTGGGCCAAAGGTTCCTCATGCGGGCGGGCGTAGGCGGTCACGTTAGTGAGGGTCGTCCGTTTTTTGCCGAGAAAGACGGGTAGGTTGTTGTTCGCCTGATCTATCGGTGCCTCGGCCTGGCAATTGGATAATAGCACCACCAGGAGTAAACAGCAATAAAAAATCAGGCTGGGATTGCGCATGGAAAGTCGGGCAGTTCCTTACCGAAAAAGGTAGTTGATGAAGAAAAAGAGCACCAGGTAAACCCACAGGGCATCCAGGAAATGCCAGTAGATGGTAAGCAGCCGTAGTTTGAGCCGTTTTTCCGGATCACTAAAATAAACCAATACACTGACGGGTTCCTTCATTTTTTGGTAAGCTTGCCAGAGGAAATAACCCAGAAAAGGAATACCACCAATAACGTGGGCGAAGTGCAGGCCGGAAATGACGTAGAGGTAGCCGGCAGAGTTGCCACTATTGATGAATATTTTTTGGTGAAACAACTGGTTCCAGGCCATGATTTGCATACCCAAAAAAAAGATGGATAAGCCCAGTGTAATACCCAGCGCCAGTTTATAGGTACTGGTGTTGTCGGCGAGGTAGGCGCGTTTGGCCCACAACATGGTACCGCTGCTGGCGATCAGGATGAGCGTATTGAACAAAAAGAGGGTGGGCAATTTAATGGGGGGCAACTGGTTCTGTACCCGCGAATAAACAAAGGCCAGGCTTAGGGAAAGAAAAAGCATACACAAGCTGAAGATCAGCAGAATGAGCAACACATTGTAGGGGTGAAAGGCAAAGGAACCGTACTCATCTCCGTCGGCCCGGAATTGTTGGCTAAGGGGTATTTTTTCTGGCATGATTTTTATTTTTACGACTTTCTTGCCGGCAGCGATCACTGCAGAACTTCACTTCCTCCCACACGCGCTCCCATTTTTTACGCCAGGTGAACGGCCGTTGGCAATGCTGGCATTTTTTTTGGGGCAAGTCGGATTTTTGCTTGGCTCGTGGCATGCCTATCTAACTTCGTTCCGACGGAAAAGTTGGTAAAGTGGCGACCTTATTTTTGTAAATCTGCTTCTAACTGATTCAATCGCGTATTGATCTCGCGGTGTTGGGATTCCAGGTCGACCAGGTGTTTACCTTCTTTGGCCAGGTGTTCATCAAAACGCAGGAAGTTAGCTGCAATCCGCTGCTTGAGGTGCTGAATATAGGTCTTCAGGGTGTCCGTTACTTCACCCAGTAGCCGTTCCCGGCCCCGGTCGATTTCCAGCTGAAAGCCTTCCGTTACTTTGCGCCGCTTGGAACGGGTACTGAAACCGGCAAAGAGGATGCCGATGGCCGTTAAAATGCCTCCCGTGACGTCGAGCATCCCGATTTGGCTAACGGTCATCAGGATGACGCCAATTGCCGCAATTCCGGAGCCGGCCGCCAGGTTCGGCGACAAATTGGTGCGTTCCGGAAACAAGGATTCGTCGGTAAAATTTTCGGTCCGGCTGATGAACCGGGAAAACTGGTCTTGCAAGTCGCGCAGGACATTCTCCCGGCGCTCGGCAATATCGCTGAAGATCTCGTGGTCGTTGCTGAGAATGGTTTTACTGGAACGGATTTGCAGGTCGATCATTTTGGCCATTTGCTGGATGCTGCCAGCCAGGTCTATCATTCCTTCGTTGAGGCGTTTTTGGAGGGCCGTATTGAGTTCGTCTTCCAGTTCTTTGGCCAACTGGGTCAGCCATTCCTGGGCACCCGGCGTTTTGGTAAAAATGCTGCTCACCGAGCGTTTGAGCAAGCCGAAAAGACTCAATCCTGCTTCTAATTCCAGGTATTTTTTGGTCGTAATCCGATCGTATGCTCCGAGCAAGGCATCCGACAACAGTTCCACTTGCTTGTAACTTTTGCGCTCCTGCTCGTTCAGGGTTTCGTCAATTTGATCCCGGAATGCTTCGTCGGCATGAAACTGTTGGCGGCGTAGCACCAGCCCCTCGGTAATCCGGGCATTGATATTTTGGGCGGTTTGCACGCTGTTGAAAAGCTTCAGGGCCGGTGCCTGGCCCCCGGTGATATTGTCGGTGATGTAATTGCGCAGGGGAAGAAAGCCACTGTCTGCTACCAGTCCTTCCTGTTCCTGCTTGGCCGATACCGCGAAGATGTGTGGTTCGGTCATGCCTTTCTTCAGCGCGAAGTCCCGCACGCCCTGGATGTTGATAGCCAGGTCTTCGGCGGGCATTAAGTCTTTTTGCTGAAGGACAAAAATGACCTTCTTGCGCCATTCGCCCTGGATGAAATCGAAAAAGGACCAGGCAGACTGGCGGTAGGGGTTTTTGGCTTCAAAAACGAAGACGATCAAATCCGAAGCCGGCACAAAGCGTTCGGTAATCTCCTGGTGGTGCTCCACAATGGTGTTGGTTCCCGGGGTATCGACAATGGCGATATCGCGGAGAATATCAACCGGAAGAATGATCTTTTTGAGGTATTCATTGACTTGTACCTCCGCCCGCTCTTCACCGTAGAGGATCTGTTGGATGGTGTCGGTCATCGGTTGAGGAGCCACTTTGGTGATCTCCTCACCGGTGGCGAGCAAAGCATTGATAAAGCTACTTTTGCCCGCTTTAACTTCACCTACAATGACGAACATAAAGGGTTCGTGCAGCCGGTTGCGCAGTTCACTCAGGGTGGCACTCAATTCTTCGTGACCGATGCGAATGGTCAACTCATGCAGGTCTTTGATACTTTCCTCCAACTGAGCACGCTGGGCTTGCAATTGTTGATTGAGCAGTTTGGCCACACTTAACGGGTTTGATGAATAAAACGAAACTTACCCTGCGCAAGCTAATGAATCAGGGTGGGTTGCTGACCCCTTAAATCTTTTGTTAAGACGCAGAAACGCTGCTAAGATACAGATTGGATTGGGGTCCCTGACAAAAGATAAGGTCTAAAATACTCAAATTGGGAATAAAGCCATGTTTTTCACCAAAGACCTGGGGGTAGGCCGGGAAGATCGTCCCGGTTGATCCTTCACTAAAGGTAGCGGGCGGTAAGGTGTTTCTGATATCCACGGTGGATGGGGGCAAGTCCTGGGCGTAGGCCGTCGTTGGTTGAATGGTTTTGTCGGCCCAATGCAGGAACCCGAAGACCGTCGTGAGGAGCGCCAGGTTGAAATCCCAAAGATGAGCATACTGCTTCGTTAAAAAATGCGGTGCCAACGCATCGGCATAGTAGGCGAAAAAAGGGGAATTACCGTAAGCCGATTGAATACTTTGCCAATGTTGCCGGTGCCAGGGCTCGTGGTAGGTTAGTGCAACTTGCTGAATGGGTTGTTGGTTGTTTTTGCCTTTGGCCAACGGAATACTCAACCGCTGAACCCCATTGGCACCTAACAAGTGGCAACGGTTGCGATAACTCCCTTTTTGGTAGTTTTCACAAGCTTCCACCAATACCAGATCAGCCTTTTTGAAATGATGAAATGCATCAATACAAGGCAGATAATGCAATTCGGATAGCACGGTGGAAGGCATGGGCAGTGGAAAGGACGAGGTATTAATTAAAATGAAAATAGGAAACCGGAGGTGGGCGGTCGGAAGCAAGACCTTCTCACTTCCGACCGCCCACCTCCGACTTCCGATTTCGTTACGCTTTCGGCGTCAGACCAGGATCGCGGGCGGGTGCTTTCTTCTTGGCACCTTTCGTTTGAATGGCCATTTCTACTGCGCGGAAGGTGTTGGCTATGCCACCGCTTACCGACAGTTTGCTCAACGTGGCTTTACCGTCTTCACCCGGAACATTAACCATTTGCTGGGGCTTCACCGAAGAATCCATGATGATCTGCTTCACCTGCTCAGCGGTCAGGTCGGGGAAGTAGGAGCGCAATAGTGCGGCGAGGCCAGCAACCATTGGAGCAGCCATACTCGTACCCTGCAGGTCTTCGTATTCGTTGTTGGGGACGGTAGAGTAGATTTCTACCCCTGGCGCGAAGACGTCTACTTTATCGGCACTCCAGTTGGAGAAGTCAGCCGTCAGGTTTTCGTCATTAGCAGGGCCCATGGCACCGATTTCTATCCAATTGTCGGCGTACTTGGGCTTTAAAAAGCCTTTTTTGGCAAATTTGTCATTGGGGTAATTGTTGTCAAACTGGTTCTCCTTGCCGTCGTTGCCAGCTGCGTGTACCAGTAAAACATCTTTGGAGCGGGCGTAACGCACCGCATCATCAACGGCAGCTTTGTAGGGCGACTCGCCTTTGCCAAAACTCATGTTGATCACAGTGGCGCCGTTATCTACGGCGTAGCGAATGGCGTTGGCCACGTCTTTGTCGCGTTCATCACCATTGGGTACCGCGCGTACCGACATGATGCGGACGTTGCTGGCTACCCCGTCCATACCAATACCGTTGCCACGGATAGCGGCAACAATACCGGCTACGTGGGTACCGTGTCGGGCATCAGGGCCTTCCACGTCGTTGTTGCCATAGTTGCGGTCATTCAAATTGGCCGGATCATCACCCACAATAGCGCGGGCATCGTATTCCGGGTTCCAGTTGAAGTTGTACGATTCGCCGAAGTAATCAGCGGCACCTTTCACCTGGCCATAAACGTCGGCGAAGTCTTCGCCTTTGTCGAGGATACCATTCATAAATTGGGCGGCTTTGCCTACATTGCCAGCATCTTCAACATGCTTTTCAACATCCGCCTGTTTGATATTGCCCGGTTTTTTACCAATGGCCTCCACAAGGTCGTCCATCATTTCCAGTGTCCGGCCGTACAGCAGGGCATTGGGCTCCAGGCTACTCCGCTTTTCTTCAATGGTTTTTTCGTATTCCTTGAACTGGTTGTAGTCCTTGCGGGCAGATTTTGACAACTTGGCCACGTCCACGCCGTCAAAACGAGTCTTGTACTGACGGTACATGCGGATGATTTCCAGGTTTTCAGCATTGATGTTCTGACCGTCTTTGCCACCAATGAAATTCCAACCATGGATATCATCGATGTAGCCGTTTTGGTCGTCGTCAATGCCGTTGCCGGGGATTTCGTTTTTGTTGACCCACATGATGTCGGCCAGATCTTCGTGCTCGGCATCTACGCCCGAGTCAATGATGGCAACAATCACCGTCTGCCCGCCCTTGCCCGCGAGTAATTCAGCGTAAGCCTTGTCGGTACTCATGCCAGGGAAACCGTCCTTTGTGAGGTCCAGTTGGGGCCAATTCTTGGGCGTTGGCGTTTCTGATTGGGCGCTTAGCAGGGAGAATCCAAGTAGGAATATAAATCCTAAAAATTGATGCAGTTTCATGAAAATAGTTGATGTTTGAGAAAAAGCAGCTACCCACTTCAACCTATAAAACAGGCTACGCAGATGCCACTGTAATTACTTCTATGTATTATAAACGTTCAAAATTAGAAAACGAACGCATTGTTTAGACCTTAAAATATCATATTAGTAACCAATTGTTACCTATTGGCAGTGAATGAACGATTTTTGACTATTAAATGATATTTGTGCCGCGAATTATTCCCCGGCCAGGTGCAGCATCCGATCCTCGACCAGGCGCACCAGGTCGGTAAATTTGGGATCCCTTTTCATTTCCCGTTGCCGGTGGAGGGGCAGGTCAACGTGGATGTGTTCGACAAATTTCGAAGGCGCCTTTTTCATGATATAAATATCATCGGCCAGGTAGACGGCTTCGCTGATGTCGTGGGTGACAAAAATGACGGTCGGGTGGATTTCTCGCCATAGTTCAGCAAGTAGGTCCTGCATTTGCAGGCGGGTATTGATGTCGAGGGCACCAAAGGGCTCGTCCATTAAGAGGATTTCCTGGTTGGCGAGCAAGCTACGGGCAATAGCTACCCGTTGTAGTTGCCCCCCGGACAGGGTAGGGTACTGGGCAAATTTTTGCTCGTGCCCGGCCAGCCCTACCTTATGGATCATTTCCATGGCCACGCTGGTTCGTTCTTTTTCCGTAGCTCCCCGATAGTCCAGTGCCAGTGCTACGTTTTCCAACACCGTCAGCCACGGTAAGCTGGAATATTGCTGGAAAACCATCCCGACCCGGTTGTCAGGACCAATCGGCTGCTCGTGCATAAGAACTTCCCCGGAAGTCGGTGCCTGCAAGCCGGCAATGTAGCGCAGCACCGTAGATTTCCCACAGCCGCTGGGGCCGAGAATAACGACGAACTGCCCTTGGGCGGGTTTATCTTCCACCAGGAAGTCCATCTCCTGGATAATGAAGCTTTGGCCGCCGTCGTAGCTTTGTGACACCTGGCGCAGCTCGATGATGTTTTTGTAGGACGAATCGTTAAATACGGACATAATTAGGAAATATAGGAACGTTGAAAACGGATTTCACCGTAAATAACAGCAATCAAACCCGTAATAACCGTGATGTACAGTAAGCTTTGGAGGGGTTGGGCCCAGTTTGGGAAAATACTGCTGAGCAGTAAAAACAGCATTACGCTACCCAGCATCATCCAGAACCCGTACCGCACCTCTTTCAAGCCCGTAAAAACGGTCTTGTAGTATTTGTGGGGAAACAAGCGCTTGTCGAGGTAGACAAAGAGTCGGTCCTGCAGAAAACCCACCAAAATGATGACCAACAACCAGGCAAAAACCTTGTCTACTTTGCCGTATTTACCATTGAGCCAGATCATGGCGCCGACGCCACCTTCCCGGTTGAGCAGCTCGGCGATGATGATATAGGTCCAACTGATGGCCGTAAGTACCCGGATGTCATCCATCAATTTACTGAGGACCGCTGGAAAATACACCGACTTGATCATTTGCCAGTTGGTAGCGCCCAGGGTAAAGACGGTGGTGAGGTATACATCTTCTACTTCTTTGATCCGTTGAATAACCACCGGCAATAAATACACCAGGATACCAAAGGCCAAAAAAGCGATCTTCATGCTATCGCCCACGCCAAACCAGAGGATAAACAAACCGGTGACGGCCGTTAGTGGTAAGTAACGCAAGGCATCAACCTGCTTGCTGAACAAGCCCCGCAGAATGGGCAATAAACCAATGGGGAAACCAATAAAAATGGCTAAAAAGACGGCCCAAAAGTAGCCTTGCAGGTTGCGCCACACCGAAATCCAGGTGTTTTTCGCCAGTTGATCATCCCGTTGCAACAGCGGAAATGCTTGCAACACTTCGTTGGGTGGCGGGAGCAAGGGGTAGATTTTTTCAAATTCAGTAGCATTCGCCAGATTGATAGAGTCGACCTGGAGAATACTGTCCAGGTTAATCGCAAAATCATCCTTCTCCTGGTCCAGCATAGAAGGAAGGTGGGTGTTGTAGTCAATGACGGGGCGCTCAATAGACAACATTTCTGCCAGCCCCCACCAGATTAGAACAACAATGACCAGCCCAGCCAGCGCCAGCAGCAATTGTTGCCGGCCGTTGTAACGGTCTCTTAAATGTAATAGTGAAGCCATATTGGGTTTGCCTGTTAAAGAAGCTACCAAGGTACTAAGTCTGCGCGAATTGCTGAAATTAATCCTCATTCCGGCTAATAACACTTTTTCCTACCTTTACACGCTTAAGCATTTGGACAATAATAAATTTACATTTTTACACTCTTCCCCTCCATGCCCGTACCTTGGTCTACCCATTTTCACTGGTTGGGTGTAGCTTGTCGCTACTACCTACGGGCGCGTACCCGCTACGATGTGCATTCCCCTTTTCTGGCCAACTGGGTCGCGAAAGTATTGGAAGATCGGCGCGAATTTTATGCCTTTGACGATATTGCTGCCGTTCGCCGCTTCTGGCGACAATCCCCCCAGCGGGTTGATTATGCCCATGATCTGGGTGCCGGGAGCCGGGCGGGGCAGGGGCGGCAGCGGCGCGTGCGCGATCTGGTTCGTTGGAGCGCTATCGACCAATTTAGTGGTCAATTACTTTTTCGGATGGTTTTGCAAGCTCAGCCAAAAACGATCCTGGAATTGGGTACCAATCTCGGTTTTTCGGCCATGTACTTGCGGGCGGCGGCCCGTGGCGCCCAATTTATTACGATCGAAGGCAACGAAACGGTGGCGCGTCTGGCTGCTCACTCCCTTGAGCGGGCCAATTTGCCGCCCGTTGAAATTCGGACAGGTGCCTTCGCGGCGGTCTTGCCCGGCGCTTTACGCGATTTGCAGCAGGTAGATTTTGCCTGGCTCGATGGTGACCACCGCGGAGACGCTACCCTCGCGTATTACGAACAAATTTTACCTGCGTTGCAACAGGACAGCGTCTTGGTCGTCGGCGATATCCATTGGTCGGCAGATATGGAACAGGCCTGGAACCAGCTGAAGGCCCGGCCTGAGGTTACGTTGAGTATAGACCTGTTGCACCTCGGGGTTCTTTTCTTTCGCCCGCAGCAGAAAGCCAAAGAAGATTACACGCTGATTCAGGCCAGATGGAAGCCCTGGCGGCTGGGGTTTTGGTAGCATTACGGATAAACCGGACTACAACCAGGCCAATAAATAAGGGTAGCTAAACGAGATGCTGAGTTATTTATTTTTGCGGGATGGCTTATTTTTTAGAAATCAGTGGATGGCCCATTTGGCCGAATATTGTTCAGTGAGGCCGTTAAACAGGAACGCATAATCGGGGAAGAAGAATTACTGGTAGACAATTATTTTATAATCAGGAGGTTGCTATTGCTACGTGAAGCACTTTGGTAGCAATTAATTAAGATTCGCTTAACATTGAGTGTGTAATTTTACGGATATTTGTGCAAACAACTTATTCATTAAAATCACTAATTTATGAACTTTTTACGGTTAATGCGAGCCACGTTAGCAATTGCTGCCCTGTTCTTGCTCCCAGGTTCTGTCTTCGCACAAGGGGTAACTACCTCTTCCATGCAAGGGCGAATCACCGATAGCAATGGGGAACCATTGATCGGTGCGAATATCGTTGCCGTTCACCTGCCCTCTGGAACGGTAATCGGTACGGCTACGGAAATTGACGGTAGTTACCGTATGCCTGGTATGCGGGTTGGCGGTCCTTACAAAGTGACGATCACTTACACCGGCTATGGCGAACAAACCATTGAAGGTATTTACCTGCGCCTGGGCGAAAACTTCAAGCGCGATTACACGCTCGAAGATGCGGCCATTGCACTGGGAATCATCGAAGTGACGGGAACCCGCGGAACGGTTGGTACCAACTCTGGCGCCAGTACCCAAATCACCGAAGAGGACATCAACAATGTGCCCACGTTGAATCGCGACCTGAGCGACTACGTCCGCCTTACCCCCCAGTCAACGGGTTTTGGTGGTGGAACCTCTTTCGGAGGTGTCAACAACCGCTACAACGCCATCTACGTAGATGGTGCAGTAAACAACGACGTATTTGGCTTGTCTTCACAAGGAACCAACGGTGGCCAGACGGGTACTTCACCTTTCTCGATCGATATCATCGATCAGTTGCAGGTGGTCCTGTCTCCCTATGATGTTTCCCTGGGTGGTTTCGCTGGTGGTGGTATCAACGCCGTTACCAAGTCGGGTACCAACGAGTTCAAAGGAACAGCCTACTACTTTACGCAAAACGAAAATTTTGTGGGCAAAACCAATGAATCTCAGACGGAACGCACCGGTAGCGAGCGCACCGAAGTGGCACCTTTTACCCAGAAAACTTACGGTGCTTCCCTGGGTGGCCCCATTATGAAGGACAAGGCCTTCTTTTTTGTGAACGCCGAAATCCAGGACGATGTAACGCCTTCACCATTTGACTTTGGCATCTATAATGGTGATGCTACCCTGGCTCAGTTGCAGCAGGTTCGCGACTACACGCGCGACAACTTCAACTACGACCCCGGTACCTTTGCCGATGGCTCCAACAAGTTGGAAGGTATCAAATTGTTCGCCAAGTTGGACGTTAACCTCAACGATAACAATCGTCTGACGCTGCGCCACAACTACACCAAAGCGGATAACACCAGCACTTTTGCTTCTAGTGCAAGCCGGATTAACTATTCCAACAACGGTATTTTCTTCCCCAGTACCACCAATTCTTCGGCACTGGAGTTGAACTCTCGTTTTGGCAATAAATTCAGCAACAACCTGATCGTCGGTTTCACCACGGTTCGCGATGACCGCGACCCCATTGGCGGTGACTTCCCCTACGTATTCATCAACGACGGTGCGGGTGAGCTTGCTTTTGGTTCGGAACAATTTTCTACGGGTAATATCCTGAACCAGGATATCTTTACCCTTACCGACAATTTCAAGATCTACAAGAACAACCACACCATTACCATTGGTACCCACAACGAGTTTTACCACGCGTACAACTTGTTCATTGGCCAGAACTATGGTACCTACCGTTTTGGTAGTGTGGCCGACTACCTTGCTGGCGCGCCTGCCACCGAGTACGACCGTGCCTATTCATTGGTGGATGACATAACCGGTGACGGTTCGGCTGCTGGTGCTACTTTCGATGCCATCCAGTTGGGCCTTTATGCCCAGGACGAATGGTCGGTTTCACCCCAGTTCACGTTGAGCTACGGTTTGCGTATCGACGTGCCGATCATCACGACCGATCCGGCCATCGATCCTTCTTTCAACACGACGACCCTGCCCCTGGTAGCCCAGTCTTATCCGATTGCCAAAGACGTAGAAGGTGGCAAAGCGCCTGATGGACAGATCATGTTCTCGCCCCGCGCGGGTTTCACCTACGATTTTGCCAGTGCCCGTCGCACCATTCTGCGTGGTGGTGTAGGTATCTTCACCAGCCGTATTCCTTTCGTGTGGCCCGGTGCCATGTTCAGCAACAACGGTCTGACCCTCGGCCGCGTAGACGAACGCAACATCACGGGTGATGTGGTTTTCAACCCAAGCATCAAAGAGCAGTATACCAACCCTGATTTCACGGTTCCTTCTGGTCAGGTCGACTTGTTCACC
The DNA here is from genome assembly GCA_003045895.1 of Bacteroidota bacterium. Taxonomy (GTDB): domain Bacteria; phylum Bacteroidota; class Bacteroidia; order Chitinophagales; family Saprospiraceae; genus Lewinella. The sequence goes on from PZPC01000013.1 coordinate 28,761, forward strand.
ACCGACTTTAAGTTCCCACAAGTACTGCGCGGTAACCTGGCTGTGGATACCGAATTGCCAGGTGGCATCTCTGCTACCCTGGAAGGTATTTACACCAAGACGTTGAACAACATCGTGTATACGCAAGTAAACAACGACCCTACGGTGAATTTCAACTGGACGGGCAATGGTGGTGATGACCGGCCGGTTTTCAACCGCAGAAACCTGGACAATACCTACAGCGCCATCTACCTGGCTTCCAACACCAACGAAGGTTACACGTATAGTGTAACGGCTGCGTTGGCTAAGGAATTCGACTTTGGTTTGAATGCAACCCTGGCCTACACCTACGGTGATGCCGAGGCCGTTAACGAAGGAACGTCTTCTCAGAACTCTTCCCAGTGGCGTGGCCAGGTGAATACGGATGGCCGTAACTCGCCTGTATTGGGTCGTTCAGACTTCGCTTTGGGTAGCCGCATCCTGTCTACCCTGACTTATCAGTTCGACTGGAACAAGAGCAAGAATGCCACCACGGCTATTACCTTGTTCTACGAAGGCGCCAAAGGTAGCCCTTACTCTTACGTCATTGGTGGTTCCAACGCCCGGAACATCAACAACGAAGCCGGTAGCACCAGTGCCAACCGGAGCTTGATTTGGGTTCCTGCCAACGAGTCTGAGATCAATTTGGTCGATAAGAATGGTGTTTCTGCGGCCGAGCAGTGGAACAACTTGAACGCTTTCATCGAAAATGATCCTTACCTGAGCGAAAACCGCGGTGGTTACGCCGAGAAGAACTCCAACTGGTCGCCTTACACCAGCTTCCTGGATGTGTCTTTGCGCCAGGATTTCGGTGTTAAAGTGGGTGGCAAAACGCACAAGCTCCAGGTCAGTTGGGATGTGTTCAACTTTGCCAACTTGTTGAACCCTTCCTGGGGTGTCCGTTACAACGTACCGGGTAACTTCAACAACTACTTCCTGTACACCTTCGAAGGTTACGAGGCCGACGGCACCACGCCTAAGTTCTCTTACCTGGAAGATAAAACGGGTAACGATGCCCTGAACATCAGCGACTTCAGCTCACGCTGGCGCATGCGTTTGGGTCTTCGCTACATCTTTAACTAAAGTGCCTCGCGTTTGAAACGCTTAGCCATTTAGTAATAAGCCGGACGGGCAACTGTGATCCTATCACGGTTGCCCGTTTGCTTTTAGCAATACTGAAATAACTACGGCCTATCCTGCAATAACAATACCTGGAAAGATTGCCGGGCAACCATATTTTCCGTAATTTTCCACCCAATTATTCCATTAGTAGTGGGGCAAAAGCTGATTTTTTTAACGCCCCTTACCCAAAACCACTCCTTGATGCGAAATTTTACCGTTTTCATTACCCTATTATTGTTAACGACCTCCCTGGCCTGGTCCCAAACCAGCCACCTGGTGGTCACGAGCGGGCTCACCTTTGTGCCCGCGCAGCTGACGATCAACGTTGGTGATACGGTCATTTGGCGGAATGAGGGCCTGGATCTCCACAACGTCAACGGCAGTACGGCTACTTATCCCAACAACCCCGCCGGGTTTTCCAATGGTGCGCCTTCCAGCAGCTTATGGGAGTTCCGGCACGTCTTCACGCTGCCCGGCACCTACACCTACCAGTGCGACCCCCACGTTTCGGCCAACATGTTCGGTTTTATCACCGTCAATGGCAACACCGGCGGCGGCGTAGACCTGGTCATTTCCGAGATCATGTACAACCCGCCGGAGAGTGGGGTAGATACCTACGAATACATTGAGTTGTACAACAATGGCAGCAATGCCGTTAATTTGCTCAATTACGGCTTCACGGCGGGCGTTGAATACACCTTCAACTCGGGCTACAACCTGGGCGCCGGCGACTACGTACTTTTTGCCGTCGACAGCGTGGCTTTCGCCGCTGCTTTTGGTATCAATGCGTTCCAGTTTACGGCGGGTAGTCTCTCCAATGGGGGGGAATTGATCGCCTTTGCCGACCCCACCGGGAATATCGTAGACTCGGTTGATTTCGACGACAGCTTTCCCTGGCCAATCGCCGCCGATGGCTTCGGCGCCAGCCTGGTGCTTTGTGATGTCAACAGCGACAACAATGACGGCGCCAACTGGGCCGCTGCTAATACCGGAACCGGCGTTATCTCCGGTGGCATAGAAATTTTTGGCAACCCAGGCAGCGCTTCGGCCTGCCCCGAAGGTGCTACGGTCCGCTTCCTGGACACCGCCCTGGAAGTAGCAGAAGACCAGGGAACAGCCACCGTGCGGGTCGAAATCCGTGACGCTGGCGACCAGGATTATACCGTTGCTATCGAAGCCGATGCGGCTTCTACAGCTACGGTGGGTACGGACATTGCCTTTAGCCCCACCAGCCTGACCTTCCTGGCGAGCGCCGGTGCCGTCGACACCCTGGAAATTACCCTAACCATTACCGACGACCTGGCACCGGAGACGCTGGAATTGCTGCGCCTCAATTTGGTCAACGCCAGCATGGGCCTCACCATCAATGGTATTGCCAGCACATCCAACATCACGATTACGGACAACGATACCGATATTCCCAACGTGGTAATCACCGAGATCATGTACAGCCCCCCAGGAACCGACACCGAAAGTGAATACCTGGAATTGTACAACAACGGCAATACGCCCGTGGAACTGGCCGGTTTTTATTTTTCTGCCGGTATCGTAGACACCTTGCCAGCTTACACCCTGGCTGCTGGCGGCTACCTGCTGCTCTCCGTGGATTCGGCTAATGTAGAAGCCCTCTACGGCGTTCCCGCTCTGCAGTGGGAGAGTGGTTCGCTCAACAACAGCGGCGAATTGATCGAATTGCGCGACGCTTCTGGCAACGTGGTCGATGCGGTCCAGTACGGCGTTGCGGGTGACTGGCCCAGTGCGGCCAATGGCAGTGGCCCAGCCCTAATCCTCTGTGACGCCAATGCCGACAACAGCCTGGCGGCCAGTTGGATTGCCGGGGTACAACCCACCGGGGTGTTCATTAGCGGTATTCAAATCCTGGGTAGCCCCGGTGCCAGCAACAATTGTACCCCTCCCGAACCAATGGGCTATACCCCTTACCCTGTCGGAACGGTTACCAGTATCAACGCCAACGGGGTGATTGACTCGCTGGGTGTGCAAGCCGAACTGACGGGTATTGTCTATGGGGTCAACCTGCGCCCCAATGGTCTGCAATTCACTATCATCGATGCAGCCGGTGACGGTATTGGGGCATTTAGCAGCAGCGCTACCTTTGGCTACACCGTAACCGAAGGCGACGAAGTGACCCTGCAGGGCACCGTCAGCCAATTCAGTGGCCTGGCCCAGATGAACCTGGATACCGTTATCCTGAACAGTATGGGGAATGCACTGGTGAATCCTACGCCCGTGACTGTACTCAACGAGGACACCGAATCGCAGCTGGTCGAATTAACGGGGGTCACTATTACCGATGTCGTTACGGCCGGTGGCCTGAATGTCACCCTCGACGATGGTCAGGGAAATACTTACCTGATGCGCATTGATTTTGATACCGACATCACCGAAGCCTTCATCACGGGGCTGGGCGGCAATACGCTCAAAGTGGTGGGTATTGGTGGCCAGTTCGATGGCTCAGAACCCTACGACGAAGGTTACCAGATTCTGCCCCGCTACCAGGCGGATATTACGGTCATCAACCGGGTAGAAGAACCCGTCTGGGGTGCCGGCGTCGCTGTTTTCCCGAATCCCGTGCGCAACCAGCTGACCATCACGTCGGCTGTTGACCTGGAACAGGTCGTGGTGAAAAACGGTTTGGGCCAACCCGTACTGCGTATCGCGGCAGGAACGAGCAACCGCCACGTGTTTTCAGTAGCTACGCTGGCGGCTGGCGTATACTTTGTCGAAATGTACAGCGGTGGCGAGCGCGTAGTTCGTCGCCTGGTCAAACAATAGACCCACTGGGTTGTTTTTTAACAGAAAACATGGGCTGTTCCGTTTTCGGGACAGCCCATGTGCTGTTTCGTTCTTACTTTTGTAGCTATGGCAGTAAGTAAATTAAAGATTGGGTTGTGCCTGTCCGGCGGCGCCGCCCGGGGGATTGCCCACGTAGGGGTTATCCAGGCCTTGTTGGAAGCAGGCATTGAGCCTGCCGTCACGGCCGGTTCCAGTGCGGGGTCCGTTGTCGGGGTGCTGTACGCAGCGGGTCTTTCCCCCTCCGAAATGCTGGATTTTATTGAACAAAGCAACTTTCTGAAATTGGTGAAATTCGGCCTGCCCAGCGGCGGCCTGTCCCGGCTGACGTTCATCAACGAGCGTTTGGCTGCCGTCATTCCTGAGAATGATTTTGCCAGGCTCAAGAAGCCCCTTTTCGTGACCATGACCAACCTGAACAGTGGCCAGCTGGAAGTGCGGAATTCGGGGCAATTGTTTGAAGTCATTACGGCTTCCTGCTGCATTCCCCTGGTTTTTAAACCCGTGGAAATTGATGGCCACCTGTACGTCGATGGCGGTCTGCTGTCCAATCTGCCGGTGGAACCCTTGCTCACCGAGGCCGACTTTATCATTGGCGTTAACGTGATTCCGCAGGTGGTGCTGGAAAACAAAGCCCTGAATGGCGTTATCGACATTGCCAATCGCTGTTTTGACCTTTCGATACTGGCCAATTCCCGACCCCAGGTGAGCCTCTGCGACTACCTGGTCCGCATGGAAGGGATCGGTGAGTTCGGCGTTTTTCAGTTCAACCGCTACCAGGAAATCTACGAGTTGGGCTACGCAGAGGCCGTGCGCCAAATGCCCGAAATTTTAGCGACCCTCAAGGCGCAGGAGGTGGTGGTGGCTTCTTCGAGTTTGTAGGTCAGCTTTCGCTACCGCAGGTACGCCGATCGTTCTCCTTCGCTGGGCAATTCTACCTCAATGTGCTCCCGCATGGTGGTCGCTAGCGAGAGACCGTAATAATTTACTTTTATTGGAAAGTTCTTGTGGGTGCGATCCACCAATACCGCTATTTCAATCTGTTTGGGCAGAATATCCAGGAGGGGCTTACAAGCGTAGAATAAAGTGCGACCGGTATTGGCTACATCATCCACTACCAGGATAGGTTTGCCCGCCAGATCGGCCAGTGGCATACCAATGGTAATGGGGGTGGCCAGTGGATTGGCCGGATTGATCTGGATATTGGTCAGGTTGATCGGTGCTTTAGCCAGCCGGCGGAGTTCGGCCACCAGCAACTCGGCAAAGCGCATGCCGTTGCGGTTGATGCCCGCTACGATCAGTTCCTTTTCGGCGGTGTTGTGTTCCATGATCTCGATGGCCAACCGCCTGATTTTTTGTTCTATTTGCCGGTGATTCAGTATCTGCATGGTCGTTTGTTGTGGAGCACTCAAAGTTAGGTAATCTCTGCTTAGGGCAAACACATCTTTTGGGTTTGATTGCTACAAAAACACCAAAGCCCCTGGATTTTACCCTGGCGCGCTACTTTTGTCCAGGTTGCTACCGCAACAAAAGCGATAGACTTTACGGCCATATGACGAATTAGCGAAAATTCGCTGGAGATTCTATTCCCATTGCCAATACTTTTATTTACTTTGCAGTAAAGTTGAGTAACAAGAATTATGGTGCAGCAAATTTTATTTTTGATCCTTGCCGGCGGCGCTTCGGCCTACGCCTGGACACAGTTCATGGCCATCCGGAAGACCATTCTACTGGGGCAAGACGAAGTAATAACGGGAGACACGAGTGCCCGCTGGCGCAATGTGCTGTTGATCGCCTTTGGGCAAAAGAAGATGTTCAAGCGCTGGATACCTGCGGTGTTCCACCTGTTTATCTACGTGGCATTTTTGTTTACGCAAGTGGAGCTGATTGAGATTTTCATCGATGGCGTCTTCGGCGTACACCGGTTCTTTGCCAGTTTGCTGGGTGGTTTTTACACCCTGATTATTAATACGATCGAAATTCTTTCCGTGTTGGCCTTCGTCGCCACGTTTATCTTTTTGGCGCGGCGCAATTTGCTGAAAGTACCCCGCCTGGTAAAATCGGAACTGAATGGTTGGCCCAAACTGGATGCCAATCTAATCCTGATCTTCGAGGTCATTCTTTTGGTGGCTATTTTTAGTATGAACGGCGCCGACGTGGTGCTGCAGGGCCGTGACCCGCTGCACTACCACGACACGGGCTTTCTGGCCGTCAGTTCCTGGCTGGGACCAGCTTTGTTTGGCGGCCTGAGTGACGGTGCGCTGGTGCTGGTCGAACGCGCGGGCTGGTGGCTGCACCTGGGCATGGTCTTGTTGTTCCTGAACTACCTGCCCAAATCGAAGCACCTGCACATCCTGCTGGCTTTCCCGAACACGTTTTTTGCGCGGCAACGCCCCCGCGGAGAAATGGAAAATATGCCCGCCATCATGAACGAAGTTAAAAGCATGATGGGCCTGGCTGAAGATACGGGCGCCGCCGACGAAGAACTACCCGAATTCGGCGCCAATGATATTACGACCCTCAGTTGGATCGACGTGTTGGGGGCCTACACCTGTACCGAATGTGGGCGCTGTAGCTCGGTGTGTCCGGCCAATGCCACGGGCAAGCAACTCTCGCCCCGCAAGATCATGATGGATATCCGTGACCGGGCCGATGAGGTCTACACCAAGATCCAAAGTGGCAAGCCCGAGTATGCCGTGGACGCTGAAAAACCACTGGACAAAACCAATTTCAACGACGGTAAATCCCTTTTTGATTACATCACCCGGGAAGAGCTGCACGCCTGCACGACCTGTAATGCCTGTGTGGAGGCTTGTCCGGTGTTGATCAACCCCCTGGAGCCGATCCTGAAAATGCGGCGCTACGAAATCCTGACCGAATCGGCGGGACCCGGTTCCTGGCTGCCGATGTTCAATTCAATTGAAAACAGCGGCGCTGCCTGGAGCATGACGATCGACCGGGAAGAGTGGACGAAAGCCTAGTTAATTAAAAATCTTCTCCGCCCCACAAAGGTCGGAGGGCCATTAGATAGTGTGATGAAGATCAAAACCATGGCGGCCTACGCGGCCGAAGGAAAAGAACCGGAAATATTGTTCTGGGTAGGTTGTGCCGGTAGTTTCGACGACCGTGCCCAAAAGGTGACCCGGGCCTTTGCGGAAATCCTAACGGCTGCCGAAATGGAATTCGCTATCCTGGGCAACGAAGAGCAGTGCACCGGTGATCCTGCCCGCCGTGCGGGCAATGAGTTCATTTTCCAAATGGTGGCCCTGCAAAATATTGAAACCCTCAATATGTACCAGGTCAAGAAGATCGTGACGGCTTGTCCGCACTGCTTCAATACCATTAAAAACGAGTACCCCGCGTTGGGCGGTACTTACGAAGTGGTGCACCATACGCAGTTGCTCCAGCAGCTGATCGACGAAGGCCGCATCAAGCTAAAGGAAGGTGGCACTTTCCAGGGTAAGCGAATCACTTATCACGACAGCTGCTACCTGGGGCGGATCAACGGCGTTTACGAAGCGCCCCGTGCCGTACTGGCTTCGCTCGACAGCCAGCTGGTAGAACTCAAACGCAGCAAGCAGAACGGCCTGTGCTGCGGCGCTGGCGGTGCCCAGATGTGGAAAGAAGACGAACCCGGTGACAAGCGCATCAACATCGAACGGTCCGAAGAAGCGCTGGCGACCGGCGCGTCGGTCATCGCCGTCAATTGTCCTTTCTGCCTGACGATGATGAGCGACGGCGTCAAAGCCAAAGAAAAGCAAGACGAAGTCATGGTCCTCGATCTGAGCGAACTGATTGTACAAAACCTCGCTTAACTTATACCTATGCTACCTACCGATCTATCACCCACCTCCCGCGTGTGGGTTTACCAGGCCAACGTGCCTTTTGCCAGCAGTGAGGTGGAAGCAGTAACCACCCACCTGGCGGCTTTTGCCCAGCAGTGGGTGAGCCACAACAACCAGTTGCGCGCCGGGGCCACCGTTTTGCACGATCGCTTTGTGGTACTGGCCGTCGACGAGTCCCAGTCGGGTGCCAGCGGTTGCAGCATCGACAGCTCCGTCAACTTCCTCAAAAAGCTAGGTTCCCATTACGAGCGCGACCTCTTCGATCGGCTGCGCTTTTCCTACGAAAAGGACGGTGAGGTGCATACCGTCGGGAAAGAGGAGTTCGTCGAATTGTACGCCCAGGGTGAGATCAACGACGAAACGATTGTTTTTGACCCCCTGGTGAAAACACTGGGCGAATTGTCGTCGGCTTTTCGGAAACCGCTGAAAGACAGTTGGCACGTGCGGTTCGTCTGAGCACTTGTTTGGTGCGAACCGCTGGCTAGACATTCCGTGGGGTAGGCACTCAACGATGGTCGTCTTGTTTTTTTATCGCTACTTTCCTATCTTTAGTAGATTAAAGACAAGCCCTTTCCCGGGGGAAGGCGATACTTGTATTCAAGTACAAAGACAACATCATGATCGGTAAGGTAAAACAGTGGCTGGGAATTGAAGGCGTTAAGTTGGAACTACGCATTCCAGAGGGGCAGTTGCTGGGTAGTGGTCGTCTAGAGGGCACTATTCATTTTCAATCCATGAATCCGCAAACCGTGACGGGTATTCGCGTCGTCCTGATCGAACGCTATGGTCGGGGTAGGGGAGAAGAACGCCTGGTGGACGAATACGAACTAGGCGCAACAGAACTCAACGAAACGTTTAATGTGGAACCCGGCGAAGAAGTTGTTAAGTCGTTTGACTTGCGCTTTCATGTTTTGCGTTCGGCAGTCGACGATTGGGGTTCGCGCAACCTGGTCAACCAACAGCTGGCTAAAGCAGCCCGCTGGGTGCGCAACGCAGCATCGCAATACCGGGTGGAAGCCGAAGCCAAAGTAAAAGGTGTAGCCCTCAATCCCTTCGACAAAAAGGTGGTTAAATTGGGGCGCTAGCGCGATTATCTTTTCCGGAATCCTTTCTTTTTTGCGGCACCTACGCCCGGTGCACCAGCGCCACCCATCATACCCGGGTTTTTGCTCATTTGGTGCATCATCTTGCGCATCTGATCAAACTGTTTGATGAAGCGGTTGATGTCGTCCATTTGCTGGCCACAGCCGCGGGCAATGCGCTTCTTCCGACTCAGGTCCAGCACCTCGGGGTTTTCTCGTTCCAGCGGAGTCATCGAGAAGATGATGGCTTCCACCTTATTGAAAGCATTGTTGTCGATATTCAGGTCGCGGGTCATCTTGCCGATGCCGGGAATCATGTTCAGGAGGCTCTTCAAGTCGCCCATGCGGCGCAACTGGGCAATCTGACTGAGGAAGTCGTTGAAATCAAACTTGTTCTTTTTGATTTTCTTTTCCAGGCGCTTGGCCTCTTCTTCGTCAAACTGGTCCTGGGCTCTCTCCACAAAGGATACGATATCTCCCATGCCCAAAATCCGTTGAGCCATGCGCTCGGGGTGAAAGACATCGAGGGTATCCATCTTTTCGCCGGTAGAGACGAATTTGATGGGTTTACCTACCGTATATTTAACCGACAGGGCGGCTCCGCCACGGGTGTCGCCATCGAGTTTGGTCAGTACGACACCATCGTAATTGATGCGGTCGTTGAAAGCTTTGGCGGTATTAACGGCATCCTGGCCGGTCATGGAGTCGACGACAAAAAGCGTTTCGTTGGGGGAGATCGCATCTTTGACCTGCGCGATCTCATTCATCATGGCTTCGTCGACCGACAAACGGCCTGCGGTGTCCACGATGACGGCATCGTACTTGTTTTTTTGGGCAAAGGCAATGGCGTTGAGGGCGATCTCTACCGGATTCTTGTTTTCCGGTTCCTTGTAGATGCTGGCACCGACTTGCTCGGCAATGACGGTCAGCTGGTCAATGGCCGCCGGACGGTAGACGTCGCAAGCACAAACCAGGACTTTCTTGTTGCGTTTTTCTTTTAGGAACAACGCGAGCTTGCCGGTAAAGGTCGTTTTTCCCGATCCTTGCAAGCCTGCGATCAGGATGACAGCCGGATCCCCTTTGATGTTGATACCCGCAGCTTGTCCTCCCATCAACTCGGTGAGTTCGTCCTGGACGATCTTCACCATAAGCTCACCCGGTTTGATATTCTTCAGGAGGTTTTCCTGGCCGAGTGCTTTGTCTTTTACCCGGTCGGTAAATTCCTTGGCGATCTTGTAGTTAACATCCGCGGCAACCAGGGCCCGTCGGATCTCTTTGACCGAATGGGCAATATTTATATCTGTCAGTTTAGCGTCACCACTTAAACTTTTAAAAACACCGTCGAGTCGATCACTTAAACTATTAAACATAAAAATGAGCATTATTTGGGGCTGCAAATATACAGAATATTCTGTTTGCGAGGGGTAATGTAGGTGAGGAATACCAATATGCGGAGAAAATTAAATTTTTCGTTTGATATCCATTTAATACTTGTCCTGTTAAAAGTGGCCAGATTCCCGGGACGGTGTTTAAAATCAGGGCTTCGGTCCATTATGTTAGAAAAAAAACATCCAATTTTTCGTTTTTTTTGTTGGTAGCGATTAAATTTACCATGATTATATTAGGTTGTATTGGTATTCTTTCAAATAATAGTCTGTAGTTGTCTTTAAACGCCGTACTAACGTTGATTAGGCGATAGTAGCTTTTTCCAACAAGGTAGTCCCCAAATAGCGTTTTGCCCAAGACCGTTGGTTGTAGAATTTCCCTTAACGGGGGATGTTCGAGTTAGCCCAACGACTTGTATTTTCATACTATTCACTTACTAACTACCACACTTATGTCCACATTTATGAAGTGGCTGGTGATGTTACTAATCTGGTTAGCGTTTTCGCTTGCTACTTTTCGCATGTGCGTAAAAGAAGCGTGTTGTGATGAATGCGTACAAACAGAGGCCGTGACAGCCGTACCAGCCGAAACTTCGGTGCAACGTTACCCTATTGACTTTCAGTGGAACGACGCCCAAGCCTACACCAATGCTGGTTTCGCTGCAATCCGCGATCGATTAGTCGCTGAGATGGGAGACAACAATTCACTGGTGATTACGGGCAAGTATTTTACCTCCGAAAAAGCGCCGGATGGCTTCTCCTCCATGGGACTGGCCAGGGCTACACAACTGAGGGATATGCTGGCACCGTACATTTCTCCCGACCGGATCAAACTGGCCGACCTACGACTTGATGACACCGAATCGGTGAAAACCGGGTATTTCGAAGCCGTCGATTTTGAATGGCGGGCCAATGATGCCAAAGAAACGACCGAGGTGATTGAATTGGCCAACAAAGTCATCATCCGCTTCCCCTACAGCTCAGCCGTTAAAGAAGCAGATCCTACGGTCGACGAGTACCTCGACAAGCTGGCTAAACGGCTGCAACAAACAACCGAAAGGATAAAGATTACCGGCCATACGGATGATCGTGGTCCTGAAGCAGGCAACCTTAAACTGAGTGAACGACGCGCCCGGTTTATTCGTGATGTATTGGTCAAAAAAGGCGTGGCCACCGACCGGATGGATATCGAGTGGAAAGGGGAATCCGATCCTACCTCCAGTAACGATACGGAAGAAGGCCGTCACAACAACCGTCGTGTTGAACTGCAAGTCCTGAAGGCTAATTAATTTTTTGCTGTCCTAAAAAAACAATCTATTATGTCAAACATATTATTATTCGATACCGGCTGCTGTCATTTTATTTGTCCTTGGTGGCTGTTGTGGACTTTGGTTGCTTTCTTGTTGGGAGCGCTATTGCACCATTTGCTTTTCTGCAAAGGCAAGCAGGATGAAATAGATAAACTCATCCTTGAGCGCGATGGCTATCACGCGCAGTACATCAATGCGGAAAAAGATTTGGCTAGCATAAAGTACCAACTCGATCAGGCTAATAAAGAAGTGCGTTCGCTGAAATCGGCGCTGCACAAGTGCGAGGCCGATGTGGCTGGTCTTAAGGCACACGCCAGTATGGAGTCGGGTGCGGGTGGTGCTGCCCTTGGTTTTGCCGCTGGCGCAGCGAGCCGCGGCCTGGGCGCTGCGCCTGCCAGCCGGGGAACGACCAACTTCGCTACTATTTTGGGTAGCGATAACCTGCAAATAGTAGAAGGAATTGGCCCCAAGATTGACGGTTTGCTCAAAGCAGACGGGATCAATACCTGGGGTGAACTGGCAGCTTCTTCTCCCGAGCGCTTAAAGGGTATTCTGGATGTCGCTGGCTCCCGCTACCGCCTGGCTGATCCCAAAACCTGGCCCCAGCAGGCAAAACTCGCGCACGAAAACAAGTGGGATGAGCTGATTGAATACCAGAAATTTCTCGATACTGGTACGGAGACCAAGGGCGACTTCGAAAATCCTTCGAAAGTTGAAAAGTTGATCGCCAAGCTAATGGGCTACTCTACCAACCCCAATGACTTGAAAGTAGTGGAAGGTATCGGCCCTAAAATCGAAGGCCTGTTGAAAGATGCCGGGATCAAAACCTGGTCGGATTTGGCGGCCGCCAGCATGGATCGTTTGCAAGGAATTTTAAACGATGCCGGCGACCGCTATCGCCTGGCTGATCCCTCTACCTGGCCCAAGCAGGCTGGTTTAGCAGCTGCCGGAAATTGGGACGAGCTGAAAACGTACCAGGAATTTCTTGACGGTGGCAAAACACCAGGTTAAATGATTATGGAGTAAGTTGCTTTTCTTTCCCCCACCTCCTGTAATGAATGGAGGTGGGGGATTTTGTTTTTTTAAGATCAAGCCGAACGCCTTTTGCACCGGTTCGCAAACTTCCTGAACTTAATGTTCGTGCTGTTGTTGAAACTAACCAATAAGAAAGTTACACCGTATTATGATTATGAGACCAATCCTTTCTTTCCTCTTACTTTTGGCTTTTTTTACCCTTACCGGGCAGACGTCCGATAATCCAGCCGCTGAGGGCTTCCGGGCCAGCGCTTCCGATCCACAGGCTATCCAGTTGGCTGATGAGGTCATGCAAGCTATGGGCGGACGTACGGCCTGGGACAATACCCACTTTATCCGTTGGACTTTCTTTGGCCGCCGTACCCTGCTGTGGGACAAATGGACGGGTAAGGTGCGAATAGATTTCCCCGACAAGGAGGACGTTTTTATCGTTGATATCAATACGGGCGAAGGTAAGATCTGGCTAAACGGGGAAGAACAAACACAGCCCGATACCCTGGCTAAATATACGGCTCAGGCCAGGAGCATTTGGATCAACGATGCCTACTGGTTGGTGATGCCCTACAAGCTCAAGGACACTGGCGTAACCCTGCGCTATCTGGGCCAGCAGCAACAAGGGGACACCATTCGTCATCAGCTGCAACTGACCTTCGAAAATGTGGGCGATACCCCCGAGAATAAGTACTGGGTGTTTGTCGACGACCAAACCAAATTGGTAGATGAATGGCAATTCTTTCCGCAGTTCGACGATGCAACACCGCGCTTCAGCACCCCCTGGGCTGACTATAAACCGTACGGCGCTATTCTGCTCTCCGGTAACCGTGGGCGCGGACAATTGACCGATATTGCCGTTTACGACGAACTCCCTGCCAGCGTTTTTTTGGTGAAAGATCCCTACGAAAGGTAGGCTTCGGAACGCAGCCAGTCAACCACCGCGCTGACGGCGTGGGGACCGTAATGGGTATCGAAAAAGCTTGCGGGGGTAGGATGATTCCCCCGGGGTAGGACCTGGATAATCGCTTCGGCAAAGGCCGCTACATCCCCATCGGGAACCTGAACCAGTTTTTCGCCGTAGACCGCCGCTGAAACACCCAAGGCACCGGTTGCGTAAGAAATGACCGTCTTCCCATAGGCCACTGCTTCTACCAGTTTGGTTTTTACGCCACCACCGCTTTGAATCGGGTTGAGCACCAGGTCGCAGGCTGCTACGTATGTTTCGATGTCGGGCACAAAGCCCAGGTAGTGGATGCCTTCGGATTGCCGGTTGCTAAAATCCTGGTATGTGGCAGGTAATCCACCTCCGCAGATAAGGATATGATAAGTGAAGTGGGCCCGTTGGCGGAGTAAGGGATTGATCTTGGTCACAATCGCGATTACGGCCTCCAGGTTGGGGCCATAGTTTTGGGGCCCAAAAAACAGGAGTAATTTGTCTTCCATTTTCCAACCGTGGCGCTGCACTACAGCCTGCCGTTTGGCCATTGAGACGGTAGGGTGCGGACTTTCCTGTTGATCAACCGGGTACGGGATCGCCAGGCATTTTTTGGGGTCGAGCCCGAATAAGTGGGGAGCCGCTGCTTGTTCCTGTACGGAAATAAAAGCTACCGCTGCGGCCCACCGGTAGACAAAGCGTTCGCTGAGCCACATGAGTGGCCACCACCACTTTCCTAAACTGCGCCAACGTTGGTATTCCAGATTATGGCTAATGACGAGCACCCTGACGGGTAATCCCCACAGAAAGGGCCAGAGCAATAAGCCAAAATAATGGTGCTGGAGAACCAGAAATTGGATGTTATTGGTTTGCAGAAAACGCCTGACGCGCCAGCCGACCCGCGGATCGACGTATTTGCGCTTTTTATCATCGAACAGTTCAACCCCATTTACGCCAGGGAGTGATTCGTTGCCAGCCGTAGTTATGCAAAAGGTGCCGGGCCACGCTTGTGCCAGGTATTTGACGTAGGCAAAAACGGCCCGGTGGCCACCGCTGCGCGGTGGCGAAAAAGGGTAGGGGGCAAGAATCGCCAGCTTGCTGGAGGACGTATTTTGTGGGTTCGTATTCAACAGTTAGCGCTTCTTTTTTGCCTTAGAAACAGGGGCTGGCTCCGTTGCAACCGTTGTTGGCCTTGCCAATTCTCTTTTCACCGCCCAACCCATGTAGCCCAATAAAGCCAGCAGCAGGATGAGGGAAGAAATAGCAGAAACTGTTTTGCCCAGGTAATAGGAGCGGGGTTCGAATTTGAAGACGATCTCGTGCTGACCAGCGGGAATTTTCAACGCCCGGAGGACGTAATCAACCCGGATGTGTGCTACGGGCTGCCCGTCGACGTAGGCTTGCCAACCTTTATTCGGCCCGTACCAGATTTCGGAAAAGACGGCCAGCTCTTCCTGGTCGGTACTGCTGCGGTAGGTTAAGCGATTGGGGCGATATTCGGCGAGTTGGATGGTGCCGGCACCACTGGGGCGCAATCCGTTTACATAGGCTGCAAACTCGTCGTTGACGACCGCCGCCTTGCGTAAGTTAACTTGTCCCAGGGCATCAATTTCGGCATTGGCGGTAGGCACCAACGCAACAGAGTCCACGAGCCAGGCATTGCCCAGGGCACCGGGGTTTTGTTGCACGGTGGCCGCGCCGTCCTGGCCGGGCACGATGAAATACTTGGTGTTCAGCATATTAAACACCGCCTGGTTACCTTGGGATAAGTAGCGGTCGATCAAGTCCTGGTAGCGCTGTAGTTTGGCGGCGTGGTAGCCGCCCACCATTTTGTGGAAATAAGAAGGTCTGGACGACTGGAAGGGATCAACCGTGGTGTCGAATACCCGGAAGTTCGGGTCTTGGTCGGCCAGTATTTGGGTGTCGGCGGGGCGGGGCGTGAAAACCTGGTTGACAGCAGTAGGTCGTTCGAAATCATCTTTGTTCAGGTAGCGCATGCCCACGCCGAAAAGGTCAAAAACCGTAAGTAATCCCAGGCCAATGAGCACGGGCATTGCCTTGATTTTTTCCTGAACAAAGAAATAGACACCGCCCAGCGCCAGGGCAGCCAGTATGAAAGTCCGGAAAGCATCCGCGCGCATCATGTCGGCGCGGGTTTCCTGCAGGCTCTTCAGGATTGGTTGCAGGATTTCTGGTTGCAATTGACCCCCAAACATGCGGTTGATTTTGCTCGCTTCACCGGGGGTGGTGAAGTCAAACATGCCAGGGCCTACGACCGCAAAAAACAAGGCAATACTAAGCGCAATGCCCCCACCGATAGCCAGACTACGGATAATTCTGGCTTTGGGTTGGGCGCCCGAAAAGATCGAATGGAGGGCCAGAATCGCCAGCGCCGGCACTAAAAAAGAAGTAACACTCAGAATGGAATTGGGCGTCCGGAATTTATTGTAGAGGGGGAAATAATCAAAAAACAGCCGGCTCAGTCCCTCAAAATTACTGCCCATAGATAAGAGCAAGGTGAGTAAGGTACCCAGTCCGAGCCACCATTTTACGGGCCCATCCACCAGGAAAAGCCCCACCAGGAAGAATAGTACCATAATGGCCCCGAAGTAAATGGGTCCACTGGTAAAGGGCAAGGCACCCCAGTAGAGTGGTGCGCTGAAATTTTTACCCTGGCCAGCTCCCAGCCGGGTCATGGTCTTGCCGTACGGAGAATCATCGGTAGTTGGTTCCGCAGAACCGCCACCCACTACGCCCGGGATGTAAGCTGAAAACAGGTCGAGGGGACCGTTGCTCCACTGCATGGCATAGTCCCAGTTTAAGCCGTCGACGCTGCTGCTGGAGGAATTATCCTGAGCGGTGGCTTGTTGCTCCAGGATGGGTTTTCCACGCATGGTATCCTGTGCGTATTCGTAGGTGATCCAGAGATTAGACGCTGCTGCCCCCAGGGCCAGCACGCCACCAATAGCCAGGGCACCGGCAGCTTTGGCAAAATGCGGAAGGGTGCCATTTTTAATGTTACTGACCAGCTCCGCGATGCCCCAAATAAGCACCGTCAGGAAAAAATAATAAGTCATTTGCACGTGGTTGGCGGCCAGGTCCATACCCATGCCGATTCCAAACAACAACCCACCCAACAGGTACCTTTGGCGGAAAGCCAGCAGTAAACCACTGGCCACCAGCGGGAGGTAGGAAATGGTTCGCAGCTTGGTCTCATGCCCGGCTTCGAATAACACCAGGTTATTGGTGGCAAAGCCAAAGGCCAGGGCACCAATGATACTTAGCCAGGGGCTAACGCCCAGCAGAACCATCAAAATATAGAAGCAAATCATAGCAGCGATGAACTGCCCGGCGGGCGGCTGGATGTACAAACGAGCTACATTTTCCAGCTTTTTGACGTAGTTGCCGCTACTGACCGTGTTGATCTGGTAGGAAGGCATACCGCCAAACATAGCGTTGGTCCAGAGCGATTCTTCGCCCGTGGCGGCCTTGAACTGACGCAATTCTTCCGACATCCCCCGGTAGCCAATAATATCGCCCTGACTGACGATTTTACCGGAAAATTGCGGAGAAAAATAAAAAACTGCGGCGGTAATAAAGATGGCCAACGCAGCCAGGTGGGGCAAAAAGGATTTGATCTGGAGTTGCATGCTTAAGGTTTTCGGTCAAGATAAGAAGTTATAAGAAATCTACATCTACATCGTAGGGATAGGTCATCAGGTAGTTCATGGCATCTTGAACTGGAAACCCCTGGAAGACAATACGGTACAACATTTCCGTAATGGGCACCCTCAATTTATAGTAACGGGCCAGGTAGCGCGTTATTTTAAGGGTCCGAACGCCTTCGGCCAGTTCGGGCATACTGTCCGCAATCGTCTCAAAGGTTTCGCCACGGCCGAGCCGATAACCAAAAGTGTAATTGCGGCTTTTCTTGCTGGTGGCGGTGGCGATCAGGTCACCGATTCCTGCAGTCCCAAAAAAAGCCTCCGTATCGGAACCCATGGCTTTGCCAAAGTAGACCATTTCCATAAGCCCACGCGTAAGTAGCATCGCCTGGATGTTTTTGCCTAAACCATAGCCTTTGAGTATGCCAGAACCCAGTGCAATCGTATTTTTTAAGGCTCCGGCCAATTCTGCTCCCAGCAAATCGTGGGAGCCAAAAACGTGGAACAACGGGCTACTCAATACGGCTTTCCCCGCGCTAATCACTTCCGTGAACTTGCTCGCGATGAGGGTCGCGGTTGGTTGTCCTTCCAGGATTTCCTGGGCCAGGTTGGGCCCCGACAGGCAACCAATTCGGACCACCACACTTTCCTGGCGAATGACTTCTGAAATGGTGCTAAGGTTCGAACGCATCACGCCTTTCTCTTCTATTTCCCGCTCCAGCACACCATTCAGATCAAATCCTTTGGTGGCGTGGATCAAAATATGGTAGGGATGCAAATACGGCGCCATGTCTTGCATCATGGACCGGAAAGAAATAGAAGGTACAACCGGAAAGAGCAATTGACAGGCACCCACGACTTCTGCCAGGTCGTTGGTAGCCCGCACCCGTTCGGGAAGAACAATACCGTGTCGTTCCTGCCGGGTATTGATGAGATCGACTACCTCTTGCTTGCGGGCATAAATGAGGACATCGGTGTTGTAAGCTAGCAGGTTTGCAATAGCGGTGCCAAAGCTGCCGCCACCGATTACGCCTACTGGTTTTCCATTTGCTGTTGGCATATCAATTGAATCTGCTGACCGTTTAAATGAATGGCCAACCAAGGATTAATTATCTTCAGGGCAAAATAACGCTAAATATGGCAAAAAAGGGCACTTCCATTTTCCTAATTCGTCCGGGTACTTTTCAATTCGCCCAGGATGTGCTACTTTTGGCGTAAAGAAATATATTTATGCCGAAGTACATGGTTTCCTTCGTAATGCTTTTATCTGTTTTTACGCTGCGGGCGCAATTGCCTCAATCTAATATTTATTTATTTGATGTTAAGCAGGTTTCAGACAGCCTTTTCGAGTTTACCCATCCGCAGTTTCTAACGGGCTTTAACCCGAATGGATACAACAACCAACCAGCGTTCTTCTCCAACGATGAGCTCTATATCTCCGCCCAGCTGCCTGCTATGCAGCAACCGGAATTATACCTCCTTAACCTCAAGGAAAAGACCAAGTTGCGGGTGACGGAAACCCAGGAAGGAGAATTTTCTGCTATGCGAATGCCAGATTACTACAACTTTTCTGCCATTCGTCAGGAATACATCAATCGGGATACCGTCATCCGTTTGTGGCAGTTTCCGCTGGATCGATTGACCAACGGAAAGCCGGTTTTTAAATACTTACAAGGTATTGGCTACTACACCTGGGTCAATAGCAAGGAAGTAGCCGTATTCGTACTCGACAACCCCAATTACCTGGCCCTGGCCAATGTGGATACCGATGAATTGTTGCCGCTGGCGACCAACGTGGGGCGCTGTATCAAAAAGTTGCCCAATGGCAACCTGACTTTCGTGCAGAAAAATGAACAGGGGATTTGGCAGATTATGGAGTTGTCTTTGTACCGCCGTACCAACCTGACTCCCCAGCCCATCATTACCAGCCTGGTAGGTGCCGAAGATTTTGCCCTGCTACCCGACGGTAGTTACATTATGGGAAAAGGCAGCAAATTGTACAAGTTTAATCGTTTCCGCGATGAAGACTGGGTTGAAATTGCTGATTTGCGGTTCTATAACATCACCAATATCTTCCGATTGGCCATAAGCCCAGATATGAAAATTGCTATTGTGGCGAACTAGTATGGGTGGTCAAATGGTGGTCTAAGAAGCCTTGCACGACCCGCAATCCCATATGCAACTGCTGGTTGTTGTTGATGATGAGGTCCGCTTCGTCCATATAGGGCTTGATGTACTTCTCAAAAGCAGGGAGAACGTGGTTTTCGTAGCGGTAGAGGACATCTTCGAGGGGGTAGTTGCGCTCCACCCGGTCCCGTTTGATTCGCCGAATAACTTTCAGATTCTCCTTGGCGTGCAGGTATATTTTCAGATCCAGCAGTTCGCACATTTTTTTAAAGTGAAAGACAAAGAGCCCTTCCACAATAATAATAGGAGTGGGATTGAAAACCAGTAGCCTGGAGGAAGCCTTTTCGTTGTTGAAGGTGTATTCTTGTCGTTCTACGATTTGACCCTGTACCAGTTGACCAACATCGTGGATAAAAGCTTTTTTATCAATCGATCGGGGTAGATCAAAATTAGTGATTCCCTGGTTGTCGCTTCTTTGCTCTTCCCGGGGGCGGTAATAATCGTCTTGCGAAATTACGCAAAGCTGCGTCTCCGAAAAACTGTCCTTTAAGCTTTTGATGAAAGTTGTCTTGCCGGAGCCGCTGCCGCCGGTAATGCCAATGATGAATGGTCGCATAGCCCAATATAGGTTTGGGCAAAAGTAGACTTTTAAATAGTGTTAGAAAAATAATTGTCGACCTTATTGGCGCGGGCTAGCGGACCGTTTGAGTAGCTGCCTCAAAAAGGATAGACCTTGTTCCAAATACTTTACTTACTTTTGGCCGGTTGGACAAAAGTAAGGGATTATGGATTTTATTATTGATTTATTGCGTGCTGGTTTGGGGATTACCATCTTATTGGGGATCTGTTATTTGCTTAGTAGTAACCGCAAGGCCATCAATTGGCGACTGGTCGCCATTGGGATGGGATTACAGTTTTTCCTTGCTTTTTTCATCCTTATCGTGCCTGGCGTAAGCAATGTTTTCGACCTCATCTCCCGCGGCTTTACCAGTGTTATCGCTTTTACGGCTGCTGGATCTCAGTTTATGTTTGGGAATATTGTCAAGGACATGAGTTCCTTCGGCTACATTTTTGCCTTTCAGGTACTACCAACGATTGTTTTTTTTAGTGCCCTTACGGCCATCCTCTATTATTTTGGAATCCTGCAAAAGATCGTTTACGGCTTAGCCTGGCTGCTCTCCCGGACCATGGGCCTATCGGGGCCGGAAAGCTTAGCTGCTGCCGCTAATGTCTTCATCGGACAAACGGAAGCACCGCTCGTCATCAGGCCCTACCTGGAAAACATGACCAAGTCAGAGATTTTATGCCTGATGACCGGCGGTATGGCCACGATCGCGGGTAGTGTCTTTGTTGCCTACGTCGGGTATCTGGGGGGGACGGATGAAGTTGCGCGCTTGTTTTTTGCCAAACATTTGCTGACGGCTTCTATTATTTCGGCGCCGGCAGCGATCGTGGCGGCGAAAATGCTCTATCCGGAAACCGAGCGCGATGGTGATATCGACAAACAAATGGAAATGGCTGAAGACGAGGCTACCAATGTCCTTGATGCTATTTCCCGTGGCACCACCGACGGCTTGAAATTAGCGGTTAACGTAGGTGCCATGTTGCTCGTATTTACGGCGCTCATCTTTATGATGAACTCCATTTTCCTCAACCTCACCGATTTGGTGAACTGGGGTTTTGCCCAGGTTTTTTCCAGTGTGGGCGACTGGAATGAGCAAATTGCCCTGTCTACCAATAACCGCTTCGAAGGGTTTAGCTTTACGTATTTACTGGCAATGGTTTTCGCCCCTTTTGCCTGGATTCTGGGTGTTCCTTTTGAGGATATTACCGTGGTGGGTCAGCTGCTGGGACTCAAGACTGTCATCAATGAGTTTGTCGCTTACGAACAGTTCCAGGGGGTTTTAGCAGAAGGATTGCTTAAGAATCCCAAATCAGTAATTATCACTACTTATGCACTTTGTGGATTTTCCAATTTTGCTTCTATTGGCATCCAAATTGGAGGGATTGGCAGTTTGGCTCCGGGGCAGCGCCCGACCTTGACCCAGTTTGGGATAAAAGCGTTGATTGGAGGTACCATTGCTTGTTTTCTAACCGGCACCATTGCTGCCCTGTTCGTCTGATTTTTCAGAATTTCTTGGTGGTGAAATGAAAACAGGCACCTGCTCCCACGGTGCTCTCTACCCAGATTTTACCGCCGTGGCTTTCGACAATGCGTTTACACAAAGCTAAACCGATTCCGGTGCCTTGGTCACCAACTTCCCGGGCGTGCAGCCGGGTAAACAACTCGAATATCTTTTGGTGATGGACGGGGTCAATACCGATTCCCTGGTCTTGAATCGTAAACTCCCAGCAGGCCTGCCGGTCATGGGCCGTAATAGTGATGTGGTTTTCACGACCAGGCTGGCCATAATGGATGGCATTGGCCAACAGGTTTTGAAAAAGCTGGGAAATCCGCATCCGGTTGCCCTGGAATTGAGCAGGTAAATTGATTTCCTCAATCGTTATACCCTGTTGTTCTAAACTGTGGCGTAGATCATACTTGACGAGCATCAACATGTGCTTGGTCTGGATGGTCTCTTCGACAAAGATTCGGCCAGCACGGGAATACTCCAGGAGATCAAAAATGAGCTTTTGTAACCGGATAACGCCGTTGGTCACGTGTTCAAAATACTCCTCCAGTTCGGGGCTGAGTTGCTCTGGCGGAAGCTTTTTTCGGATAATGCCCAGGAATCCTTCCACGGAGCGGAGCGGATCCTGAAGATCGTGGCTAGCTACGTAGGCAAAGTACTCCAGATCCTGGTTACTTTGCTGTAAATCAACGATTTGTTGCCGTAACTGTTGGATCAGCTCGCGCTGATCCTGAGTTTCGGAATTTAGGTCTTTAGTCATCTTTTCATGTTGTCTTTCGTAAAAACGCATCTTTACGAACTTTTTAAGGGTGCCCCGCCTTAAGTATTTGGACAATAATAAATTTACATTTTTACACCTTCCCACCTTCCCACTTACCCCCGAATATATTTTACCGCTGCATCGGTGTTGTAGAAAAAGAAAGACCAGATATCAGCTTGTTCTTCGATGATTTTATTGATGGGCTTACCCGCACCGTGTCCGGCATCGGTATCAATGCGGATGAGCACGGGATTGTCTCCGGCCTGGCATTTTTGCAGCTGGGCCGCAAACTTGAAACTGTGGGCAGGAACAACCCGGTCGTCGTGGTCGGCCGTTGTGATCAGCGTAGCCGGATAAGCAGTACCGGGTTTGAGGTTATGGAGCGGACTGTAAGCCAGCAGGTTGGGGAAATCCGCCGGATTGTCACTGGAACCATATTCTGGTATCCAGCCTTTGCCCACCGTAAACTTATGGTAGCGCAGCATATCCATCACCCCAACGGCTGGGAAAGCGACTGCAAACAGATCCGGGCGCTGGGTCATAGCAGCCCCTACCAGCAAGCCGCCGTTGCTGCCGCCGGCGATAGCCAGCTTTTCTTTGCGGGTATAGCCTTGGTCCATCAGGTATTCGGCCGCCGCAATAAAGTCGTCGAAGACATTTTGCTTTTTATCCAGCATACCTGCCTGGTGCCATTCTTCGCCGTATTCGCCACCTCCGCGCAGGTTGGGCATGGCGAAAACACCACCATTTTCCAGTAATACCAGTCGGGAGGCGCTGAAACCAGGTGTTAAATTGACGTTGAAGCCACCGTAGCCGTAGAGGTAGGTGGGATTGTTGCCATCCAGCTCCAGGCCTTTTTTGTGAACGATAAACATACTCACCGGCGTACCATCCTTGCTTTTGTAGAAAACCTGCTTCTCTTCGTAATCAGCCGGATTAAACTTCAGTTCGGTCTGGTAGAAGGGGGAAGATTTTCCACTGGCCACGTCGTACTTGAAGATCGTGGGCGGGTAGATGAAAGAGGTAAAAGAATAGAACAGTACCGTGTCATCTTCGTCGCCACCAAGGCCGCCAGCAGTACCTGTTCCCGGTAGTACAATAGCTTGTGTATCAGTGCCATCGTAGTTGAGTCGGTAATACCGGTCCGTAGCCTTTTCCAGGTAGTTGGCAAACAAATAACCCCCTCCACTCGCCACGTTTTGCAGCAGGTTACTGGTTTCAGGAATAATTTCTTTCCAGTTTTCGGGTTCGGGCGTGCGGATATCCACCTCTACCAGCCGGTAGTTAGGCGCCCCAATGTCCGTCAGCACCAGGAAACGCTCACCGATGGTATGCACCACGGTACTCTTGTTTTGGTAGCCCGCAAAAAGCGGTACAAATGCACTGCTGTCTACTTGCAAATCCTTGTAGTAGGTGGCAAAGCCATTGGTGCCCGGCGCGTCAAACAGGATGAAGTAGTTGCCGTCTTCCGTCACGTAACCATAGTGGTAATTGGCGGGGTTTTCGTCGTCGCGAAAAACAAGTTCATCGGCGTCCTGCGGCTGACCCAACTGGTGGTAATAGACACTGTGGTAGAGGTTGTTGCCGGATAGTTTTTTACTGGGCTCCGGCGAGGGGTAACGGCTGTAGAAGAAGCCATTGCCAGACCAGCCCGCACCACTGAATTTGACCCATTCCAACTGGTCGGGTAGTTCCTTTTTCGTCGCTACCTCCATCACCCGAATCTGCTGCCAGTCGCTACCACCGTGGGCCACCGAAAAGGCTACGTAGCGGTCATCTTCCGAAAAACCGACGAGGTTGATGGAAGTGGTTCCATCTTTGGACCAGACATTGGGATCGATAAACACACTGGGCTCTCCTTCCAGGCCTTTTTGTACGTAAATCACCGCCTGGTTTTGCAACCCGTCATTTTTGGAAAAAAAGTAATATTCACCCGCCCGCTGCGGAGAACTTAGCCGCGGGTAGTTCAAGAGTTCTGTCAGCCGGTCTTCAATTTGGCGGCGAAAAGGGATGTTTTCTAAATAGCCGAAGGTCACGTCGTTTTCTGCTGTTACCCATTCCTTGACTTCCTTGGAGGTATCCACTTCGAGCCAGCGGAAGGGGTCATGTATGAGGGTCCCGTGGTAATCATCTTGCTGGTCTGTTTCCCGGGTTACTGGGTAGACAACTGGCATCTTGGTATAGTTTGTTGTTGATCCTTGATTTTGCCTGGTAGTACACGCTAGCAATAACAATAAACTAGCCCAGCAAAGGGTACGAATAAACATAGTTTGTATTTTTGAGCCCACCAGCACTGCTGGCGAGGCAGTAGAATTCGGACACATTAATTGAATCCTAAAAATAGCTATTTTTTTTGAGAAGAAAAGATTTGGACGCTAACAGCTACTCCCTCTCCACTACTTTCTGGAATTCAAAAAATAGGCTATCTTGGCCCGGAGCAAAATATAAAACGCTAATGCATCAACTAATAGTCACGATTGTTCTTCTTTTGTCAACAAGCTTAACTTTTGGTCAAGGGGCAGGAAAACCCGAAAAATGGGACGTCAATAACCCACCGGGGGAATGGAACTGGCAATCGGTACAGTTTACCACCGACGAAGGTACCTGGATGAACCTGGACGTGAGCCCCGATGGCAAAACCATTGTTTTTGACCTCCTGGGAGACATTTACGCCATGCCCATTGCGGGCGGCCCGGCTCGCGTACTGCGCAGTGGGCTGGCCTGGGAAGTGCAGCCCCGGTTTAGCCCTTCTGGCAAGCAGATCCTGTTTACCAGCGACGCCGGCGGCGGAGACAATATCTGGGTCATGAATGCCGATGGCAGCGATGGCAAACAGGTCACCAAAGAAGATTTTCGCCTGCTCAACAATGCCGCCTGGACACCCGACGGCCAGTACTTCGTGGCGCGTAAGCACTTCACCTCCCAGCGTTCGCTCGGAGCCGGAGAAATGTGGCTGTACCACCTCAGCGGCGGCAGCGGGATTCAACTGACCGAACGCAAAAATGACCAACAGGATGTCAACGAACCTTCGGTTTCGCCCGATGGCCGCTACGTCTACTTCAGCGAAGACATGTACCCGGGCGGGTATTTCCAGTACAACAAAGACCC
The DNA here is from genome assembly GCA_003045895.1 of Bacteroidota bacterium. Lineage (GTDB taxonomy): Bacteria > Bacteroidota > Bacteroidia > Chitinophagales > Saprospiraceae > Lewinella. Next base: position 54,089 of record PZPC01000013.1, read on the forward strand.
CAACAGCCAGATCTACGTCATTCGCCGCTACGATCGCCAGGAAAACAAGATCGAAGACCTCATCACGGGTGCTGGTGGCGCCTGCCGGCCACAAATTTCCAACGATGGGAAAAAGCTGGCTTTTGTCCGCCGGGTACGTACAAAAACGACCCTGTTGGTCTACGACCTGGAAACGGGGGAAGCATTTTCGCTCTACGATAACCTGAGCAAAGACCAACAAGAAGCCTGGGCGGTTTTTGGCGCTTATACCGGTTTCGACTGGACCCCGGACGATGCCGCCATCGTCATCTGGGCCGGCGGAAAAATCTGGCGGATCCCCAGTGATCCCCTCAGTAAAGCCAAGCCCGTCGTGATTCCTTTTAGTGCTACCGTGGATACCAAAGTAGCGGAAACCCGGCGCCAGCAAAACGATGCCTTTACCAAGGATTTTGACGTTAAGGTGATTCGCCACCTCGTGACCGCTCCCGATGGTAAGTCGGTAATCTTCCATGCCGTTGGCCACCTCTGGCAAATGGCGCTGGCAACCGCCAAACCAACCCGCCTGACCAAAACTACTCAACTGGAATTTGAACCCGCTTTTTCGCCCGATGGCCAGCAACTGGCCTACGTCAGTTGGGATGACGAAGAAATGGGCGCCCTGGTTGTCCGCAACCTGGCAACGGGCATCGAGCGCACCCTTACTACGGAGAAAGGCATCTTTCGTACCCCTTCCTTTTCGCCTGATGGGCAATCGTTGGTGTACCAAAAAGAAGAAGGCAACGGCCACCAGGGCTATACCCATTGCACCGAACCGGGCATCTACTTAATCTCCGTAAAGAGTGGCACGCCCACGCTGGTTACTCCGCGCGGCGATTTTCCGGTTTTCAGCGCCGACGGGCAACGGATTTTTTACCAAACCGGCGGCTTCCTCTTCGGTAGCCTCACCAAAGGTTTCTACAGTTGCAAGCTCGATGGCAGCGACGAAAAGAAACACTTCGATGGCCAGTACGCCCAACGCTTCAGCATCAGCCCCGACAACAACTGGATTGCCTGGTCGGAGTTGTTTAAAGTCTACGTAGCTCCTTTCCCAAAGTCGGGAAAAGCCGTAGGCATCAACGCCCAAACCAAAGCCGTCCCCGTGGCACAGGTGGCCAAAGATGCGGGGATTAACATCCACTGGTCTGCCGACAGCAAAAGCTTGCATTGGACCCTGGGTAACGAATATTTTTCGGATAACCTCAACGAGCGTTTCGCCTTTTTGCTGGGCGCCGGCGATAGTATTCCACCGCTTGACTCAACCGGATTGCGCATCCCCCTGCGCCTGCCCATGGACCAACCCACGGGCATCGTAGCTTTTACGAATGCGCGCCTGATTACCATGGAAGGCGACGCCGTAATCGAAAACGGTACCCTGATTGTAGAAGGTAATGTGATTAAAACCATGGGCCCCGGCGCCAGCACGCCAGTTCCGGCTGCCGCCAAGGTCATCGACTGCACGGGTAAGTCCATCATGCCCGGCATTGTGGATGTACACGGCCACCTGGGCGATTTTCGCTACGGCATAAGCCCGCAAAAAAGCTGGTACTACTACGCCAACCTCGCCTACGGAGTCACCACGGCCCACGACCCCAGCTCCAACTCGGAGATGATCTTCAGCCAGAGTGAGATGATCAAAGCGGGTGAAATGGTAGGTCCGCGCCTGTTCAGCACCGGAACCATCATCTACGGTGCCGATGGCGACTTCAAAGCGGTGATCAACAACCTGGACGACGCGCGCTCGGCGCTGCGCCGCACCCAGGCCTACGGGGCTTTTAGTGTGAAAAGCTACAACCAGCCCCGCCGCGAGCAGCGCCAGATGGTGATGCGGGCGGCCAAGGAATTGGGCTTGCTGGTCGTGCCGGAAGGGGGCTCGTTCTTCTACCACAATATGACCATGCTGGCAGATGGACACACCGGGGTGGAGCACAATATTCCAGTGGCGCCGCTCTACCGGGATGTGACCACTTTTTGGGCGGCCACCGAAGCCCACAATACGCCTACGCTCATCGTCAACTACGGCGGCGTGAACGGGGAATACTACTGGTACCAAAATACCAACGTCTGGGAAAAAGACCGCCTGCTCACCTTTACGCCGCGCCCGGTTGTCGACAGTCGGGCCCGCCACCGTACCATGATTCCGGCAGAGGAGTATGAAAATGGCCACATCCTCACCAGTCGTTCGCTCAAGAAACTGACGGACGTGGGGGTAGAGATCAACCTCGGCTCGCACGGACAACTTCAGGGCTTAGGCGCTCACTGGGAACTCTGGATGCTACAGCAAGGCGGTATGACCAACCAGGAAGCCCTCTCCGCAGCTACCATCAATGGGGCCCGCTACCTGGGTATGGACCACCAGATCGGTAGCCTCAAAACAGGCAAACTCGCCGACCTCATCGTCATCGATGGCAATCCGTTGGCGGACATCCGCGCCAGCGAAAAGGTGGATATGACGATGGTCAATGGCCGCTTGTACGATGCCGCAACCATGAACGAAGTGGGCAATTACCAGCGCAACCGGACCAAATTCTACTTCGAGCAACCGGGCAGTGGCAACGTCTGGCCCGTAATGACCGAAACCGGTAGTGCCATGCCCACCCAGTGTGCGTGCCAGCGGTAAGTGCGGGTTCGGTTCGTTGAACGAGTCATCCAACCGGTGCTAATGGCACCGGTTGGATGACAACGCCAGAAAATTGTACGGCTTAACAATCTTTTTCTATCGCTTGTGAATAGACCTATATGAAAACCAACTTCCTCCTTTTTCTTTTTCTTGGAATCGCTTCTCTCACCTTCGCCCAGGTCGATGCATCTCCCAACCGCAAGGCGGGCGAGGGGAGTGGGCCACATACCCAACTCATCATTCGGGGGGTGACCCTCATCAACGGCAACGGCGCACCACCGCGGGGCCCCATTGATATTGTGGTCGAAAACAACCGCATTGTGGGTATTAAGGTAGTGGGTAATCCGGGTGTTCCGATTGCCGCCGACGACCGACCGACCCTGAAAGAAGGTGGAGTCGAACTGGACGCCGAAGGCATGTACCTGCTGCCCGGTTTTGTGGATATGCACGGACACATCGGCGGCCAGGCACAAGGTGCTGATGCCGAGTACGTCTTTAAATTGTGGCTCGGCCACGGGGTCACTACCTTACGGGATCCTTCTTGTGGCAATGGCCTCGACTGGGTGCTGGCCCACAAAACGCGCAGCGCGGCCAATGAGATCGTTGCCCCGCGGATTGCGGCCTACACGGTTTTCGGACAGGGTAATTACGACCTGATCAACACCGCCGAAGGTGCCCGCGAGTGGGTACGTGCCAATGCCAAAAAAGGCGCTGATGGCATCAAGTTTTTCGGTGCGGCGCCCGAAATCATGGCTGCTGGACTCGAGGAAAACAAAAAGCTCGGCCTCCGCTCGGCTTGCCATCACGCCCAGATGGACGTGGGCCGGTGGAACGTGCTCAACAGCGCCCGCGCCGGGCTAACGTCAATGGAACACTGGTACGGCTTGCCCGAAGCGCTTTTTGCCGACCGAACGGTGCAAAACTATCCGGTCGACTACAATTACCAAAACGAACAAGACCGCTTTACCGAAGCGGGGCGACTCTGGAAACAGGCTGCACCGCCGTACAGCGACCACTGGAACAAGGTAATGGACGAACTGCTGGCCCTGGATTTTACCCTGGACCCTACCTTCAATATTTACGAAGCCAACCGCGACCTCATGCGGGCCCGCCGGGCCGACTGGCACGAAGAATACACCCTGCCCAGCTTGTGGCGCTTTTACCAACCCAGCCGCATCAGCCACGGGTCGTACTGGCATGCCTGGGGAACCGAACAGGAGGTGGCCTGGCGCGAAAATTACCGCCTCTGGATGGCTTTCATCAATGAATACAAAAACCGCGGCGGGCGCGTGACTGCCGGCTCCGATTCTGGCTATATTTACCAACTCTACGGTTTCGCCTACATCCGCGAGCTGGAGCTCTTGCGCGAAGCAGGCTTCCATCCCCTGGAGGTAATCCGTGCGGCCACGCTTGCCGGCGCGGAGGCGCTGGGCCTGGATCGTGAAATTGGAACGGTGGAAGTGGGCAAAAAGGCCGATTTTGTAATCGTCCGGGAAAACCCCCTCGCCGACCTTAAAGTGTTGTACGGTACGGGAGCGATCCGGCTGGACGAAAACAACGAAGTGGTACGTACCGAGGGCATCAAGTATACCGTCAAGGACGGTATTGTCTACGATGCGCAGGCGCTTTTGGAAGACGTCAAAGCCATGGTGCGTGCGGCCAAATCATCAGAAGGGGTAGAAATTCGCCAACCCGGCAGTAAAGACTACTAGCCAATTGGGTCCTTTGCTTAACATTAACACCCAAAGGTTTGCTGGTTCGTGCATGTTTTGACAATTTTGCGGGGAATTTTCCATGAACTAAATTTTTTTCCATGAACCGTATTAAATCACTAACCCTTTGCCTGGTGATGGGACTGGCCTTTTCGGCCTGTAAACACGATGCGCCGGAGCAAGCTGGCGAAATGCCCGCAACCGTAGCTACCACGACACCTGCCGGGGAACCCGGTAAAACGGGTGGAAGTTATGCCTCACCCGTTTTGCCCGATCAGAACAATCCCCGGATACAACTATTGTTGCGTACCTTTTGGGTAGCTGAATACTGGGTCAATCACGCGGATAACAGCCAAAACAAACCCAACAAAGGCCGCTGGTGGCGGTTCAATCCGGATGGCACCTTCACCACCGGGCAGTGGGAACAAACCTTCTCCAATGGCAGTTGGGTTGTTTTCCGGGATGGAGAAAAGGAACTGCTGCACCTGGATGCCGCAGACGACAACCTGGATATGGAATTTGAATTACAGGCTATTTCCCAGTTGCAGGATTATATGTCGTGGGTAGGTACCAAAACGTATAAGATGAATAGTATTGCCGTGAAGGCGACCAGCCTGCTGACCATGCCTACCAAGGCACAGTTTGGGGTGACCGATTAGGCTACCAGCGTTGGTGAAAAAGCAGTCACAAACATAAACGTTTCAGGCGGCTCAGGTGGCTCGCCGCTGGAGCGTATAGTAAGCGCTTGTTGGGATGGATTATTCCCCCCAACAAGCGCTTAATTTATGGGATAAATCCGTCTTTTAATATTATATTGTCTTGCTGTGGCCATTCCTTTTTACTTTTAATTTTCTCCCTTATGCGTTTCCCTATACTGTTGTGGTTCACCTTTACTGGCGCGATAGCATTTGCTCAGCCCAAAACCATCTATAACGATGATCCTTTTCAGAAGCTGCCGCTCGGGACGCACGAGTCTGAGTATTACTACCGACCAGCAAACGGGGCTCATTTTGGGGAGCCACGGGTAGAACCACCCTTTTGGTGGACAGATATGGCTGAAACGACCCTGGAGGTAATGATTTATGACCAGGGTATTCGCGATTGGGAACCACAACTTGACTATCCCGGCGTGAAATTGTTGACCGCCACCCGGTTGGACAATCCCAATTATTTGTTCCTGTTGCTGGAAATTGAACCGGGTACCAACCCCGGTACCCTGACGATTGCTTTGCGTGAATCTGCGCAGGGACCCGTCCGAAACTACCCCTACGAACTCAAGGCCCGCACACCCCAGCAGACCAAAGCCCAGGGCGTGACGGCGCAGGACTTGATTTACCTTATTATGCCCGACCGTTTTGCCAATGGCGACACCGGCAATGACAGTGTCGCGGGGATGAAGCAGCAAGGAACCAACCGCGATAAGGTGTACTTCCGCCACGGTGGCGACCTGATTGGCATCATGGAACACCTGGATTACCTGGAATCTCTGGGGGTGACCACGCTGTGGTTGAATCCTGTACTGGAAAACGACCAGCCTTACGAAAGTTACCACGGCTACGCCATCACCGATCATTACCGCATCGATCGTCGGTTGGGGACCAATGAGCAATACCGGCAGTTGGTGCAGCTGGCCCACGAGCGGGGCCTGAAAGTGATCATGGACGTCGTCTTTAACCAAACCGGTGACGAACACTGGTTTATGCATGACCTGCCAGCCCGCGACTGGATTCACCAGTGGTAGGAAGGCTTTCCCCGTATTTCTTACCGAGCGCCCGTACAACTGGACCCTTACCGGTCGAAAAGCGACCTGGCCCAAGTGACAGAAAGTTGGTTCGACCAACACATGCCCGACCTCAATCAGCAGCAACCTCAATTGGCCAACTACCTCATCCAAAACAGCATTTGGTGGACGGAGTACAGTGGTCAGGACGGATTCCGGATAGATACCTACGCCTATTGTGACCAGGAATTTATGGCCCGCTGGAACCAGCGCATCCTGCGGGAATATCCCCAGATGGGCATCTTTGCCGAAACTTATGTGCACGGCCCCGGCATCCAGTCGTGGTTTACCGAAGGCACCCGGGCCAATGCCCACAACAGCCACTTGCCCGGGGTGACGGATTTTCAACTGTACTACGCCATCACCGAGTCCCTGATGGCCGAACAAGGTTGGACGAGTGGGGTCGCCCGGCTCTACTATACCCTCGCCCAGGATTACTTGTACCAGGATCCTTACCGCAATGTGTTATTCCTGGACAACCACGACCTCGGGCGTATCTACGGCGTACTGGGGGAGGATCTGGAAAGATTCAAATCGGGCATCGCGCTGCTGCTCACCCTGCGGGGTATTCCCATGTTGTATTACGGTACCGAACTGCTCCTTACGGGTACCGGTGGAAGTTTCAGTGAGGGAGGCCGCAAAGATTTTCCCGGCGGCTTTCCGCGTGACAAACCCAATAAATTTAAGGAGCGAGGCCGTACCGACGCCGAACAGGAAGCCTTTGCGTATATTCAAACCCTGGCCAACTACCGCAAAGCGCAGCAGGTGTTGCAAGATGGGCAACTGATGCAGTTTGTTCCCGAGGATGGGGTATACGTGTATTTTCGCTACAACGCGAATCAAACGGTCATGGTCGCCTACAATTCCAATGCACGGGAAACAACAATCCGTACCGCTCGCTTTGCCGAGCAGCTGGCCGGGTTCTCGGTGGCGAAAAATATTGTCAGTGGGGTGATCTTGCCAGATCTCAGTCAGTTGGTATTACCGGCACACGGGACTTTGGTGCTAGAATTGCAGGAGTGACCACAACAACTTAATATTGGCCTTATTAATTATCAAATCAGTATTGGCGCTGAAGTGCAAATTGGCAGCTTAATTAAGCTATAATATTTATTCCCCCCCACTAGCATAAATTGCTAGTGGGGGTATAAATTAATCCCATGAACAATTTTCAATTACTCTTCATCTGCCTGCTATTGAGCAATGCAGGCACTACACAAAGTATCCTCCCCAGCTATGATGCCCAACCACAATGGATAGTGGGAATGGGTGGAGCATTTACTTCACCCACGACCTGGGTCTATTCCTATGGCGATAAGACACAAATTTGCGACCAAGAATGGATAGAAATTTTGTTGCTACCCGATCAGGAGTGTGGCTTGCAACGCGTAGGGTTTTATCGGGAAGAAGCATTGAAGGGTTGGTTTAGGAGGGATACTACCTGCACTGAAAATGCCTACCTGATTTACGATTTTACTTTGGAAGTTGGCGATACTTTTAACCTTCCACTCCTAAGATTTACAAGTAATGTCTATTCCGATGCAATAGTCTACCATCGAGATACTTTACCCGACGGGAATATTGAACTTTTTTTAGAGGAACCTGCTGATTTTGATACAGAAATAACTTGGCAAACGGGCTGGGGATCTTCACGCGATCCTTTTCGTTTACTATCATTTTGTGCACAATATGGAGCTGCATGTGAGTTAGGAACTAATACCGTCTGTGTGCAGGACAGCAGCGGTAAATTGTACCCTACTTTTGGAAACGATGCTATTTGTGATCCAGCCTGGCAACGCTGGTACGTGAACCAATCTGCTGGCTCAGGAGCACAAAGCGGCAAAAGTTGGAACGATGCCTTCTTGCGACTAGAACAAGCCTTGGCCGTAGCCAGTTGTGGGGACGAAATTTGGGTAGCAACAGGCAGCTATTATCCTGCGGCAGACCACAACAATCGCGAACTCAGTTTTAATATTCCTCCAGGTGTGCGCGTATTTGGAGGCTTTGCTGGAACAGAAACCAACCGTTACAACAGAGCCCTAGCCGATCATCCAACTATTCTGAGTGGTGAAATTGGCGATCCGTTGCTTACTTCCGATAACAGCCTGCATGTGGTGTATTTTTATGGTGCAGATACCACCACGGTTTTGGATGGATTTACCATAGAAAAAGGGCATGCCTTTGACAGCCAGACAGCTGTGTTTTTCTATGGCGGTGGCATTCTATTGCAAACCGATGCCACGGCGCCCATCTGTGATCCTGTGATCAGAAATTGCATTATCCAAAACAACTATGCACAAAATGGCGCTGGCTTGGCCGCCATGGGCAGTGATTTTCGCAGAGCTTATCCCCGTATACAAAACTGTTCTTTTATCCGCAACCGTTGCTTCTCCTTCGGGGCAGGGCTGTACCTGCGCTGGCGAGGGCATCCAGAAGCAGGTATTCCCTTGTTGGAAGATTGTGAGTTTATTGAAAACTATGCCCGCATTCATGGGGGAGGGGTGTATTTTGAAGAACTCCATGACCAGCTATTGATCAAAAATACAATTTTCCAGAGAGATTCAGCACAATTTGAAGGTGGAGGTTTAGCAGGTGTTCACATAACAGGGTTAAAGACCAGCTTGAACTTAATGAATTGTAAGTTTATAGAAGGCTATGCGAAAACCGGTGCTGGAATAGCTTTTTCGAATATAGCAAGTACACCACTACCTGTTACAACGGAGTTCTCCGTTGATATAACTATTGATTTCACTGATTTTATCAATAATTATGGCCAGCAGGAAGGAGGAGGTATAATTATTGCCAATGCGGGTGGTTTTTTGAATTTTACCATCACCAATTCCTTGTTCGAAGGCAACTATGTGAACTCGCAAGATGTGGCGGTAGGGCTGGGAATTGAATGCGCCGTTGGAGGTATTCTTAACGCGAGGGTAGACAAATGCCGCTTTATTAACAATAGACATAATTTTCCCAACCTGGGCGATGGCGCACTTACCTTGAATGGTTTTTTAAACGGTGCCACCATACATTCGGTTATTACCAATTCGTTGTTCAAAGATAATGTGAGGGCGCTAAGATTATCTTCTGGTACTGGTGGAGGCTATGGCCGCCACACGGTTGCCAATTGTACGTTCACGAACAATGGAAATTATCCTATTGGAGGAGGATATGGCTCTAATACAGAAATTGTAGATAACGAAATATACTTCTACAACAATATCGTCTGGGAGCCACAATCGGTGTATGCCATTCGTACTGGTGAAGCCAATGTTTTGAACGGGCTTTTTATCAGTCATTCCCTTTTCAATGCACTGGATTGCAATCGACCAGGCGGGAACCTGGCTTGTGGCGAAGGCATTATTGTGGGCGAAGACCCGCTTTTTATTGATCCCGTACAAAATGACCTGCACACGGCTGCTTGCTCACCTGCTCGTAATGTAGGCAACAATGGTGGCTTGGATTCATTAGGCTTGCTGACAGACTTTGATGGGCAGCCTCGTGTACTGGAAGGTATTGTGGATTTGGGAGCTTTTGAATGGCCTGCTGCCTATATCAGCCTCACGGCTCAAATTACACCTGCCACTGGACCTGGCACAGCAGACGGAGCAGCAGTCGTTGAAGTTGTTGATGGCGTTGCGCCCTACACGTTTTTGTGGGATACAGGAGTTACTGATAGCATTGCTTCGGAGTTACTACCAGGAACATATAACGTTACTGTAACCGATGCCCATGGGTGTCGCAGCGCTCTTGCGCTAGTTGTTTCTTTTGTAACCTCCGTGTCAAATCCAGCCGAAGAAGCGACGGACTGGCTGATCGTGCCTAATCCGGTACAAACGATGGCGCATATTCAGTTTGCTTCACCCAGAAGTGGGCTGTTGCGCTTATTCGATTTGCACGGGCGGCAGTTGCTAGCGGAAAAATTACACCGTGCAACTTCTCATCAGTTGTCTACGACTGCTTTTGCCAAAGGTATTTATATTTTGGTCTGGGAGGAAGAAGGCGAGAAGCCTAGCTATCGTAAAATGATCGTGCAATAAACAAAAACGGCTTGATCTTTCACCCCTCCCTGCGGGACACTGGTTTTGGAATTGCAGGAGTGAGTGGGGGGATTGGTTGCCCTGCCATTACAATTCCTTAAAACCGCTCCACCGATTCGATAATATACGGCGGCCGCTGTTTGATTTCGGTATAAATATTGGATAGGTAGATGGATATGATGTAGAGGTTGAGCGTGGTGACGGCAAAGAAGATGGCAATAAGTACCACGAGAAAGGTCCAGCCCGAGTCGGCAATAGCAGCGTTACCCAGGAGGTCGGTTTGGGTAAATTTCACCTTGAGGGCATTGGCGATGACCCCGATCAAAAAGAGAAACGAAAGGAGGAAAATCCAGAGCAGCGCACTGCGCAGGAAAGTGGTATAGGAGGTAATGGCCACCAGCGACGTGCGAAAGCGCTCGCCCATATCTTCGTCGGCGGGTAGCGGTTGGTTGGTGTCGAGGAAGGTGGTGCGGTAGCCCACGATGGCATAAATGGCTTTCATGTAACGCAGGTTCTCACGTAGCCGCAGCAAGGAGTTGAGGGCGCGCCGGGAAATGATGCGGGTATTGTGGGCCTTTTCGTCAATTTGCAGGGTCGAAAACCGTTGCAGGATAAAATAAAAAATGGCATACAGCCATTTCCACCCCCTTTGGGTTTCCCGTTCATGGGCGCGCAGGTACACCACATCGTACTGTTCCTGGCTTTTGTGGTACAGGTCGAGTACCACCTCTGGCTGTCCGGCAAAGCAGGTTTCGAGGATGATGGTGTAATCGCCGTTGGCACGGTCCAGGCCAGCCAGGATGGCGTGATTTTTGTTGGTGCGCGAAGACAGTTGCAGGAGAAAAACCTGCTGCTTCAGCGCAGCGGGCAAGGGCGCAATCAGATCGGTAAGGCGCCACTCCGGCACGTTGTTGACCAGGATGATTTCGAAATCAGAAAAATTATCCCGTAGCACGGGAAAAAGCCCGTTCAGGTAACCCGTGAGGCCATCCAGATCACTTTTTTGGTGAATAACACCAATAACGGAAACGAAGGTATTGTGCATAGTAAATCCTTGACGCTGCAAATTAAAACCTTTTCCTGGACTTTGCAGACAACCGACGCCGTTCACTTTTTTATCAAATTGTTGAATTTTATCATCAAAACGCTTAGTTTTGTTAATCAAGTGCGCTTTCAGGAAGGTATGGAATGTTTCTGCGTACCTGAATTGCGCATACCGATAGCAGGATATGGCCAAAAATTTCCCTTTTTTCTACCAACTCGAACGGATGGATTGTGGGGCAACGTGCTTGCGCATGGTTGCCCGGCATTACGATCGATACTATTCCCTGGAGTACCTCCGGGAGCTTACCTACATGGGCAAGCAGGGCGTATCGTTGTTGGAAATTAGTGACGCTGCCGAAGCGATTGGAATGCAAACCTTGGCCGTCCGCACCAATTACGACCGGCTGTCTACTGACGTACCCCTGCCTTGTATCGCGCACTGGGATGAGGATCATTTCCTGGTGGTCTACCGGGTGAGCCCGACCCACGTATGGATCGCCGATCCGGCGGAAGGCAAATACAAACTTACCAAAGAAGCATTCCTGGCCGGTTGGGCTGCCGATGACGAATACGGCGAAGAGGGGGTAATTCTGGTGTTGGAGCCGGGAGCCACCTTTTACGACCGCGACGGAGTGGGTATAGATCGCTCGCAGTGGAGTTACGTATGGTCTTATTTCAAACAGCATTCCAGTGCTTTGATTCAGCTTTTGGTTGGGGTATTGGTGGCAGGAATGCTGCAAATTGCCGTGCCTTTTTTCCTGAAATCTCTGGTCGATATCGGGATTGGTCATTTGGAACCCAGTTTCATCTCGATGATGATCGTGGGGATGCTGCTTTTGTTTTTGGCCCAAACGGGCGTAGAGATTTTCCGACGGTGGCTCCTGATCCATGTCGGGGTACGGGTAAACGTGAAGATTCTCTCCGACTTTTTGTCAAAGCTCACCCGTTTGCCCCTGCGTTATTTTGATAACCGCCTGACGGGCGACCTCCTCCAGCGCATCGCCGACCACGAACGCATTCAGCGTTTCCTGACCTCGACCACGTTGTTCTCGGTGCTGTCGCTGTTCAATTTTGTAGCCTTTTCCCTGCTGCTGTTTTTCTGGAGCAAGTGGGTGCTGGCTATTTTCTTTCTGGGCACCCTGCTGAATCTGGCCTGGGTGTACCTGTTTCAGCAGCAGCAGCGCGACCTCGATTACAAAAGTTTTGACCAGTACGCCGAAAACCAGAGCAAACTCATTGAGCTGGTGGAAGGTATGCAGGATATCAAGTTACACAACGCCGAGAATCCCAAGCGGTGGGCCTGGGAGCGTACCCAGGCCGCCCTCATCCGCACGGAAATGGGCGCTGCCACCTGGAACCAGGTACAACGGACAGGGGGCGACTTCATCAACGAAGGCAAGAACCTGATCATTCTCTATTTTGTGGCCAATGCCGTACTCCAGGGAAGTATGACCCTGGGGATGTTGGTGGCCATTATGTACGCTGTGGCACAACTCAATTCCCCTATCCGGCAATTCGTAGAATTCATGCAAGCTTTACAAGGGGCTAAGATCAGCCTGGAGCGCATGAACGAAATTCACACCAAAGCCAACGAAGAGGATGCGACCAATAAGATCAGCATGTTGCCGGAAACGGGCGACCTCAATATGGAAGATGTCAGCTTTCAGTACAATGGCCCTAATTCACCATTGGTGCTCAATGGGGTGGATTTGACTATTTACAAAGGACAGACGACCGTTATTGTCGGAGCCAGCGGCAGCGGCAAGTCGACCTTACTGAAGCTACTCCTGAATATGTACCAACCCGTAGAAGGTGCGGTGCGCCTGGGCGAGGTGAAACTGGAAAACCTGCAACACAAGTTCTGGCGGGAAAAGTGCGGAGCGGTGCTGCAAGGGTCTTATATTTTCAATGACTCCATTGCCCGCAACATCGCGCTCGGTGACGAAGTAATTGACAAGCGCCGCTTGCTGAAAGCGGTAAAAGTAGCCAATATCCAGTCTTTTGTCGAAAGCTTGCCCCTGGGCTACAGTACCAAAGTAGGCAAGGACGGCCTCGGACTCAGCCTGGGCGAGCAGCAGCGGTTGCTCATTGCGCGGGCCATCTACAAAGATCCCGATTATTTTTTCTTTGACGAAGCCACGTCGGCCCTGGATTCTTTCAGTGAAATGCTCATTATGGAACGACTTACGGAGACCTTTCCCGATCGGACCATGGTTATTGTGGCTCACCGCTTAAATACGGTTCGTTTAGCGGATCGCATTATCGTGATGGAATCGGGAGAAGTGGTGGAAGAAGGGACCCACGACGAATTGTATTACGCCCGGGGTGCCTATCACCAGCTGATTCGCAACCAGATCGAATTGGGCGCCTAACCTTTCTTTTTCAATGAAAATCAGTACATGAGCACGGAAGCCAGAGATTTGGAGGTTCGCAGTGAGGAAGTCCAGGAATTGCTGGGCACGCCTCCCCACTGGCTGGTGCGTTGGGGCATGCTCTTCATTTTTGTCTTACTTATTCTAACCATTTGGTTGCTCTATTGGATTACTTTTCCGGAAACGGTAAAGGCTAACATTCGCATCAAACGCGAAGACCCCGGGGTCGAGCTTTTTACGAATAAGTCGGTTCACATCAGCCATGTGTTAGTAGCCTCAGAAGATACGGTCGAAGCGGGTCAGACCCTGCTGGTTTTTCAGTCGGATGTGCAATACGCCGAAGTGCACGCCCTGGACGACTACATTAACCGTTTGGAAAAGGGCAATGATTCCTTATTGGTCCATTATCAAATGGCCAAAGACCTCATCCTGGGTGGCCCATTGGAGGAAGCGCGTTATACTTTTATCGAAAAACAGGCGGAGGTCAGGAACATGCAAACCGGGCGCCTCAGCCTGATGTCCATTGAGGACATTCGCCGCGAAATCCGACAGGAACAGAACAATATCGTGGATGAACGCCGCCGTAAAGAGTCCCTCCAGAGTGAGCAAGAACTATTTACCGAAGCCTTTATTCGCAAGCAGAACCTGTACCAGAGCGGACGTGGCGATTTCAACGAGGTGCGGACGGCGGAAGCCGTGAAGCAAAAATACGACCGCTACGTGCAGGAAGCGGAGACCAGTATCAAAACCCGCCAGGCCAATATTCGCCAGCTCACCCGCCAGTTGGAAACCATGGCTACGATTTCGGAAGCCAGCAAGGCGGTGGCGCTCGAGCAGCTGCGTGACGAGCTGGAAGCCCTGAAACGGGCCGTAGATGCCTGGCGCAGCGAATATTTGCTGGTGACGCCGATCAACGGGGTGGTGATTCTGGAAAGTAAGATCAGGGTAGGGGAGTACGTGCAAGACAAGGACCGGCTGGCCGTGGTGCTACCCGATTCCCCTTCGAACCTCATCGGTAAAGCCGAATTGGACCTGAACCAATCGGGGCAGGTCGCATTGGGACAAAAAGTAATCGTGGACTTTTATAGCTTCCCCGCGCAACAGTACGGCGCAGTAGAAGGGGAAGTGACCTTCAAAAGCAAAATTCCTACCCGGGGTGACAAATTGCCCATCGAAATACGTTTTCCGCAAGGACTGGTGACCAACACCGGGCGAAGCCTGGAAGTTGGCGAAGAAATGGCTGGTAAAATGACCATCGTTATTGAAGAAAAACGGTTAATCTTGTGGTTGTTACAACGCTTTTAAACCAGATGTGTTAATGCACTAGTGGTTCAAGAAATTCTTTTACTTTTGCAGCCCAATGAGAGTATTTTACCAGTTGAACGAATTGCCCCAATTTAAGCGGGCAGTACTCACTATCGGCTCTTTTGACGGTGTGCACTGTGGCCACCAACAGCTGCTGGCGCGAATCAATCGCCTGGCCCGTCAAATCGATGGAGAAAGTATCGTTGTCACCTTCCATCCGCATCCCCGCCAGGTTATTTACCCCCGGGATAACTCCCTGCAGTTGCTGTCAACCATCGAAGAGAAAGTTGCTCTTTTTGAGCACTACGGGGTGGACAACGTGGTGGTGGTACCCTTTACGGTCGCCTTTTCTCAACTCAGCGCCGATGAATACATCGAACGGTTTCTCGTAGAAACCTTCCATCCCCAAACCATCGTGATTGGTTACGACCACAAATTTGGCCTCAACCGCCAGGGAGATATTGATTATCTGAAGTGGCACAGTAAAAAAGCGGGTTATGAGGTGGTAGAAATTCCGCCACGGGAGATCAATGATATTGCCGTTAGCTCTACCAAGATCCGCAATGCTTTGCAACAAGGACGAGTGAAAGAGGCGGCGCGTTTCCTGGGCCATCCTTACGAGATAACGGGCAAAGTGGTGCACGGGCAACACTTGGGTACCCAATTGGGCTTTCCTACGGCCAATGTCCAGCCCGACAATCGGTTCAAGCTCATTCCAGCACAAGGTATTTATGCGGTCTGGGTGCGGCACCAGGGGGAGATTTATGGCGGTATGCTCTACATTGGGAACCGGCCCAGTATTGCTGACGCAAAGGAACACGTGATTGAAGTGCATATTTTTGCTTTCAACAAAAACATCTACGGTGATGAACTTACGGTTGTCTTTGTGGATTATCTGCGGGCCGACGTTAAGTTCCAAAACCTCGCTGAATTAAAGGCCCAACTCGCCGAAGACCGGGAGGACGCGCGCGCAATTCTTAGCCAGGAGCAGCCTGGTCTGCTGGCAGAACTTCCTGGTCCGGAACTAGCCATCGTTATCCTGAATTACAATGGTGCCGCCTACCTACAGGAATTTTTGCCCAGCGTACTGGCTTCGGTCGCCGGAACACCCTATCAGGTTATCGTAGCAGACAATGCGTCCACGGATGCTTCCCTGGCTATCCTCGCTGCTTCCTTTCCAGAGGTGAGGTGTATTGTGCTGAAAGAAAACCTGGGCTTTGCCGCCGGCTACAACGAAGCGTTGCAGCAGGTCAATGCCGACTATTTCGTCCTCCTCAATTCCGACGTCAAGGTAGCACCCGATTGGATTGCCCCCTGCCTGCAGGTGCTGGAGCACAACCCGGGCATTGCCGCTTGCCAACCCAAAATACTTGCTTACCAGCAACCCGACACCTTTGAATATGCCGGTGCGGCGGGCGGCTGGTTGGATATCCTCGGCTATCCTTTTTGTCGGGGACGTATTTTCAATACCACCGAAAAGGACGAAGGCCAGTACGATGAACCGGCCGATATTTTTTGGGCTTCCGGCGCAGCACTTTTTATTAAAGCTGATATTTTCCGGGCTTTTGGTGGGTTCGATGCGGCTTATTTCGCGCATGCCGAAGAAATAGACCTCTGCTGGCGATTGAAGCGCGCAGGTTACCGTATCGTCGTTGTTCCTCAGGCCGTTGTTTACCACCTCGGAGGAGGGACGCTGGAATACTTGTCGCCCAAGAAGACCTACCTGAATTTTCGCAATACCCTGATTACCAGTTTTAAAAATGAACCGCTCGACAAGCTCGTTTGGTGGTTGCCGCTGCGCTTACTGATGGATGGCCTGGCTGGGTTTCTTTTCCTGATACAGGGGAAGTGGGCGCACATCGGCGCGATTATTAAAGCGCACTGGCATTTTTTTCCCCGGTTGGTGTACTGGTATCAGCGCAAAATAGCGACCGACAAACTGGTGGCTAAGTTCTCTATCGGAAAGTTTACCCAGGCCGGAATCTATTCAGGGAGTATCGTATGGGCCTATTACGCCCTGGGAAAGCGATCCTTTCAATCGCTCGCAAAACGCCGACTTCATGAAGAAACCAAAGGTTGAGATCCTTTATCAGGACGAAAGTATCGTTGTTGTCAATAAGCCCAGCGGATTGCTCAGTGTGCCGGATCGCTTCGATGTGAATATCCCTAACCTGAAACACCTGCTGGCCGAAATTTTTGGGCAAACGGTCCGGACGGTGCATCGCCTGGACCGCGACACCAGTGGGGTGATTTGCTTTGCTTTCACGGAAGATGCACACCGCCATTTGTCCCAGCAGTTTTCTGCTCATACCCCCCGCAAAACCTACTGGGCGCTGGTTGAAGGTGCCCTGGCTACTACCGAAGGAACCATTGATTTTCCGCTGGTAGAAGATCCCCGCAAGCCCGGCCGGATGATGATTGCAGCCAAAGGGCTGGAAACCCATACGGCCTACCGGGTACTGCAGCAGTACCAGTCGGTCGCCTGGGTAGCCGTAAATATTTTTACCGGGCGAACCCACCAGATCAGGGTCCACTTGCGCGCCATTGGCCACCCCCTGGTCGGCGATCCTTTCTATGGTCAGCGGTCTGCTTTTTTGGTGTCCAGTGTAAAGGGTAAAAAATTCAGGCTTGGCAAACATGCTACCGAACAGCCATTGCTCGAGCGTACTGCCCTGCACGCCGCCCAATTGGCATTTCTGCATCCAACTACGGAGCAACTGGTGGAATTTGAGGCACCGCTGCCGAAGGATGTCCGGGCTGTTTTGCAGCAGTTGGAAAAATGGGACAGCCTGACGCCCAAAAACAAATCTGAATGATAGGTTGTTGATCGAAAGGTATCAACCAACCAGCTAGTTGTTGTTGGGAAGCAGCAAAGGAAAATCAGAAAATTTATGACGCGGGGTACTTTACTACACGAATTATTGCATTTGCCGGGTTACTTAAATACGGTCAGAGGAATTTCTCGTGCAGCATACCCAGTTGAGAAAATAGCCTATGGCACCCATCGGCGCCAGTATTGTTTGTGTACCTGGCCAACCGCAGCCCCGCCCAAAGCCTGGGTTATTTATTGGCACGGTGGGGGTTGGCAGTTTGGCTCTCCGGAACAATTTCAGGCGACCTCCCTGCCCTGGTTGCGCGCGGGTTACGGCGTTATCTTGCCGAGTTACCGGCGGTTGCCTTTCCATGATTTTACCGCTATCCGGGCTGACCTGATTGCGAGCCTGGTTGCTTGTCGGAAATGGTGGACGGAACAAGGTTATACCCCTCACCCCAAAGTTATCCTGCAGGGCCTTTCCGCGGGTGGCCACCTGGCCGCCGTGGTTGGTCTGGATCACCAACTGCAAAGCCAGGCTGCCTGGCAACCGAACCAGGTCATCGGTGTAATTGCCTGTGCCCCGGTGCTTGATCTGGCAACCATGGAGAACAATCCTATCATTCGGCTTTTAGCCGGCCAGCCCGGTACCACCATTCACCACCAGGCCAATCCAATGGCCCTGATCCGTCCGGACAGTATGCCTTTGTTCCTGCTACACGGCACCGCTGATGGGCTGGTTCCTTACCAGGGAAGCGTCAATTTTGCCGAAAAATACCAGTTGGTAAATAGCGCAGCAGCCTGTGAATTCGTCACTTTACCCAACGGGACCCACCTGGAAGCGGGCCACTGGATGTATACCGGTGGAGAACTGCAGGCGCGTATTCTCGCCCGCGGCGAAGCGTGGCTAACGGCAGCCCAGGTTGCTATTCCTGGCGCAAAGTTTCAATATCCGTAACGGTTTTAGGGATCGGTTTGCCGAGAATCTCATAGGCCGTGGGGGTCACCACCAGGTTGTCTTCGATCCGGATACCACCCAATTGCCGGTAGGCTTCCAGGGCCGGGTAATTGATAAAATCCTGGTGTTGGTGGTTGCTGGCCCACTGGTCGATGAGGGCCGGAATGAAATAGATGCCGGGTTCTACGGTGAGCGCAAAACCGGGTTCGAGCTTTTTGGCCAGCCGCAACGACTTCAACCCAAACTGGGTGGAACGTTGAACCGTTTCGTCGTAGCCAATCCAGTCCTCGTTGAGGTCTTCCATGTCGTGTACGTCAAGGCCAATCATATGTCCGAGTCCGTGCGGAAAAAACAAGGCGTGGGCACCCTGCTGCACGGCTTCTGCTACGTCACCTTTCATTAAACCCAACGCCTTGAGCCCTTGTGTAATCGTATGGGCTGCCAACAGATGGACATCCAGGAAAGAACGACCGGGTTGGACGGCGGCGATGGTTTTTTCCTGGGCCTCCAGCACGACCTCGTAAATCTCCTTTTGCTGGCTGGTGAATTGCTGGCCTACCGGAAAAGTACGGGTAATATCGCCCGCGTACTGCGATGGCGAAGAAGCACCTGCATCCAGTAGGTAAAGCTGCCCATCTTTAATGGTATTACCGTGGTAGTGGTTGTGTAGAATGTGACCGTTGATGGTGCCGATACACGAATAGGCTAACCGGCCACCCCCAGCTACGGCAAGGCCTTCCACGATACCCGCTACGGCAGCTTCGGTTTGGCCCGGCCGACACGATTTCATGGCGGCCAGGTGCATGGCCCGGCTGATGTTAACGGCGATCTCCATCTCCCGGAGTTCCTCGGCGCTTTTGTAAGAGCGGAGGCCAATGATCGCTTTACAGAGTTGCTCCGAGAAGCCTTTTTCAACTTCAGCGGTGGGCTGTTCCAGGCAGTTGGCGAGCAAAATCAAGCGGTCGTGGCGGTAAGGGGGCAGGTAGTGAACAGGGTGTTGACGGGTGGCGGCTTGTTTTATTTTGGCCAGTCCGGCAGCGTAGGTATCCCACTTTTCAAGGCCAGCTGCCGCGGCTTTTTCAGCCATGGTGGGTTGTGCGCCCATCCAAACCACATGATCAAGCGAGAGGTCGTCACCGTAGAGCGTAGATTCCCCGGTGGCCGGATCGATGAGCAGGAAATGATGAGGATCCATAATTCCCGTAAAGTACAGGAAATTGGAATCCTGCCGGAAAGGGTAGACGTTGTCCTGGTAATTCATCGGGCTTTCCTCGTTGCCGAAAAGGAGAATCAGTCCTTCGGCGGGTGCCTGCCGAAGCAAGGTTTGACGGCGGTTGTGGTAGGTTGGGCTTTTGAACATGGCTGGTTAAGGTTTTTTGTGACGAGGAAAGACGCGGTGATTACGGCCTAAAACAAGGTAGCTGCTTCCCTGCGAATAGCGGCTTGGGCGGTAGCGATCGGGTCGGAATCCCGCTGGTCATGGTACCGCAATAACGCCTCGCCAAGCACCTGGGCGGGCGCGTCGGCAGGCACTTTTTCGCTCACCAGTTCGATAAACTGGAACAAGTCATCGCGGGTTGCTTTTATGATTTGCCAGAGCTTTTCGGAGACGTAGATCTGCTGCGAGATGTTGTGCTCAAATTCCTGTTGTACAGCCAGCATGAGGGTTATTTTCAGGGTAGCAGCCTGCATGTTTCCGTGCTGGGTACGGAGCAACAAACCGCCCAGGGAAAGGCGTTCCACCAAGAGCGAGATGCGCTCGTAAGCCTGCATACGCAAGGGCATGGTATTCTCCTGGCGGTCGCGCCGCAGTTTTTGTTCCTGTACCTGTAGCTGTTTGGTCAGCATTTCTTTAATGATAAAATAGCTGGTGAGCGCTACCACCAGGGCAGGGAGGGTGATTTTTAAGATTTCCAGGAAAACGGACATAAATAAGGTGAGTTTCTTGAACAACAATACAAGTGACGCGGTGTTGTAAATGAACAACCAGTCACAAAAGTAATGGCTAGTAGGGGAATCTGCTCTTTTGCGCGGTTTTTTTTCAGCAATTGCCAACTTAACGTTTCACGAAAACGTTATCATTTGTACATTTACGTAGATTTTATCTAAATAACCTGATTTTGAATATGAGTACCGTAAAAACCAGTATCGAACCCATTACCCTCACGCCAGGTGCCATTAAGCAGTTGTTGCGTATTCGCGAGGAGCAGGCGGTTCCTGCCGATCACTGTTTGCGCGTAGGCGTTAAAGGCGGCGGTTGCTCTGGCTTTTCCTATGTGCTGGGTTTCGATGTTGTCAAAGACAACGACGAAGTGCACCAAATCAATGGCTTGCAGGTGGTCATGCAAAAAGCACACGCCATTTACCTGTTGGGAATGGAAGTGGATTGGTTGGATGGACTCAACAACCGGGGCTTTACCTTCAACAACCCCAACGCCACGGAAACCTGTGGTTGTGGCACCTCTTTTTCGGCCTAAATCAGATCAATATTACAGGTTTTCCTATCCTGGTTCTATGCTAGTGGTCTGTCAAGGCTAAAACTTCCGGTAGCCTGTGGCGTCTTTTGCGGCTACTCTGCGTTGGAGAACCCCTTACGTAGCGGTGCTATGCGCGGGAACCCCCGCCTTGATTAGCCCCAAAATTCGCTCACACTCAACCGGAAAATTAACACTTGACAGACCACTAGGATTGTCTTTTAGATAACACAACTAAGTACGCTGTTATCTTAAAAGGCTGCTTATATTTGTGTATTCATTCAACTTATCCAAAATTTTTTTCTTCATGAAGCAACGGTTACTCACCTTCATTTTTCTGGCCCTGGCTGGCCTGACGGCTTCGGCCCAGGCTATTATCTGGCAGGAAGATTTTTCCAAAGGAATGGCTGGCTGGTCCGTCAATCCCATTATTTGTGGCAGCAACGCTGGCGCTACTTTTGGCAATAACTCCGGACCTCAGTACGGTATTTGGACCCTGGCGAGTGGTGTCATCGATGGCGAACCTGTTACGCTTGAGCCTGGCGATGTGTTCAATTGGAGTTTTTTGAACGCCAAAGAGTATATGGTGTATTTCTCTTCTGCAGACCTGGCTACCTACGGTACGGCTTACGGAACCTACAGCATCAGCGGCGACACCCTTACGTCTTCCATTGACGCAGCTGCAGTAGTTCCCAATGGTACTGCTTTTACCTCGGTAACCACCAACGGCATTGTGAGCTGGGCTACCAACCTCAATGTCGATGCGGTGGAGGACGTTATCCGATTTATCGGTGTAGGTTCCCCCACGGTCGTCTTCTCCAATGGCAGCAACAATATTACCTATACGGCCGACGGCGGTAACGTGGTGTTGGAATTCACCAAACGCGAAGAATGTGGTACCCTCTGGACCTGGAGTCCGAACGGTAACCTGGGTTACGGCCTGCTGGGCCAGAATCCCGGCGTAGCCATCGTCAACTCCGCTACCCGCACCAACGGCGTCATGGTCATGAACAACATCTACCAAATGACCCAGGGCATGACGGGCGTTATTCCCAGCCCCAACCCGCCGCCGTACCCACATTACGTGTCGGAGCTGATCTCACCTCCAATCGATATTTCAGCCACCGACCGGGCTCTGTCTATTCGACTGACCCAGTTTTTGGCTTACCTGAATACGCCAGCGGAAGTACCAAATGGTTTGAAGACTTCTTTTTCGGTGAGCACCGACGATGGCGCCACCTGGAGCCCCGCTTCTGACCTCAATCCCACCTTCCCCACCAATACCCTGCGCAGCAATACGGTAACGGTTCCTATTTTGGCCAACTATACCAATGGTGCGAGTGAAATCCGGATCAAGCTTACCTTTGGTACCGACTTCTACTTTTGGGGTGTTGATGACATCACTATCCTGGAGCGTGTAGGTTACGATATGCAGGCCAACGCCAGTTTCTTTGCTATCCCTGATAATGTGAATACGCCTTACTCGCAGTTGCAGCCCCAGTACTTCATGGCTGATATCCAGAACAATGGCGGTCTGACGGCGGAAAACGTGAACTTGAACTTGCGCATCGTCGATTTCGACGGCAATGAAATTTTCAACCTGGACAAACCTTACGGCGCCATTCCTCCGGATTCACTGGCCGAGAATTCTTTCTTTGATATTACCATGCCACTGGACCTGCCAGCTACGCCTGCTTCCATCGGGTTTTACCAGGGAACGTATTCTTTGACCCACGACTCTACAGACGTCAACCAGGCCAACGATACCCTGCGCTTTGCCTTTTCGGTAACGGACACCTTGTTCGCCAAGGAAACTGGCCGTACCCGTGGTATTTTTCTCACCAACGACCGCGACTGGTACATCGGTAACAGCTACTACATGCCCAACGGGGATGGCTGGTACGCCCGTTACATCTCCTTCATGATCGAAAATGCCGATGATGCCGTGATGGGTACCGGTAGTGTAACGACCTACTTGTACGAATCGGATGGTGATGTAAATGGTGATGGTCGCATCGGACCGGATGAGTATGGTGGTTCACCAATTGCTTTCAACGACTATCAGTTTGATGGTACCGAGAACCAGCAGCTGATCACCATTCCGGTGAGCATCGAGGAAGAGGGTATTCCGCTTACGAGTGGCAAGTACTACTTTGCCGTGGTGCAGTACGTAGGTGCTGATGCCAATGACCAGGTCGCTATTTCTGCCAGCGAGGCTTACAACTACGCCGCTAATAACTTCATTACCGACTCTATCGCCGTGGAGCAGTATTCTGACGTGGTCGACCTGACAGCCGATGCACCCAACTTCTTCTCGGGTGGTTTCGGGGGTACTTCAGTTCCCGTAGTGCGCTTGTTCATTGGTGACAATCCCGATTTGGGACTGCCTCCCGTTACGGCCGTCAATGAAGTACTGCCGGCTGATTTCAAGGTCGCGGTATTCCCTAACCCTGCTGCAGTGAGTTTCAACCTGGATTTGCAATTCCCCGAGCAGGTGGATGTGCTGGTTCGTTTCTACGACCAGACCGGGCGTATCCTCTTTACCCAGAATTATGACAAACTGAGCCAGGGTCGCTTCAATTACGATACGACCCAATTGCCCAATGGCACGTACTTTATCCAGTTGGATACCGCTGCTGGTACCCGCACGGAAAAAGTAGTCGTTCAGCACTAATCATTTGTACTGATCGCTTTATAGCCCATAAAAAAGGCGGCGTCGAATTACTCGACGTCGCCTTTTTTTTATTCCCAAGTACCAGCAAGTACTACATGTTGGCGATCACCTCGTCGGCAAAAGCAGAACACTTGAGCAGGGTAGCGCCTTCCATCAAGCGGTGGAAGTCATAAGTAACCCGCTTCTTGCCAATGGCACCGTTGATGCCCTTAACAATGAGGTCAGCCGCTTCGGTCCAGCCGAGGTAGCGGAACATCATTTCTCCAGACAGGACCACCGAGCTGGGGTTGACCTTGTCCTGGCCCGCGTACTTGGGCGCTGTACCGTGGGTGGCTTCGAAGATGGCGATTCCCGTGTCGTAGTTGATATTGGCACCAGGAGCAATACCGATACCCCCCACCTGGGCAGCCAGGGCATCGCTGATGTAGTCGCCGTTGAGGTTCATCGTCGCGATCACGCTGTATTCCTTGGGGCGCAGAATGATCTGCTGGAGGAAAGCATCAGCGATGACATCCTTGATGATGATGTCTTTCTTGATGTCTTTGCCGTTGGCCTTAATGACGTGCCAGGGGCCGCCGTCCAGCGGTTCGGCACCGTACTCCTGAGCCGCTACGTCGTAGCCCCAGTCGCGGAAAGCGCCTTCCGTATATTTCATGATATTGCCCTTGTGAACGATGGTCACACTGTCCTTTTCGTTCTCGACGGCGTAGCGGAGGGCTGCTTTCACCAACCGGGCCGTTCCTTCTTGCGAAGTAGGCTTGATCCCGATACCCGAGGTGTCGGGGAAACGGATTTTTTGGTAGCGATCGGGGAAGTTTTCCTTCAGGAGTTGCATAAACTTGCGGACATCGTCCGTGCCTTCCTGAAATTCAATACCCGCGTAGATGTCTTCGGTATTTTCCCGGAAAATGATCATGTCTACCAGCTCGGGGTGCTTCACGGGTGAAGGTACGCCCTGGAAATACTGAACCGGACGCACACAAGAATAGAGATCGAGCTTCTGCCGCAGGGCCACGTTCAAGGAGCGAATACCGCCACCAACGGGTGTCGTTAGGGGGCCTTTGATGGCTACCAGGAATTCCTCGATGACATCGAGCGTTTCGTTGGGGAGCCATTCACCGGTGTGCTTGAATGCTTTTTCACCAGCCAGAACTTCTTGCCAGCTGATTTTTTTGACTCCACCGTAGGCTTTTTCTACCGCAGCATCGAGAATGCGGACAGCAGCTGCCCAGATGTCGGGACCAATTCCGTCGCCTTCAATGAAGGGGATGACAGGGTCGTTAGGAACGACTAATTTTCCGTTTGAAATCGTTATTTTTGTTCCACTCATTGCTTTTCCTTGATTTAAATCTTCCGTCGGGAACGAAGTGTTAGTGTAAGAATTCTGTTGTGGGGTTTTAATCCTCGGACAAAAGTAAGAATTTCTTGGCTTCTTGCTAACTTGCAAACAGTATCCATACCGACAAGATGAGTTTGTTTGTTTTTTTTTTGCCCTTGAGTTTTACATGATATGCGAAATCCTCACTTGGATCCAGATAAAGACCGGCTATTGAACGACGATCAGCAATACGAACGTGCCCTCCGCCCGAAGGAACTCGATGACTTTAGTGGTCAGCCGAAGATCGTGGAAAACCTCAAGGTTTTCATTCAGGCCGCCCAACAACGCGCCGAAGCGCTCGACCACGTCCTCCTCCACGGCCCGCCGGGGTTGGGAAAGACGACGCTGTCCCACATCATTTCCAATGAAATGGGGGCCGACCTGAAAATGACCAGTGGTCCGGTGCTCGAAAAGCCGGGTGATCTGGCGGGTTTGCTAACCAATTTGTCCGAAGGGGACGTCCTTTTTATCGACGAAATTCATCGCCTGAACACCGTTGTGGAAGAATACCTTTATTCCGCAATGGAAGACTACCGCATCGATATCATGATTGACAGTGGCCCCAATGCCCGTACGGTGCAGATTAACCTGAGCCCGTTTACACTCATTGGCGCTACCACCCGCCTGGGCTTGCTGACGGCGCCGATGCGGGAGCGTTTTGGGATCACCTGCCTGTTGGACTATTACGATGTGACTACGTTGTGTAAAATTATTCAGCGGTCAGCGGCTATTCTCCATGTTCCTACTACCCAGGCTGGTGCCATGGAGATTGCCCGCCGTAGCCGGGGTACGCCACGTATTGCCAACTCCTTGTTGCGGCGAATCCGCGATTTTGCGCAGGTCAAAGGCGATGGCACCATCGACGTGCCAATTGCCCAATACGGTCTGGAAGCCCTCAATGTAGATGAAGGCGGACTGGATGAAATGGACAACAAAATTCTCAGTGCCATTATCCACAAGTTTAAAGGGGGGCCCGTGGGCATCACCACCATTGCCACGGCAGTAGGAGAGGATGCGGGCACCATCGAAGAAGTGCACGAGCCTTTCCTCATTATGGAAGGCTACATTCAACGTACGCCCCGCGGGCGTGAAGTGACGGAAAAGACCTACCGGCACCTGGGCATTGTCCCGCCGGGTAGAACGGGGACACTGTTTGAAATCCAGGAGTAGGGCGGGGGGGAGTTGAACCTGCTGCGCTCGCACCAACCATCGCAAAAAAGCAACAAGTGAAAATTAATGATCGCAGAAATCGAATGCTGCTATCCCTGTTGGGGCTGGTCGTATTAGTGGTGTTGTCGCTGGCGGCAACCCGCACGGTGACAGCGCCAGAATGGGGCTTTTTCGGTCACCGCCGCATCAACCGAATGGCCGTTTTTACACTACCCATCGAAATGATGCCTTTTTACCGGAAACATATCGAGTACCTCACCGACCACGCCGTAGATCCAGACAAACGGCGTTATGCCACCAAGCACGAAGCCGTCCGGCACTACATCGATATTGACCACTGGGGGGTCGCCCCTTTTCCGGAGGTGCCACGTGAGTGGTCCGAGGCGTTGCTCCGCTACGGAGAAGTGCGGATCATAACCCTGGACAGCCCGGATACCCTGGTCGTGAAAGTCAGTACGATCCTACGGGATCAAAACAACAGTGATACGGTGTTGTTACAGGTGAATCATCCCGATTTGCCCTTGTTTTTACCATTAACGACCTACAAAGTATTTTGGCAGCGCTACGTTTTGCCGCAGTATTACGAAGCCGAATGGCTGGTTCCCAACGAGGCGGCCGCTGAGCTTTTTCACCTGCCCGCTGAGCGGATAACGCGGGTGGAAGTCCTTGACCATTTTTCGGAATACGGTATCGTGCCCTACCACCTGGAAAAAACCCAGTACCAGCTTACGCAAGCTTTTGTGCGCAAAGATGTGAGTGCCATCCTGCGGATCAGCGCCGAGATTGGGCACTACATTGGCGATGCCCACGTCCCCTTGCATACCACCGAAAATTACAACGGCGCCATGACCAATCAGGTGGGGATCCACGCTTTCTGGGAGAGCCGCCTGCCAGAGCTTTTTGCGGATAAAACGTATGACTACTTCGTAGGTAAAGCCGAATACATCCGCGATAAGCGAAAATTCTTCTGGGAAACCGTACTCGATAGTCACGCCCTGCTCGACAGCGTATTAGCCATTGAAAAACGCCTCAGCGAAACCATTCCGAGTGACCAGCAGTACTGTTTCGAAGAACGCCTCGGTTTATCGGTCCGGACCCAGTGCGAAGCCTACGCCCGCGCCTACCAGGAAGCGATGGATGGAATGGTAGAAGAGCGGATGCGCGCTTCGATACAGGCCATTGGTAGTTCCTGGTTTACCGCTTGGGTAGATGCGGGTCAGCCCGACCTCCGGCCGTTGCTCAACGGGGGCTTGTCGGAGCAAGAGCTCCAGGAAGAGGAAGCGTTGGAACGTAGTTTTAACGGCGGAGAAGAGAAGGGGAGGACACACGGCAATTAGCAGGCTGCTACGTGCCTGTTTAAGTTAAAATTGTCATTTTCAGACGGAAGTTAAAATTCTTGCTGCGTCTTTTGATAAGCCAAGCAACAAAGTGCTTACTTTTGCAGCACAAATTTTAATCCTGTGAAAACGAACCTGAAGCTGCGTCTCTACGACCGGTTTATTCCCCTCTCTTTGGGCCTGGTTGTATTGGTCTTAGTAAGCTGTACGCGCGACGAAGACCCAATCGTGAATCTCCCCAATCCCAATCGTCACAGTGCTGAAATAGCGCTCCAATACCACGAATTGTTTCTGGACTTAGAACGCTACACCACGGGGTACCGACCGCCGGTATCGGCACGTAGTTCGGCGTATATCTCCTGGATTGGTTACGAGGCGATAGTAGCGGCCATGCCCAACAACAATTCCATCGGCAGCTACCTGGGGGTAGCAGATCTGCTACAACCAGATCCCTCCCTGGAATATCACTGGCCGATTGTCCTGGTTGAAGCGTATTCGGAAGCGCTGGCCTATTTTTTTCCGACGGCTCCCGCCGAACAATTGTACCGGATGTATGAGTTGCGTGCCCGTTTCTTGCTCGACTTTAAGCAAGGAATACCTAACGCGGTTTTTGTGCGGTCTACTGCCTATGGTCGGGAGGTGGCAGCTGCCATTTGTGCCTGGTCTGCCACCGATGCGGTGGGTCACGAGGCTTATTTAAGGAACAACGATCCCACCTTTGCCCCGGCCACAGGCCCCGGTACCTGGCAACCTACATTTCCCGATTTTTCGCCTGCGCTATTACCGCGGTGGGGGCAAGCCCGTACTTTTGCTGCTGATGCTACCGACGTCGTCTCTGCTCCATTAGCCTACAGTGAAAATTCCGGCTCGGCAATCTACCAACAAGCGCTGGAAGCCTTTAATCTGGTAAACGACATCAAGGCGGGAAACGCGGAAGAAGAAAGTTGGCAGGCACAGTTCTGGAGTGACGATTGTCCGATCCTCACCTTCACCCCATCAGGGCGTTGGTACGCGGTGGCCAACCAGCTGGTCGTATTGAACGAAATGGATTTGGGGGCTGCCGTAGAATTATACGCGCGGGTAGGTATGTCGCTCAACGACGCCGGCGTCCGTTGTTGGAGCGAGAAATACCGGTTCAATTACCTGCGTCCGATTGATTATATCCGCAAGGTAATACCCGGCGCGGCGAACTGGAACTCGGTGATGTGCCCCGATGGATCGGGCAATTATTTCACGCCTAATTTTCCGGCTTATCCCTCCGGACACGCCACCTTTGGTGCGGCGGCAGTGGTGGTGTTCGAAGATTTTTTTGGAACCAACGAAGGCATGACCGACCGCTGCCACGAAGGACGCACGGAATTCAGAGGTGACCCACGCACGTTTGAGCGGTTCCGTGATATGGCCGAGGAAAATGCCTACTCTCGTATTCCACTGGGGGTTCATTTTCAGATGGATGCCGATGCGGGTTTGGCATTGGGCTACGGCGTCGGGGCCAAAGTGAATGCATTACCATGGCGAAAATAATAGCCTGGGGGCTGGTATTAATGGCGCTTTGGTCGTGTGAATCACCCACCCAGGAGGTGGTGACAGCACGCGTAGAAAAATTAGCCAGTTCTCAGCGAGACAAACGTTGCGAACTGGCCAACCTACAAAAACAGGCTACTGCCCTGTGGGACAGCATCGCGCTGGAATTGGACCGCAACTTGCCCGTAGATATGCCTGCCGACGAACGCTACAATATGATCCACGTACGGAATACGGCGTTACTCCAAATGTTTATGGTCTTTGACTCCCTGGCGATGCCGTTGCAAGAAATGGTCCAGGCTGCCAGCACCAAAGATTCCCTCTTAGCCGCCGCTATGAAGACCAATCATGCTGAATATCAGGCAGTATCTAACCAATTAGACAGCTTTTTGATGGTTTTGGAACAGCATTTTCCGGCCAGGTACCAAGAAGTCGCGCTACAGGTGTTGGCCCTGGAAAAGGAGGACTGCCGCTAATTCCTCCCGCTACGGCCGTGGCATGCGATGATCGGTGGGCAATTTTTTCAAGGCCTCACCGGCTTCACCATCCAATTCCAGTGATTGTAAATCCTGGTAGTACATTTGTCCAGACAGGCTTACCAGCGTAAAGTCTTCTTCGTCTTCTACCAGCACGAGTAATTCTTGAATGACCTGGTCTTTGTCTTCCTGGAGGTAAATCCGGACAAAATCCTTTCCATCCCGAATCTGTACCAGTTCCTCGTAGTTGCTGGCCCGGATGCCCTGCTTTAAGGCCAACAGATCGTTGCGGTCAATTGCTCCACTTTGGGGAATGGTGAGTACGCGCAGGTGATTGATTTTGGAAATAAACTTCCGGGCACCTTGTTCGTCTTTTGCCGAGGTGATGAGATCCAGGAGGCTGCCAGTGATATTGATATGGGTGACATGCTCCACGCCCTGGTACTTGTTGATGAAGGTGTTGATACATTTGCTCTGGGCAAAAGTCAAGGAAGTAATGCCAAAGAACAGGCAGTTTAAGAGGAGGTATTTCATAGTTGGGTAATTTTTAAGGTTAAAGATCAAAGGCGCTTAATTTTCTTTGTCCATTTCATTGGCCAGGCGAATGATCTTGTCCAGGTTCAATGGCCCTACAAAACTCATCAGGGTAAACTCTTCTTCTCCGTAGGAAAGGAAGAGCAATTCTTCCAATTTACCAGCATTGTCCTCCCTGATGAGGAATTCCGTTTTGCCACCGTTGCGCTCCCGGATCGTGATCAGGGGTTCGTAGCGTTTGGTGTCAATCTTGGCTTTAGCCTCCGCATAATAGCGGCTGGGCGTCACGTCGGTCGACAATATCCGCAGGCCGCGAAGATCGGTTGCCAAGTCCAGGAAAGCCGCAGCATCCTTGTCGTCGAATTGTAGCTTCTCGCCGCCGATTTTTTCGAACATGGAAAACAAGCGGGGACTGATGTAGATGACGGAGAATTTTTCGTCTTCTACATAATCCTGAAAATAGCTGTCGATGGCATTGGCCTGGGCCCGGACGCCTGCGCCTGCCAGGAGGAAGAGACTGATTACAAGCAAATTTTTCATATTGTTAGCTGATTTTTATTGTTGATGTATTTCAAGCAAAAACGGTCAAAAAATAGTTGGCTACTGGAGAGGCTGAACCAGTTTTTTAACACCTTCCAATTCGGTGGTGGCCATTTGTACACTGCGCTGGAGCGCCCGGGCGGTTTTACGCATGGCGGATTGGTAAACGCGAAACGCTTCTTCTTCGTTTTGAGGTTCGTATTTTGACCAATCAATGGCAGCCGTTGCGCGGTTGACTGGCGGGGCAGGGCTTTGGTAATGCCACCAACCCACCGCCAAGACGAATAAGGCTGCTACCGCCAGCCGCTGGAAGATTGGTGACAATTGGCGGCGGCGACCTTGTACAACGGGTAAGCGTGCCGCTTGCTGTGCCAACTGTTGGTTGAAGCGGGTGCTGGTGGTTCGGGTCTGTTCCTGGCCAAAGAATTGGAACAATGGCTGATAGGGGCGCAAATCAGCGGGCACCTTTTCCTGCGCAAAAAAGCTGCGCAGTTGTGCTTCTTCCTCCAGGCGGGTCTCTCCGTTGAAGTAGCGTTCCAATAATTGACGGGCTTGCTTAGCATCCATGAGCGGATCGTTTTAGTAAAGATTCACGTAGTACCTGCCGGGCCCGGAACAAATTGGTTTTCACCTGGGGCATCGACATGTCCAGGGCATCGGCTATTTCCTGGTAACTCAGTCCTTCAATGTCGCGCAGGTGAACAACCAGGCGGTGCTGCTCCGGCAGGCCACTAATAATTTGCTGAATGTGCTCGTAAGTGTCTTGCCATTCCAGTTGCTGGTCCGGGCGTTGGGCGGATGGGCTTTCCCGCAAACTTTCGGGGAGGGCAACCCGTCGTTTTTGGTAGCCGCCTTTGAGTTTGTCCAGCGCCAGGTTGCGGGTAAGGCGAAAACACCAGGCCTCCAGGTTTTGTACCAAGTGCAGGTCCTGCCCTTGTCGCCAAAGCTTAATCATGACCTCCTGTACCACATCTTCGGCCTCGGCCCGGTCGTTGACCAGGCGTAGCGCCAGCCGGTAAAGGCGATCTTTGATGGGCCAAATCTGTTCTCTAAATTCCATGCAGAAGACCAATTGATTACGCGTTGGAGAAGTAAGGACGGGCGGTGCCAAAGATTAAGGGCTTCTATCAGATCGTTACTTTACTCCTGCGCTATACACATTCATTGAGCTGACGACCTCAAATTGAGCTTTGTTACAGGAAACGCGTATTTTTTTCGACTAACCAGGCGTTTTTAGAAGAACAAGGTGCATGGCCCGGACGGATTCTTGGCGGCAAAGCATCTTTTTCAATCGGTTAAACGTTACCTTTGCGGCCAGGTATTGATCCTGGTAATCGGCTTTGCCGACTGCGCTGTTGTTAATTATGAAAAAACTCGATCGACTTTTACTGGTAAGTTTCATTCCACCTTTCCTGGTGACTTTTGGCATTGCCACCTTCGTACTCCTGATGCAGATCCTCTGGGTTTATATCGATGATATTGCCGGTAAAGGGCTAGGGGCGTTGCTCATTGTTGAGTTGCTGGCCTACAAGTGCGTGGGGCTGGTGCCAATGGCCTTGCCTTTGGCTATTCTGATTTCAGCCGTGATGGTAATGGGCGGACTGGCCGAACGCTACGAATTGTCGAGTCTCAAGTCGGCGGGTGTTTCGCTGCTGCGGGTGATGCGGCCGCTGATCATCTTTGGCAGCATCGCCATGGTGATTTCTTACCTGTGCAATGATTACATTATTCCGATTGCTAATCTGCAGTTTGGCTCCCGGATGTATGATATCCGCGAAAAGAAGCCCACACTGAGTTTGGAAGCAGGCGTTTTCAACGATGATTTTGGCAACTATGCCATCCGGATTGGCGAGAAGAGCGATGATGGCCGCACGATCAAAGACATCTTGATGTACGACCATTCCGATGCCAACAGCGGCAAATTAACCCAGGTGACGGCCGAATCCGGCGAGATGTTTTCCACCCCCGACGGTGGTTATTTTGTGATGCAACTTTACAACGGGCACCAGTACCTGGAAACGCGTCCTACCGGACAGGCCGACAGCAAGGGGGCTCCGTTCGTGCGGACGTCCTTCAAATCCTGGAACAAGGTTTTCGACCTCTCGGAATTTGACCTGGTAACGACCGCCCCCGATCTTTTTAGTGGCAACCGCAGTATGATGAGCATCAGCCAACTGTCGGATCAGATCGATTCCATCCAGAAACAGATCGACCAACGCTACCTGAACCTGGCCAAACAGGTGGGTACCCAGTTCTCCGTTATTCCCGTGGATAGCCTTTATCCTAAAGGTATTCTTGAAGTAGACGACCAGGTTGAGGAAGCAATCCCGTTGGATTCGCTGCGGCAGGACAGCCTGGCTAAACGGCAGGCCCTGCAAGATAGTATCCGCCAGGCCGTGGAGGCGAAAGCCTTGCCGGCTAAACCTACCCCTAAAAATAAGGTCGCGGGGAAACCAACCCAAGCGCAGGCTATGCAGGCTGCCAGACGCAAAGTGCCGCTCGCGGCTACGACGGCTGCCCAAGCGCCCGATTCCACCAAAATACAACCCTTGCTACCCATGGAACGCTTTGTCGATTCGCTGGCTACGGTCGAAGACTGGCTGGCGACCCTGACCTTAGCTGAGCGCCGCCGGTTTCTCTCCAAAGCCAAATCCAGCGCCCGTGGCATTCTCAACCAGGCCGAACAGGCCGAACTGTCCCTCGACCGTACCAAGGAGGATAAGGTGAAATTCATCTACGAGATGCACACCAAATACAGCATGGCGGTGGTGTGTATTATTTTTGTATTTATCGGAGCACCGTTGGGCGCTATTGTGCGCAAAGGCGGTTTTGGTTACCCGTTGCTGGTTAGCGTGGTTGCTTTCATCATCTTCATTGTCCTTACCATCTTCTGCCGAAAAATTGCGGAAACCTTTTTGGTTCCCGCCGCCATGGCTGCGTGGTTGCCCTGCCTCATCCTTTTTCCCATCGGCCTTTTTTTGACGCACAAAGGTATGGCTGATAGTAAATTGTTTGATTTTGATTCCGTTAAGATGCTTTGGCAAAAGGCAAGAAGAAGGAGAAAAAGCAATATTTAGCATATCCTCGACAGGGTCATCCCCAGGGCACACCGCATCGAGCTTAAAGGAAACAGCTTGAGAAAAAGATCAAATCACCTGTTCTTGGCACTCGTTAAGAACCGACTTATCCACATGGGGGTCAAACGCCCGGAATTAGGGGGTCAGACATACCGGAATATACACTTAAGGATTGTAGATACGGCGCTTCCCCACTATTAGTGGTCGGGTGGGTAGATAAATTGTCTTTTACGACCGAACAACCGGATTCGTTGCCCGTGATCGTAACGGAATATACACCTGCGCCTAGCCCTGTTCGTATCAGTTCATCGGATACACCATCTGACCACTGGATAGTTACGTCTTCTGTAGCTGGATTGTTGTTAGCGACCAACTCAATACGGCCATCATTGGCTGGCTCACAGGTTTCCGGAAACACGAAGTGATTATAGCTTGGGGCACCATAAACAGTAAACGTCTCCGTCCCAAAACAACCATTACCATCAGTAACCGTCACAGAATAATTACCATTCGTAAGATCATCAATCCGATATTCTGTTTGTCCTGATGACCACAGGAAGGTGACGGGCTGGGCAATACCAGCCTGGTCAATTTTAATATATCCATCATCTTCATTGCAAGCATGGCCAACCTCTCCAACAATATCAAAAGGTGGGTCTGCTGGTATCGGTACATCTACACTTCCTACGATGGAGCACCCATTGTTATCGGTAACCGTCACAGAATACGGCCCTGCTACAATGTTGTACAGGTTTGCCACTCCTGAGACATTATTTGACCATTGGTATTGTAGTGGTAGTTCTCCTCCTATGACTGTGGTGATGATATTACCGCCATTGCTGGGACAGTTGGGTTGGATTTGGAAGTCTATGGATTGAGGCGTGTTTTCACAGGCTGGTAAATAAATATTTAGTGTGGTTACACACAATGGTACGCTACAATTTAGCTAGGTTATAAAAAAAAACGGTAAGTCCGTAGTTTGTGGATATCTACAACACACAGACTTATGA
>PZPC01000075.1 GCA_003045895.1 Bacteroidota bacterium
CCACAAATCTGATGGATAAAATCTCATCGTATGGATCCCTAGGAAAAGCGTATCAGCAAGTAAAACGGAACCAAGGTTCAGGAGGAGTAGATGGAGTCAGTATATCGGACTTTGGATCAAATTTGACGTCCGAGTTGAAGGTCTTACACGGGCAGCTGAGTGAAGGGAAGTATGAAGCTAAGGCAGTACGCGGGGTAGAAATCCCCAAGGCCAATGGCGGCATCCGCCGTCTAGGCATCCCAACGATAGCTGATCGAGTAGTCCAGCAGAGTATACTGACGGCCTTACAGCCGATCTACGACCCCCATTTTAGTGATTACAGTTACGGCTTTCGGCCTAATCGAAGTGCGCATCAAGCCATAGCGCAAGCTGCTGCTTATGTGCAAGAAGGCTACAATTGGGTAGTGGACATAGATTTAAAGAACTTCTTTGACGAGATCAATCACGACCGACTGATGAGTCGGTTGAGCAAAGTGATCGCCGATAAGAAGGTCTTGGATTTGATCCGCAGCTACCTAAAGGCGGGTCTGATGGTAGACGGTTTAGTGTCGCAACGAATAGCAGGTTCTCCGCAAGGTGGGCCGCTGTCTCCGCTGCTGTCTAATATCGTATTAGACGAGCTAGACCGAGAACTAGAAGCCCGAGGGCTGCGATTTGTACGGTATGCCGATGACTGTAACATCTTTGTTAAAAGCGAACGATCAGCCCATCGGGTGATGGACTCGCTGGTGGTTTATATCGAAGAGAAACTCAAACTAAAAGTAAATCGCGAGAAGAGCGGAGTGGGTCAATGCGAGACGGTCAAATTCCTAGGAGTCACAATCGAACGCAAAGGCACGATCCGGTTGGCAGATGCCAACGAGGCGCGATTTAAGAAGAAAATCAGGTCAATCACCAAACGTAATCGGGGCTTGAAGTTCGCACAGATTATAAAGGAGGTTAATTTGGTTATTCAAGGTTGGGGTATCTATTTTCGATGCTGTAATACTTGGCTGAATACGTTTAAGAACCTAGACGGCTGGATCCGCAAACGGCTACGCTGCTATGCCCTCAAACAGCATCAGCGTCGGTATGCGACCTTCCGATTCTTACGCAGTTTAAAAGTCAGAGAACGCTTAGCATGGAATGCAGTCCTGTACCGATCATGGTGGCCGATGGCCAACTATGCGCCAGTAAGGAAAGCGATGGGGATCGCATGGTTCGCAGCGCAAGGGTTGAAATCCTTATTCCATGTGCAGCAAGGTTAAACGTTAGAAGAAACCGCCTTGGTACGTTAAAGCGTATGCCGGGTGGTGTGGGGGGGACGGCGGCTTCGGCCGCCTACCCATCCCGATTTGGATTTTTTATTTTAGACCGCCATGAATGACGGTCAACCCGGGAGCGCGCGGGTTCGTCATTATTTATGGCGACTTCAGGCAGCGCCTTCCAGATTTACCAGGGCTTTCTCCTAAAAGCCGTTTTAGTAATTTCCGCCTTTTTGCCCCAACCCTAAAGGGAGAAAAGGCAAAAATCGCTAAAACGCCCTTAAGGGTCGGGGCAAATTTTAGTGGTTTTTGTCTTTTCGGACTGATTTGTATTTTTATGAGAAAGCCCTTCTGGATTTGCTAAAACTTCCAGTTTTGGTAAATCTTGCCGCCTTGGTAAATCTTGCCAGCTATCAACAGGATCACTCCGCCGGGGCTGGTAAAATCGTCGTAGGCTCCAGCCTACGATGAAGTATTGGGCGGCCTCCCGGCCGCAGTGCAATACCGCTCTTCGTAGACTGTGTCTACGAAGGAATATCCACAGCAGTCTGTGACTGCGGGACCAGCTGCAACCAGGTGCCATAGCCGTATCCCGCAAATTAGCTGTCTCGCAACGGGTGTCGCTCAAAAGGTAAATCTTACTCACGAATTCGGCCAGAGCAGAATGCCAGCCCGGAGGCCGGGGAGTACAGTATCGTAGGCTGGAAGCCTACGACAATTAGAGAGAATATCTAGGTTAGAGCCTACTATCATTGCGGTAAGGAGGGTGCTTAGGAGTTTCATTGCGCGATGTTTTAGATGATTAAAGCAAGTCCCTTAGTTAAACAAACGAAAGCTTTTACAAAGATTCTGCTTTAGCTATGGCAGCAGATATATTGTCCCTTATTTCTGCTATCTTATTTAGAGGGACAGCTGTAGCACCAGGACTAATGGCATCTATAATAAAAACAAGCTGCCATTTATTACCAATCGTATAAGCAGATGATAACAAACATTGAAAATCGGGGGTTGGGGAGAAACTGTAATCCACAGCTGGATTGTTGGAAGGTGTGGTTGATAGTGGCTCCCTCAATAATTCAATGAATTGCAGTAACAACTTAGCCTCCTCTATTGATAATAATTTTGTGACTGACTTGATTTGTGATTCCGGAACACCTATTAATACATATTTTTTAATTGTATTGGTTTGTATGTTTTCTTTTAGAACAACAGATACTAAAACAGAAGATGTATTACCAATAAGATAAGAGGTAGTTTTTACCATTAGGTTAGCATCCTGGGCCGAGGCAAAGCAGGCTACCAACAGGAGAGGGAGCATTAGTGCTTTCATAATATGGATTTAGGTTAATGGATGTAAGCAAAGATATTTACAGCCGCTAGGAGAAACGAGTGAAACGTCAACAATTTTACCGTTCCTAGCGGTTTTTTTGTGCCAAGGTGGAAAAACGACAACCTAAACGACAACTTACAAAATATATCCAAAGATAAAATCTTAGTTAACAAATAGTTAGCTAGGATTCTCGTCGAGGTAGCAGGACTATTCGTCTTGCGCCGGGATGCGCAAAAAAAAAAGAGTCACAACTTACGTCATGACTCTCGTTCTGTTATTTCGTCGGGGTGGCAGGATTCGAACCTGCGGCCCCCTGCTCCCAAAGCAGGTGCGCTAACCGGACTGCGCTACACCCCGAAATAAACTTAAAAACTATGCGGTGACGGCGAGATTCGAACTCGCGACACCCCTTTCAGAGTGCGTCGGTTTAGCAAACCGGTGGTTTCAGCCACTCACCCACGTCACCAAGGGTAATGTTGAAAATCTTCAACTGAAAATCTGTACCATCACCTTTTATTCTTGCTCGCTGAAATCATTTTTTCTTGAGCGACTGCAAAGGTAGAAAACGCCTTTTGATCAGACAAGCTTTTAGCAAAAAAAATATGCTTTAAAACGATACAAAAACCTAATCGCCTGATAAATAGTTCCTGAGCAGGTCAATTGCTCAGGCTCATCTTGATTTTTCTTTCCAAATCGGAAACGGTATCCTTGAAAATGGCGTCGGTTTCCATCAAATCCTGCACCGTCTTGCAAGAATAGATGACGGTACTGTGGTCACGGCCGCCAAAATTTTCGCCGATAGCCTTCAGGGATTTGTCCGTCAACTGCTTGGCCAGGTACATAGACAGCTGCCGGGCAATCACCACCTGGCGCTTGCGGGTCGAACCCTGGAGGATCTCCACGGGTAGCTCGAAGTAATCGGCCACGAGCTCCTGGATGTAAGCCACCGTGATCTCGCGGTTGATCTCACTGACAAAGTTCTTGATCACCTCCTTGGCCAACGGCACGTCAATTTCCTGCTGGTTGAGCGACGAGCGGGCGATGAGCGAGATCAGCGCTCCCTCCAGTTCCCGGATATTGTTCTTGATGTGAAAGCACATGAACTCCGTCACGTTTTGCGGAATGTCCACGCCTTCGTAAGTCGATTTCGACAGCAGAATGGCCATCCGCGTCTCCAGATCGGGCGCCTGTAGGTCGGCCGTCAGCCCCCACTTGAAGCGGGAGATGAGGCGCTCCTCGATGCCTTCCATGTCTTTCGGAGGGCGGTCGGACGTCAGGATAATCTGCTTGCCGTTCTGGTGCAGTTGGTTGAAAATGTTGAAGAAGATCTCCTGCATTTTCTGCTTGTTCGACAAAAACTGGATGTCATCCACGATCAGGACGTCCACAAACTGGTAGAAGTTGATCAGGTCATTGACGGCATTGTTCTTGATCGACTGGATGATCTGCTGGGTAAACTTGTCGGTCGCCACGTACAGCACCGTCTTGCTGGGGTGCAACTCCAGTACCCGGTGGCCAATGGCCTGGGCTAGGTGGGTCTTGCCGAGGCCTACGTCACCGTAGATGATCAGCGGATTGAAAGAGTTCTTCCCCGGACGGTCGGCAATGGCCAGACCCGCCGAACGCGCCAGCTGGTTGCAGTCGCCCTCTATAAAGGTGTTGAAGGTGTACTTCTCATTCAGTTGTGGATCAATGGTCGGCTTCTTGATCCCCGGTATGATGAAAGGGTTCTTGATGTGGCCCGTGTCTACCTGGCCAGGTGCATAGCCCTGCTGGGGCGCATAACCTTGCTGCGGGCTATAGCCTTGCTGTGGTGCATAACCTTGCTGTGCTGTTTCCTTGACAGAGTTGGCCATAGGGGTGTTTTGTGCTTGCCGTGCCTGGCGGCCATTGTTTTCCCGGCTGCCGTTCACAATCTGGTACAACAGCTGGGCATTGTCACCCAGTTCCTTGCGAATGGTCATTTTGAGCAGGCCCACATAATGCTCCTCCAACCACTCGTAGAAAAAACGATTGGGGACCTGAATCGTAAGCGACGTCTCCCGCAAATTCACCGGACGTATCGGTTCGAACCAAGTTTTG
The DNA here is from genome assembly GCA_003045895.1 of Bacteroidota bacterium. Taxonomy (GTDB): domain Bacteria; phylum Bacteroidota; class Bacteroidia; order Chitinophagales; family Saprospiraceae; genus Lewinella. The sequence continues at coordinate 4,657 of PZPC01000075.1, forward strand.
AAACTTTGTCGATTGACATGCTGACGAATAGTGGAAAGACAGTTGTCCCATACGGAGGAGTAGTCCATAATCATAGTACTCAATGGTTAATAGCCCGAAGACAATCAAATAATACAGTAGCCTGCTGGATGTAAATAGTTGAGTATCAGTAAGTCGTAAAAAGGAGCAAGGTCGAGATTGGAACGCTCAGGCCTTGGGTGGGTGTGGGAAGAGTGGTATCGTCTCTTCGCTCCTACATTAGGAGGATTACAAAAGTGAGGAATTTATTCTGTTCCAGGTAGGCTAGCCGGATTCTTTTTCATAATTTTTTTATTTTAATACATAAGACCGGTTTTTTGTCCCTTTTGTGCCCGACCTGACGCATGAAAAGGAGAAAAGTTGTCCTTTTTATAGATTATTTTTTTGTTTATTTGTTATATTTAAATAACAAAAAATAAAAGCATTTTAGCTTGCATTTTCGGAATTTTTAATATTTTTGAACAATGGCCCCGGCCACTTGTCGCGCTTTTGTGAAACCGCTCAAATTCATTTTGATGCCAAACACGCCTCTCCAAACAGCTACCCGCATAGGAAATACCCACGTCGGATTCCTATTTACTACCCTCGCAGGGTATTCCCCGGCAATTGTTCCGAGCCCTGCCTTCACTACCCCGACCATTCGCTCCCGGCCGGTTCCGCAAGACCACAATTCTCGTTTTATTTCACACACTGACCTTCGGTCAGACCAAACCCACTTGCCCTATCCGTAAATACCGTTTTCCGTTTTAGCCTGGCCACCCGATCGGCCAGCAAATGCCCGCTGAATACCTAAAACCACCTCCATGATGAAGATACGCGCTACTACGTTGTTGCTAACCCTTTTCTACTGTATTACCTGCCTGGGGGCTACCGCTGCGCCAGCGGACACCAGCCAGGTGATGCTCGCAAGCCCCGACCTGCTACCCCCGCCCCCGGCCCGTCGCGTTTTCCACTTTGGGGAACAGCACCTCGCTCCGATCCCGCCCGGCGACACCGACAACCTGATGAGCGAAATGACGGAACTCGAGGAAGACCAAGACAACCTCGCTTCCATTCAGGCGGCCCGGGCTAAAATTGGACAAGCCATCTCCCTGGGGCACTTCCTCCAACGGCTCGACTCGCTGGCCTGGCTCGAGTTTCCCGTGGTACTCGCCGATACCATCAGTAATGTGCCCATCGCAATCGTTTTTGACGACCTCCGCCTCTATCCCGACTACGCCCAGTTGGCCGTCTTCATCCGGATGGAGCTGCCGCAACGCAAAATTGGCGCTGCGGCCGGATCGTCGGCAGGGAATACCGCCGGTGGAACCTCGGATTACGTGGAGCTCTTTTTCGGGACCCCCAACCTCCGGTTCTCCCACGACGGCGGCATCATCGGCGATGCCCTGGTGGGCCTCTACAGCGATACGCCCATCGGCCTGGATAATCCCAGCAAGTTTGGCCTGATCCTGCGCTCCTGGCACCAGTACGGCAGCGGTGGCCACACCCAGGACCTGGGCACCTACGTGCGCATCGACTGCGATGGCTTTGTGGAGCTGGGGCTGGAAGCTGACGTCTTGTTCAGCCGCGACTGGATTGTTCCCGTAAACGCGGCTGCGGTACCCAACACCAATCCGAACCAGCGGGTGACCGGCCATATTCAAACCGTTGTCGACGACTGGCAGAATATCCTGGTGGAGATCAGCCTGCCCGATTTTGCCCCCACGTCCTTCCCCGATATTGCTTTCAATTTATCGACCGCTGTTTTTGATTTCAGCGATTTCCGCAACAGCCCCAACGTCGTCTTTCCACCCGGCTACGCGGCCCAAAACCTGCTGCCCGCCAATCCGACCCTCTGGCGTGGGGTCTACATCAAAAACCTGGCGGTTACCCTGCCCCAACAGATTCGCAGGAAGGGCTGCCAAACGACCCCAACCGACGGCGGTAGTACGGGGATGCTCCTGCTCGATGACCAGAAAATGTACGCCTATGGTACCGATATCGAGCTGGCGGCAACGGCTACCCGGGGCCTTGCTCCGCCGGGGCTCCTGGCCCAGCCATTGCCCCGCAATTTTACACCGCCGCCTGCACTGCCCGTCACGGAAACGGCGGTGGAAGCCTGTCGGACCACCGTGGGCGTCGAAGACCTGTTCATCGACGGGCACGGCGTCAGCGGGTTCTTCTACGCCGAAAACGTCCTCCACCTGGGCGACGGGAGTATGAGCGGCTGGCGCTACTCCATCAGCGACCTGGCCCTGGAGTTGGTCGCCAGCGACGTAGTCGGGTTTGGTTTCGGCGGCGAAATCGGGATTCCCATTGCCCGCGCGGATGAAAACTTCGGTTACGGCGCCTTTGTCAATATTCCCGACCGCACGTTCAATTTTACCGTGATCACTGGCCGGGATTACCACTTTCCGGTATTCAAGATGGCCGATGTCACCATCGAGGAGGGGTCTTTCCTCCACGTTACGGCTGCGCCGGCCCAGTTCCGGCCAGTTGCCGTCCTCTACGGCTTCGCGGCCATCAAGGCCAGGCTCCACAGCACCGCCGACGACAGCCAGTTGCCGCCCGACAGCCTGAGCGTGCAAGGCCCCCGCATTCGCTTCCAGGGGCTCCGCCTGGCGACCTCCGGAGACAAGCTTTCGCTCCTGCCGGGCGGCTACCTCCGCTTCGAAGGGGAGGTGAAAATACTGGGCTACAACATTCCGCTCGCCGACCCCACCCTGACCCAGGTACCCGGCGGGGGGCTGAAGTTGAGCGTCGACATCAGCCTCAACCTCCTCAACCAGGCCGACAATGGCTTCGCTGCGCAGACCTACGTAGACGTCCTGGGGGCCCTGGAAACCAACCAGGGGATCGACCAGTGGAGGAGCGACGGCCTGGTGATCGGGAGCATCCTGGTCGACATCAAGCTGCCGGCCCTGGAAATTTATGGCTACGCCCACGTGTTCGAGGGCAATCCCGCCTACGGCAAGGGCTTTCAGGGGTCGCTCCAGGTCAAAGTAGGGGAATATGTACCCCCGCAAGATCCGGCTTTCACCCTGGAGCTGAACGCGCTCTTCGGCCAGGCCAATTTCAAGTACTGGTACGTAGATGGCTTCGTGGAGTGGAATACGGCCACGGCCGGGTTGGTGGTAGGCCCCATCGAGATCAACGGCTTCGGCGGCGGCGCCTACTACCACATGAAGATGGCCAGCGTGAACCTGGCCGGCGGGGGCGACGGCACCCTGGGGACGATGGCCTCGGGCGTGCGCTACGTGCCCTATGAACCGACCTCCCTGGGCCTCAAAGCCACCGTCGCCTTTAAAAGCCCCGGCGCTGATTTTTTAGACGGGGTAGCTACCCTGGAGTTGCGCTTCGCGGGCGTTGCCCTGCAAGAATTTATGTTCTACGGCAAGGTCGAGATCGTACCGCCCAATGGCATTGGAGGTGGAGACGCCGTAGCGAAATTCAGCGACGGCCTGCGCGATCGGATCAGCGATCTGCCGCTGGCGGAGGAAGCGTCCCGCACCAAGGACGAAGGCGAAATCGACGATCCCTATGACCGCATCCTGGCCACCCTCTTCCTGCGCATGAACTTCGAACTGGGCTTTGAGTTTCAGGGCACCTGTCGTGCCTACATCAGTGCGGCGCAGGGCGTCATTGTAGGCCAGGGCGGGATAGATTTTCTCGTCAGTACCCCCCAGAACCGCTGGCACCTCTACGTCGGCGGCTACACCAACGGTATGATTGTGGCCGGTGATGGCTTGCCCCTGCCGCCGATCAGTGTGAGCCTCAACCTGGGCGAGGGCATCACCGCTGGCGCCGATGCCTACTTCCTGACGGGCAACGACATTCCTGGTCCGCCACCATTGCACCCCCTGGCGGCGGCCTACTTTGGCATCAGCCAGCAACCCCCCGGCAACCGCAACCAGCTGGCGAGCCATGCGGCGATGGGAACGGGGTTTGCCTTTGGCGCGGCCGTGTACGCACGTATTGACGTCAGGATTCGCGATGAGGGCGATTACGATAGAAATTGCCTGCGGGCGGATGTCGGCGCAGGTTTTGACGTCTCCCTGTTAAAGTACGCGACCAGCACCTACTGCTCGCTTTCCGGAACGAGTCCGCACGGGCACAAAGGCTGGCGCGCCACGGGCCGAATTTGGGCCTACATCAACGGCCGGGCACGCTACCGCGGCTTTGGCAAAAACCTCAGCATGGGCGTCCTCATCGACGCCGACCTGCCCCAGCCCACTTTCCTGAGGATCGCAGTGGTGTTTCACCTGGTTATTGATTGGGATATTAAAATAAAGATTGGCGATGAATGCGGTATACCCTACAACTAACAGCAGCTGCGGGCTGCTTCTGATCATCTTGCTGGTGTATTTCATCCCGCTTGGTGCGCAAAACGAGGAATTTTCGGTGTACCGGAAAATTGCCGACGACCAGCTCTACCTCCGTTGGTTACCGCGCACGTTGGCGGATTTCCAGCACGTCCTTGCCGGCAATATGCGCCTGGAGGTGTACCGGGTCGGTGGTTCCACTACCGAACCAGAACTGACCCTGCTGGAGGAGCAGGCAGCGCGCCCCCTGGCCTACGCCGCCTGGCGCGAACAGCTGACCACCAGCACCTGGGACACCCTCGCCCTCACCAGCATGTACGGCCCCGTCCTGGATGCGGCTTTCCTCGACCGCACCTTCCTGGCTCCCGTCTACAAAGACACCGGGGAAAGCGCCTGGCTGCACCGCTACGAATTCAGTAACTACGGCCTGGGCTACTTCTGGCCCGCCATTGAGCGCTCGGGCTTCGGGTACACCCGCCCCCTGGATGACGGGGTGGGCCTGTACGCCTTTAAACTTTATCCGACCGCGCGTGGCGATACCCTCTGGATCGATTTTGACGTGCGCAGCTACACCGTACCAGCCGTGCCCGAACTGGTGGCCAGATTCAAGGATTTGCGGGTGGAATTGCAGTGGCGAACCCTCGAATACCGCCGCGATTTCTTCGGTTGGCAACTGGAACGCTCCCTCGATGGGGGGCAGCAGTGGGAGCCGCTCTTCGACCTGCCACTCATCAACGACAACGACACCCTTGCCGGCGCTGGCGAGGCACTGAAATTCCTCTACCACGAAGATGTACTACCCGCCAACGACCTGCCCGTCGTCTACCGCCTGCGGGGTGCCGACTTTTTGGGTGGGCTTAGCGCCAACGAAAGCCGGGTGGCCGGGGCAGGTCGGGAGGATATTCGCCGCAGCCCCCTGTTGTTGGAGACCTTGCAAACGGACAGCAACCACGCGGTCATCCGCTGGGAATTTGCGGCGGAAAAAGAAACGCTTTTGCAGGAATTTCGCATCCTGGAGACCGACACCTCGGGTACCCACTACCGCGTGGCCCTGGCGGGTATTGATCCGCAGGCCCGCGAGGTAAGTGTGCCCATGAAATTCCGGGCCAATTTCTTCCGCGTGCAGGCGGTCTCGCAACTGGGCACGGAATTGTCGAGCTTCGAATCGTTGGTCATGGCCTACGACGTCGACCCGCCCGCTATTCCCCGCGATTTTACGGGCTACATCGACAGTGCTGGCCTCGCTCACTTGCGCTGGATCACCAGCGACGAACCCGATCTGGCGGGTTACTACCTCTTCAAAGGCTACTTCGAAGGGCGCGAACTGGCGATGATCACCGCCGACCCTTTAGCGGGGCCCACCTACCAGGATACCGTGAACCAGGCCACCGGCAACGAGTGGGTTTATTACCAATTGCGCAGTGTCGATATCCGGGGCAACAGCTCGGCCTTTACGCCGGTGTTGGCGCTGAAGAAACCCGATGTTTTTCCGCCAGCGCCACCCCAGTTTACCAAAGTTGACAATGATGGCCAACGGGTCTTCCTGCGCTGGACGACCAGCCCTTCGCCCGATGTCCGTCGTTACGATCTCTACCGACGAGCCCTGGAAACGGAACCTGACTTCCGGTTGTTGCACACCTTCGGCGCGGCAGCTTTCCAGGCGAACTATACCGATTCCCTGGTGCAGCAGGGGTTGACCTATGTCTATACCCTTCTGGTTACCGACGACGATGGCCTCGAGTCGGAACCCGCCCAACCCGTCAGTTTGCGCCTCAAGGATTATGGTATCCGCTCACCGATCGAAAATTTTACGGGGAGGCCCGGGGCAACTGCCCGCACCATTGAACTGAATTGGCGGTATGCCGCTACCCCCCGCGAATACAACCTTTACCGCAGGCAAGACGATGCCCCACTGAGCCTCATCAAGGTCTTACCCGGCAACCAGTTTACTTACCTCGACCAGGGGTTGCAACGGGGGAGTACCTACCACTACGTCCTGCGTGCCGTCTTTTCGGATGGGGATACGTCGCCGTATACGGAGGAGGTGCAGGTGGTTGTGGAGTAGGGGTTTGTGACGGCATTGTAGCCGGTCGTGGCTTCGGTGACAGCAGCGACTTGCCGGTTGGTTGCTACCCCGTCACTGGTTTTCAACAAGCGCTAAATCTCCACCTCGCCGCCCGGCGTAATAGCCACATTGAGAATTTTTAACACAAAGCTGTGGGTTCCGCCCTGGAGGAAAGTAGCCTTGATGGCGGCTTGCAGGGTGTTCATCGCCAGGTCGTAGTCGCCGCTGAGCTGGGTACTGAGGTCGTTGGTGTGTACTTGCAGACCTTGCTGTGCCCGCAGTTGCTGGATGAAGCGAATAATAGGCCCCTCGTAATCTTCGCGTAAGGGATAAAGGCTGATGTCAATCGCTACTTGCATGGGGTTGTTTTGCTGTTGAAGTAATCGTCATTGTTTTCACCCAGGCTCTTATCCCCTGGGCTTGACGCCTGTGGGCTTGTTTTGCGGCGGTGCCTCGCCTTCCGGGTAGGTCACAACTTCCCGGTCTGGTGGTGGTCGGGTGCCGGTACCGATACCGGGCAGGGGCAGGGAACGGAGCCGTGGCCCAAAGAGGTCGTCCCGCGATTTGGGGCGGGGCTCCGTTTGCCAATCGAAGCCCACGAGTTTGATCGCATCATGGTCCACGGCGTTCATGGGTTCCAGCTTGCCTTCCGGCTCGTTGAAGAAGATGATTTCCCGTACCTGGTTGTTGCCAAAGTTGATGTTCATCTCGCTGCAGAGCGTCTTGTTGACACCGATGTAGGCCCCTGCATCGTCCAGGGGATAGTAGACGGACTCGGCGTTGCCAATCACCTCCATTTTGCGCAACTCGCTGCTGTCGAAGCGGGCGACAATGTTTTTGCCCTTGATTTGGTTGAAGAACAATTCGTCCGGGCTGTTGATGATAAAACTGTTGTTGTACAGTAAAATTCTATCGAGCTGGTCATTGGCCAATTGGATGTGGATGGTGTCGGCAGTAAACTGCGAGGTGTCCGACCAGATGACGGGCGCCCGAAACATGCGGAAGAGCGAGTCGACGGTGCTGTAGGCCAGGGAATCGCAGAGGGCCTGGAGATCCGTTTTGTAGATGCGCACGTCGTGGTAGGCTTGCAAGAGGCGGCTGCTATCGGTAGCAATGGTGTCGGTGCGTTGGGACAAGAGGGTGTCGGCCGTCATAAAGAGTGAGTCGCCGTCGATGAGGGTGATGAGCAGGGGCCGTCCGCGGAGGCCGCCGGTGGCCTTGAGGAATCCCGTATTCTGGTTGTACTCCGCGTAGGCCGACTGGATGGTGAGGTTGGCGGACGTGTCTTGCCAGATGACGTTGCCGCTGGCCAGTCCGAGACCCGCCTCTTCGGAATAATCGATATCGTCGGCTTGCAGGATCTGTGGTCCGTCCTCCACCCGGGAGCGACCAGTGGTTTTGTAGATTTTCTTTTTGGCATCGTAGCGAATGGATTCGCCGCGGATGGTTTGCGTGGAGTCCCGAAAGAAAGCATTGCCTTCCAGGATGGTCACGTCATTTTTTTCGTCGTACCGAATCAGGTCGCCGGTGGCTTCCCGGCGGTTACCTTCCCGGAATTCGGCGTGCCCGTCGAGGGTGTAAATACCACGGGCTCCGTCGTAGCGGATGGTATCGGCGGTTGCGCGCTGGTTGCCGCGAATGTACTGGGCATTTTGGCGGAATTCTGCCAGGTTGTTTTCCACGTCGTAGAAGCCGTCTTCGCAATAGACCCGGGTGCTGTCGCTGCGCATGACCGTTGGCCCGAGGAAGGTGGCGATCTGGGTTAAGGTGTTGAATTTGAGCGTGTCGGCGCGCAGTTGAAACTCCGGATTGATCACCACGACGCTGTCTTTGAAATAGATCTCGTCAATTTCGGTGTAGTAATAACCGCGGTTGCTACTCAGTTGGGTTTCGCCATCGGTGATGGTCGCGGGGGTATTGTAGGTGGCTATTTTGGTGTTGAGGTCGTAGTGTAGTTTTTCGGTAAAGAGCTTGCGTTCCCGGTTGATGAGCACCACGTTGCCGATCAGTTCCGCTTCTTTGAGGGTGCCGTCGTAGTAAAGGGTGTCGGCAAAGGCGGCCAGGGAGTCACCTTGTTGAATGAGTACTTCGTCGCCCAGCGCAAACACCTGGGTGTTGTTCTGGATGATGGCGCTGTCGCAATACATGTAGATAGAATCCTGGCTGAGTTCCACTTCTCCGATCAGCTTTTGGTAGGTATTTTCACCCACCCGCTTGTATTCCAAAGTGGACGCGTTGTCAATATTGACCCGCTGCGTTTTGGCCGGAAGGGTATCCTGCCTGGTCTGCGCCGGGAGGCTTACCCCCAGTATGAGTGCAAAAGCCAGCAATAGAAGTCGAAAACGAAGTGGGCCTACCAATGGAGATCTTTTTTTGTCTTTGTATGCAAACGACAAAGGTACAATCTTCGTCGCTGGGCTGGGCTGGTTTTAACCAGACTTTAATCCTTCTTTGACTCAAAAACAAGGGAATTACCACCCCTAACGGAGTCCCCGTTTACAGTTGCAGCACCAACTCCGCGGCTTGCTCACCCACCTGGGTGCCAATCGCTACTCCCATACCACCGAGGCGGACGGCGGCAACGGTGCGTTGGCCGACGGTTTCAATGATAGGCTTTTTGTGTTTCCCAACCCCCATAATGCCGCTCCAGGCCCGTTCAATGGTTACGTCCTGGTTGGGTAGGACGACGGTGCGCAGCAGGTGTTCGAGGTGTTTTCTGATGGCGGGGTGGCTGACCAGCTCGTCGGTGGTTTCACCGGCGAGGTCCAGGTTGCGGGCACCGCCGATGAGCACCCGGTCGCCGACATTGCGGAAATAAACGTAGCCTTTGTCGTAATGAAAGCAACCGCGGAGGGTCAGGCCGGGTAGGGGAGTGGTGATGAGTACCTGGTTGCGGGCTGGCTGCACGGGTAAGGTGGGGAGTAAGTGAGGGGCGAAACCATTGGTGGTGACCAATACCCGGGCGGCGGCGAATTCCCAGCCCGCAGCCGTTTCCAGCACCACCTGGGCGCCATTTTCCTGCATGTTTTTGATGGTGATGCCTCCCAGGCAACGGATGCCTAAAGCCTGGGCGCGGGCCAGTAGGGTGTGCATCAATTTGCCGGTGTGCAGTTGCCCTTCGGCCCGGTTGAGGAGGAGGTGGGCTACACCTTGCATACCCGTTTGGGGGATGCGTTCATCGGCGGCGACGAAGGTAGCCGTGCCGTATTTCAACCCGTGCGGCCCAGCCGTTGGTTGCAGTTGGGTCAGCTCCTGCAAATCGGCATTCCACTGGTCCATGGCGGCGCGGCAGGCCTGGTAGGTGGCTGCTTCACTGGTGCGGAATACTTCGTAGCCGCCCAGGGCTTCGTAGCCCAGGGCCTGGTCGCCGTAGCGTTGGCGCAGGCGCTGCAAACCCTGGTAGCGGAGGGCTACGAGGGCCAGGATATCTTCCCGGCTGCTGTGTCGGGCATCGTCCAGCAGTTCGCTGAGGCTGCCGAAGCAGGCAAAACCGGCATTGCGGGTGCTGGCACCAATGGGTAGTGGCCCGCGATCGAGGACAAGAATGGATAGGGTGGGGGCCTGTTCTTTTAAATGGATGGCAGCTGATAAACCCACGATGCCACTGCCCACGACAACGACATCCAGGTGGCTAAAGAAGCTTTCCCATTCCCAATGGCTGAGTTCGTAGCGGAGCATGGTTGTTTTTTTTTGTGTGGGGTAAAGGTAAGCGGATTCAGGGATAACCGCGTCGGCTACCAGCCCGCTCCGGCACCGCCCCCACCGGAAGAGCCACCTCCCCAACTGCCGCCGCCGCCACCACCGCCTCCGCCACTACTTCCGTCGCTGAGGCGGGCGGTATGTTGCAGGGTTTCTTGGTGGTAGAAGCAGTTCTTGCAACGGTAAATATGTTTGACCAGGCCCCCGTGCATGCGGGTAGCTGCCTGTAGGGTCAGGCTTTCTTCCTTGCGGTAGGTTTTGAAACCACATTTGGGGCAGGCGGCATAACTGGAAAAGAGTTTGGCGTAGGGCAAAACCAATACTTCTTCGCCATCGTCGCTGACCCAGACATCGTAGTCGATAGATTTGATCTCCTCTTCCGTTATTTGGCCTTTTTCCAGGTAGTGGTCTTCCTCGTCTTCCCGGAGCAAGTGCAGGGGTACCCCCGTTTTAGGCCCAAAACGCGGCTTGCGGCGGAGCCAGCGCAAGAGGTATCGCAAGAGTGGAAAAGCAACCAAGAAAGGCAAGGGGAACAGGATCACCCAGATCCACCACGTGGTAAAGCGAATGTTCCGGTACTTGTCGTAGAGGTCGTCTTTGCTGGCGAGGGTCAGGATGACCCAGGTGAGCAGACCGAGCAGCAAAAGAAGGGCCGCCAGTCCGTAGTAGTATAAAACGGGGTGGATGGGTTGATGAAAGAAGCGCGGCCAATCGGCTTTCGGATCCACCGCTGCCCGCATTTCCGCCAGGGCTGCGGGGTCTTCCAGGAGTGCCTTGATCTGGGTAATGGTAGCCAGCACCCCACCGCTGTAATCGCCCTGCTGAAAGCGCGGTACCAATTCGTTCATCAGGATGCGGTAGCAGATCACATCGGGCAGCAGCCCTTCCAGGCCGTAGCCGGTTTCGATTTCCGACCGGCGCTGATCCATCACGACCAGCAGCATCAGCCCGTTGTCTTGCCCGCGCTGCCCGATACCCCACAATTGAAAAAGCTCGTAGACAAACTCCCGCGGAACGGCTTCTCCTATACTCGGTAAAATAACAACAGCGATTTGAGCCGTGCTTTTTTGCTCCAGATCAGTGATCATGGCATTAATTGCTTCGCGGGCACCAGGTTGGAGTACCTGTCCTGGGTCACTGACGTAGCCACCGCCGCTGGTCTTGGGATTGGGAACCGTCTGGGGTTGATACGGGGTCGGTTGGGCGAATAACCAGGCCAATGAACAAAGGCACAACACGGAAAAAATAACCTTCAAGTTCATGGTGTTGGTTTTATAGGAATACTTCAAGGGCTTAAAGTTAATTTTTTTGTTTGCTGAAAGGCATTGTTGCGATAAAATTAAATTGTTTTGCGGTACCAGTAAAATATAAAAAACATATTTTTTTTGGGGTTAATATTTAGTTTTTATCAATTTAAATGCATTGATAACCGATAATAAGCACTAAATCACCATTTTATGCCAGTATCAAACCTAACTGATTAAAGGACAAGTGATTGTAGGTAAAAGTTGTCGTTTAATCACTTATCTTTGTGATAGTAGATCGCAATTTAGCGAGATGAGGGGGGATTCTCAGATGCTATCTTGCCAATTTTTTTGGTGCCTTTTCTTTTACCTTTAGTGGTAGAAGGAAAGGTATTTTTTTTTATTCCTCCAAACGGTTTGCCGGGGTCATTCTTGTTTGATCCATCGTTGGCATTGCCGCTGCCCATATTCATCTTGCAAAACCAGGAAGTATACCCCCTGAGCCAGTGCACTGATGTCTAACGACGTGGTGTCGGCGATGAGGTTGCCGTCCCGTAATCGTGTTCCGCTGGTCGAAAAAATGGCAAAGCGTAAACGGGCATTTGGGGGAATAGTAACAATGAGTTGATGACGGGCAGGTGATGGATAAACAGAAAAACGGGGCCCCGTCTCTTCGCTCGAGACCGTGAGCAGGATCGGAGTGGTAGCTGTATTCGGTAGAATGACCCCGTCGTTCGTGCCCCCTTCCACCAACTGATAGGTCTGCCCGGTTGCTATATCGTACCACTTGTCTACGTGCCCACTGGGCCAGGTGATGACCAGGGAGTCCAGCACTGTAGCAGCGGCCAGGCCAATGGTTTCCGTGCCGGAATTTTGCCCCAAAAAGCCATTCCCACACTGGGTGTAACGTTGCTGATAGTGTCCGTTGCTGTAGCACTCAATCCGGCTGCCAATGGCATTGCGGTTGCTCACGATTCCGCGGAGTTTTACTTTAATCCAATTGTTCTCCTGAGCAGGGCTGGTCCAGAGTTGCGTACGGAAAGGGTAGGTGTTGCCCACTAGAATTTCGGGGTAGCCATCGTTATTAAAATCGCCAATGGCATTGTTGTAGGAAATGGTCGTGTCGCCGCTGAAACCCGCAGCGGGTTGGCTAAACGTACCGTCGTCTTCATTGAGCAGGAATGCTGCTGAGATACGCATACTGCCAGGCTCTGAACCACTCACGTACAGGTCGAGGTCGCCATCGTTATCGGCATCCAGGAAGGAAGCCCCCCAGCCCATACCGTAAAAACCAACGCCAGCAGCGGTTGCGTCTTCCCTGAAGGCGTATTGTCCGGTAAGGCTGTCGGGGCCCTGATTCAGCAATAATTTGCTGCTTTCTCCCGACAGGTTGGTACAGTAGATGTCGAGTAAACCATCGCGGTTGCAGTCACCGACCGTCACCGACATGGCGTCGATGTAGAGGTTAGCCCCGGCAGCGGCCCCCACGCTCCGAAAGGTCCCATCGCTGCGGTTTTCCAACAGTGTATTGGGATTGAAATTGCGGTCGTGAGCGGTGTACAAATCTGGCCAGCCATCGTTGTTGTAATCCAGGAAAACCGAACAGAAGGGGATCCCACCCTGATCGATGGTGCCGCTGGGCCCGGTGACGTCCGAAAAGGTCCCGTCGCCATTGTTGTGAAACAAAAAATGGCGATTTTCACCCACCTGGAAAGGTACGCGGAGCCCAAAATACAGATCCAACCACCCGTCGCGGTCGTAGTCGCCAAAACAAGCACCGTAGGTACGGGTATTGAAGGAAGGTAATCCCGCCTGGAGGGTAATATCGGTAAACTGCCAGGGTGCCTGTTGTTCGTAGAGCCGGTTGAGACCGTCGTAGGTAGCCACGAAGAGATCTTGGTCCCCATCGTTGTCAAAATCAACCCAGAGTATTTGTTTAGCTTCATCCTCATTGCTGATCAGGGCGGGAAGCCTTTGCAGTTGGCCGTTGACATTGCGGTAAAATTGGATAGGATCACCCTGTGCGGTAGCCAGGGTGATATCGTCCCACCCGTCATCATCGAAATCGTAGCAACTTACCCCTCCGCCCAACAGCGTAGAGAGGTAGCTGTGGTTGATTCCCCAGGCGTTGGCTACATCCGTATAGAAGAGCTGGCCAAACAGCGCACCAGTTAGCAACAAGGAGGCGCTTACCAGTAGTAATTGTTTCATCCGTCGTGATTTTAGCTTGACTGCAAAAAGGCTAAAGCAGGCTTAAAATTAAGTAACAACTGAACTAGTTTTTGCCAGCCTGGTATTTTATTTTGCCATTGACGATGGTGTACAACACCTTGGTCGCCATGATGTCGTCAGCAGGACACTGGAGTAAGTCTTGGCTGAGAATCACAAGGTCGGCCATTTTTCCCACGCGTAGGCTGCCCTTGTCGTTCTCTTCAAAAGCGGCATAAGCATTGGCCTGGGTGTAGGCATAGATACCCTCGGCCCGAGTCATGGCCTGTTCGGGAAAAAACGCCAGTCCGGAATCCGGGCGGCGACGGGTAACCGAAGCGTAGTAACTGGCAAGGGGGTCTACATCTTCTACGGGGGCATCGGTACCATTGGTGACCACGGCGCCGGCATCGAGGAGGCTGCGCCAGGGGTAGGCCCCCGTGCGTGCGCGTTCGTGGCCCAGTCGTTTTTCGACAAAGGGGGCATCGGAGGTGCAGTGGATAGCCTGCATGGAAGCAATAACGCCCAATTGGCCAAAGCGGGGGATATCGGCCACGTCCAGGTGCTGGCTGTGCTCAATGCGCCAGCGGTAATCTTGCGGGCCTGCTTCCGCAAAGCGCTTTTCGAAGAGGTTGAGGACTTCCTGGTTCGCCCGGTCGCCGATAGCGTGCACACAAAGTTGCATGTTTTTGGCGAGGGCCAATCCGGCAATGCTGTCGACGGTTTCCAGTTGGGTGGTATTTTGCCCCACGAAATCGGGTTGGTCGTCGTAAGGAGCCAGGAGCCAGGCCCCAAAAGCGCCCAGGGCACCGTCCACTTCCGATTTGATGGCGCGGCAGGTGAAGAAGCCCTGGCCCGCGTCGATGATGGGGAACTGGTCGGTTAGTCCGGCGGCGAGTTGCTGGTAGGGGAGCCGGACCATGGCCCAGAGGCGCAGATCCAATTCGCCGTTGTTGGCCATTGCCTGGTAGCGATCAATTTCGGGAAACGAAGAACCGGCGTCCTGAAAAGAGGTGATGCCTTTGGCCAGGCATTCGTCCTGGGCCAGGCGAATGCCCTTTTCCCACTCTTGGAGCAGGTCCGTTTCGGAGAGGCTGCTGCGGTAGCGCTCGTAGGCTTCGGTGATGAGGGCCATCGCGCGTTCTTCAAAAACGCCAATGGGTTCGCCCTGGCTGTTGCGCACGATATGGCCACCGCGGGGGTCGGGCGTTTCGGCGTTGACGCCCGCCAGTTTCATGGCGGCTTCGTTGGCAAACAAAGCATGCCCGCTGGCGTGGCGCAAAATCACCGGATGATCGCGGGTCAGGACACTCAGGCTGTGGTGGGCCGGATAGCCGTGGATGCTGAGCTCGGGAGCGGTATCCCACTTTTCCTGGTGCCACCCCCGGCCCACCACCCAGGTGCTGGCAGGGGTCTCGGCGGCTTTAGTGGCTACCAGCTGGACTATCTCATCCCAGCTTTTGGCCCGCAGAAAATTCAGGTTCATGAGGCCGGAGCCGAGACCCGAGAAATGACCATGACCTTCGATGAAGCCGGGCATAGCAAAATGGCCTTCCAGGTCGAGGTATTCGGTCGTGGAATCCCGGTAGACGGCCACCTCCTCATTGGTGCCCAGCGCCAGGATCCGGCCATCTTTGATGGCAATGGCCTGGACCCTTTGCTGCGTAGTGTCTACGGTGTAGAAATTGCCGTTGGCTAAAATGAAGTCGGCTTTGACGGGGGCTTCCTGACAAGCGCCCAGCAGTAAGCTGCCGAGTAAGAACAGCCCCAGCAAATACTTATTTGTCACTATATTTGTGTTTAACAGCATCTTGTGTCTATTATTTTTGAATACATTTATCAAATTAAGCAAGGCTGAAATTAAAGAAAACCAGGCGGATGAGCAAGATCAATATCAGAAGTGGAAATAAAGCAGATTTACCAGCCGTACATCAGCTGGTGCGGGAACTGGCGATTTACGAAAAAGAAGAAGCTTCCTTTACGGCTACCCTGGCGGATTATGAGCGCGATTACGAAGCCCAGGTCTTTGAATGCCTGGTGGCCGAGACAGAAGATAAGATAGTAGGAATGGCCTTGTATTACCTGACGTATTCAACCTGGAAGGGGCGGATGCTGTACCTGGAGGATTTTGTGATCAACGAGGCCTGGCGCAAGGAAGGGATTGGTCAGCGACTTTTTGATGCCCTCCTGGTGCGGGCTGGTGAACTGGAATGCCGGTTGGTAAAGTGGCAGGTACTGGACTGGAACGAGCCTGCTATTCGCTTTTACGAAAAGAACGAAGCGATTATTGAAAAGGACTGGTGGAACGGGAAGTTGTTCCTGTGATGTATTTTACAAAGTATTATTTTATTTTTTTGAATAAGTATATATCTTTGTCCTAAGCGTTTAGGCGCTGAAGACTTATAGTGTTTCATAGTGTGAGGAGGCAGCTGTTATTTGGCTGCCTCTTTTGTATTGCGTTCACAGTTCCCGGACCAACAAAGATTCGGCGAGATCAAAGAGGATTTTCTTAGCATCGGCAGGTGCTTTCACCTGGTCGAGGTGATCATAAGCTTGCTCTTGGTATTGATTGCGCAGTGCTTTGAGAAAAGCAGGAATATCCAATTGGATAAATAAATCGGTGACGCGGTTGATTTTTTCCTCCGGCGGGTAGTCAGAAGAACCGTAGAGGGTGAGCAACTGCTCCCTGGTAGCGTCGTCAGCCAGTTCAAGTGCCCGAATGATGAGGCAGGTTTTTTTATTTTGGACAATATCTCCGCCGGGACGTTTACCTACTTTTTCGGGATCGCCAAAGGTATCGAGGTAATCGTCCTGAATTTGAAAGGCAATACCCGTTAGCCGGCCGAACTCACTAAGGTGGAAACGGTCCTCGGTGCCAGCACCTGCGGCCAGCGCGCCCAATTCCAGGCTACCAGCCAGCAGTGCGGCTGTTTTCATCTCGATCATTTCCAGGTAGGCGGGCAGACTGACATCGGTTTGTTGTTCAAAATTAATATCATATTGTTGGCCTTCACAAACTTTTATTGCAACTTTGCTTAGGGTATTTACCATCTCAGCGTAAGCTGATTTCAAAGGGGAATGCCGCAAATAGTCATAGGCATAAATAAGCATCACATCACCAGCCAGCACTCCGCTGTTCAAGCCAAATTTGGCGTGCACGGTTGGTTGGCCGCGCCGGAGCGGTGCCGCATCCATAATATCGTCGTGAACCAGGCTAAAATTATGAAAGATTTCCACACTCAGTGCCGCAGGTAGTGCCTTTGTTACGTCCCGGTCGAACAGTTGGCAAGCCAACAGGCTCATGACGGGCCGCATGCGCTTGCCCCCGATCCCCATGATATAGTTGACGGGGTCGTACAGGGCAGTAGGGCGTTGGTCAAAATGGTTTTCCTTGAGGTAATCCTCAAAAAGTAGGCGTAATTCTTCGATTCCTAACATAAAATGAATTGTGTGCTGCGAAAATGAGGAAAATCAACAAGAATAGAGAAGTCCGGTGGTTTTTTAGTCGTATTATTACCAAAGTGGCTATCCTCGGCCTTGTTTTTTCGTCTTAAATAAAAAGAACGCGAAAAAAGATTGCTTAATAACAGTTATTTAACACTGAAAAAAACGAGGATTAGCATGAATAATAGTTTACAGCGGTATTGTGTCTTGCTTATTGAAGACAACCCCGGTGATGTTCGACTGACCCAGGAAGCTTTTCGAGAGATTGGTGATGATGTTGATTTACAGGTGGTTATGGATGGGGTTGAGGCGGTGGCTTATCTGTTGAAGAAAGGGGAATACCGGGATAAGCCGGTTCCTGACTTGATCTTGCTGGATTTGAATTTGCCCAAATGGGGTGGGCGACAAGTACTGGAGAAAGTGAAAAATGACCCGCTGCTGCGGCGCATTCCGATCGTTGTACTTACCACTTCAAATGCTTCGGCTGACGTGTTGGCCTGCTATGATTTACACGCCAATTGTTTTATCAACAAACCAGTTGATTTTGACAATTTTTTTAAAACCATTCAACGGATCAAAATTTTTTGGTTGCAAACAGCAACCCTACCGAGTAATGCATCCTGAAAAAATGTTGGGTAGCTATCCCACACAAAAAAAAAGATGCACCAAATAAAATACCAGTAAAATGTCCAACTTGTCACGGAATACGCTGCGGATTTTGATTATTGAGGACAACCATGCGGACGCAGAGATGATTCGTATCTACCTGGAGGAATCCAGTCTTCAATTTGTGTTGACGAGCGCAGAGTCACTTTCCGGCGGGTTAAAAAAATTAGAAGAAGAACCTGTTGACCTGGTCTTGCTGGATTTGGGTTTACCCGATACAACCGGATTCAATACCTTGCGCAAATACCTGGAGCGATCACCTGATATTCCGGTAGTCGTCATGACGGGGCTCAACGATCAGCGTCGGGGTACGGAATCTGTGCGGGCAGGTGCCCAGGACTATTTGGTGAAAGGAGAATTTGACTCCCGCCAGTTGATCAAGGTCATCCGCTATTCATTGGAGCGCTTTCGCCTCCAGGCTGCCGCGGACCAACGAGCAAGCCTTTTTTCAGAGGAGAAATCCAGGCTGAAGGAATTGCAACAAATGTCGTCAATGGGGGACTGGGTCATGGATATTGTCAGCAATACCATGATCTGGTCGGAAGAACTGTTCCGTATTTTTGACTTGTCGGCCAACGCTTTTTCACCAGCCCTATCGGATTATCTACAGTTTGTTCATCGCGAAGACGGGGAGAAGGTAGAAAGCTTTTTTGCCCAGGCGGTCCAATTTGAAGAGTTTGGTCCGCTGGAACATCGGGTTATGATTGATAATCGGATTGTAAAGAAAGTGACCCTCCGCACCCGGATCAAGTTTGATGAAAAAACCAATAAGGTCTTGTTGTTGGGCAGTGTCCAGGATACTACTCCCCGGGAAAACGAACAGGTAAAAAAACTACCTGCGCAAGCCACGCCAGGCAACGAGGAACGCGACCCGATCTATACCCGTGAATTGTTCAATCAGATCAGTTTTAATATACGCACACCGCTGAGCACCGCGGTACACTTGTTTTATTTACTGGAACAAACGAATTTGAACGCCAATCAGACGCAACTGGTCCAGGATCTGAAAACGACCATTGATGATTTGAGTTTCACGCTGAGCAATCTGGTCAACCTTTCTATTCTTAGCAATGATAATTTATCGACGGCCAATGACTACTTCCGACCGCTCGACGTCCTGGAGTCCATCCAGCGGGTGCTGACTTTCAAAGCGCAACAAAATAACCGGGAGATTGATATCTATCTTGATCCTCGCCTGGCCGTTAATGTCCAGGGCGACTCTAATAAACTGGCCCAATTGTTTTTCTGCATGATGGAGCTGGCATTTTTGCAGAGCGACAATGAGTCGTTTGTGAAACTGCGCTGTATTTTAGACGAAGAACAGGCAAGCCCCCAGCTGTCGGTTCAGCTCGAATATTCTGGTCGCCTGCCCCAATGGCCAGTTGAGGAGAAAAATATAAGAGCTGAGGAAATCCTTTCCTGGTTGCAACCTAAACCCAATGACCAGGGACGGGAACAAATCCTGGGCACGGTTTTTCAGCGTATCTGCCAGCAAATGGAAATTGACTGCCAGGCCAGTTTCGCCAAAGGAGGGGTTTTTATTGATTTGCTTATCCCGATTCAAATGGAATTGAACTATTCCGTAGTAATCCCCAGTAAGCCGGAGCGGGAACTGCATATTTTACTGGTAGAAGACCACCCCATGCACCAGATCGCTACCAAGCAAGTACTGACAACCTGGTCGGATAAAGTATCGGTAACGGTAGCCAGCAACGGAAAAATTGCGGTGGGGCTGATGCAGGAGCAGCACTTTGACCTGGTGCTGATGGATCTGCAAATGCCGGTTATGGACGGAATGACGGCTACCACCCAGATTCGAGGATTCAGTTCGGTCCCAATTATTGCCCTTACGGCCAACAACAGCAAGCAAGAGGAAGACCGTTGTTACCAACTGGATATGAACGATTACCTGGCTAAACCCTTTCAGCCCGAAGACCTTTATCGAAGGATTATGCTCCTCATTCACGAGGAAGTGAAAGTCTGACCCGAACCGGAGCCACCTTTTTTTGTTCATAAGGTAAGCAAGTAAAACTTATGATCAAGCATCATTTAATTATCATTGGCGGCGGCCCGGCGGGCCTTAATGTTGCCTTGGCTGCCCAAAAGGCGGGGTTGGATTTTCTTATCCTGGAAAAAGGCGTTTTGGTGAACTCTATTTACCAGTTTCCAACCAATATGACCTTTTTTTCTACCTCCCAAAAACTGGAAATCGGCGATACCCCTTTTATTTCGCACAGCGATAAGCCTACCCGGAAGGAGGCCCTGGAATACTATCGACGGTTGCAACAAGCAACCCACTTACCCATCAAACTCTACGAGCCGGTACAGTCCATGGCTGCGCAGCCTGATGGCGATTACCTGATCGTGACTACCAAAAACAACTACCTGGCACAGAGTGTGGTCGTAGCGACCGGTTTTTATGATACACCACGCTTGCTAAACGTGCCAGGGGAAGACTTGCCGAAGGTGAAACATTATTATGATGATGCTCATCCCTACGTCGGACAAAGGGTGCTGGTGATTGGTGCGGCCAATTCAGCTTGTGATGTGGCGCTGGAAACCTACTATAAAGGAGCCGAAGTAACCATGGCCATTCGGCAAAACGAAATCTATTCCAAGGTCAAATATTGGATCAAGCCCAATATTGAGAACCGCATTGCCGAAGGAAGTATCAAAGCTTTTTTTAATACCCAGGTAACCGCTATTCACCCTACATCGGTGGATTTGGAAGGCCCTGATGGACCTTTTACGATCGAAAATGATTTTGTATTGAGTATGACGGGTTATCAACCCAACTACCCCTTACTGGCAAAGCTAGGACTGCCCATCTCTGCCGAAGCCGGGGCCTGGCCCCTGCACAATCCCGACACTTTGGAGACTCCGTTACCCCGCGTTTACCTGGCCGGGGTTCTTTGTGCCGGCCGGCAAACCAGTAAGCTTTTTATCGAAAATACCCGTGATCATGGGGATATCATCGTCCAGCAACTACTGGCCGGGCCGGTCCATTTAGCCGAATAGAAGCACTTAAGTATTTGGACAATAATAAATTTACATTTTTTGACTCAAATGATTAGCTCGAAACCGCTCATTATCAATCGCTTATTCCTTCGCTAATAATTTGAGAATGTAAATTTATTATTGTCCCGGCACTTACAC
>PZPC01000076.1:0-20802 GCA_003045895.1 Bacteroidota bacterium
CGGAGCTAACCCTCCACGCCTGGCGGAGCCACCAGGTTTTGTTGGGCTGTTTTTTCAGGGGGTATTTTCTTTTTTCGTTTTAAAGTCAATAAGATAAGGCTTTAATGGCACGCCCGCCTGGTTGCGGAATCCACTGCCGATGGTCAACTGATATTGTTTATTTGGCAGCAGGGGTGCAATGTCAAAAGTTAACGATCGGCTATCTTCGGTATAGCCCACCAGCCTTTGGAAACGTACCACCGCGTCTTCTCCCAGGGGGCCGAAATCGAAATTCCGGCTGGCTTCATCCATGGGTTCCGAAAAGACCACCGTCAGTTGGTCGACCGTCGGATCAACGGCCTGGTTCCCATTCGCAAAGGGTTTCAGGCCGATGACGGTAGGCCTGCTCGCTTCGTAGGCCTGGTACAACGCTTCCAGGGGTTGGCTCAAATAGCCCGTACCGTCAACTATTCGTTCCACTGCGGGCTGATCCTGGAAGTCCAATTGAATGAGCGTCCGGATGGCGGCTTGCTTATCGGCGGCCTGTGTGTAGTAGCTGGCTGCAATCCGGTAGCCCACGTAGTAGCCCAAATCACTGGTATTGAATTCGTTGTCAGGAGCATTCCACAGCCAGTCGTAAATCAGATTTGGGCGAAACAAGTCCTGTTCAAACCGCTGCTTGATCTCTTCTTCGTGGGCAGGGCCATACGAATACGCCGCAAAGGGCGACTGATCCCCGGTAGCTATCGCCGCTACAAAATCCGCAATACCTTCGTAAAGCGTCAGCGACAGCAGGTTGTAGACCATCTCCTGCTGTTGGGTATGCACATACTCGTGTACAACCAGAAAGGACAGGTGTTCCGAGGGATTGATTTTGTAATAATTCTGCAGGTGTTCGGGTAGTTCGACGGCAACCGTCTGGTCGTCGGCCAGGGCAAATTCCGTCCCGATGAGCACCAGGCTGTCTACTCCCGTACCTGGCGAGCGGTGCGTGCCGACGGTATAGTAAATGGTAGCGGTCTCCAGGCTGGGGTAGACGGCCCTCAACTGGTCTACCCCCGTGCGTAAGACTTTGTTGCAGGTTGCCAGGCTTTCGGTACGCGGGCGTAGCGAATTCCAGAATTGGGGGAAAGTCCTAATAGAGGTCAGGTAGTCATCCACCGAATAATTCCGGGCTGCCATCATGCGCTGCTGCCCTACCGATGCCCGGTCTATGAACAAGGCCTGCAAGTCGGCTTTTTGCTGCACCGTATCGGTGGTGCGCCGCACCGCATCGTAGGCCGCCCAAAAGTTGACCAGGTCTTGCGTAACAATTGGTTGCGGCGGCGCTGGTTGCTGGCCCCGCTCGCTGCTAATTGGGGCTTTACAGCCGACTCCTCCCCAGAGAAGGCAACAAAGGATTAGGATTTTAGACTTCATCGTTCTTTTTTTGGATGGCTATTGTAGTAACTTCCAAAGTAGGGTAAAATTGTATAAGGGTAAAATGGGGGAGGGGCGTGGGCTACCTCCTTAACACCAAATTTACAACCCTAAATTTACAACGCCGATAAAGCATGCTTAGCCCCCCAACAAAAAGGGCAGCACAACCCCGGTTGCACTGCCCTTTCCTTATTTAAACCTATTTTTTTCGTGTGGGAACTCCGCCCCTAAAACTCACCCCCCCCATCGTCCATACCACCGCCTTCGCGGCGATCACCGCGGTCGCGGCTGCTGCGCTTATCCTGGCGGAGGCTATAGCTGAAGCCGAGGTAGGCGATGCGGCTTTCGCGCTGGAAGAGGGAGTCGTCGGTGATGCCCTGTGCCGTGGTTACGGAGCCCCATTTGCGGGTGTTGAACAAGTCGGTTGCGCGCAGGGTGATGGTCCCTTTGCCTTTGAGAACGGGCTTGCGCACCCCGAAGTCGACGGAGTACATCTGGCGCATTTCGCCCTGGGCCGTCACGCCGGGCGAGCGGTAGAAGCCCGTGAGTTGCAGGCCCCAGTCTTTGCCCAGGGTGTAGCTGCTCTGGAAGCGCCCCGAGAACAGGTAGCCAGCGGTGTTGAGGTCCGATTCGAGGTTATTGCCGTCGATCTCGGTGCGGTAGGCGTTGCCGCTGATGACCAGTTGAAGTTTGTCGACCGGGCGCAGGGTACCGATGACCTCCAGGCCGTAGTTGCGGCCGCGGTTGAGGTTGGCGAAGGTGCGCAGGTTTACGCCCGTGGTGAGGTCGGGGGTGGTGATGCGGGTAATCATGTCGTTGATCTCCCGGAAGTAGCCGGTCAGGGTCAGCGATCCCTGCTCGCTCGAGCGCAGGTAGTTGAATTCGTAGCTGTTGATAAATTCGGGCAACAGCAGCGGGTTACCGCCCCGCGGGTTCAGCGGGTCATCGTAGTCGATAAACGGATTCAGGGCCCGGAAGTTGGGGCGGTTGATGCGGCGGCTGTAGTTGAACTGGATGCCCGTTTGCTCGGACAGCTTATAAGTCAGGAACGCACTGGGGAAGAGGCTGAAGTAGTTGTTGGGGAAGACCTGTTTGCTGGGCTCCAGCAGGAGGGCTTCGGTATTGGTCTGTTCGGCGCGCACGCCGGCCTGCCATTCCCAGGGGCCACCGCTACCCTTCACGATACCATAACCGGCGTAGACATTTTCCTGGTAATCGAACAGGTTGCTGAGGGTCTGGTTGAAGACGTAGGCGTCGCTGGCCGCATCGTAGTCGAGCAACTTGTTGTCGATGTTGACGCCGCGGAGGCTCACCCGGCTACCCGCTTCCAGGGTCGTTTTCTTGCTCAGGGGGTGGGTGTAGTCGGCCTGGAAGAGCCACAGGTCGTTAAGCTGGGGCTGGGGATTCTGCTGGCGGGTGGTGTAGAGGAAGGCGCCGTCGGGCTCGGTGAAGTCCTCGAAGAAGTTGGCCTGCTCCTGCTGGTCGGTTTCCGAGTGCTGGGCGCTCATGCTCAGTTCGCGGCCTTCGGTGCGGAAGCGCTGGCGGTAGTCGAGGTTCAGCTCCCAGTTGTTTTCGGTTTCGTCGCCTATTTCCCTGCGTACGGAGCGCAGGAAGGGATTGCGGGTAGGGTCGAGGTACAGGTTGTCGCGGGCGGAAGTATTGTTGCTCGACTGGTCAGAGTAGTTGCCCTTCACGGCCAGCGAAGCCCGCGGAGAGACGAAATACTCCACCGCTCCGGTGAGGGTTTGGCTGATGCGCTGGCGGTCGCCGTCGGTCTTTTGGTCGAGGAACCAGGTGGTGTCGGCGGTTTCGGTGGTGCGGAAGCGGTTGCCGCGGAAGAAGCGGTTGTCGTAATTGTAGCTGTAGCCGGTTTGCAGGTTGAACTTGCCTACCCGGTAGTTGAGGTTGAGGTTGCCATTGTATTTGTCGTTGGTACCGACATTGACGGACGTCTGCACGTTGAAGCCCTGGCGGTTCTGCTGCTTCATAATGATATTGATGATGCCGCCCATGCCTTCGGGATCGTACTTGGCCGAGGGGTTGGTGAGCACTTCAATGCGTTCGATGGTGCCGGCGGCCAACTGCTGCAGGAATCCCTGCCGGTCGAGGCCGGTGAGTGCCGAAGGCTTGCCGTTGATGAGGATGCGGATATTGCTGCTGCCGCGCAGGCTGATGTTGCCGTCGAGGTCGACGGTGACGGAGGGAATATTGCGCAGGAGGTCTTCGGCGGTACCGCCGCTGCTGGCGATGTCTTTTTCGACGTTGAAGACGCGTCGGTCGAGGCCAAATTCTACGGCCGCCCGCTCGGCGGTCACTTCAATTTCGGCGAGGTCGGCGGTGCCGGAGGTCAGGAAAACGCGTCCCAGGCGCTGAATGCGCTCATTCTCCGACAAAATTACCGTCTCCCGGTGCCAGTCCTCGTAACCGAGGTAGCTCACTTCCAGGTCGTAAGTGGCGTAGGGTAGGTCTTTGACGACGAAGAATCCCCGCTCGTTGGTGGTGGTACCACCCAACAAATCCCGGGTGCCAGCCCGGAAGATCAGGACGTTGGCCAGCAGGATGGGCTCTTCGGTCTGTTGGTCCAGAACCATGCCCAGGAGGCCACCCGTAGCCGGTGCCAGATCAATTTGGGGGCCACCATTCGGCCTGCCGCCGCCACCCGGCGGTTGGGCAAAGAGCAGGAATGGCAAAAGCAGCAAGGCAAAAAAAGTACTAGTCGCGAATTTCATACCCATTATTTTCGGTTCTCTGACCGTTTTCGTGATTAAAGTCAAGCAAAACAAAAAAAAGTGTTCTACCGAAGTTATTAATACACTATAGGTCTTAATTGTTGTGGTGTTCGCAGCGAATAAGGGGGTACTGGCTTCATATTGGGTTTTCGCTGCCGCCTGAAAACACAATTCCCCTGCCAGCAGTAGGTGCCGGCAGGGGAATCGTGATGCTACGGGAGCAGTCGGTGGAAAATTCCACCGGCGCTTAATCCATCAGCAAGGTCTTGCGCAGGTAACGGCCATATTTACGGCGATACACCCGGTAGACGCGTTTCATGTGGTGGTAGCTGTAGGGGTTGATCGCTTCGCCGTGGGGCGAGAGAAAGCCCTGTTGCTTCATCCACTCGTCGTTGAAAATTTTACCGAGATAGCGGCTACCGTGATCCGGAAACAGGACCACCACCACGTCCGATGGTTTGAGCTGGTACCGCAATTTGAAGACGGCATCCATAGCCGATCCGCTGGAGAACCCGACCATCAGGCCTTCCTTGCGCGCCAGGGTGCGCGCCCGCAGGGCGCTGTTGCGATCGGTGACTTTGATAAAATCGTCGATGATATCGAAATCTACATTATCGGGAATGATGGTTTTACCCAGCCCTTCGACTTTGTAGGAATAAATCTCATTTTTGTCAAAAAAACCCGTTTCCCAGTATTTTTTCAGGACCGATCCGTAGGCGTCTACGCCAATGATCCGGATATTGGGATTCATTTCTTTGAGGAACTGGGCTGTTCCCGACAGGGTGCCACCGGTGCCTGCACAACAGACGTAGTGGGTGATGCGCCCTTCGGTTTGTTCCCAGATCTCGGGCCCGGTGCTGTAGTAGTGGGCCAGTTGGTTGTTCTTGTTCCAGTTTTGGCGCAGGTAGACGGAGTTGGGGATGTCCTGCTCCAGTTGTTCGGCGCGCGAGTAATAGGAACGCGGATCCTCCGGCTCAACGTCGGCAGGACAGATAATCACTTCGGCACCGAGGCTGCGCAGCAGCGCCAGTTTTTCCTGGCCCGCTTTACTCGTAACGGTTAATACACAACGGTAGCCTTTCAGCGCCGACACCATGGCTAAACTGTAGCCCGTGTTGCCACTAGTCGCTTCGATAACGGTTCCGCCGGGCTTGAGGGTGCCATCAATTTCAGCCCGTTCAATCATGTATTTAGCGACCCGATCCTTGGCCGATTGCCCGGGGTTAAACGCTTCTACCTTGCCAAAAACAGTGGCAGGGATAATGCCTTCCGTGATGTTTTTGAGCTTGATGAGGGGAGTGTTTCCGATTGTTGCTACTACATTCTCATATTGCATACGCGCAAAATTTTTCAGTAATCATACGCAGCGCACTTGGTTTTTACCAAATTTTACGGAAGCGTATAAGAGATAGTTGACCCAATCCCTTGCCCCTGGTGTCGCGAATGATCACCTTGGGGTAATTGTTGGTTAACATAGCGAAAGATAGTAGAAAATAACTTAATCTTGCGAAAAGAAAGTTAGGCATCTTTCACCTTTTCGTCACAAAATTAAAAAGCGCTGTTTAATATCTTAGGTTAACAGCATAAAAAATGAATTATTATGCGAACGGTGATTAAGGCCAGGGTCATTTTGTACGATCAGGGACGCATCTTATTGCTGAAGCAAACCAAACCCAATGGGGGGAATTATACGCTGGTAGGTGGAACGGTAGAGGCGGAAGAATACGCCCGGGAAGCTTTAATTCGGGAAAGCCAGGAGGAAGCAGGCATTGTCCTCAAAGCCGAAGACCTGAACCTGGTACACGTGATGCATAAGCGGTTGGTCAATGGTCACCGGATTGGCCTGTACTTCAAGGCTTCCCGGTGGGAAGGTAAATTGCGTGCCCTCGAAAAAGAAAAGTTTAAGGATGCCCACTGGTTCGATCTGGACGAACTGCCCAAAAACCTGACGGGAACGGTCAAAAAAGTGCTGCGCTGCTATCGCCGCGGTATTTTTTATTCGGAAGGATAACCCAGTCGTACCCTGGCTACTGGCTAGCGGCTGTTCGAAGCCAACTTTACCGTAGATGACCGCCGGGGCTTGTGCGAAGCATCAATAGCGCCGGGCAGCATTTTATCCGGAGGTAAACAGGTGCTGTCCCGTTGTTCCGGGCACGGAAGCCGATTGATGCCTGGTCCGGGCACCAGTCCCTGCCTGGCGTAAGCTGACGGATCGACAAAAATTTCCTGGTTTTCGTCAAAGACGACCAACTGGTAATTCTGGTCCCCACTCCAGCGGTTAAAATAACTGCGCAGGTAATAAATCTGACCTGTTTTCGGATCATAGCGTGCTTCGATCGAATTGTCAGTAGCCGCCACCCTGGCTGCTCTGGCCGCCTCCGGGCGAGGCATACACTGAGCCGAAAGGGGCAGTGAAGTGGCTGTTGATAGCAACAGGACAAGAAATACTAGCTTTTCCATAAGAACTGATGTTAGCAAGGACAGTTGCCGGAACCGCCAGAAGGGCGTTCAAGGACAAAATTTCTTGGACACAAAATCGAATGTATAAAGATACGAATTTGTCTAATCACCTTAATATCAATCGAAAGAAAGTTGGATCAAACCGACCGAATTTAACAATCCATTTAGAAAAAGCCTGGTTTCAGGCCTTTATTCCCTTGCTGGCCGGTTATTTCAAACCCATTTGTGGGTGCGGTGCCTGGCCTGGTCCAAAGCTATTTGCCAATGAAGTTCAGCATCTGATCCAGGCTGCCGAGGATGGTAACATGGTCGGGAGCACTAACGGGTTGCGCCACTATTTGGTAGCCCGAGAGGAGGATTTGGGTGGTCGGGAAAGCGGCGGCCAGGCGATCGACGTACTGCTGGACGGGTTCCTGACCAAAAGTTTCAGTGATCATGGTAAAGATGAAGTCGGGCTTTTGGATGTGGTGAACATCGATCAGGTCGGGTAGGGAGATATCCTGGCCCAGGTAGAGGACGTACTTCCCGCGCGACTTCAGCAGGTAATGCATAAACAGCAGCGACAATTCTTGCCGTTCCCCTTCGGGTAAATACAGGACAAACCGCGGGGCTTTGGGCTGGGAAGTCAGCGGTGTCGCATTGATCGCGCTG
This sequence comes from Bacteroidota bacterium, assembly GCA_003045895.1. Lineage (GTDB taxonomy): Bacteria > Bacteroidota > Bacteroidia > Chitinophagales > Saprospiraceae > Lewinella. The sequence continues at coordinate 7,239 of PZPC01000076.1, forward strand.
ATGATTTTTTGTCGGATCAGGTAGCTGATAAAATTTTCCTGGACGGGATTGATCGACCCCGTGAGCCAGAGAATACTGAGTTTGTCAAGAAAAGGATAAATGACCTCCATCATGGTACGCTCGAAACCGAGCTGATCGATGTTGGTATTGATGATGCGGTCAAACTTGTTTTCATCCATTTCAATCATAGAAATGGTGAGTGCGTCAAGTTGGGTACCGTCTTCCAGGCTAATTTCGGAAATGGCCGCAATCTTTTCCGTCATCTCCCGGGGCTGCATCTTGGCGATCTTCGAGATTTTTACCCCGTGCTTATTCAACAGTGCCACGTTGAGAATCAACTTCAGGTCTTCATCCTGGTAGTACCTGATATTTGTCTTGGTGCGCTGTGGATCTAAGATGCCATAGCGCTGCTCCCATATACGGATGGTGTGGGCCTTGATGCCCGTTAATTTTTCCAAATCCTTAATGGAGTATACCGCCAACTGTGAACTATTTTGCAACAACTGAAAAATAATTAATGATTTTGCTTGAATTTATTTGAAGCACTCAGAGCATTAACAGCAGGAAAAAAGAAAGGTTTAGAAAAAACGAATTTGTCGTGATAAGGATATTTTTTTACCAAATAAAAGTGCTATCGACTGCTTTTCTCAGTGTGGATGTTTGTCTTTAAGCTGCTAGACTGCCAAAAAAAACTGGCATTTGTGGATTTTTGGCTAATTTTAGCCAGCTTTGTAGTACAAAGAATAATATTTAAAATTTTCCGGAAGTATATCAGAAATGTTCATTCCTTTCTGGTGCTTTCCCAAGCAACCTTCTGCCAAAAAAGACAAGCTTCATGAGCTGGAAATCTACGCTTACCCTATTTGCCATTTGTGCCTGTTTTGCTGGGCAACTGTTTGGTCAGACCAACTGTGGAGACACCTTCACCGATTCGGGCGGTGCCAATGGCAATTACCTCAACAACGAAACAATGACCTGGACCTTCTGTCCGGATACGCCAGGTGATTTGGTTACCCTCAATTTTACCGCCGTCAGCGTAGAAACTTGCTGCGATGATTTGTCCGTCTACAGCGGTTCCAATACCAACAACCCGCTGGAGCTCGATCTGGAAGCGCCCGACGTGTTTACGTCGGCGGCCAGCGACGGTTGCCTTACGGTGACCTGGGATTCTGACGGCTCCGTCGTACTGGCGGGCTGGGTCGCCACCGTCAGCTGTGCGGCACCACCACCTTGCCCCAACCCGACGATGCTCCTCGCTTCCAATGCGACCACCACGGGTGCAACCATCGCCTGGAGCCAGGTGGGTGGCGTGGCTACCTGGGACCTGGAGATCATCCCCACTGGCACCATGCCCACGGGGACGCCCAATATCACGGCTGTCACGGCCAATCCCTACCTTTGGACCGGCGGCGAGACGGGCACCGAGTACCAGGCTTTCGTCCGCGGCCATTGTGGTACGCCTGGGGAATTCACCAACTGGGTAGGTCCGGTGCTGTTTCGCACCAATCCCGCCTGTGGCGATTTCTTCTACGACAGCGGTGGACCCAACGGCAACTACCTCAACAACGAATTGAACACCTGGACCTTTTGTCCTGATAACCCCGGTGACCAGGTTACCCTGAACTTTACGGCGGTAGACGTAGAAACCTGCTGCGACGACCTCGCGGTCTACAACGGCACCGGCACCACCATGCCTCTGAATGCCGACCTCCAGGCTCCCGCATCCTTTACCGGCACGACTGCCAATGGCTGCCTCACCGTCACCTGGGACTCCGACGGTTCGGTGGTTCGCACCGGCTGGGCGGCGCTCATCAGCTGCAATCCACCACCAGCCTGCCCCAACCCGACCCTGCTCCTGGTTTCCGCCCCCACCACCGTGGGTGCGACCCTGGCCTGGACCGAAAATGGCGGCGCAACCGCCTGGGATCTCGAAATCGTTCCCCTGGGTAGCATGCCTACGGGTATGCCTACCCTCGTAGGGGTGATGGCCAACCCCTACACCTGGACCGGTGCCGACAGCGGAACCACTTACGAATTCTACGTGCGGGCCCAGTGTGGCGGCGGTCCCACCAGCAACTGGGTGGGTCCTCGTTCCTTTACCACCATCCCCGGCTGTGGCGATAGCTTCTTCGATCCGGGTGGCCCCAACGGGCAGTACGCCAATAATGCCCTGGTAACCTATACCTTCTGCCCCGACGAGCCCGGCGATATTGTCGTGATCGAATTCCTGATGGTAGATGTGGAACTCTGCTGCGACGACCTCTCCGTCTACAATGGCACCGGCACCGGCGACCCGATCGACCTGGACGTAGAAAGCCCCGGCGCTTTCATCTCCACGGCTCCCGACGGCTGTCTGACCGTCGTTTTCGATGCCGATGGCTCGGTACAACGCGATGGCTGGGAAGCGGTAATTACCTGTACCCCTTGCCCACCGGTTTTCAACCAGAATGTTTCGATCGCTAATATCGGCGCCGTTCGCGCAGACGTGCTGATCGAAACCAGTATCGTTGGTGGCAGCTACATCATCGAGATCGATACCGCTGGCTTCACCCCCGGCACTGGCCGCATCATCACCGGCACCGGCACCGCCGTAACGTTGACGGGCCTGACGGAAAATACCGATTACGAGTTCTACCTCACCTTCATTTGTCCCGACGGGCAGGAGGCGCCGGTTTTAGGACCCTTTAATTTCACTACGATCTTTGCCAACGACATTGGCATCACGGGCATCATTGCGCCGACGGCGGAATGCGGCCTGGGCCTGGGTGAACCGATCCGGGTAGCCATTTCCAACTTTGGTGCCAACCCTCAATCCTTGTTCCCGCTCAATTTTAGCGTCAATGGGGTGCTGGCTGGCGTCAGTCAGCCCCAGGATGGCTTCTTTACCGGGATTATCAGTAGGGACAGCACCGAGATCTTCGAGTTCGATGCCAATTACGATTTTGCCACCTCGGGCGAATACATCATCCAGGTATGGACCGAAATGGGTACCGATAGCAATATCGAAAACGATACCTTCACGGTGGTCCTTACCCGCTTCGCGCCGCCCTTGTTCGAAGACTTCGAAAGTGGCGTTCTACCGGCGTACCTCACCGCGGGCCCGGGCAACAACGTGACGAACCTGCACGGCAACACATCCTTCGTGCTGGGGGCCAACCTGTTTTCACCTTTCACCCAATTCCGCCTCGATTTCCCCGTACTGGGTGCCATGGAGGCCACGGATACCTTGTTTTTTGATTACCGCTACACCAACTGGCCAGCCGGTACCGTCGCTACGACGCTCCAGGCGGGGGATATCCTCTCGGTGCTGGTCTCTATTGATTGTGGCGAAACCTACGAACTGGCCTTTATCCAGGCGGGTACCGCCCACGAGCCCAGTGTTGACCTGCGCACCATCGCCGTTCCGCTAGGCGTGTACGAAGGCCTCAATGTTAAGATCCGGATCCAAGGTGTTCACGGCAATGGCGATTACTGGCTGGACCTCGACAACGTCAACTTACCCCGCTGTAATGGCCTCGGAATTACGGCGCAGGTCCGCGAGGTGTCTACACCAGCGGCGAGCGACGGCGAAATTTCGGTGGCACCCGCCAGCGGAGTCGAACCCTTCACCTACCTCTGGGAAGACGGTAGCATGGAACCCCTCCGCACCGGGCTGGCTCCGGGCGACTACAGCGTGACCGTTACCGACCGCTTTGGCTGCTCCGATGCCCTGACCGTCACGGTTGACGTGATGGTAGGTAACACCAACCTGCCGGAAGTTATCCGTGCCCTGCAACTGGCGCCCAACCCCACCAAGGGGTGGAGCAACCTGACGGTCGACTTCAACGAGTCGGTTGATGCCCGCGTGGATATCGTCAACTTGCTCGGACAACGGGTCGGCCCCGGCTACCTCCTGGAAAATGTCACCCGGATCAACCAGCCGCTCGACCTGTCTCAGGTGCCGGCAGGTATCTACCTGGTGCGCATCCAGGCTGCGGGTCAGGCCACCAGCCTGAAAGTGGTTAAAACCCAGTAGGCCGCTTTGTGGTCGCTACTTGTATGGTATAAAACGACCAGGAGCCATCCCGACCATTCGGGGTGGCTCCTGTCATTTTAAAATGGGTTAATGTCAGGGTCAGGTCAACTATTTACCCTTCCCTGCTATTAAGTAAAGAAAACAGCCGAAAGAGTATGAAAATAGGTATAGTGTGTTACCCCACGTACGGCGGCAGCGGCGTACTGGCCACCGAGTTAGGATTGGGTCTGGCCCAACGCGGGCACGAGATTCATTTCATCACTTACCGCCCCCCGGCCCGGCTGATTCATTTTTACGAAAATGTCTATTACCACGAGGTGAGCACCGAAGATTATCCCTTGTTTGAATATCCACCCTACGATACGGCTCTGGCCAGCAAATTGGTCGATGTGGTCAAGTACGAAAACCTGGACTTGCTGCACGTCCACTACGCTATTCCCCACGCGGCGGTGGCTTACATGGCCAAGAAGATCTTGCTCACCGAAGGCCGTTACCTGCCCGTGGTGACCACGCTTCACGGTACCGACATTACCCTGGTGGGCAACAACAAGGCTTTTGCACCAGTTGTCGCTTTTTCGATTAACAAATCCGACGGGGTGACCGCCGTTTCCGAGAGCCTGCGCCAGCAAACTTTTGACTTCTTCAACATCACCCGCGAGATTGAAGTCATCCACAATTTCATCGATTTCAAGCGCTTCCGCCGCGTCAATAAAGACCACTTCAAGAAAGCCATCGCCCCGGAAGGAGAACGCATTCTGGTGCACACCAGCAATTTTCGCAAAGTGAAGCGGGTGGAAGATGTGATCCTCATTTTCCAAAAAGTCCACGAAGTGTTGCCCAGCAAGCTGCTGCTCATCGGCGACGGCCCCGAGCGCCGCAATATGGAGACCCTCTGCCGCAAGCTGAAGCTGTGTGACGAAATTCGTTTCCTCGGCAAACAGGACGCCATTGAAGAACTCCTTTCCCTGGCCGACTTGTTCCTCATGCCTTCGGCCAGCGAAAGCTTTGGCCTCGCGGCGCTGGAAGCTATGGCTTGCGAAGTTCCCGTCGTTTCTACCAACGTTGGCGGCTTACCCGAGGTGAACATCCACGGCGAAACCGGCTACCTCGCCGATCTGGGCGACGTAACGGCCATGGCCAATTTCGCCCTGGATATCTTGCAGGATGAAGCCAAGCTGACCCGCTTCCGCGCCAATGCCCTGGCCCAGGCCAAACGCTTCGACCTGGATCTGATCGTGCCCCAATACGAAGCCTACTACGAAGAAGTCCTGCGCACGGCCGTGCATCCGCAGGAAGACGAAGTGTAGCTTGAGGCTACCGCCAGTTTCACTTATTTAGAACCGGTTATGCGACCCCCTCAGGGTCGTTGCCCTGCTGTATCATCTCCCGAAGAGATACTTAACAGGCACCAGATCATTGTTTTTTTAAAAAAAAAGCTATATTTATTTCAAAATCGCTTAAAATTAGACGCCACGAACCCCGCTAGCCAATCAGGTTCACTTTTTATACTCACTAAAATGAAACGGTATGAAACTATTTAAACTCATTTTGTTGGCACTTCTGGTGACGACAAGCTCCGGCCTTTTCGCCCAGATAACCATTACGGGCACGGTTAAGGACAAGGAAAAAATGCCATTGATTGGCGTAAACATCCTGGAAGCAGGAACTTCCAATGGAACGATTACCGATGTAGACGGATCGTATTCCCTGAAGGTATCGAGTGCCGAAGCAACGATCATTTTCTCTTACCTGGGCTATGCCAGCCAGCGCGTGAAGATCGCAGGACAAACGACGATCGATATCACCCTTGAAGAGGATGTGGAGACCCTCAGTGAAGTAGTGGTAACTGCGCTGGGTTTCAAGGAGGAGAGGGATAAGATGTCTTCCACTTATTCGACCATAGATGGGGACAAGGTGGTACTCCGGGGCGAAAACAAAGTTATTGATGGCATTGGCGGTAAAACTGCGGGGGTCCGTATTTCGGCTACCACCGGTGACCCGGGAGCAGGTGCCAATATCCAGATTCGCGGCCAGAATACCATCACTGGTAGCAGCCAACCACTGATCATCATAGACGGTGTACCTTTTAACAATGATGTTCTCAGAGGAGGGAGTAGCGGTGCTGACAGTGATGCGGGGGTTTCTCAGCAATCGCGATTAAATGACATCAACCCAGACGACATCGAGTCTTTCCAGGTGTACAAAGGTGCATCAGCGGCGGCCTTGTACGGTACCCGGGCGATGAACGGCGCGATCGTGATTACCACCAAACGGGGTAGTGCGGGAAGCATGAAAATTAGCGTTTCAACTGGCCTTACGGTAGACGAAGTGAACTTCAGGCACTCCATGCAAACCATTTACGGGCAAGGGACCAACGGAAATTATAACGCGACGACGCTGTTTTCCTGGGGTGACAAATTAGCTGATCGTGCTGGTGGAGCAGACGCCGTCAACCAAACGGGTCAGTTTTTTGAATCAGCTACGGGCAGGATTCTCTATCCCATCGTTACAAAAAACGACCAAACGTCTTTTGTGGACAGTAATTTCGATCAGGTCTTTCAAACCGCCTATTCCTGGGATCACAAGATTGCCTTGAGTGGTGGAAATGCCAACACCACTTATTATATCAGTGCGGGGCAGACCAATCAGGATGGTATTGTTCGGAACAGTGATTACAACAAAACCAACGTCACGGCTTCTTTCACGCAGAAGCTATCGGAAAGGTTAAGTACCGATTTCAAAGCCAACTACGTCAACAGTTCTTCTAACCGATCGCAGCAAGGGTCCAACACCGCTGGTGTTTATCTGGCTTTACTGCGCACCCCTGCCGACTTTGACATTACCGACTACATCGGCGATCATCACAGCAGCACCGGGGTTGTCACCCAATCCCGACAGCGTTCTTACCGAAGGTATCGGGGAGATAATGACAACGCGATCTACAACAACCCACTCTGGACGATCAACGAACAGATCAGTTCGGCGGATGTCAATCGTTTTATCGGTACCTCGGCCTTTACCTATACCGCCAATGACCACGTCAGCTTTATCCTTCGGGGCGGTGCGGATGTTTACAATGACAGTCGTTTGTATTTTTTCCCTTATTACACGGCTGGTGAAGATCGGCGGTACGGCTTGCTGGAAGATGAAGTATTCCAGAACCAGGAATACAATGTGGACCTTCTGGCGAATTTAAACTATGACCTGGGCGAGCATATCGGTTCCAATATCATCCTGGGTTATGGTGTCAATAGCCGGGAAAGAAAGCGCAATTTCTCAGAAGCCGACAATTTTATCGCCAACTTCAGAGGCTTGTACGATCCGAACGAATTGTCTAAAAGAGAAAATATCGGGAGTGAAGTAGAGCTGACGCTCCGCAGAAATATTCGTTTTTACGGTACGGCCAATTTTGATTTCAAAGACATGGTCTTTCTTACCGTTGGTGGTGCCTATGAAAAGCATTCCAGTTTGAATGACCCTTTCTTCTACCCAACGGCTGAATTGGGCTGGATCTTTACCAAGTCCTTTGATAAGCCCAGCTGGTTCAGTTTTGGTAAGCTGCGGCTGGCCTACGGTCAGGTAGGTAATGTGCCTTTACCCCACCGCGAGGAAACGGTATACGAAGTAGGTTCCTTTTCTTCCTTCTCCGATGGTATCGATTTAGAGAATTTTGGCGGCGGCTACCAATTGGATGAGCGCCTGGGTAATGCGAAGCTTTTGCCGGAGATCAAGACCGAGTACGAAGCCGGCATCGACTTGCGGTTCTTCCGCAACCGCGTTTCCTTATCGGGTACTTATTATACCAATGAGATCAAGGATGTATTGTTGGATATTGCCCTTTCGCCTTCCCTGGGTTTCTCGGAAATCTACGGCAATGGCGCCACGATCGAGAATACCGGCGTGGAAGTAGAGCTGGGTTACACCTTTATCAAGCAAGAAAACCTGACGGCCACGCTGGCTGCCAACGTCAGTAAGAATGACAACCTGGTTACCGAGATCATCGGCGGCGGGATCGTTGATCTTTCACCCGGTAGTTCCGTTCAGTCGGTAGCGATTGCCGGCTACCCGATGGGTTCTTTCTATACCCAGGGTGCACTCCGCGATGACAATGGCAATTTCGTCCTGACCGAAGACGGGTTCCCACAGGTAGACCTGCGGGGGAACCTGGTCGTAGGAGATCCCAACCCGGATTGGCGGGGCGGCCTTGGTTTGACGGTCGGTTACAAGAAACTGAACTTGTACGTACTCCTGGAAACCAGCCAGGGTAACGACTACTCGGAAAGGACCCGCTTTATTACCTCCTATTTCGGGACGCACGGTGATGTAGGCAATGAAATCACACTTTCATCAGATTTGGTCAACTATGCTGGCGATGTCATTCCTGCGGGTACCGTGGTCAGGGGCAATATTGGCAATTTTGGGGGTGGTGATGTGCTTTTGGACGAATCGTACTATACCAACCTGTATGGCTTCGGCGATGGCAAAATGAACGAGTTTACCATCAGTGACGGCAGTTGGACCCGAATCAGAGAGGCTTCCCTTGCATATACCATCAATGCGGCAAGCCTGCAAAGAACAATCGGTATTGAAAGCCTGGAATTGGCGGTATCGGGCAGAAACCTGAAAATCTGGAGTGATGTAACCGGCAATGACCCCGACATCAACCAGTTTGGTGTTGGCCAAGGCCAGGGGATTGACTATTTCTCTAACCCCGGGACCAAGTCGTATACCGTTAGCCTGAGAGCTACTTTCTAAGCACTTACCTACAAAAAAACAATTGTCATGAAAATAGTATCAAAAATATTTTTACTAGGTGTTCTCGTGCTGGCCTTTGCTTCTTGCGAAGACTTTTTGGACGTCAACGCCAACCCCAATCAATTGACGGAGGTACCCTCCGGCGATTTACTGCTCAAAGGAACGCTCCTGGCCAATACCCAATTGCACAAAGGCCATCTCTTGCGTTCCAGCATGTATTATTCGGGCGGCCTGATCGGGCTTCAGCTGGTACAGCAAACCATCTACAATTACAGCTTCACGCCTGGTGATTCCGATGCCAATTGGGAACATCTTTACAATGGCATTCTGGTGCAGAACAAGAAAATCAGAGAACTTTCGCCCAACCTGAATTTGCTGCAAGGTATCATCGATGTCAACGAAGCGATGGCAGTGGGTACGGCTACTACGATCTGGGGCGATATCCCCTATTCTGAGGCCGTTCCCGATAACCCCAGTTTGCAGTCCAAAAAGCCAGCCTACGATAGCCAGGTTAGTGTGTACGCTGCCGTGCAATTGCTGTTGGATCGGGGAATCAACAAAATTATGACCGCCACGACTGCTGTTGGAAGTGAAGACATCTTCAATGAGGGCAACAAAACCAAGTGGATCCAAGCAGCCAACACGCTGAAGGCCCGTAATTTCTTATTGACAAAAGATTACGATAAAGCGCTGGATTTTGTGGCCCTTGGCGTGAGCAGCCCTGATAACACCCTGGCGTACCATCCCATTGGAACGGTTACGGGCAACAGCAATGTGATCAGCAACCTGGTGGAAAGTAGCCGGGCCGGCGATATGACCGGGGCGGGTGCTTTCTTCCAGGACTTGCTGGACCCCGCTAATCCCAATAGCCGCAACAACAGCAAGACCGACGAAACTGCGCGGAGAAAATACATGTATATCAGCGGGGACGGCTCCAGTGTCAATGGTATTGATGGCATGGCCACCGATATGCCTTTGGTGTCGTACGAAGAAAATTTGCTGATCTGGGCGGAATGTTTGCTGCGTGGTGGCGAAAATCAGGGAGCGATTGACAAATTGAATGAATTGCGTGCCTATCTGAACTCCGGCAATGCCTTCAATTTAATTAACCCTGCCGATACCTACCGCTACGAAGCCTACGTACTGGCTGATTTTGAAAATGGCGGCATCGAAAATGCCGATGGCATCGCCACCGACCGGGCTATTCTGCGCGAAATCATCGAAGAACGCTATGTATCGGGTTTTACCACCTATATACCTTTCGATGACAATCGAAGATTGCGCAAATCGGATGGTGATGTCAGGTTGCCGATTCCATTCAACAACAATACCACCGCCGTTCATCCGGAACGGCTGCTGTATCCGCGCCTGGAAATCAACAACAACCCCAATGTGCCCAGCCCATTGCCGGATATTTTTACCTCTACCCCAGTAAACCAGTAGGGTAGCAAGGCACTTGCTCAAGCGTATAATTTGACTAGCGTGGCGTAGTGGCCGGTTTTTGCCGCCCACTACGCCATTTTTTTTACCAACATCTTCGGCCATCAACTACCAGTTGGTCATCAGTCTTTCGTTTTAACAACCTGCATGACCTTTCCTTTTGACGGTACCTTACCGCTCCACCAATTCCGTAAAATTGATCATGGTCTGCAAGGGCCCCCGGGTGAGGCCCAGGTTCACGACCCAGTCGGGTAGGCTACCCGCAGGATCGGTAACCACCTGGTAATCGATGTTGACCTGGTTGGGCTGGGGGGTGGTCACCCGCCAGGTAGTCGCAAACAATTGAATCCGCACGACATTGCTGACTTCCTCCACGAATTTCGGCGCCGACCGCGAGGTAAGGATTAGATCGCCGGTGACGGGGTCGTGGTGCTGGGTGGAATGAACGACCAGGTCGCGGTCGGCCAGTGGCCAGGGGAAATCGGTGAGCACGTAGTAGTAGAACTCCGTCGGGCTGACGGTCCGAACGCGGCGGGATCCACTGCATTTGAAAACCCACTCCGGATACCGGCTGGCGTCGGACAGCAGGGTCAGGAAATGGTTTAGTTCTGTTTTAAAGACGGCTTTAATCCGAATCTCATCGATCGAGGATTGATCCGAGGACCGCTGGTAGACCTTGATGTTGTTGGTCGATTTCATCAATTTCCAACTGAAAACCGGTGCCTCGAAGGTAGCGGCAGCCCGCAAGGTGGCCCCTGCGCACAGGAACAGCAGGACGGCAAAAACTACGGCTCGGCGTAGGTGGTAATAAGTAGGCATGGTTATTATTTAGTGGGTGGTATTTTTGATCGTGTACAAAATTCGGTGGTTTTGCACCTTAAATCAACAGTTTAAACTGTAAAGTAGGATAAAAATTGCATGATTTTTATCAGCCATCAGCAGATTTACTTCTTCCTGACGACCTGTTCCTGACGTGATTTATCTTTTAACCTTTATTGGGATCAAAATGCACCCAGCCCTGGGCTTTCAGGGGGTGGATATTGCCGCCTTTGGTGTGGAGCTTAACGCCTTCACTGGCTGCCGTTATTTCTCCGGCAATGTAGATATCGGGCAGGTATTTTACTTTTTCAATGTCGGCGGGGTCGATGGTGAAGAGGAGCTCGTAATCTTCGCCACCACTGAGGGCGCAGGTGATGGGGTCGAGTTTGAATTTGAGGGCCAGCAACTGGGCGTCGGGGTGAATGGGTACGCCGCTTTCTTCGAGGAAAGCACCGACGCCGGACGCCCGGCACAGGTGGAACAATTCGCTGGCTACGCCGTCGGAAATGTCGATCATGGCCGTGGGCACCAGTTGGGTCTTGGCAATGAGGTCGATGATATCTTTGCGGGCTTCGGGCTTGAGCTGGCGCCCGACACAGTAAGCTTCTTCTTCGAGGTCGGGCGAAACGCCGGGCGAAGACAGGTAGATCTGCTTCTCGCGCTCCAGCAATTGCAAGCCCAGGTAGGCGGCACCGACGTTGCCGGAAATACAGATGAGATCACCAACTTTGGCGCCGGAGCGGTAGGCCAGTTTGTCGGTTTCACCCTGCCCGATCGCCGTTACGCTGATGACCAGTCCTTTGGTGGAAGAAGACGTATCACCACCCACCAGGTCGACACCGTAGTGTTCGCAGGCGGCGTAGATGCCCTCGTACAGTTCTTCGAGCGCCTCCACGGAAAAGCGGTTGGACAGGGCCAGCGAGACCGTGATCTGCTTGGGCTGGGCATTCATGGCGTAGATGTCGGAAAGATTGACGACCACCGCCTTGTAGCCCAGGTGTTTCAAGGGCGTATACATCAGGTCGAAGTGGATGCCTTCGAGCAGCATATCGGTAGAAACGACGGTTTTAAAGTTGCCATTGTCGATAACCGCCGCATCGTCGCCAATGCCGACGACCGACGAAGCGTTGAGGAGGGGGAAGCGCCTGGTGAGGTGCTCAATGAGGCCAAATTCACCCAGGGTGTTGACGTCGGTTCGTTGGGGTTGTGCTCCTTGTTCGATCATATTTTTGAGTGCTGCTTGCGCTGGGGAATTTTGATAATCTTGCAAAGTTAGGTCTAATTGCTAACTTGCTTCATAAAACACGACTTATGAAGATTCCGTTTACTTTTCTGCCTTTTTTCTTGCTGCTGTGGTGGTGTTGTTCGTCCTGTACAACAACTGTTGACGATGCCAGCGATGCTGCGGCAGCCAGTACCGGGCCATCAACCACGACCGATATGCTCTGGATAGGAACCTATACCCGCAAGGAAGGCCACGTGAATGGCCTGGCTGCTGGCATCTACGGAATGGCCACCGCTGGCGATAGCCTGGTGGAGGTCAGCACCCGAACGGGTATTGTCAATCCTTCGTATTTGTGCCTTTCGCCCGACCAGAAATACCTGTACGCCGTGAGCGAACTCGGGCCCGACGTCGATTCGACGGGCTACGTCTACAGTTACCAGGTGGCGGGCGATAGCCTGGTGTTGCTCAACCGGCAACCTACTTTCGGCTTTGCACCCTGCTACGTGAGCGTTCACCCTTCCGGGAAGTGGCTGTACGTAGCCAACTACGTGGGTGGGGTCATTGTCCGTTACCCGCTGGCTACCGACGGAACCATTGCCGCCGGTCAGCCCCTAACGCTGAGCGGCCAGGGTCCGAGCTCCCGCCAGGAAAGTTCGCACCCCCACAGTGCCTGCGTCAGCCCCGACGGTAAGTGGGTGATGGTGGCCGACCTGGGTACCGATATCGTACACACCTACGCCGCCGAAGGCCCTACCTGGAAAGAAGTAAGCAAAACGACACTCCCCGCAGGTGCTGGCCCGCGCCACCTCGTCTTCCACCCCGAGGTGCCGCTGGTTTTTGTGCTCAACGAACTCAGCAATACCGTGGCGGTATTTCAATACGATGCCGACACGGGTGCCCTTACCAGTACGGGAGCCTGGTCCACCCTGCCCGACAACCACCCGGAAACCAGCCTGGCCGCCGACCTGCACCTGACGCCCGACGGCAAGTTTCTCTACGCCAGCAACCGCGGCCTGAATTCCCTGGCCAGCTTCCGCGTGGAAACCGCTTCCGGACAACTGGTACCCCTGCGGCAAACATCTACCCAGGGTAGTATTCCCCGCAACTTTACCATCCACCCTTCCGGTAAATACCTCTTGGTGGCCAACCAAAATACCAACAGCGTCGTCCGGTTCAATATCGATGCCGCTACCGGCGCCCTGGAATATACCGAACTCTGGATGGTGAAAACGCCGGTTTGTCTGGTGTTTGGAGGCGATGGAAGTCGGAAATCGGAGGTGGGAAGTGGGAAATAGCTGCGGGTAAAGGTG
>PZPC01000076.1:20812-25122 GCA_003045895.1 Bacteroidota bacterium
AAAGGGGGAAAGGTGGAAACGTGTAAAGGGGGGCGAAGTGGGAAGGCGCTCGAAGTCGGAAATCGGAGGTGGGAAGTGGGAAATAGCTGCGGGTAAAGGTGTAAAGGGGGAAAGGTGGAAACGTGTAAAGGGGGGCGAAGTGGGAAGGCGCTCGAAGTCGGAAATCGGAGGTGGGAAGTGGGAAATAGCTGCGGGTAAAGGTGGAAAGGTGGAAAGGGGGAAACGGAGAGCCGGAATAAAGGCGGTCAAAGTCCCCCTTTGGAGAGCTTGTCCCGCTTTTGAAGCGGGAGGGATAAGGGGGAGGGCTTTTGAGCTTTACGCCCTGCTGCCCCGCCAGCCCTGTCAAAAAAATGGCCCACCCTCTACCCACGCTGAAGACGCGGCAGGCGCTGCTTGCTGCACAAGCGGTCTCCTGAAGGAGAAGCCCCGCCCGCTTAGCTGCGCGTGATCCGTTGATGGCAGTGGCTGTGCTAATTTTGGTGCTCGCGACGGCGCAGCGGCGCCTGCCAAAAATAAAGAGCGAAAAAAACGGGCTCAGTCAAAAAATCAACTATCGTACATCTTACATCTTAAATTATTGAAGATGTAAGATGTACGATTTAAAATTTAAGATTTTGGGCCGTCCCCTGATTGCCACGCCTGAATTCATTTGGGGGCTCGCGGTGCGGAGAGACCGTTAAAATACCTCCCAGCCCTAACTTTTACACTTACCCAACTTTTACACTTTAGCACCTCTCCCTTTTACACTTTTCCACGTTTACACCTTTCTACCTCTCCCCTCACTGCTCACTCACAAAATGAAACTGCACTTTGGGGTGGTTTTCCTGGGCCATCTTCATGCTCCAGGCGCTTTCGGCGAGGTAGACGACGTTGCCTTCTTTGTCGTGTCCGAGGTCGCGTTTGCGGCGTTGGAGAAACTCCTCGAGGGCAGCCTTGTCGTCGCAGGTGATCCAGCAGGCTTTGTGGAGGTTGAGGGGTTCGTAGCGGCAGAGGGCGCCGTATTCGTGTTCGAGGCGGTACTGGATGACGTCGAACTGGAGGGCACCGACGGTACCGATGATCTTGGCCTGGTCGTAGTCGCGGGTGAAGAGCTGGGCTACGCCTTCGTCCATGAGCTGGTCGAGGCCTTTGTTGAGTTGTTTGGTTTTGAGGGGGTCGGCGTTGAGTACCACCCGGAATTGCTCGGGGCTAAAGCGGGGAATCCCTTTGAAGTGGAGTATTTCGCCCGACGTCAGGGCATCGCCGATTTTGAAGTTCCCGGAGTCGTAGAGGCCGATCACATCGCCGGGGTAGGCTTCGTCCACCACGGTTTTCTTGGCGGCCATGAAGCTGGTGGGGTTGCTGAACTTCATCTTCTTGCCCTGGCGCACGTGCAGGTAGTTGGTGTTGCGCTCGAAGGTGCCGGAGCAGATGCGCAGGAAGGCGATGCGGTCGCGGTGGCGGGGGTCCATGTTGGCGTGGATCTTGAAGACGAAGCCCGAAAACTCCTCCTCCTCGGGGCGTACCAGCCGTTCTTCGGTGTGGCGGGGGCGGGGCGACGGCGCGATGTCGACGAAGCAATCCAACATTTCTTTGACGCCGAAATTATTGACCGCCGAACCAAAAAACACCGGGCTAAGGTCGCCGCTGAGGTACTCGCTCTTGTCGAAAGGCGGGTAGATTTCGTTGATGGTCCTGACCTCGGAACGGAGCTCTTCGGCGGCGTCGGTGCCGACGATCTTGTCCAGCTCGGGGTCGTTGAGGTCGGTAAATTCGAGGATCTCTTCGGGTCGTTCCTGCTTGTTGTCGGGCCGGAAGATGACCAGGCGTTGCTCGAACAGGTTGTACACGCCCTGGAAGCGGTCGCCCATTCCGATGGGCCAGCTCAGGGGGCGGGCGTTCAGCTTCAGGATTTGCTCGACCTCGTCGATGAGGTCAAAAGCCTCCTTGCCGGGGCGGTCCATCTTGTTGATGAAAACGATCACCGGGGTTTTGCGCATGCGGCACACCTCCACCAGTTTCTCGGTCTGTTCTTCCACCCCTTTGGCGACGTCGATGACGACGATCACCGAATCCACGGCCGTGAGGGTGCGGTAAGTGTCTTCGGCAAAGTCTTTGTGGCCCGGCGTATCGAGGATATTGATCTGCAGGTCGCGGTATTCGAAGGCCATCACCGAGGTGGCCACGGAGATACCCCGTTGGCGCTCGATCTCCATGAAGTCGGAGGTGGTGCTCTTCTTGACTTTATTGCTCTTGACGGCGCCAGCTTCCTGGATAGCGCCACCGAAGAGCAGCAGCTTCTCGGTCAGGGTGGTCTTACCGGCATCCGGGTGGGCGACAATACCAAAAGTCCGGCGTTTGGCCAGCTCGGTGGTGAATTTACTCATGCGGGAACAGCTTCAAATTGAGGCGCAAAGGTAGGTATTTTAAACAAGTTACCCTAGTGGGGGATACCCTGGTGTTCCAAACCAACGCTTACACGTAATCGGCGCCAAATTCTTTTCCCACCCGCTGGCGGAGGGCTTTGATCTCCTGTTCCCGGGCTTTGGGGCAGATGAGCAGCACATCGCCTTCGTCAACGACAATGAAGTCGTCGAGGCCGGCAATGACGGCGAGGCGATCGCCGCTGATGCGCACGAGGCTGTTGTGGGTGTCGTGCAGCAGAATGGCCTCGCCCTGCACGGCGTTGCCCTGGTCATCCTGGGGCATTTCGTCGTGGAGGCTGGCCCAGGCGCCGAGGTCGCTCCAGCCAAACTGGGCGGGAATGGTGAAGACATTGGTCGCCTTCTCCATGATGGCGTAATCGACAGAAATGCTCGGCGTCTGGGGGTACACTTCGTCAATGAAGGCCTGTTCGCGGTCGGTATTGTAGCAGGCCAGGTCTTGCCCCAGCAGGGTCGTGATCTCGGGGGCGTGCCGTTCGAACGCCGCCAGCACACTCGCGGCCCGCCACACGAAGATGCCCGCGTTCCAGAGGTAGTCGCCGCTTTCGAGGAAAGTTTTCGCGACGGCGAGTTCCGGCTTTTCCGTAAACCGCCTGACGGGGTAAATCCCCTCGCCGACACTTTCCCCAAACTGGATGTAACCGTAGCCGGTATGGGGCTGGTGGGGCGCAATGCCGAGGGTGAGCAGGGCGTCGTGCTGGCTGGTATAGGCCAGGGCCTGGCGCAGGTTATCGACAAACAGGGACTCGTTGGTTATGAGGGCATCGCTGGGCGCAATGACCAGGTTGGCGTCGGGGTCGAGCTGCTGCAATTTGAGCGCCGTATAGGCAATACAGGGTGCCGTATTGTTGCGCGACGGCTCGCAGATGATCTGATTGGCCGTCAGCTCGGGCAACTGCTCCTGCACCAGACTCCGGTACTGTTCGTTGGTGACAATAAAAATGCGGTCGGCCGCCGTCAGCAGCAAAAAGCGCTCGAAGGTGAGCTGCAACAGGCTTTTGCCGGTACCCAGAATGTCGAGGAATTGCTTGGGCCGCGCTTCCCGGCTCGCCGGCCAGAAGCGGGAGCCGACGCCGCCGGCCATTATCGCTACGTAAGTATGTGTGTCTTGCATGGATGCAGTTGGTTGGTTATTGAGGGGTAACAGTTTTGAAGTGTAAAAGTGTAAAGGTAGGAAAAGTGTAAAAGTGTAAGGGTGGAAAAGTGTAAACAAAAAGCCGGAATACGGACGGTCAAAAGTCCTCCTTTGGAGGAGGTGCCTGGAAGGCGGAGGAGAAAAGGCGCTCGAAGTCGGAAATCGGAGGTGGGAAGTGGGAAGTTTTAGACCCACGCTGAAGACGTGGCAGGCGCGTGTAAAGGTGGAAAAGGGAGGTGGAAACGTGTAAACGGGGAAAGGTGTAAAAGCGGGGCGAGACAATTGTCAGGCGTATCCCTCTTTTTACATTCGCTCACGCTAAAGACGTGGCAGGCAACGCTGAAGACGTGGCAGGCAACGCTGAAGACGTGGCAGGCGCGTGTAAGTGCCGGGACAATAATAAATTTACATTCTCAAATTATTAGCGAAGGAATAAGCGATTGATAATGAGCGGTTTCGAGCTAATCATTTGAGTCGAAAAATGTAAATTTATTATTGTCCAAATACTTAAAGGAGGAAAAGTTAGGTAGGTGTAAAAGGAGGAACCTATAGGACAGAGACTGTTCATTAAAGTGTCTCTTCCTATTTGTCCCATTCTGATTGCTGTTCAATTATTGAGGTGATTACCTCCTCTGTTGCTAATTCGATGTTATTACAAACACGCATTAGATCATTTTTTCGGAAGAATGAATTTTCGTAACTATTTAGGTCGATTTGCAAAATAGCTAAAAAATTGCGAACTAGCATCGATG
>PZPC01000077.1 GCA_003045895.1 Bacteroidota bacterium
AAAAACACGGCTTATCCGTGTATGAGGAACTCATCAATGCCATCAAGGGAGAGTCATTCCTACGCACCATGCAGATGGCTACCTAAATAGTTACAAAAATCGTTAAAATAAGCTTACCGCAAAACGAAAAAAACTTTTTGCGGCTCCCTTGCCGTACCTTTGGGCCATGAAGATGACTTTCCGCCATTTCCCCCTATTGCTGGTCCTGCTGGGTTGCCTGTGGCAGTGCGCCAACCCGATTGCACCTACCGGCGGCCCCCGCGACGAAACGCCTCCCCGCATCGATACCCTCCGATCGACCCCCAACTTGCAGACCAACTTCCGACCCCGGACCATTACCCTCACCTTCGACGAGTGGATCAAGCTGCAGGACGCCAACCAACAGGTCATCATATCGCCCCCGCTCCAGGGCTACACCACCAAAATTAAAGGAAAATCGGTCATCGTTGATTTAGGTACGAAAGATACCCTGCGCAATAATGTCACCTACGTCATCCAGTTTGGCACAGCCGTCAAAGACCTGACCGAAAGCAATCCGGCGGAAGACCTCCGCTTTGTTTTTTCCACGGGCCCTTTCATTGATTCCCTGGAATTGCAGGGGCAGGTGGTGGACGCCTACACCGAAGAACCCGTAAAAGAAGCCCTGGTGCTGCTCTACGAAAACCTCGCCGATTCGGTCTTCCGCACCGAGCGCCCTTTCTATTTTGGCCGTACCAATGCCCAGGGGCTCTTTCTGATCTCCAACGTGCGGGCCGGCACCTACAAAATTACCGCTCTCGTCGACGCCGATGCCAACTACCGTTTCAACCAGGTCACCGAAAAGATAGCCTTCCGCGCTGCGCCCGTCGTGCTCCGCGAAGACTCCATTCCAGCCATCTCGCTGCGCTTGTTCCAGGAGCAACTGCCCTTGCAGTTGGCAGAAGTCGATTCCAGCGAGTGGAGGCAATTGAAGCTGGCCTTCAACCGGGCGCCGGGCGACGAACTAACGCTCAGCACCACCGAAACCTACCTGCGCGCGGCCACCCTCGACACCGTCTACCTCTGGCACCAGGCCCCCCAACCGTGGACCCTTTTCCTGGCCAGCGACACCCTTTTCTACGACACCCTGCGCGTACCCGCGGCTCCGCTGGCGGCGGCAACGGCGGCCCTGGATTCCCTGCGTTTTGCCAAAACCAGTGGTTCGCCTACCCTAAACTATCCCAGCCGCCCCTACCCCATCCGCTTCAACCGACCCGTCAGCCAGTTGGATACCAACCGGGTGACGCTCCGCAAGGATACGTTCCCCGAGCTCCTGCCACTGACCTGGACCCTCGACAGTACGGACCACCGCCTGCTGCTGCTCAACCGCCCCTGGACGGAAAAAGCCAATTATTTCCTGACCATTGCGCCCGGAGGAATAGCCGATTACTGGGGGGTACCCAACGTCGACACCCTGCGAACCAGCTGGAACATCAGCGAGCGCAAGCGCTTTGGCAATATTGATTTCCAGTTTAGCAGCACCGATTCTACCGCCAGCTATGCCCTGCGCCTACTGGTGAAGGGAAAACCGCCCGTGGCCACTTTCCGCCTGCGGGGAACCACCCAGTACCAGGCCCAATTCACCGGCCTGCTCCCCGGCGACTACCAGCTGGAAATCATTGAAGACCGCAACGACAACGGCCGTTGGGATACCGGTAGCTACGCCACCCAGCGGCAGCCCGAACGGGTTGTCATTCGAATCCTCGAAACCCTCCGCGCCAATTGGGACCTGGATGTAGCCGTAGACCTCGACAGTTTGTTCCAGGATTAAGCACCTGCTGGCTATTTAAATCCTTAACTTTTGCCTTTATTGTGGTTGCGGTTAAAGAATACTGTTGTAAATTTATCCTATTCACAAGGACAAAAGAGTTATTGTTACCTGTAATAAGGTAACACAGCCACAAGAATAAGCACGGTATTACAGACTACTTTTGTACCTGGCCTTCGGGCCAGGTACTTTTTTTTTACGGGTAAGCCTGCCGCCTTGCTTCTTCTTAAAACGCCCACCCGGATCCCGTTCAGGATATCGAAGAGGCTGGTCAGCTGGCTACCAACCGTCGCAAAGTGGGTTCTGACTTCTTACCTGAGGAAGGCAAAAAGCCTGACCAACAATTTTTCAGGTAACACTTCTCCCTCGAAGAGGAGTCCCTAAATTTTTCGCAGCCGCTGAACACCCCAAATCAGCATGGTGATGAATAAAGCGATAAAGAACACCAGCACCAGGCCGCTTTTTACGACGGTAAAAAAACTGGTCGCACGAATGACCGGTACCGAAAGGTTGGGGTACGTATTCAACAAGGTGATGATGCCAATATTCTCCAGGTAATCTGCCGCCGCCGCCGCCAGCGGCAAGTAGCACAGCAAGAACAAAGACGTGTGGAGTTGCTGCAGCTTGTTTAAAAAATAAGCCATAACCAGCGTAAAACAGACGCCAAAGAGGAAAGGGTAAACCAGGTTCAGGGGCAGCTGCTTTAAGAGATAGACGTCGCGCCCCTTGACGCCCAGCGTACCGAAAAGCACCTCCACGTCAGCAGGGGTATAGCCACCGGGCCGCATGTCCAACAGTTGGAGGCCATCAGAAAAGGCCATAGTTGCCGGAACGGTGATGAACAACATCGCGCCGTAGAAAACCATTGCCAACAAAAAGAAGACCAGCACTTGCCGACCGCCAATGTTGCCCTGGATAATTTCTCTAATTTTTTTCATAGTGCAGCTTTTTTGGATCAGGTTTTGGACAAAGCACTGTTGATCATGCTTTACTGCACTAAGATAGCGCTATCCATCGTCGTCCCGCCCGGGGTTTATCGATCAAGCTTGTTCAGGGGGGATCCGGTCGGGGTAATCTGCCCGAACCACCGCCTGGATGCCTTCCGCGTAGGGGGTAGGGATAAAATTGAACCGCTGCTCAAACTTATCGCTGTTGAAGACGTAATCCCGATCGTACTGGTACATCATTTCGGGCATCTCCCGCATAACCGGCACAAACAGCCCAATGAGCCGGACCATTGACCGGGAGGCCACCAGGTAGCCTGGCTCAGCGCCCAAAGCAGCCGCAATGGCTTCGATCCAGCCTTTACCGGTCGGGGGGTCGGGGGCCGTGGGCAAGTGCCAGACCTGGTTATAGGCGGCTTCGGTATTGCCCAGGATGGCGGTCGCTTTACCCGCATCAGGGGTATACGTAAAGGAGTGCAGGTAGTGGACGAAACCCATCCAATTGGCTTTTTTGCCTTTGCTCAAGGGCTTGAAGACCATCTCGTTGAGCATACTGGTCTGGTCAATGTGGGGGCCATAAAAATCTGCGGAACGGGCGATCAAGGCGGTTAGCTGCCCCGCCTGGACGGCATCCAGGACCATTTTAGCCATTTCGGCCCGCACCCGGCCCTTCCTGCTCGGCGGATTGCTGGGCGTCGCTTCGGTCATGCCATTCAGATAAGCGGGGTCGTACATGTAGATGTTATCAAAAAAAACCAGCTTGCTATTGTACTTGCTACAGGCGGCAATGACGGCCTTCATAAAAGGAGGCCAGGTGGCTTCCCAGATTTTCGCGGCGTACGGAAATCCGACGGTGACGTACACCACCGACGAACCCTGCACGGCCCGGTCTACTTCCGCTGGCAAGGTCAGGTCAGCAGCCAGCAATTCATCGGTGGCGTTCACGCGTTTGGGGTGCCGGCTCACGAGGCGAATTTGAGTGGTATAGGCAGGCAGAGCTTTCGCCAGTTCAATTCCGATGGCACCACCAGCGCCTAAAATGGTTTGCATGGTACGTGGGTTTTGGTGAATTCCCCTAACAATAGCCCCCTGGTTGGATCGGTGGTGGGCTTGTTATTCGGGTTCGCAAAAAGAAATTTAAGGCTTTTTACGGAAAGGAGCCAAAAAATGGCTGTTAAAAAAAATCCTGCCCGACGAACTTAATCGTCGGGCAGGATTTTGGCTAACCCCGCTTTTATTAGCGACATATCTGCTGGCCGCTGTTGCACCACCCCGAGGTGCTGCTCACAACCTCAGCGGTATACCATTAATTGTGGTAAGCCTGGTTGTGCGCCAAAGTACTTCCACAAGTGGCACAGGCTGTAGCAGCGCCAGCGCCACCGGCACAGCCGCTGGCACAGGTGTAATGCCAAACACCAGCCGCGTTCTGGGCCGCAGCAGGTGGGGGTGGCGTAGCCGTTCCGGTTGGGTCCTGCGTCTGAATAGCAGGGTTGGGTGCCGGAGCAGCGTCGTTGGCGTGAAAAGCCTGGTTGTGCACCAAAGTGGCACTACACTGGCTACAAGTTCCCGCCGTGCCGCTGCCGTAGCCCAGGTGGCCATTGGGGCAAGTGTAGTGTTCTACGGTAGATGTCGCCCCCGCGGGTGCGGTTGCAGCAGGTGCCGGAGGTGCCGTTGATGCGTCTCCTGCCTGCTCGTTCTTGCAGGCCGTGATACTAAAAGCCAATGCGAATAGTAAAACGAAGCCTAATAATACACGTTTAATCATGGTATTTTTTTTTTGAAAGGCTAAGATACACCATATTTTAAAAATGCCCGGTCACCGCTATGCTTTTACTCAATATCCTGGTGGTGGCAAGTTTTTCAAAATAAGGGTATCCCGCACCACTACCTCATTGTTGCAACGCCCCTCCGCGTAGAGGACATTGGAGCCCATCAGCGTCGAATATCGAAAAAAAAAATCGCAGTGCACCAATTACGGGACACGGTCGCAACTTCAGGGATCAACATGATGTAACAAAAAAACATTTTTACCCAAATGATGTATGGCTGATGTAGTACTACATTCTGTTTTTATTATGTTCCTGCTTAAATTGCAGCTTCTCAAGTTGCGGATATTAACGCCAGGAGAACCTACCCGCTCCGCTGCTAAATCCCCGCAATTTGTGCTTTACACACTATCTAATTATTTCCGAATCATTACAATTCAAAACTGATGTTATGAAACGAATCTACCTTCTTATTCCGTGCCTGCTACTCTTGTGGGGAGTAGAGTTATCCGGGCAGGAACGCCTCGTCACTGGAACCGTCACCTCGGCCGAGGACGGCCTGGGAGTCATCGGAGCGAACATTCTTGTTAAAGGAACTTCCACGGGTACCATTACCGATTTTGACGGCAAGTACGAACTGCAAGTGCCCGGACCAGAGGCCGTCCTGGTATTCTCCTACACGGGTATGGCCGCCGAGGAAGTAACCGTCGGCAACCAGGCGGTGATCAACCTGGTCATGACTACCGACGCAGCCTTGCTCGATGAAGTAGTGGTGGTAGGTTACGGTGTTCAAAAAAAGAGCGTCGTGACCGGAGCCATTGCCTCGCTGGACGCCGACGACATCGGGCAGACGCCCGTGTTGCGCGTAGAACAAGCCCTGCAGGGACGAGCGGCAGGCGTACAGGTGACCAACAGCTCCGGGCAGCCGGGGGATGCAATTACCGTACGGATACGGGGAGCCGGCACCACCGGCAACGCCGATCCACTCTACGTAGTAGACGGCTTGCCCGTGGGAGGAATCGACTACCTCAACCCCGGTGACATTGCTTCTATCGAAGTACTCAAGGACGCCGCTTCGGCCGCTATCTACGGCGCCCGGGCTGCCAATGGGGTGGTGCTGATTACCACTAAATCCGGACAGGAAGGAAAGATGCAGCTGAGCTATGATGGGTACGTAGGCGTACAGAACCCCTGGCGCCAGCTCGACATGCTCAACGCCCGCGAATACGCCGTCATCCAAAACGAAGCGGCGGCGGCTTCCAACCTGAGCATCCCCTTTGCCAACCCTGCCACACTGGGTGAAGGTACCAACTGGCAAGATGAACTGTTTAACCAGGATGCGCCCATTACCAACCACCAGATTGCCGTCACCGGTGGCAATAAGGTGTCGAGCTTCGCGGGCACCCTCTCGGCCTTCAGCCAGGAAGGCATTGTGGGTGGCGACAAGTCGCAATTTGATCGCTACACCGCCCGCATCAACTCTTCGCACCAGGTCAGCAAGCGGTTTACTTTCGGCCAAAACCTCTCCTTCACCCATATCGACCGGCGGGCTATCGATGGGAACAATGAATTCGGAGGCCCCTTGATGAGTACCCTGAATATCGACCCTCTCACCCCCGTCTTCGAAACCGACCCCGCCCGCCTGGCTGGTTACGACCCCAACGCAGTGCGGGATGACGCCGGAAATGTCTACGCCATTTCCCGCTACGCCACCCAGGAAGTGGTCAACCCGCTGGCCCGGTTGGAAGTTACCAATGGCCGCTACAAGCTCGATAAAATCGTGGGTAATGTCTACGGAGAATTCGAGCTCATCCCCAACCTGAAACTGCGCAGCAGCTACGGTATCGACCTGGCCTATGGCACCAACAACAGCTTCCGCCCGGTATTCTACCTGAACGCCGCGCAAAACAACAGCGAGTCCAGAATCGACAAGTCCGTGGATCGTTGGTTCAACTGGATCTGGGAAAACACCCTGTCCTACCAGCTGGGCCTCGGTGACCACGACGTAAACTTACTGGCGGGTACAACCGCCCAGGAAAACAGCTACGAAAACCTGGCGGGTGGGAAATCTGATGTGGTATTCAGCAATTTCAACAACGCCTTCCTCAATACCGCCGTCAACGAAGAATCTGCTACGGCTGGTGGTGGGGCTTCCCAGTCGGCACTTTTGTCTTACTTCGGACGGGCCACCTACGGTTTCCAGGACAAATACCTGTTCACCGGTACCATCCGCGTAGACGGTTCTTCCCGTTTTGGCAAAAACAACCGCTTCGGGGTTTTCCCTTCTTTCTCGGCGGGCTGGGTGCTTTCGCAGGAAGCCTTCCTCCAGAACAGCAACGTGATTGACTTCCTGAAAATCCGGGCATCCTGGGGACAGAATGGCAACCAGGAGATCGGCGACTACCGCTGGGCTTCGACTATTGCTACGGGTGCCGGCTACTCCTTTGGCGACGGCACGGTCTTCACCAGTGGCTCCATTCCCGCCACCGTTCCCAACCCCGACCTGGAATGGGAGACTTCCGAGCAAACGGATATTGGTGTAGATGTGCGCTTCTGGCAAGGAAAAGTGGCCATTACGGCCGACTATTACGTCAAAAAGACCCTGGGCTTACTCGTAGACGCCCCCATCCCCGGCATCGTCGGCAACCGGGCTCCCACCGTGAACGGCGGCAACGTCGAGAACAAAGGTTTTGAATTTGCCATCGACTACCGCAATGGCGCCGGTGAGCTGAACTACCAGGTGGGCTTCAACTTCTCGCACAACCAGAACGAAGTGACCGCCATCAACAACGCCGAAGGGGTGCTCGTAGGCGCAGGCTTCTCGACCTACGGAAGCGTGTCGCGGGCGGCCGTAGGCTTCCCGATTGCGTACTTCTGGGGCCTGCAAACCGATGGCTTGTTTCAAACGAACAGCGAGGTGGAAAACTACCTCAATACCGACGGTGGCCTCATTCAGCCCGGAGCGGCTCCTGGGGATATCAAGTTCGTCGATTTGAACGGCGACGGCGTCATCAACGACGCCGACCGCACCATCATCGGCAACCCTACCCCCGACTGGACGTTCGGCGCCAACCTGTCGGCAGATTACAAAAGCTTTGACGTGAGCCTCTTTTTGCTGGGCACCGTCGGCAACGAAATCTTCAACGGTACCCGGCGACACGACTTAACGACGGCCAACATGCCGGCGCGCTTCCTCAATCGCTGGACCGGAGAAGGCACCTCCAATGACATTCCCCGCTCGACGACTACCGATCCCAATGGCAACTTTTCGAAGATTTCCGATTTCTACATCGAAGACGGCTCCTTCCTCCGCATCAAAGACCTCCAGGTAGGCTACACCCTGCCCGCGAACGTGCTCGATGCCCTTAACATCCAACGCGTGCGCATTTACGTAGCGGCTCAGAACCTGCTGACCCTGACGGGCTACAATGGCTTTGACCCCGAGATTGGTGCGCGCTCCGCTTTGGATATTGGCATCGACCGGGGTATCTACCCCCAGGCCAGGTCGTTCCGCGTAGGTGCAAGCGTCGTATTTTAATCCTAACTCTCGTTTAAATTGAAAACAATGAATATTAAATTAATCAACCATATCTTTCTCCTGGCGCTGACCGGTTTCCTGGTGGGATCCTGCAGCAAGGACTTCCTCGACAAGGAACCCCTGGACCAGCGGGTAGAATCCAATTTTTACCAGACCCAGGAAGACGCCCAGGAGGCGCTGATCGCCGTATACGACGCCTTGGGCTGGAATACCGTAGTGGGTTTTCATCCGCTGCCCATGTTTGCCGATATTGCCTCGGACGACAGCTACGCCGGCGGCGCCAGCAGGAATGACGCCCCCAATATCATTGAAGTAGACCAGCAAAACATCCGCACCACCAACGGCGAAGTACTGGGGTTGTGGCGGAAGTACTATATCGGCATCTACCGGGCCAATTTGTACCTGGAAAAGATCCAGGGTATTGACGCCGACCAGGATTTTATCGACCGGACGGTGGCCGAGGCCAAATTTATCCGGGCCTACTACTACCTGGATCTGCTGCGGATTTTTGAAAACGTCCCCTTGTTAACGGAGACGCTGAAGAGCCCGTCGGATTACAGCCAAAACCAGTCGACCCCCGAGCAGATCTACAACCAGATCGCGACCGACCTGGTGGAAGCCATCCCCAATTTGCCGGAGGTGATTCCCGCTACCGAGAACGGCCGGGTCAGCAAATGGGCCGCCAAAGCCTTACTCGCCCGGGCCTACTTGTACGTCCACGGCGTGTACAACGCCAACCCTGCGGGCGGTGGCAAGACGATTGACCAGGCTACTGCCCTGGCAGAGCTGGAAGATGTGATCGCCAACAGCGGCCACAGCCTGCTGGCCAATTTTGCCGCCAACTTCTCCAAGACGGGCGAATTCAGCAGTGAGTCCGTTTTTGAAATTTCCTATTCCGATGCCCGCCCCTGGTACGACTGGGGCTACATCCAGGGCGGAGAGGGCAATATCGCCGTACAAATGCAAGGCCCCCGGGTAGATGATCCCGGCCTGGAAGCGTACGAAAGAGGATGGAGCTTTGCACCGGTCACCCAATCGCTTTACGACGCTTTTGAAGCTGGCGATGTGCGCCGGGATGCGACGATCCTAAGCGAGGATGAGTTTGTGGGTGGCCTGACCATTGGTTACCAGCACACGGGATTCTTCACCAAAAAATACACGACCACCAAGGAGTATAAGCCGGCAGAAGGACAGCAGGAACTGAACTGGGGCAACAACTACCGGGTCATTCGCTTTTCGGATGTGCTCCTCATGGCCGCCGAACTGGGCAGCCCCAATGCCCAGGCCTACCTCGACCAGGTGCGCACGCGCGCCGGACTCGGTTCGGTATCCGCCAGTTTGGAAAACATTCACCGCGAACGCCGGGTAGAACTGGCCCTGGAAGGCCACCGCTACTGGGACCTGATCCGCCAGGGGTTAGGTGTTGCCGAAAGCGCCATTTCCGTCAGCGGGGTCATCGGGCCAGGCTACCAGGGCGATGCCCAGGAATTTGACGTGACCTTCAAGCCCCTGAAGAAAGGCTTGTTCCCTATTCCCCAGGCAGAAGTGGATATTTCCAATGGCGTGTATATCCAAAACGCCGGTTATTAACCAGTGCCAGGCGCACTGGCTTTTTATTCCTTCAAAAAACAATTATCATGAAATTAAGCAATATATTATCATGGGGTACGCTGGCGGCACTGGCAGTCGTGCTGGCAGCCTGTGATCCGGAATTATATGATGAAAACGCCCTGGGGCTACCGCCGGCCCCGGAAGACGTAACCTTCGCCTATACGTATGATGTGGACAATCCCAACATTGTCTATTTCACCAATACGTCGGAAGGTTCTTTTATAGCCAAGTGGGACCTCGGCAATGGTTCCAGTAGCGAAGGGAAAGAAGTGACGGGTGCTTACCCGCTGCGGGGCGACTACACCGTGACCCTGACCATTTACACCAGCACGGGAAGTGCGTCCAACAGCCAGGTCGTCAATATTGCCGAGACGAACGCGGCCATGTTGAACACCCCGGAATTCCTGTTGCTGACGGGCGGCCCCGACCAACTGGAGGGCAAGACCTGGGTGATCGACTCTACCCGGGTTGGCCACATGGGCGTTGGGCCCGCAGGATCCCTGACGCCGGAATATTGGCAGGCGCCACCCCTCGACAAAGTAGGGCTCGGCTTGTACGATGACGAAATGACCTTCAAACTCATCAACTTCGCCTATGACCTGAACAACCACGGGAATATGTTTGTCAACGGCGCCCACGCGGCCGATGTCGGCGGAATCGCTGGTGGTGGCGACCAAAAAGTCAACTATAACCCACCCGCCAACATGAATTGGTCGCTGGTAAATCAAAACGGCACCCTGGTACTCAATATCTCCAACGGTGGAACCATTGGTTTTTACACCGGGGTGTCTACTTACCAGGTTCTGACGCTGGAAGAGAACGAATTATTCATTCGTTTTCTGGACAGCAAGAACCCCGACCTTGCCTGGTATCACCGCCTGATCCCGAAAGGCTACACCCCCCCTCCGCCACCGGACTTAGGCACCAGACTGCCCGTTAATTTCGAAACCGCAGCACCCACTTTTGATGCTTTTGGGGGCAGCAGTTATGCGGTGATTGACAATCCCGATCCCTCGGGGATCAATACCAGTAACAAAGTTGGCCAAACCGTGCACGGGTTCGAACCCTGGGCGGGCATCGTTACCGGCCTCGAGGATCCGCTCGATTTTTCCGTACGCAACGCCTTTAAAATGAAGGTTTGGTCGCCGGTGACGGGGGTGGCCAAGTTCAAAATAGAATCTTCGGCCAATCCCAACGTGAATATCGAGGTCGATGTAGACATGACCACGACCAACCAATGGGATGAACTCGTCTTTGATTTCGCGGGGGCCGAATCCGGGGTTTATGACCGGATCGCCTTGTTCTTCGATTTTGGCGGGCCGGAAGGCAACACGTTCTACTTCGATGATATTGAACAGGTGGCTGTTGCCCCTGCCCTTTCAGCAGCGGTACTTACCGGAGGAGGAACCAAGGCCTGGCGGCTCAAGCCCGTGGCGGGCGCCTTGTCGGTAGGTCCGGCGCGGGGTAGTGGCGAGTGGTTTGCCGTATCGGCCGGAGACATTACCGGGCTGCGGGCCTGCTGGTTTGATGACGAATACATTTTTCAAACTGGAGGTACTTACGTCTATGACGCCAAGGGCGTCGTCTTTGCCGAGGCTTACATGGGCGTTCCCGATGGCTGTACGCCGGAAGCCGACCTGCCCGCGAATGCCCAGGCCTGGGGTTCCGGCACCCATAGCTTTAGCTTTACCTCCGGCAATGATGTGGAGCCCGACAAGATTACGGTAACGGGAACCGGCGCGTTCATCGCCTTGCCCAAAGCTTTCAACGGCGGGGAATACGGGGCAGCTCCACCTGCAACCAATGGTTCGGTGACCTACGAGGTTCTCAACTACATCAATGACGGCAGCTCCGAGACGTTGATCATTACCATCGACATCAGTGCCGGTGAAGTGGGCGGCGCCTGGTGGACCTTTACGCTCGAAGCCGTTCAATAGCAAGCGAATGGAATGAGTTGATCCACGCTTGACTATTCGTTTTTTCAACAAACACCTCACCAACTACCCCGGCGTTACCTGGTGCAGTAGGTGAGGTGTTTTTGTTTGTTTTATTGTCCTCCAGGACAAGACTTGTAAATGCGGACGTGGCTGACTATGCCGCTTTCTCTTCATCAAATTTATTTACCAACATGAAACAGCTATCTTATTTAAGTGCTTTTTTTCTACTGCTCTGCGCGGCGCCGCAGCTGCGGGCCCAGTGCTTTGAATTGGTCTGGTCGGATGAATTTTCCATCAATGGCCCGCCGAATCCCGCCACCTGGGGATACGACCTGGGTACCGGCCAGGGTGGATGGGGCAACCAGGAGATTCAAACCTACACGTCCAACGCCCAAAATGTACGGGTAGCCGGCGGCATGCTGGTCATCGAAGCCCACAAGGTGAATAATGTCTGGACCTCCGCACGCATTCAAAGTCAGGGCAAAAAGAGCTTCACTTACGGCAAAGTACAATTTCGGGCCAAACTCCCCGCGGGGGTGGGCACCTGGCCAGCCCTGTGGCTGCTCGGTGATGATGTCACCTCCGAAGGGTGGCCCGCCTGTGGCGAAATTGATGTGATGGAGCACGTCGGCAAAGACCCCGGCAGGGTGCACGGCTCCTTGCATACGCCCTCCAGCTCGGGTGCTACCGTCAATACCGGTACGATAAATATTGCGGATTTCGCCACGAATTTCCACGATTACGAGGTCCGCTGGACGGCAGACGCCATCGCTTTCCAGGTGGATGGCAACACCTATTACACCTACCAACCGGCGCTGCAAAACCCCGCCAACTGGCCTTATAACAATGGTTTTTTCATGATCATGAATATCGCCATGGGCGGCATCTTTGGCAGCGCTGACCAGTACGAAACCGGCGGCTTACAGAACGGCGTAGACCCCGGCCTCACCACGGCCCGCATGGAGGTCGATTACGTGCGGGTTTACCAGGAAGTGGCAAGTGTAGCTATTAGTGGAACAGAAAATGTGACGCCCTTTGCGACTGGCCTGGCCTACACCGTGTCCAATCTGGCGGAAGGCACCTTCAACTGGACTGTTCCGGCCGGAGCCGTCATCACTGCAGGCCAGGGCACCCCCACGATCACCGTCAACTGGGGCGACAGTTCCGGCGAGGTAGCCGTGGCCGCCGTTGGCGCCTGCAATACCTACACCGCCAGCCTGGGAGTAAACACCGTCACGGTGCCGCAAACCGGTTCCTATATCCTGGATGATTTTGAAGACAGTAACCACGACCGCTGGACTGCCAACCCGGGGGCCGGCAACAGTTTCACCTTTACGGAAAGCGACGGCGCCCTGTCGATTGCCTATGCGATAACGGCACCGGGAGCCATCCCCACCGCGGTGCTCCAACTGGAGCAACTCGTCGACCTGTCTACTTACAGCAAAATGCGCGTGCGGGCCAAAACCTTTAATACAAGTGGAACCGTCAGCATGCGGATCGACCTCTTCGATCAGCAGGGAACGGCCACCAATGCGTCGCCGGTGTTCAAGCTGGAACCCCTTCAGGATGATGGCCAGTATACCATTTATGAACACGATTTCAGTGGCGACTGGTTATCCAGCTCCCCAAATATTGGCGCACTGACCGACTCCAGCCGCATTGCCGGGCTGAACCTGTACATCAACTACGGCCTCTTTGGCGCGGCGGGCAGTGACGAATTGTGGCTGGATTATATCGAGATGGTGGATCCGCAGGTGGTCAACGGTTTGTCGGAAGTGTTGGCCGCCGCCGGGCTGGAGGTCTACCCCAATCCGGCTCAGCATAGCCTCACGCTGCGCACCACTACAATTCCGGCGCAGTGGCCCAACGTGACCTGCCAATTGTACAACCAGCAAGGGGTTACCCTGTCAGCCCAGCCCTGGACCAACCCCAGTGTGCCCCTGGCATTCGACGTCCGGCATTTTCCCGCTGGCGTTTACTTCCTCTCCCTGCAGGCTGGCCGTACGGTAGTGACCAAAAAGGTAATCCTGCAATAACCCCGGCCCGGGCCGGTGAACATGAGGTCATAAAAAGCTGGCCTGCTGCGACTGTACAGTGTATCCATAAAAATAGCCTGATCAAACTCATGACCAGGCTATTTTTGGGGTGTCGGACCGCTGGCTTAGCCATGCGACTAAACCAGCACCAGCACCAAATACACCGCCAACATCACCGCCAGGGCCACCAGCACCCATTTGGTGCTCACGGCGGCACCGCCCGTCGTGTCGGGTTCTTCCCACATATCAGCCGCCTTTAGGGCGACGACGGCGCTGGTGAAATCGCGCTTCCTGATGTGCAACCCGATCCAGCCCTGCCCCAGCGGGAGCATGGTTTGGATATTGGAACTGGTGATGAAGGAAGGAATACCCGCCTGCCGCAGTTGCAGGGCTGCGAGCTGCGCCTCCGCGTCGAGGTAAAAATAGCGGAGTACCAGGGTAGGGTCTTCACTGGGCTCCCAGTAGTCGAGAATGGTAGAGGCAGACATATTAAGTGGACTTTGCGCATTTGCGCTGACAATTTTAAAAATCCAATAGCCTTGTTCTGCCGGGTCAGCGTGGGGGGGTAACCCCGTTGTGATGCCGGCAGAACAAGGCTAACCAACCCACAGCTAAGCTTCGGGTTCCGCAGCCGCTTCGGCAGCATTGATCTTGGCAATTTCCAAGTCGATGAAGTAAAGGCTTTGCGGGCCGTCGCCAATCAGCTTGATCTTATCGAGAATTGACCGCATGAGGGCTTCTTCTTCGCGCTGTTCGTTGACGTACCACTGCAAAAAGGCGTAGGTGGCGTGGTCGTCTTCCTTGGTGGCGATCGCCACGAGGTGATTGATAGACGTGGTCACCTTTTGCTCGTGGACGTAGACGGTCTTGAACATCTCCTGCACCGAAGAAAATTCGTGCGGCGGCTGCGGCACGGCGGGCGCGAGGGCGTGTCCGTCGACTTCGGCGAGGTAGTGAAAAATCTTTAGCATGTGCATGCGTTCCTCTGCCGATTGCCGGTGCATGAACTGGGCACAACCGGCCAACCCTTCACGGTCGCACCACGATGCCATTGACAAGTAGAGAAAGGAAGCATAGCCTTCGAGGCCAATCTGTTTGTTGAGCGCTGCTTTTACGACGTCTGAAACCATAGAAATTCTTTTTTTTACAAAATATAAACCTTGCCTTGGTATTTTTAGTTGTGAGGGGGATGAAGATACACAAAAAATACCAACTCACCGACCGCGATCTCGACCGCATTATCGAGATGGCGTGGGAAGACCGTACCCCTTTCGATGCCATCACCGATCAGTTTGGGTTGACCGAGGCCGAAGTCATCGAACTCATGCGCTATGAGATGCATCCCCGCAACTGGCGCAAGTGGCGCGCCCGCGTACAAGGCCGCAGTACCAAACACCGCATGAAAGCCGGCGACGACGTGGATCGCTTCCGCTCGCAGGCGCAGAAACACATTACGTTGAATAAGATCAGTAAGCGCAGGTAAAACAAGCTTTCATTTTTGTATTGTGCATAAGAACCTTACCTTTATCCGTATAAAAATTAATTCAACAGGTGATGAAACCAACTCTCGTGATCCTTGCTGCTGGCATGGGTAGCCGCTACGGCGGTCTGAAGCAAATTGACGGCGTAGGCCCCAACGAAGAACCAATCATTGAATACGCCATCTACGACGCCATCCGCGCGGGTTTCGGCAAAATCGTATTCGTTATCCGCAAGGACATTGAAGCGGCTTTCAAGGAGAAATTTGCCGGCAAACTAGACGGGAAGGTTGAAGTGGCCTACGTGTTCCAGGAGAAAGACAGCTTTGTGCCCGCTGGCGTGGCGACCGATTACCGCGAGAAACCCTGGGGCACCGCGCACGCCATGTTGGTGGCCGCCCCCGAAGTGCACGAACCGTTTGCCGTCATCAATGCCGATGACCACTACGGCGCAGAAGCCTTCCAAACCATTCATCGCTTCCTCACCCAGGATTGCACCCCCACGCGCCACGCCATGGTCGGTTATGTGTTGCACAATACCCTTTCCGATCACGGCACCGTCAACCGGGGCGTAGCAGCCACCGAAGATGGCTACTTGTCGGGGATCGTCGAGCGCCTCAAAATTGGCCACCGCAACGGTAGCGTCTCCTTCCTCGATGACGATGCCACGCCCCACGAACTGTCGGTCAACAGCGTCGTGAGCATGAACTTCTGGGGCTTCCACCCCGATATCCTGCGGCAAACGGAGGAGCTGTTCCACGAATTTGTCCACGCCACTGCCGGCCAGCCCAAAACCGAATTCCTCATCCCCGAGGTGGTCGACCACCTCATCCGCACCGGTCAGGCCCGCGTGAGTCTGCTCACCTCCGACGAGCGCTGGTACGGCGTCACCTACCAGGAAGACAAACCCCTGGTGATGGCCGCGTTCAAGGAATTGCTGGCCAAAGGCGTCTATCCACACGATTTGTGGTCGTAACGACCGGCCCTTGCGGCAGCGCTAAAACAACCCGCTGATCTGGCCTTCTGCATCGATATCGATGTGCTCCGCCGCTGGCTCCGCCGGTAGCCCTGGCATGCGCATCATGTCGCCGGTAATGGGAATCAGAAAACCCGCGCCAGCCGCAATTTCTATTTCCCGAACCGTGACGACAAAATCCTCGGGGCGGCCCAGCAATTTGGGGTTATCGGAAAGCGATTTCTGGGTTTTCGCCATGCATATCGGCAACTTTTCCAAGCCCAGATTGGCTATCTTTCGCAAATCTGCCTGCGCCTGCGCGGTGTAAACGACTGACCCGGCGCCGTAGATTTTGGTGGCAATGGTCGCTATTTTTTGCTTTACCGGCCAGTCCCAGTCGTATAAAGGCTGAAAGGGCGCCGTCGTCGTGGCGGCAGCTTCCACTACTGCGGCGGCCAATTCCGCCGTGCCGCCGCCGCCGGCTTCCCAACCATTGGCTACCGCTGCCGGCACCCCTAAAGCAGCTGCCCGCTCCTGCACCACGGCCAGCTCGGCGGCGCTATCACCAGCGAACCGGTTAATCGCCACTACCACTGGCAGCCCGTAGGCACAGATATTCTCCAGGTGTTTCTCCAAATTGGGCAAACCCGCAGCTACCGCTTCCGGGTTGGGTGTTTTGAGGTCGGCCAAAGCTACGCCGCCGTGGTATTTCAAGGCGCGAATGGTGGCTACCAGCACCACTGCCCGCGGGGATAGGCCCGCGCTCTGGCACTTGATGTCCAGGAATTTTTCGCCCCCGAGGTCGAAGCCGAAGCCCGCTTCCGTGACGACGTAATCCGCCAGGGAAAGCCCCATCCGCGTAGCGATCACCGAATTGGTGCCCTGGGCAATATTGGCGAAGGGCCCGCCGTGGATGATGGCGGGGTTGCCCTCGATGGTCTGCACCAGGTTGGGCTGAATGGCCATTTTGAGCAAGGTGGCCATTGCCCCGGGGGCCTGCAGGTCGCGTGCGTAAATGGGCCGCTTGTCGAAGGTGAAGCCGACAAAAATATTGCCCAGTCGCCTTTTCAGGTCTTCGCGGTCGGTGGCCAGGCAAAGGATCGCCATGATTTCGGACGCGGCCGTGATGTCAAAGCCCGTCTCGCGGGGTACGCCCGAGCTCGTTCCGCCCAACCCGATCACTATATTTCGGAGCGACCGGTCGTTCATATCCATGACCCGCTTCCAGGTGACGGTGCGGGGATCGAGCCCCAGGGAGCGCGTTTTGCTTTGCAGGTTGTTGTCGATCAGGGCCGCCAGCAGGTTGTGGGCTTTCTCAATGGCCGAAAAATCGCCGGTGAAATGCAAGTTGATGTCTTCCATGGGCAGCACCTGCGACCAGCCGCCGCCGGTAGCGCCGCCCTTGATTCCGAAAACGGGCCCCAACGAGGGTTCCCGCAGTACCACACAGGTGTGGTGGCCCAGGCGGTTGAGGCCTTCCGACAGGCCAATCGACACGGTGGTTTTTCCTTCGCCAGCGGGGGTTGGCGAAATGGCCGACACCAGAATCAGGTTCCCTTTTTTCCAGCGATCTTCCCGGATCAGGTGCAGGGGTAGTTTGGCTTTGTATTTTCCGTACAGCTCCAGGTCGTCGGCTGCAATGTGGCATTTTGCGGCCACGGCTGCGATGGGCTGGAGGGGTATCGAGCGGGCAATTTCTAAGTCAGTTTGCATGTTGTATTTGTTGTTTAAGCGCTTCTGCGCGCTGGGATTGAAAGGTATCAAGTCCTGGGCGTAAACCCCGTATAAGCCCCTAAAAATTTTCGCGACAAGCGCTTACTCTCCTTTCCACTTCACCCGTTTGGCCTTGGCCTTGATGAAGAGGGTCTGTTCCGAGGCGACGAGCAGCTGTTGGGGGTCGATAAAATCTACGGACTCGTACTGGGTGGCCAGGAGCAGCGAAATGCGGCGGGAGCGCTGTTTTCCGCGCAGGTAGTGCCCGCTGGGGTAATCGCTGAAACAAAAAATATTGGCGGCGGAGTAGGGAAGGAAGCCGAGCCGCAGTTTGAAATAATAAGCCAATAAGACCACCTGACCCGTGGCGGGATGGATAGCCGCCGCCGTGACCACCCGCTTGCGCAGCAACAGGCTGTCGCGCAGTACGGCCTCGTGCTCACCCGGCTGGGCTGGCAGCACAAAATGGTAGGTGGGCAACCGCCCCCGGCGAATGGCACTTTTGGTGAACAGGTGCAGGGTGTCCTGGTGCCAGAAGAACGCTTCGGTATTGTAATGGGCGCCAGCGGGAAAGCGAAAACGGATGCTGTCCAGGGCGCCCGTAGTGGGTTGGTAGCGGTAGACCAGGAGCTCATCGCGCACGCCCCGGTTGTCGCCGAAATCACCGAGGTAGAAGGCACCGGTGGTGTCGTAGGTGAGATCTTCCCAGTCGTAATTTTGGGTATTGGCAAGCGGAAGAGCCGCCAACAATTCGCCACACACATTGGTGCGGTAGAGGGTGGGGCTGTTCCCGCCATCGTTGAGCCACCACAAGCTGTCGGGGGCTTGCACCCAGAGCCCCGAAACTTCCTTCAGCTCGGCGGGTAAACGGAACGCGTGGGGGGCGTTCCGCTGGGCCACGAGGGGTGTGACCAGGCTTAGAAAAATCATTGCCAGGTAAAAATTGGGTGTTTTTATCATTTTCTCAAGCGCTTTTATTCCCCTTTTGGGTCAACGTATAGGATTTCGCTACTTGCAAATAAACCACTATCCTGCATAAAACCAGGGAAATACTAACCCTAAAATTATATGGCACAATAAGCTGAAGGACAAATACCTGCTGGTTATTTTTCTTTTTCTCAGGATTTACTGCAAAAAACGGGCAATTGGAGTACCGCCCGAAAGCGTAAAAAGGTGTGCCGCCGTTTACATCACCGTTCATAACCCGTGGGAATTCCGATGTTAAAGCCAGACCAAACAATAACCCTCTTCCTGCTGTTGCAGCCAGGTGTTTCAACAATTAACGTTTGATTTACCTATCTTTGTCTTATAAATTGTCTCTTTCCCCGGCAAAAAAGTCTTGCTGAGGAGCGTTCAAAAGCCAGTTTCCAGTGGCGGTTTTTTCGAAAAAAATTGTCCGGGAACATCAAACCATCACCGTGACTTTGAACAAACCATTATCCAAATCCGCTATTGCCCATACTGATCACGCGGAGGTCTTGCAAGATTATTACATCTGCTGTCTGAGCCGGGAAATCAGCCTGGTTATGCGGCGGGATGTACTCACCGGGCGCGCCAAATTTGGTGTCTCCGACGACGGCAAAGAAGTGTACCAGGTGGCCATGGCCAAGAGCTACCAACCCGGCGACTGGCGAGCGGACTACTACCGCGGCCACACCCTCCTGCTCGCGCTGGACCTCGCCAAACCGGAAGACCTGTTCGCCCAGCTCTATGCTGATCCTGAAAATGACCCCCTCAGTGCCGGCCGCCAAATGAATGGCCACCACATGACGCCCATCACGGACGCCGAAGGACGGTGGCTCAACCAACGCGCAGGCATCAACCTCTCCTCCGACATTTCTCCTACGGGTGGCCAGATGGCCCGGGCGCTCGGCCTGGCCTACGCCAGCAAAGTTTACCGCGAAGCCGATCACCTGGAGCAGCCGGCATTTTCCCGCGAAGGAGAAGAAGTTTGTTTTTGCAACATTGGTGATGCCAGCACCAGCGAGGGTGTTTTTTGGGAAACCCTCAATACGGCCGGGGTGCTGCAAGTGCCCCTCGCCGTCACGGTAGCCGACGATGGGTACGGCATTTCGGTACCTACCGAATACCAGACCATTAAGAGCAGTATCAGCAAGGCGCTGGCGGGCTTTGTCCCCGAGGACGACCACCAAGATGGCATGGCCGTTTACGCCATCAAAGGGTGGGATTATCCTACCCTCTGTGCAGCTTACCAGACGGGTATCGAAAACCTGCGAAAAAACCACCAACCGGCCCTCTTCCACATTACCGAACTTACCCAGCCCCAGGGGCATTCCACCTCGGGCTCCCACGAGCGCTACAAAAGCAAGCAGCGCCTGCAGTGGGAGAAGGAATACGACTGCAACCGCCAGTTTCGCCTGTGGATGCTGGCCACCGGCCTCGCCGATGAAGAGGAACTCCAAGCCATCGAGGCCAAAGCCAAAGCGGATACCGCTGCCGCCCGCGAGCGCGCCTGGCAGAACCTGCGCCGCCCGATCAAAGCGCTACTCAACCAATTTCAGGAAGTACTGACCCAGCTGCCAGCTTCTCCCGCGACAGCGGCCTCCCGCAAGGCAATCACGACCCTGCGGGCCCCCAGCAGATCCGAAATACTGACGCTGGCCCGCCAGCTGAAATTCGCCCTCTACGGGCAGGATTTCCCAATCCTGAACGACTTTATCCAGGCCGAACAACAATTGCTGCAGACACGCTACGGCGCTCATCACCTGAGCGAAAGCCCGCGTGCTGCGCTGCGGGTACCCGCCGTAGCACCGGAATTTGCCGACGATGCCCACGTCGTCACGGGTTACGAAGTCATCAACCGCTTCTTCGACCAGGCACTGGCACGCATCCCCGAACTCTACGTCTTCGGTGAAGATGTAGGTATGATCGGGGGCGTCAACCAGGGGCTGGCAGGCATGCAGCAGAAGTACGGCGAACATCGGGTATTCGACACCGGTATCCGGGAATGGACCATCGTTGGCCAGGCCATTGGGATGGCTATGCGCGGACTGCGTCCGGTGGCCGAAATCCAGTACCTCGATTACCTGATCTATGCTTTTTCTGCCCTCTCCGACGACCTGGCGACCCTGCGCTGGCGCACCAATGGCCAACAGCAGGCCCCCGTCATCATCCGCACCCGCGGGCATCGCCTGGAGGGCATCTGGCACTCGGGCTCGCCCATGAGCGTTTTGCTGGGGGGGCTGCGCGGCATCCACATTTGTGTACCCCGCAACATGGTTCAGGCCGTGGGCATGTACAATACCCTCCTCCAGGGCGATGATCCGGGGCTGGTCATCGAATGCCTCAATGGCTACCGCCTGAAAGAAACACTGCCCGAAAACCTGGCTACGCTCACCGTGCCGCTGGGCGTACCCGAAGTGGTGCACCCTGGTACCGACCTCACGATTGTCACCTACGGCTCCTGTGTGCGTATTGCGGTGGAAGCCGCCGAACGCCTCGCTACCGTGGGCATTGCCGTGGAGGTGGTCGACGTGCAAACCCTCTGGCCTTTCGACCTCGAACACCGCATCAGCGCCAGCCTCCGCAAAACCAACCGCCTGCTGGTGGTCGACGAAGACGTGCCCGGTGGCGCCGCAGCCTACATCACCCAACATATCCTGGAAGAACAGCAAGGTTACTTCCAGCTGGACACCCAACCCGCTACCCTCACCGGTACCGCCCACCGCCCGCCCTACGGCGACGATGGCAACTACGTGAGTAAGCCCAGCGTGGAAGACATCGTGGAAAAAGTGCTGGCCATGGTGGCGGAATAGTCACCCCGCAGCGCCGTGGCAATAAGGACCGCCACGGCGCTGCGCCACCAATAATCCGCACACATTTTCCCGGCCAACGCACCAGCAACCCCGCCAGGGTTACTATCTTTACCGCAAAACACACCCGGTGAAACAACGTTACCTGCTCCTGCTCCTCATCGCTATTGGCTATATCGGCGGCAACTTCATCGTCGACCGTTGGGAAAAAACCCTCTACTACGGCGACTCCAACGGCTACTACCTGCACGTGGTCTCCTTTTTCGTCAACCAGGATGTGGGCGACTACGACCAGACCATCACCACCCTCCGCCAGGTCAACCCCGACTCCTCCGACCCCCGCGAAGACGTCTACGGCATCCGGCTCACCGACAAGGGCCAGCGCTACATCAAGTATACCGTCGGGGTACCCCTCATGGAGACGCCCTTCTTCCTACTCGCCCACGCCTACGCCAAACTGACGGGCCAGTACCCTGCCGATGGCTGGAGCAAACCCTACCTGCTGGCCGTGGGTTTCGCCATAATTTTCTACGTGCTGCTGGGTTTTTACCTGCTCATCGGCATCCTGCAGCGCTATTTTTCGCCGCAGATTACCGCGCTGGTGGTGCTGTCGCTGGCCTTTGCCACCAACCTGTTTTTCCACGCCACCTACGTGACCATGGCGCACGGCTTTCTGTTTTTCGACTACTGCCTGCTCCTTTACCTCACCATCCGCTTTTACGAAACCCCCAGCACGCTGCGGGCCCTGGGCCTGGGCGCCGTGGTGGGCCTCATCACCCTCACCCGGGTGCCCGAAATCGTCAGTGCGCTCATTCCCCTGCTCTGGGGCATTACCAGCAGGGAGACCTTGCGGGAGCGCATCCGCTTTATTGGCGCCAACCTGAAATATGTGGTGGCCGCACCGGTAGGGTTCCTACTGGGCTTCTCGCTACAGTTTGCCTACTGGTACTACGTGAGTGGCCACCTGATCTTCAACCCCTACGAAGGGGAGGGGTTCAATTTCCTGAAGCCCAACATCCTGAGGGGGTGGTTTGATTTTGCCAACGGCTGGCTCATCTACACCCCCATCATGGCCTTCAGCCTGCTCGGCTGGCCGCTGCTGCGCCGCTACTGCCGCGCGCCCCAGTTGGCCATTCTGGCTTTTGTGGGGCTCCATGCCTACATCCATTACTCTTACTACGCCTGGACCTACTTTCCGGGGCTCGGCTCGCGGCCCATGGTCGAAACCTACCCGCTGCTGGCGTTCGGGCTGGCGGCCAGCTACCAGTATTGCTCGGAGCGCAAGTGGCTGCGGGGGCTGCCCGTGATCGCACTGGTACTCTTTACGGTCCTCAACCTGTTTCAGACCTGGCAAATGCGGCAGGGAATCATCTGGTCGGAACGCGGCAACCGGGCTTTTTACCTCGAAACCTTAG
Source organism: Bacteroidota bacterium (assembly GCA_003045895.1). Classification (GTDB taxonomy): domain Bacteria; phylum Bacteroidota; class Bacteroidia; order Chitinophagales; family Saprospiraceae; genus Lewinella. Next base: position 22,953 of record PZPC01000077.1, read on the forward strand.
CTACCCTCACCCCCACCCTGAACTCGCACCGGGCCTACGAATCCAACGAACTGCAACCCGACGAAGCCGACATCACCCTGGTGAAGCCCCTGGTGCAGCAGGGATTCGAAGACACTACCCTCTTCGCTACCGTCGCCGACATCACCCACGGCGGCAATTACGCCCTCTACGACACCCGCGAATTTCTGCCCTGGAAAGCGGAACTCGACCTGGCGGAGATGCACCCCCGCGACTGGCTCAAGGTGGGCGTAAGCGCCTACATCCGCGAGGAAGACCGGTTGCACGAACGCGACAAGGCGGCCGTACTCGTGGTGGAGATTGTAGACGGAAACGGCAAAAAGAAAAAGTGGAAGTGCATCCGAATTTCCCCTTTCATTGGCAACAAAGCCCACCACATCTGGCCCACCGGGGAGGTCAACATGTGGGACGAAGCCTCCTTCTACGTGCGCCTACCGCGCGGCCTGCAGCCCAACTGGCGGGCCAATGTCTTCGTCTGGAATGCCCCCGGGCAGAAGATGATTCTCGATGATTTGTACGTGGAACTTTACCGGGATAGGTAGGTTGTTTTTTTTAACCATATAGGGCAGATAGTTTTTTTTGCCACCAAGGCTCCAAGGGCACCAAGGTTTTTTTGCCACAGAAGCACGAAAGGCACAAAAAATTCACGGAACAATTTTTGTGGGATTTGGTGGGTGCTGTGTTTTAGTGGCTATCATTTTTGCCACCAAGGCTCCAAGGGCACCAAGATTTTTTTGTGGCTATGATTTTTTTAGCCACGGAGGCGCGGGGACACAGGGTTTCTTTTGCGGCCTCGCCCCCGCTGATGTTCCCCTAAAAAAACAAAATAGCGTCTATTTGTTGACTTAATTAACGTGAATTGCGTCATTAAACTGACGGTAATGAAGTATTTAGCTAGTGGTCTGTCAAGTGTTAATTTTGGGGTTGAGTGTTAGCGAATTTTGGGGCTAATCAAGGCGGAGATTCCCGCGCATAGCACCGCTACGTAAGGGGTTCTCCAACGCAGCGTAGTCCGCAAAAGACGCCACAGGCTACCCGAAGTTTTAGCCTTGACAGACCACTAGCTACCCCTTCCCTCCTCGAATCTCCTGCCGCAGCTGCTCATTGATCGCGCGGAGTTCCTTGATTTGTTCCAGTAGCTGCTGGTTGGCCGCTTGGGTTTTGGCTTGGGATTGGGTAATGCTGCGGATAACCTCCATCAGCTGCTCGATTTGCTTTTCGTTAGACTCTTTGGACGCCGCATAATATTGCTCCACAAAACCATTGGTCATTTGGTTGTTGGTGAAGTTGATGTTTTTGTCGGGGTATGGCGGGAGGAGTTTGTCGTATTCTACTTCAAATATCTTGGCCAGGGCGAGGATCCGCTCGGCATCAATTTTAATTGCACCTTGTTCTATTTTCGCGTAGGTCGACTGGGAAATATTCAGCAGCTTGGCGACCTCTTGCTGCTGCATTTTTTTCTCTTGGCGGATGGTTTTTATACGTTCTCCTATGGCGCTTTTCATAATTTATTCTCTTTTTATTCTTATTACGGGTAAAAGTAGTAAAAATACGGGTGTAATATTCTTGCCTACTGCCCTATTTTTGTCTCATTCAGTTTTACAACAAGCATTAGAACAAATATTACCGACTGTCTCTGATCAACGTGCTACTCGTTTCCGAAAACCCAATATGTTGATTCAGGATATTTTATACCGCCGAATATGCTACTGCATTTAACGGCCTGGCAAATTATTGCGAATATCAAAAATCAACACGTATGTTGCGCTCCCTGTTTTGCTCCCTCCTTTGCTTTTTTTCCTCACTATGGTATATGCCCAATCGTGGGAAGACGTATGTGAAGGCGCTATCTGTAGCCAGTCTTTTACGGGTTTT
>PZPC01000002.1 GCA_003045895.1 Bacteroidota bacterium
AACTGGTTGACACTATTGATATCCTATACGACCTAGAAATGTCCGATGAAATTTTTACCTATAATAATGTAGGTACTGCCAAAGACGAGATTAGCCCTAATTTTTCAGGAGATTTAGTTGATATAGGCGAAGGAAACATTAATGTGCCGCCACGATTTGTACGGGAATCAGCAGGCCCAGGTTTAGATTACAAAGGCTATGAAGCGGACTGGCGATTGGTGCCAGGAGATGCTGATATAGATGCCGGCACCACTAGTGGTCTGCTGGACATACTACCTGAGAAAGATGCTTATGGTGGTGAACGCATACAAGGAGCAACGATTGATATAGGGGCAGTAGAATACAACCCAATGGTTTCCGTTGACGCACCATTGGCGGGAGAAGAGACGGAAGTAGGCATATATCCCAACCCCTTTTCGGGGCAAGTTTGGATAGAACTGAAAAATGCGCTTCCCACCAACTGGGATTTATTGATTTGGAATGAGCAGGGGCAGTTAATAGCATCGCATCAATTGAGTGGTTCACTAGTCGGGCTACCTACAAATGGCTTCGCAGCAGGTGTCTATTTTTTCGAAGGAAAATCGAAAGACGGACAGCGTTTGTTTATGAGAAAAATGGTGAAGGGGAAATAGAATGGCCGCTAACACCGCAGTACCCAACATGGTGGTATCTACGGTAGGTTGCCCTCAGCCACCCATCCTGGTTGACATAAATGCACCTTCTTCGCTTGTTACCGCAAACGAAAAGGACTAAACCGATTTCCCCCCTTATTTCACTTATAGTTTATTAGCGGGCTTAGCGTCTTCGGACGCTAAGCCCGCTTTTTTTACGCCCGCCTATTCCTCTTCTTCCATGGCGCCCCGCACATCGGCCTCTTCGCCTTGCCGGGCTTCGCTGATGTAGGTCCACAAGAGGTCTTTCAGTTCGGTGATGTGGTAACCCGTGACGGCCGAGATAAAGATATGGGGCAGGTCAGTAGGAATTTCCGGTTGCAACATTTGCTCGAGTTCCTTGTCGATCAGGTCGCATTTGGTGATGACCAGCAGGCGGGGTTTGTCCAGCAGCTCGGGATTGTACTGTTTCAACTCATTGATGAGGACCTGGTAATCGTTGCGAATGTTATCCGCATCGGCGGGCACACAGAACAGCAGGGTAGCGTTGCGCTCAATGTGGCGCAGAAAACGGTGACCAATGCCTTTGCCCAGGTGAGCCCCCTCGATGATGCCCGGAATATCGGCCATGGCGAAGGAGCGACCGTCGCGGTACTGTACAATTCCCAGGTTGGGCGTGAGGGTGGTGAATGGATAATCGGCAATTTCCGGTTTGGCTGCCGAAACGGCTGCCAGGAGGGTCGACTTACCCGCGTTGGGGAACCCTACCAACCCCACATCGGCCAGTACCTTCAGTTCCAGGATGCGCCACACTTCCTGCCCTTCTTCGCCGGGCTGGGAGTAAAGTGGCGTCTGGTTGGTTGGTGATTTGAAATGAGAATTGCCCTGCCCACCCCGGCCGCCCGGCACGAGAATTACTTCTTCGTCGTGCTTACTGATCTCGAAGAGGACTTCCCCCGTTTCCGGATCTTTGGCTACGGTGCCGAGTGGCACTTCCAGGATGACATCTTTGCCTTCGGCACCCGTGGCGGTGTTGCCACCGCCGTTGCCACCGCGCTCGGCTTTCACGTGCTTGCGGTAGCGAAAAGCCAACAAGGTCCAGAGGTTGCGATTGCCTTTCAGGATGATGTGGCCACCACGGCCGCCGTCACCCCCATCGGGCCCGCCCTTGGGGATGGATTTGCTCCTGAAAAAATGGGTAGCTCCTTTCCCGCCGTGACCAGAGGTGCAACTTATTTTTACGTAATCCACAAAATTACTACCAGCCATATCTTACCTATTCTATTTCTCTTAATGAATGGGCGAAGCTTAAATCGTTTTCTAAGCGCTGGTTGCATACGAGGACCCGAACTAAAAAACAAATTACGACTTAACCCAAAGCCATCGTGTCGATTTCAGCACACAGGCGATCAAAAATCGCGGTGATACTACCCACACCGGCTACTTTTACTGATTTTTCTTGCTCCGCATAATAGTCGAATACGGGGCTCGTCTCGGCCCGGTACACGGCAATACGTTTGCGGATCGTGGTTTCGTTCCGATCATCGGTCCGGCCACTCGTTTTGCCGCGTTCCAACAGTCGGTCGACGATTTCATCGTCCCCAACATCCAACAAGATCAACTTGTCAATCGCGGTCCCCCGTTCGGCCATCAGTTCGTCGAGGGCCTCAGCTTGCGCTACCGTACGTGGGAAACCGTCGAAAATAAAGCCATGTGCTTCCGGGTTAGCTGCCACTTTATTGCGGAGCATCCCAATGGTAACACTATCAGGAACCAATTCGCCTTTTTGCATGTACGCTTTGGCTGCCAGCCCCAGGGGGGTATCATTGCCTATTTCGTAACGAAAAAGATCGCCAGTACTGATGTGCAGCAGTTGATATTTTTCCACCAACTTACTGGCTTGGGTTCCCTTACCAGAGCCCGGAGGGCCGAATAAAATCAGGTTGATCATGGTAACTTGTTTACGAATCCACAGTTTGTTGGCTTGTACATTGGTTAGGACAAAAACGGGCAAACAGAAAAATATTCGGAAAAACAACAGTATGACCATTTATGTTTTGGTCGTTACCGCAGGAATTCCGTTAAGTTGGCGAAGATAAGGAAATATGACTTAGTTTTAATAAAAAAATAAGCCCTGCCCACCTAGACACTCAGTACTTTAGTTGTTTGAGATAGGTGTAACTGGCCGCAATTTCTTCCATCGGATTCCCGCCAGGCCGCGTTTGATCTTGCTCCACAAAGAAATATTTCATACCGGCTTCCGCCTGGTGGCTAAAAATAGCAGGCCAATCCAGCACGCCACTCCCTACCGAGGCAAAGAATTTATCGGGGGTATTGTCTATGTCTTTGACGTGCCACAGCGGAAAACGGCCGCCGAGTTCGCGGAAATACTTTTGGTAATCGCTACCCGCCCGGGTGATCCAGTACAGGTCGAGTTCAAATTGGACCGTTGCCGGATCCACTTCCTGCACCAAAAAATCGAACGGGCGCTGACCCGCCACCATTTTATTGAATTCAAAATCGTGGTTGTGGTAGGCCAACTGCAAGCCGTAGTTGCGGCACACCTCGCCGCTGTTGTTAAGAATTTCCACCAATTCGCGATACCCCTCGGCTGTTCGTTTTTCTTCGGGCCAGAAGGGCAACACCAGGTAAGTTTGCCCGGCCTCCCGGCAGGTGGCGGCGGCCCGCTCGGGTTCCGCTTGCAGGGCATCCCAATCTACGTGGCCACTGGGCATCTGGAGGTTGTGGCTGGCGAGCAGGGCTTTAAAGATCTTGGCACTGCGGCCGTACAGCTGGCCATTGTTGTAGCTGGCTCCCTCCACGTAATTGTAGCCAATGGCTGCTACCTGCCGGAGGGTTTCATCGGCATCCCGCAGCATGGCATCCCGCAGCGTATATAGTTGCAGCCCTATTTGCTCCAAATGGTTCTTCTTTTGGCACCCACTGGCCCGGGTTGGCAATAAGGCACCCACGGCCAGCACACCTGTAGCTTGTAGAAAATTTCGACGTTGCATGTTTTTTATTTGCGGAAAAGATACGTTTTCGCCCGTTTGCAATTAAGCAATGGCGTTTTTTATTTCTGTTTCTTTTTTGTCGCTTTGGCCAGCGGATTAAAAGCGAGGCACCTGCTGATCCAAAAACCGAGATCGTCATCGTTGTCGTAGCCCGCGGGTTGGATCATGAGGTAGCCCGTCATGGTACGGCCGCCGTGGATCATCTGTGTGGCCCCTGCCCGCTGCAGCAGATCGGCTACTTCGTCCGGTGCTACGCGGGCCATCATCCCGCCCTGGTAGGTGCCAAAACACATTTTTCCATCCACCAGGAAACAGTTCCCGCCGAACATGCGCTTTTCGGTCCAACTGACCTGGTGCTCGGCCAGGACGTTGCGCATGCGTTCCAGTTCGAAATTGTCAATAGCCATCGCCTTTTGTATTTTGCTTTAATTTCAGGTAAATTAGCTTTTAAATATAGCACTTTTCCGAAACATTTAACGGGTCCTATTGTCCTTAAAAGAAGCGATCAAATCGTCGGTAAACTTGCGAATAGGATTGCCCCGACTGGATTGGTGGGGAAAACCACCGGTATTTTATATCTTGACGGTAGCAAAAAGATAACCGGAAAAGCCTACCCCGCCTACCGGTTAAAATCCAGCGCTGTTGTTTTTACACTTTATAAAAAAGACATGAAATACTTCTGCTTGCTTGCCGGTCTTTTCCTTTCCGGGCTGCTACTGGCCCAGGAAGCGGCGCTGAAAGGTGACGGTGCTTTCTTTACCCTGGGCGTGGGCATTCCGATCAACACGGTACGCGATCGGGCCCATTCGCCACTGGCCTACCGGGGCGCCGGGTTCCGGATCTTCACCACCTACGAACATATCCGTCCGGAGGGCGTCTTCCGGCTCAACTTCTCCCTGGACAATGTTGCGCTGAAAGCCTACGTCCGCCCCTGCCAGGACGTCAGGCGCGAAGCCGGGATGAATGACCTGAACCTGAGCCTGGCCTATTACACCCGGATTGGCAAAACCGAAAATGCTGCGGATCGCCAGTATGTCGGTGGAGTCTATTACCTCCAGGTCAACCAGCGGGAATACCCTTTACCAGCCAACAACATTTCCGGCTTCCTGCTACACACCTCGCTCGGGATTGGCGCCCTGGACCAGCGCAACCTGGAGACCAACCAATGGACGATGAACAGCACCGTCGACCTGCCGCTGGTGAGCGCCATTTTCCGTCCGGCCTACATTGGTCTGCCGGATGTGTTGAGCGTGCAAAAGGTCAAATTCGGCACCATTGTCAGGAACTTTCGCCTGGTGACGGTTGACCAGTTTTTCAAAATCAATGTGGGTTTCGATTTTGACTACAGCCGCAAGGCTTGGCGCACCGACCGCTATTCCTACACCTGGAACCTGCTGTACACGCCGCTGCCCACCAACAAATCGTTGTTGTCGACGACGGGAAGCTTCGATTATGGCTACCGAATTCTGCGTTAAAAAACTGATGATCTTCTAATTCCGACTCCATGCGTTTGCTCCTATTCATTGCCCTGTTCGTTTTGGTGATCACTGGCTGCGGCCGGTGGATCGTGGGTGGTAATCCGGCCAATACCCCTGCCAATAATTACGACATTTTCTACCGGTCCGTCCAGGAAAACTATGCGTTCTTCGCCGAAAAAGAGGTTAACTGGGACTCACTCGACCGCCACTACCGCCCCCTGGTCACCGACAGCCTGGGCAACGACTCGCTGTACAGCATCCTGTCGACCATGCTCTTCGCGCTGCGCGACGGCCACGTCAACCTGTACGTCAACAACGATCGTTCGCGCAATGCCGACTGGTACCTGGATTTTCCGGCCAACTTCAACGAAGGCGTGCTGCGCCGCCAATACCTCGGCAAAAACTACCAGGCGTCTGGCCCGCTGGCCAATACCTGGCTGGATTCGGTGGGTTACATGTACTACGGATCGTTTAGCAGTGCCATCGCCAAGGGCAACCTGGACTACGTGCTCAACCGGTTTGCCAGCAGCAAAGGGCTGATTATCGACGTGCGCGACAACGGCGGCGGATCGCTGGGCAATGTGTTTAAGCTGATGGAGCGCCTCGTTCCGGAGAAGACCTTCGTCGGTACCATCGACCAAAAAAATGGCCCCGAGGCGGGCAGTTTTTCGGAGCGCGACAGCTTTTTCATCACCCCCCTGGTCAACTACAACCACAGCACCGAAGGGTTGAGCCCCCGCAAAAAGAAAAAAGCCGAAGCAGCCAAACGGCAGCGCGAAGAATTCCTCGAAAATCCCCCCCCGGTGCGGAAAGGCGGCTGGGCGGTGGCCGATTCTACGGGCATGATGCTGCACAAACCCATTGTGGTGCTCATCAACCGGCACAGCTATTCGGCTACCAATTTCTTCGCGGCCTTCATGTCTACCCTGCCCAACGTGACCCTCATTGGCGACCGCAGCGGTGGTGGGGGTGGCATTCCGGTTTCGTACGAGTTGCCCAACGGCTGGAAGATCCGCTTTTCGGCTACCCGCACCTACTTGCCCAACGGCCAGGATATTGAGAATGGCATCGAGCCGGATATTTACCAGGCTACCGGCCCCGCCGATGAGCTGCAGGGCGTAGACGCCATCATTGAAAGAGCCAAAGCCTACATCCTGGAACAGGCGAACACAGAAAAACAGTAGCTTTGCCACCCACATGCGATACTTCATTGAACTGGCCTACAATGGCACCGCCTACTACGGCTGGCAACGGCAACCCCGGCAAACCAGCGTTCAGGAAACCCTGGAGCAGGCGATAGCCACCATTTTGCGGGCCCCGGAACTGGAAATTACCGGCTGTGGCCGCACGGACACGGGCGTGCACGCCAGCCAGTACTTTGCCCATTTCGACTTCGAAGGTTCCTTTCCGCCCGCCTTCCTGGAGCGGCTCAATAAATTTCTGCCCAAAGACATTGCCATTCGGCGGATCTTCCCCGTGGCGCCCGAACAACACGCCCGCTTCGATGCCCACTACCGGGCCTATGCCTACCACCTCAGCTGGCAAAAAAATCCTTTCCAGCAAGATACCCTGTTGCTTTTTCCGCGCGCCCGGCATTTTGCGACCGACCTGATGCAGGAGGCCGCCCAACTGCTGCTGGCCTACGAGGAGTTTTTACCCTTCTGCAAGACGGGTTCCGACGCCAAAACCATGCGCTGCCAACTGCACCGCTCGGAATGGGAATTCCGCGCCGACGAATGGGTGTACCACATCGCCGCCAACCGCTTTCTGCGGGGCATGGTACGCCTGGCCGTGGGCATGTGCCTGTCGGTAGGCGAGGGGAAGGTGACCCTGGACCAGGTGCGGCACGCCATGGACACCCAAACCCGCCTGGATAAAAGCTGGAGCGTGGCACCCAACGGCTTGTTCCTGACGGAGGTGCGCTACGCGTTTATGGCGGAGCCGGAGGGGTGATTCGCGGACGGAACGTTTTTTGCCTGCGGCGCTTGCACAGGCCATTCTATTTGGTTAAATTACGGAACCAATCGGCGTTTGAGCCCCGCAAAACTATGACGGTCACCACCGAGAAATACTATCCAGAATATGTAGAAACTGTGGGCCACCAAATCGATACCTGGTTTGACCAGTACGATTTTTCCACACCCAAAATTGACCTGGGCTATAACACCAAGGCGTCGGCCGTCTATTCTTCCAATATCGAGGGCAATAGCATCGACTTGAATGCTTTTATGAACTCGATTACGGCGCAACAGAACTTTAAACCACGAAAAGAAATCCAGGAAATTGAAGACCTGGTACGAGCTTACGAATTTGCCCAGGCTCATCCCTTAACGGAACAAAATTTCGGGAAGGCGCACCGAATGCTGACTGCCACCCTGCTCGTAAAGGGCAAACGGGGTGAGTACCGAAATGACCCCATGGGGGTATTTGACGATACCGGATTGGTGTATTTGGCCATTGAACCACAGTTTGTAGCAGAAAAAATGGCGGCTTTTTTTAAGGATATTCAGCAATTAATTGCTGCCGATTTATCCATTTCCCAGGCCTTTTACCATGCGTCGCTGATCCATCTGCAACTCGCGCATATTCATCCGTTTTGGGACGGAAATGGAAGAACTGCCCGCCTATTGGAAAAATGGTTTTTAGCCACAAAAATAAATGGCCGCGCCTGGCTCTTGCAATCGGAAAAGTACTACAAAGAGCATTTGCCCGCCTATTACCGGAACATCAATCTGGGCGTCAATTATTATGAACTTAATTACGACAAATGCTTGCCCTTTCTCTTGATGCTGGCGGAGAGTTTAGGCCCTTCGCATTAATTCACCACCACTCTAAACGTCCACCCTTGCTGGCCGATGCGCAGGTGTAAGCTGTAGAAGCCTGGGGTAAAGTGCCCCGGCAGCGCAATACGATCACCGACAAAATCACCCCCGATTATCCGCTGGCCCAAATTGTTGTACACTTCGTAGTACCCCCCGGTAGTGGGTAAGTTGTTGAGCAGGACGAAGGCATCCTGCCTCGTCCATAGCGTCGGGAAAATGCTGCCAGGTGGGGAATTTTGCAGGTCTTCAATGGCTACGGGCTGGCAGTTTTCGACCGCCACTTCCCGGTGGATACGGAGAAAATCGAGGACAACAGTGCTTAATGCTTCGCCAAAAGCCTGCCGATTGGTTGCGTTGTCTCTGACGCCCGTCAAATTACATTCTATTTGCAGGCCGTTCACCGTATTTCCGGTGGTGTAGCTGGTGTGCCGTGCGGTCGTATAGCCTCCACTAAAATAGCTGTCGGCAGCAGCAGGAGCGGGAATTTGGGCACTGGGCACCGCCGGGAAGCTGGCCTCGCCCAGGAGGGTTCCCAGTGCCTGCGGGCCCCGCAAGAGTGCCGCGTGTGTATAATTGTTGGCGTTGTCAGCTACCAGGTTTTGGATGGCGCTCACCGCTATTAAGGGGGGCGTATTGAGCTCCTGATCCGAAAGCCGCAACTCGTCGTCGTACAGCAGGTAGCCCAGTTCCAGCCGCTGAATGGGGTGGCCGTGGCCGTGGAGGTCAATAAAAAGGATATTGCCTGCGTATTCCTGTTGGGCACTGGCCTGGGCCTGTTCAATAAAATTGTGGTATTCCGTCCAGGCTAACGCAGCTGCCGGGTTGCCGCAGGCCCCGTCGGCGAGGTTGCGGTTGCAGTCGAGTTTGGTGCGGCGCAAGTTGCAGTAAATGAGGTGTGGATGGCAGCCCGTTTGTGCGAAAAAAGCCGCGTCGATTTGCTGCGCCAACTCGATGGTATTCAAGTCGGTAACCGTAACGGCATCATTGCAGGTGCGGTTGGGCAGCGCGGCCGGACTTACAGCACCTCCGTGTGGCACCGCTATTACTACGGGTAAGGTTCCCTGGTGGTATTCGACGTAACTGTTGGTGCCGTAGACGACCTGGGCGCCGCCACTTTGCCAAATGACCAATAAGAGTAAAAGGGACAAGTATTTCAGACCTGGTTTTCGTCCTTTTATGCTTTGTTGAATTACCGCGTAGATATGCATGTCCATCCTAATTTAGAAACCTCCTCTAGGGAGGCTCCCAAAGTTAGCATCTCGACGAAAAAAAGAAAGAAATTTATTTTTGCGATTTTTCAAAATTCACAAACCAGGTAACGCTACCAATTTACTGCTGCGCCACCGACGCCAGATACTGGTACACCGCCCTAATTTCGCTAGAATCCAGCAGGTAGGGGTGCATGGGTTCCTGAAAAGCGGGTTTATTGGGACGAAGGCCGTATTTGACGGCCGTCACGAATTCGTCCACCGTCCAGTCGCCGATGCTCGTGCCCGGTGCCGGCAATAAATTGGGCACCTCGATATCGTATTTGAGCATCGGAAACACGAAACCACCCACCAGGTAGCCGGGGGTAGCGGTGGGTTCGACAGGGTTGGCGGCCTTAATATCGGCCGAATGGCAATAGTAGCACAGGTTAACGGCATTGACCTGGTAGGCACCGTAGGCGATGCTGTCGCTCAGTGCGGGCCTGGTGGGGTACTCATCCTGATAGGGTACAGGCCGGAACACCAACTTGCGCAGCGCCCGCTCCAGAAAAGAGGGTTGGTGCAGCGGATGATTGGCCTCCGCTGCCGCTACCATCGGATGGTCGGAGCGCAAAAAGGCAATGATAGCGTAGATGTCTTCGTCTGCCGCCAGGGGCCAGGTGGGCATGACGGCAATGGCCTGGGCGTTGTTTTTCTTAACGCCCGTGCGCAGCAAACGGTCCAATTCGCCGTCGGTATAACCCGCTATGGCCGCATTGGCATCCTGGGTAATATTGCTCGTATAGATGGCGCCGAAATCCTTGTTCGCCGAGCGGTCGTCAAACAGTCGCCCCGTCAGTTGGGTACTGTTCTCCCCGTGGTGGCAACTGTAACAGTTGTTCTGCACCAGAACCCGCCCCTGCAGAACCCGCGCCGGGGTAACTTCTACGGTGAGCTCGGGTACGGCGACCTCGGCGTAGGTCGGGGCAGGGCTGAAATAAATGTAGGTAGCTAAAAGGGCAAGTGCCAGGAGGACGGCGAGAACGGCCAGTCCCAGGATACGAAGGATCTTTTTCATCGCTTTGGTGTGTTGTATATGGGTGTGTAAGGTGGTAAGGCGCGGATAATCTATCTCAAATATAATATTTTAGCGTATCGTTTCTCTAATTTCCAAATAATTAAATCTTTATACATCTACTTAAAGTGATCTTGTTCGCTCCTTGCGGGGTCGTATGTCTTTCCTGATAATTCATACCAGCTGAAAATTTACTCTTGATCAAGACACACGACCCATTTCAGGTTAGCTGATTCTACCCCTTCACCAAGGCCTCTTTCTCCGGCGTCTGCTCGTTCAGGCGCCAGTCGTAATCGATAAATTCGATGGGTTGGGAAGTTTTCACCTGCTTTTTGGCGTAGCGATTGATGAGTTCGTAGCGATCCTGGTATTTGTCTTTAAAATCCCCCCAGTACCAATCCAGCAGTTTGGACAGGCGGATGGTTTCGCCCCCGATCTCATTGCGGAAGGGTTCGTTGAGGAACTCGCTGGCGGCCTCGTCCAGCTGGGTATCCAGCTTATCGCCGGTGAAGGCAAAATTTTGCAACTTCGGGCAAGACATACTCGCGCAAACCAGGCTGAAGTGGATGCGCGGATCGTCGAATTCCTTGCGGAGAATGCCGTGTTCGATGTTGTTGAGGTCGAATTCCTTACCGGCAATGGTGAAGAATTTGACGTCCCAAACGGTATTTACAAAAGGAATCCCGTCCTTGATGTCCTTGATGCTGTTGACCGGGTAATAGTCCAGGATCAGCTTCACCGTGAAGGCATTGTAGGCGTTGATCCAGTAGGCCAGCTGTTCGGTTTTCGACCAGGTTTTTTCGTTCGGGGCATTGTTGCTCAGCAGGCTGAGGTAGTCTTTGAGCTGGTTGCTGTCCTGGGCAAAGCCCTGGTAATCGACCAGTCCGTGGTCGTCAACGTGCTTGCGCAAGAGGCTGTCCCAGGCGGCGTGGCTGATGGGTTGTGCCGAAGACGTCACCTTGGGTGCCGTGCAACCACTAACTGCCAGCAGCAAGCCCAGGGCCGCGGCGTAGAAAAGAATACTCGATTTTCCGTTTAACATGAGGTAGTTTTTTTGAATGAACGATATTTGCGGGCCAGACGTTTGTTTTTAAACTAAAATAGCCAATTATGTGTCCGCCACCGGACTCCCCTACCAGTATTACCACTTTTTCCCTGCCGGTAAGCAAGGGTACCATCCTGGTTCACACCTACGGCAGCGGCCCCAAGTTGCTCATTGCCCTCCACGGCTACGACTACGACGGGCAGGTATTTGCCGACTGGGCCGCACCGTTAGGTTCCCGCTATACCATCTGTGCGCCAGACCTGCCGTTTCACGGTGGCAGCGAATGGTGGGCACCGGAATTTAAGCCAGCGGATTGGGTAGAGATCATCAGCGGCATTGCCGCCCAACAAGGCAAGACAAGGTATTCCCTCGTGGGGCACAGCCTCGGCGGGCGCATCATTGTCTGTACGGCAGCAATTTTGAGCGAGCAGATTGAGCAAGCGGTTTTACTCGCCCCGGCGGGTATTGGTGCCTTCGACCAGGTGGCGCCCCTGGTGGTTCAGCAGCTTGCCGAACGGGCCACGGGCTGGACCCGGGGATTGCAGTTTCTGGTGACCCTGGGCGCCCGGCTGGGGTGGGTAAGTACCTTTCATCGGCGCTACGCCGAAGCGCAACTCTATCCCCCCGACAAGCGCTACCGCCTGTTTCGGACGTACAACTCGATCCGGAATTTCCGGACGACGGCTGCGCCTACGCTCCAATTTTGGCAAGCCACTACCCTACCTACCCTCATCGTGTTGGGCAGCAACGACCGTTTCGTGCCCAACCCCAAGATCAGGGCCTACTTTGCGGCGAATCCGGCCTGCACGGTGGTGGAAATAGTGGGCACCCACGACTTAGTCAACGCCACTACAGCCCAACTGCTGAAAGGCCGCCTGCCTAACTAGCCTTTTTCCGGCGCCCGCAACAACTCGAAGACGGTAATTTCTGGAAACATGCCTACCCGTATTTCTGGAAACATGCCTACCCGGCCAGAATAATTTTCATTCCCCCTTCTTCACCGGCGTAAACAAATATACCAGGCCAACACTATTTTCCTTTTCGTAGAAATGGGTGTAAGATTGGTACTGACTAACCACCACCGCCTCCCCATTGGTAGCAACCGTTGAGCCAAAAAAACGAGATTGAGCCCCTTGTGGTGTGCGTAGCGTATCTGCTCCTATTTCATAATGGCGTTTTGCTGTATGGAAAAGGTAACTAAGCCCATCTTTTCCTCCACGCGGACTCCCAATTACCATTAAATCCTTAACCAAGGCAATAGAGGAACCAAAATCGCCATCCCCGTTAATTGTTTTTTCGGTTACCCAATCCCCACTTCTGGATGGTTTAAATACATAAACAGACCCCCTAGCATAAGAATGATGTTTTTTTGGGGGTGCGCCAATAGCCAAAACACCTTCGTTAACTGCTACGGCTAGTCCAAATTGATCTCCAGCCTGTCCGTCACTCGCGGCCAATTCCGCTTGTAATTCCCACCCATTCGAGGAAGGGTTACGAGTAAAAACGTATGCTGTTCCTGTATTGCGCTGAAGCGAATCATTTCCTTTGTTTTTAGGGGTAGCGCCAGGTGCACCGATTAGGAGTAAATTGTTCTCCATGGCCAGAGAGGAGCCAAAGGAGCCGTGCCGCTGAAGCACCGGTGGCTCAATGATTTGTTTTATTTCCCAATTGTCCAACCCATCGAATTGGTAAATAAACACTTGACCTGCACCAAGAATGGTGTCTCCCTGACTACTGACACAGTCTTTGTATGGGGCACTTACGGCAATGAATGAACCAGCAATGGCCACACCGTGCCCAAAACATTGCCAAGGGGTTGCCGCCGCCGTGGGGTCTTCCAGTTTACTGGTTTCTTTCCATGCACCGGTAGCATCCAAGTGAAAAACATAGGCGCCACCCGCGCCAATAATTTTTTGCTCCTGGGCATTGGGGATGGTTTTTAATTTAGCACCAATAACCGCCCATTCATTAGCCAAAGCAACCGCACAACCGAAAAAATTCAGCGGACCTTTGTCCGAAGCTGTTATTTGTTGTGTTTCTTGCCAATGCCCGGCATGGTCGTTTTTTAATATATAAGTCACGCCTGTTGCCCAGGCGTTGGTATCCACACCAATATGTCCGTTTTCTTCCCAAGGCACACCTACAAAAGCGTAGCTGTCACTGATCGCAATTGCGGGAGCCATAGCCTTATCAGCCAGAGAATCATCCGCATGCACAAAGGGTTGCGCATACCATTGTACCATCGGCGCTTGGCATCCGTACAGCAGGGTTAGTGCGAGGGTTAAGAGCGTGAACGTAGACTTGTTTGCCATTTACGACTTAGATTTTAGAGCGATACACCTGACTAGTCAAACACTTTATCCACCAGAAAATACAGTTTGACAATAAGCACCGAGAAGGTGAAATAATAAGTCAACATTCCTAATAGCAACGTACCGAGCATGTAACGGGTTTCTGGTTGGGAAAAAAGTTCTATTATAAATGTTAACAAATTGAATGTTCCACTTGAATTAAGCCACGTGATCAAAAAAAACGCCACGTATATTATCGGAATAAAAATCTTTGCCATTTTCAGGAACAGCATCCTAATGGAAAGATGTCCTATGCTAGCCTTATTCACTAGCACAAACAATACATTCATTATCACCACGAACACAAAAATAACAGCCATAAAAAAGTAGGCCCCTAGCGCTTTGCCCGTGAAAATGTGTAACAACCTTACCGGAGCATATATAATTATATAGGCCACAGTAGAAAGGACAATGCTGAAACAAGTCAGCAGTAAGTACTGTAGTAGGGTTCGGCGGATAATTTTGTTTTTTATATTATTCACAAGGTATAGCGGTTATTGGGGCATTTGATCGCAGGGGGTTCATAACTTCATTCCAGTTGGGGCGAATTGTAATTGGTGTATTTTGAACAGCAATTCCACCTCTCCTGTTAATGAAAGATGCTACCTTTTGTGTTAAATTATTCCAAGTCGCATCTGTTATAGCGTAAAATATTTTAGACATGTCATTTCCTGTCATCCAAGCGCCAGGTTTCAATAATGAAGATAATTTGCCTCTATCAGCAGCCTTTGTGTAAAATTGGTACTCGTCTGCTAACGTTTCAATTCCAAATTGTCTATTCCCTGAAACAGGATGAGAACCATCATAAGGGAAAGTAAATTGGCCTGTAGTAACAGTACTAAAGACCCAACAGCATTCGTTATCAAAGCTACTACAAATTACAGTAGCATCATCTGTTATTCCCCAAAAGTCTGTCACACTTTCTGGACTAACATCAATGTTCATAACTGTAGTTACTGGGTTAGGTGATGCCCATAAAACGTAGTCTGTTTGAAAAAAATTCCAATCCCAAACAACACTATAATCGGGAAAACTATTCAATTCAACGGTTGTTCCTCCATTCGCGAAAACAGGAAAATTGAGTCTTATAAAATCATATAATTCTTGTTTGGACCTTATACCATCCCCATTCAGGTCTGGCAATTGCGTTATTGAGACAGAATGTCTATCAAGGTTAACTGTCTTCGAATTTCCTGCCAGGATATCTTGATTTTCCCATCCTAATCCGTCAATTCTATTCTGACAGGAGTTCGGAATTGCAAAAGAGGCAAGATCGGACCAATAATCAATACCAAGTTCTTCCTGACAATCCTCAACAAGTGCATCAGGATTTTCCTCTAACAACTCATACAATTCCTCAAAGCGTTCGAATTTATAATCGTCATCGACTTGCTTAAGTTTAAGAAAAGTAATAATATCCTCAGTTGGGTCTTCATTAGTAAGTATAGAATAATGCTCCTCCCAAAACAAAATAATCTGATCAATCAATTCGGGAGTTACATTAGTCTGATGAGGAATAGTTTCCAGCAGCACGTGGACAATCTGTAGAATTTGTTCCTTTTCTACCCCCTCCTTGTTGTCTAAAAATCGTTGGATCGGCTCAATGAGTTCGGGGTTGACCAAGAGCGTATTCACTTCATCGCGGGTCAGCTCAAGGTCGGGGGTTCTAATAATCAGCGACGCCAGGTCAGTGCCATTACAGCCGGTATCATTTTCGACAATCTGCTGAAAGGCCGCTTCGTTTTGAAACAGCAGATCTCCCCAGGTCGTTATTACTGCTCGAAAGGGAACCCCCGTAAGACAGGTGTTTGAATAGGTCATCCAACTGCCACGAAAACCAGCATCAGGATGCTCCAATGAAGGGTTGCCACCGGTGTCATACACGTCTCCCAGACCTTCACAATCCAGCAATCGTTGCTGGCTTAGATCACTATCCGTTATCAGGCCATAACCAATCAGGGTACTGACGCAGTCCCAGTATTCATTTTTAGCAGCGCTATTGGTACTGATAGCTTCGGTAGGGTCTCCGACATGGGCAACTAAAGGGCAAATTAGATCAAACCCCATGACATCGGGTCTACTACAACGATGGTTGCAAATTGGACCATTGCGCCCTCCTGCATGCCCTACACAGCCGCACTCAATATAGGGCACAAGTGTACATCCATGTGATAAATCACCACCCCAGCTGCCCCAACTACCACCTCCATTTATTGGCCCCGGAGTTCCTCCTGTTGGATCAGAACCAACGGGGAGGCCACTACCGCCACCTCCACTACTCGTAACACCCCAAAAAACCAATTGCCAGCAATCATCAATACTGCTCGTTCTGCTATTGGTTTCTTTCTTTTCGCCAAAAGCATCGGTCGTTATACCTTTTATCTGACCGGCGAATCCTGATAAATCAATCCTTCCCTGGTAGTAGTCACTTAGAAACTGCGGATCAAATTCGAATTCAAAGACGATTTAGCAATAGGTTAGAAACAGAATTACCGTTTTCGGTTCAGATGATTAGCTCGAACACTCCTTGGATTAAGGCGTTTCCTTTCTCTAATGATTTGAGGATGTGATCTTGTTATTTGACCCTCACTTTAGTCGGTAATCGACTAGTTGGCATAAGTGACATTGTAGAAAAAAAACAGGTGAGAACTGGACGGTTGGAGCGTGTCGGTTGTTTTCATCAGAGCAAGAAGTAAGTGCGTTAATAATTCTTTGGCAATTTACTGGTTTATTTTGGTATCGGGCATCATCAATATATTCTAATTTATACCCTATGCGTATAATTTAGAACCATTTCTTTTTTTTGAAAAATTAACCATCAACTCATCAATCATCGCTTGTGGGAATCAGAGTAGGATCAAAAATCAAAAAGATCAGGGAGTTAAGAGATTTTACCCAATTGTACATGGCTGATTCTATAGGTATTTCGCAATCTTATTATGCCCGAATTGAAAATAACACGGTTGATCTTTCCTTCAGTAAGCTGGAAAAAATCGCAGAGATACTGGCCATTGATCCCTTGCAACTATTAAGCTTTGACGGCACGCAATATTTTCAGTCGGTATCACACAGCCAGGTAGGCTCTGGGCAATACGTTGACCAACGACCCATTACCGCAGATCAACTGGGTAAGTATCAGCAAGAATTGGAAAAATTGCAAGGAGAAGTCAATTTTCTGCGCAAACTGATTGAACAGCATTTTTTAAAATAGGCTCCCCCTGCTTTTAATTATAGGCGTTCTCCTTTCCCTAATATGGCTACCCAAATGCCCGGCACCCACGACTTAGTCAACGCCACTACGGCCCAACTGCTGAAAGACTGCCTGCCTAACTAGTAGTTCCCGGCGCCCGCAACAACTCGAAGACGGTAATTTCTGGAAACATGCCTACCCGGCCGGGAAAGCCTAACCAACCGAAACCGCGGTTAACGTAGAGGTATTGCTGCGCCACTTCGTAAAGACCCGACCAGCGTGGATAAAAGTACTTGATCGGGCTCCACTGGAAACCGAACATGCTGACGCCCATCTGCATGCCGTGGGTATGGCCCGCCAGGGTGAGGTGGATGTGCTGGGCGTGCGGCAGCACCTGGAGGTCCCAGTGGGTGGGGTCGTGGGAGAGGAGGATTTTAAACGCCTCCGGCGGCACGTCGTGGAGGGCTGCATTCAGGTCGCCATACTGCGGAAACGGCGGACGCCCCCAGTTTTCTACCCCCACCAGCTGGATGGAATCTCCGCCTTTGGTGATCGCGACGCTGCGGTTGTTGAGCAGTTCGAAGCCACAGGCCGCGTAGTTGGCCTTTACCTGGGCGGTATTTTCCCGCTGGACGGCCGCGCTGGGCCAGGCGTGGGTATGGCCATAGTCGTGGTTGCCCATGACGGCGTACTGGCCGGAGGGCGCCCGCAGGATGTCGTGAAAGAGTTGGGTGTAGGGCAAAATTTCTTCGGCCCGCCCGTTGACCAGGTCGCCGGTGAAGACGATCAGGTCCGCGTGCTGGGCCGCTACCAGCTCCAGGCCTTCTTTTACCTTCGCTATATTATCGAAGCTGCCGGCGTGCACGTCCGATATTTGGGCTACCCGAAAACCGTGGAAAGCGGGGGGCAGATCGGGAAACTGCAGCGGCACCCGGTGCACCTGGTAGTGGTATTTACCTCGGGTAATGCCGTACAGAAACGACCCAAAAGATGCTACGGCCACCACCAACGCGGCTTGCTGGATCAACTGCCGCCCGCCGGGCGAAAGGGGTTGCAAGCTCCCCGGCAAGAGATACCCCACCAGTGCGCGGGCACCCAGTCCGATGTCCGTCAACACCAGGAACAGGGCCAGCAACACTTCGGTCATGAAGACCCCCACCACCAGGCCGATGACCAGGTTGCGTAGGCCGACCGGCTGGCGACCAAAAAAAGCCAGGTACACCAACGCCACGGGAATATAGAAGAAACCACCGGTAAGCACCCACTGCACCGCCGTACGGGCCCAGCCGGGCGGAAATGCCAGGTAGAGCTCCTGATAGGACAGGTAGACCAACGCCAGAAAGTAAGACACGATTACTCCAATAAATACCATTTGGCGAAAAGCCATAGCGCGCTTGTTTTAAAAGGTCAATCAGCACTAAAACACCGGATTGGGAGGTAGGGTTGAACGGGCGGTTTGGAACCTAAATGGGATGCGCGGGCAGCAAGTATGGGTTACGATAGCCAGCCTTTACCGGGAGCGCCGGGAGTTGGCGCTGCTCGACTGATTTCCACTAACTTTAAAACCGTTTTCCAATTCCTGGTAGTGGCACTTACTTTTAGCTTTTTCTCAAAAAAATTATTGGTCAGTTTGGATTCGTGGTACTTGCCTGCGCAGTAAATGAAAACGTCTTTGCCGTCCAGCACAAATTTATCAGGTTCGTAATTGTAGGTTTGCAGCTGTAGCTGGTTTTCCGGGGTTGGCTCCTCATTAAGTAAGGTTAAATGCAAATGGGCGAGGTCCGGGTCTCCTTTAAAAAAAGGATTTTGATTTATGGCCTGTTCCAATTCGTTGGCGGTTCTGATAATTACCGGAACGTCAAAACCAAATCGTTCGTTGATGGCCTTTTCGAGGCGTTTGGACAACGCCAGATCTTCCGCTTTGCCATCCGTATCGAAAATCACGTTCCCGCTTTGGATATAGGTTGTTATTTTTGAAAAATTCAGCTCCGAAAACAGGGCTTTCAAATCCGCCATTAGAATTTTCCGCTTCCCGCCCACATTTATTCCCCTTAGGATGGCTATTTTTTGAGTCATTTTTGTCTTTTTGAATGCTACTAAATATAGCCTGTACCATTTTTATATTTTAGACAAGTCAATTCTATTCAGTCTAAGATAGATCCTCTTATAGCCCCAATTATTCTGTTTAGCGATTGATCTGATTTCTGATCTATCTTCATGATTTCCTGGATGAGTTTATATTTCCTACTATCTTAGGTTTCCTGTCATCTGGAATTATTTGGTTGTTGCTTTATGCAATTTACTGTTTTTCTTTCGATTGGCCAATGGTTAGTAGGCGTAAATCCCCGCTATTGTGTAAATTTGTGGTTCTAAATTAGAGAAGGGTATGTTTCCGGAATATGACGTCATTGTAGTAGGTGCTGGGCACGCGGGTTGCGAAGCAGCGGTGGCTGCTGCCAATATGGGGTCGAAAGTGCTGTTGGTCACGATGAACATGAATACGATTGCGCAGATGTCGTGCAATCCGGCCATGGGCGGCGTTGCCAAGGGGCAGATCGTGCGGGAGATCGATGCGTTGGGGGGCTACTCCGGCATCGTCACCGACCATACCGCCGTGCAGTTCCGGATGCTCAACCTGTCAAAAGGACCCGCCATGTGGAGTCCGCGGGCCCAGAGCGACCGCATATTGTTTGCCAACAAATGGCGCGAAATGCTGGAAGCCCATCCCAATATCGACTTCTGGCAGGAGATGGTCACCGGTTTGGTGGTCAAGGGCGAACGGGTACAAGGCGTACGCACGAGCCTCGGCCTGGAAATTCCCGGAAAATCCGTGGTGCTCACCAACGGCACCTTCCTCAACGGCGTCATCCACATTGGCGAAAAGCAATTTGGCGGTGGCCGCGCGGGCGAACGCGCCGCTACGGGCATCACCGAACAACTGCGCGAACTCGGCTTCGAGGCTGGCCGCATGAAAACGGGCACCCCACCCCGCGTGGATGGCCGCACGCTCAACTATGCCAAAATGGAAGTGCAGCACGGCGACGAAAATCCCGGCAAATTCAGCTACACCGATACGCCGCGCCTGCAAAAACAACTGCCCTGCCACATCGCCTACACGAGCCAGGCGGTGCACGACACCCTGCGCACCGGCTTTGATCGGTCGCCCATGTTCAACGGCCGCATCCAGGGGTTGGGGCCGCGCTACTGCCCCTCGATTGAAGATAAAATTGACCGCTTCGCCGACCGCGACCGCCACCAACTGTTCGTGGAGCCGGAAGGGTGGAGCACTTGCGAAATATACGTGAACGGGTTCAGCTCGTCGCTGCCCGAAGACGTGCAATACAGTGCCCTGAAAAAAGTAGTGGGCTTCGAGGACGTGAAAATGTTCCGCCCCGGCTACGCCATCGAATACGACTTCTTCCAGCCCACCCAACTGCGGCCGAATCTGGAGACGCGCCTGGTCAAGAACCTCTTCTTTGCGGGCCAGATCAATGGCACCACCGGCTACGAAGAGGCGGGCAGCCAGGGACTGATGGCGGGCATCAACGCCCACCTCGCCGTACAAGACGCCGAGCCCTTTATCCTCAAGCGGTCGGATGCCTACATCGGCGTGCTCATCGACGACCTCATCAACAAAGGCACCGAAGAGCCCTACCGCATGTTTACCTCGCGGGCCGAATACCGGATTCTGCTGCGCCAGGACAATGCCGACCTGCGCCTGACTCCCCTGGCCCAGGCCCTGGGTATGCAGGGCCTGGACGCCCGTATGGAACGGGTACGCGAAAAAGAAGCGGGCGTGGCCGCGATCGAAAAATTCCTCTGCGAATACAGTGTCCAGCCCGACCAGCTCAATGGCTACCTGGCCGGCCAGGACTCCGCACCGCTCAAGCAAAGCGTGAAGCTGAACACCGTACTGCTGCGCCCCAACGTGTCGCTGACCCAAATACGTACCGTGATCCCCGCCGTCGACGATATGCTGCGCAGCCACCAGGAGGAGTGCTGCGAGTTGGCCGAGATCAATATGAAGTACGAAGGCTACATCCGCCGCGAGCAGGAAATGGTCGACAAGATGAGTCGCCTCGAAGCCGTGCGCCTGTTCGAAGACATCGACTACCACCAGCTGCCTTCGCTCAGCATCGAAGCCCGGCAGAAGCTGACCAAGATCAAACCCCACACCATCGGCCAGGCCAGCCGGATCAGCGGCGTGAGCCCTTCCGACATTTCGGTGTTGCTGGTGCACATGGGGCGGTAGACACGGGTAACGGGCACCAACCGATTTTCAATTTGTCATTGTGGCTACGGGTAAACGCATTTACTGCCGGGACGAATATTGTTGTGATCATTTTGAAATGACCAGCTATTCCAGGTACCAATACCTGGAAGAAGAGCGTAAAGACATCATTGCCGCCATCAAAGCACGTGGATCGATTTATGGAAAATAGTAAAGTGCTCTTTTTTGTTTAAAATAAAAAATCAAACAAACATTTCAAACATTAACACTATCTTTGCTGGGTTAATCGTTTTTAGTAGCTGAACCCTAGCTTCACCATGGATTGGCATAAAAATAGCAGTGTGATAGACAAAACCACCAAATGGGCAACCCAACAAGGCGCCGCCCTCACCCACTGGGCAAAAGCACAACCGGGTTGGCGATTGGTACTGTACGGTATCGGCGGTCCGCTGGCGGCGGGTATCGGACTCGTTCTGGTACTGAGTGCCCTGATCTGGCTGGGTGCTTTCGGTGCCCTGCCCTCGTATCCGGAGCTTAAAAACATCCACAACCACCAGGCTTCGGAGATCTACAGCGAAGATGGGATCCAGCTTGGTAAATACTACATTGAAAACCGCACCGATGCCACCCTCGACGAGATCTCGCCGCTGGTTATCCAGGGCCTGGTAGCAACCGAAGACGCCCGTTTTTTTGAGCACAGCGGGATCGACCTGCGCGCCTGGGGACGGGTCATTGTGAAATCCATTCTCCTCCAGGACGAATCCTCGGGCGGCGGCAGTACCCTCAGCCAGCAGCTGGCCAAAAACCTCTTCCCCCGGCGAAATTACGCCTTGCTCGGTTTGCCCATCAACAAGCTGCGCGAAATGTTCGTCGCCCGGCGGCTGGAAAACACCTACGACAAGGAGGAACTGCTGCGCATGTACCTCAATACCGTTCCTTTTGGGGAAAACGCCTTTGGGATCAAGGTAGCGGCTTTCCGTTTTTTCAACAAATCGGCTGAGCACCTGAAAGCCGAAGAAGCGGCCTTGTTGGTCGGGATGCTCAAGGGCACCTCCCTGTACAATCCCCGCCGCAACCCCGACCAGGCGCAGGAACGCCGCAACGTGGTGCTGCGGCAGCTCGTCAAGGCGGGCCACCTGCCGGCTGCCGAACTGGACAGCCTCTGCCAATTGCCCGTCCTACTGGACTTCAAACTGGAAGGGCACAACGAAGGCATGGCTACCTACTTCCGCGAACACCTGCGCCAGGAAGTGTTGCAGGTGCTAAAGGACAAGAAAAAAGCCGACGGCTCGGCCTACAACCTGTATACCGATGGACTGAAAATTTATACCACCATCAACAGCCGGATGCAACGCCACGCGGAAGCGGCCGTCGCCTACCAGATGCCGTTGGTACAGGCGCGGTTTGCCGCCGACTGGCGCAAGCGCAGCCCCTGGTCCGATGCGACCCTGCGGCGGGCTCTGCTACAGACACCGCGCTACCAGCAACTCAAAGAACGCCGCCGTTCGGAGGCTGAAATTGAAAAGAGTTTTGCCACCCCCGTCGCCATGACCATCTTCGACTGGAAGGGCGGTGCCGTAGATACCCTCCTGAGTCCGCTGGATTCCCTCAAGCACTACCTCATGTTGCTCAACGTGGGGCTGCTCTCGGTGGAACCCGCTACGGGCCTCGTCCGGGCCTGGGTGGGCGGCATCGACCACCGCTTTATCCAGTACGACCACGTCAAGTCGAAACGCCCCGTGGGTTCTACCTTTAAGCCCATCGTCTACGCGGCGGCATTGCAGAGCGGCATGATGCCTTGCGAATACACCGAAAACCAATTGCATACCTACGACCAGTTCAAGGGCTGGCAACCGCAGAACAGCGATGGCAAGTACGGCGGCGCCTATTCCCTCGCCGGTGCGCTCAGCAATTCGGTGAATACCGTCGCCGTAGAACTGGCCCTGCGCGCCGGGCTGAAAAACGTGCGCCAACTGGCCCGCGACATGGGCGTCAGCAGTGACATCCCCCTGGTGCCCGCCATTGCACTGGGTGCGGTGGATGCCAGCCTGATTGATATGGTTACGGTTTATGCGACCTTGGCCAACCGGGGCTACCGACCCGACCGGCTCCACTACCTGGACAAAATTGTGACCGCCGACGGCGAGGTACTCGCTACTTTTCCCCGCCCCAACGGCAAGAAATTCGTCAAAGTGCTCGAACCTGGCCACGCCGACATGATGCTCAACCTCTTGCAGTCTGTCGTCGACAGCGGCACGGCCCAACGGCTGCGCTCAGAATTCGGTATCCAGGGCACCCTCATGGGTAAGACCGGTACCACCCAGGAGCAGGGCGACGGCTGGTTTGTAGGCTTCAACTCCCAGTTGGTGACCGGGGTGTGGGTGGGTGCCGACCAGCCGGGCATCCATTTCCGGACCCTCTCCAACGGGCAGGCGTCGCGCACGGCATTGCCCATCTTCGGCTCCTACACGGTGCGCGTCTACAAGGATGCCAAATTCAAAAAAATCCGCCAGGCGACTTATCCCGAGCCGCCCGAAATGGTACTGGCCCTGCTGGAATGTCCGCCCTATCTGCCCGAACTGCCGGTTGTGGGTTACGAAGATGCTCCCGTGGATCAGATGGTCGACTGGAACCGAACCATCGAGTCCATCGATCCGGTGCGCCTGCAGGAAGTCCTTACTGACAATCCGCGCCGCGACAACGAAAACCTCTCGGAATACGCTGAACGCATCCGCCGGCTCGCCGGCCGCGATGAGCGCCGCGAAGAACGGCGCGATTACTGGGGAAAGGTTTTCTTTGGCAAAAAAGAGGACGGCGGCGGGTAGGCTAAATCTCGTACTGACTGACCGCTTCCCCGGCTTCGGTGGCTTCGGTAACTTCCGCGCTGGGATCCAGCACCACTTCTTCCATAGCACGTGCACGCGCCGCAGGTAGTGGCACGGGCATCGACCCGAACAGCTGCACATCCTTATCGAAGTGACGGTACAACTCGTCCAGTGGAATGGTAAAAGCGTGATCAACGTCGAAGTCGTTGAGGTTGTCGCACCCCAACATATCGGCGGCGATAAACTGCCCCAGCTGGTAATAGGACTCCCACTGGATGGGATCAAAAAACTGATCGGCAGTGGATTCGTGGGGAAAATCGGGGTTGTAGATCTTGTACTTGTAGGTACCGTATTTCAGCGGGTCCTTTTCAGGCGAAATATCGGGCCGGCCAACGGGTGCCGTAACGGTACTCTTGACGTAAACAAAGACGCCTGTTTTTTTGCCGCCAGGGTAGTGAATGATCTTCTCTTCTCCGTTTTCTTCGATTTTGTCCCACAGTTGGTAGAGGTCTGCTACCACGAAGCGCTTCCGCGAATAGCCGTGGCTGGGCTTTACCCGCATCACATCTTCGGGGACTTGGTCGCGCCGAAAGCGGATGTCGATGCCCAATTCGTTGCGCGCCCGAACGGTCAGGTTTTCCAGATCGGCGAAGAGAAACGAAGAATCCGCGCCGGCATCTACCGAAATAATGAGTTTGCACTGCCGGCGCAACAATTCCATCACCCCGAGGTTTTCGATGTGCCCGCCGTCGCTGATGTTCACCATTTTCTTATCGGTTCCGATACGCCCAAACAATTCGTAAAAAAAATAAAACGGCCACCAGACCACGGGCCAGGAGGTCTTCATGCGCAGGGGGTTCCAGGTCCAGAAACCCAGGCGGAGGTTGAAAATGGTGAGCAAGATACTGAGTAACTTATTGGAATAAATTCCCAGGCCCGGATTCACGGCGGCTGCCGAGATGGTGACGGCGGCCGGCAACGTCATTTGGCGGTAGCCGTTGGCGGTGGCCGTTGGCACGTAGCCCACCAGCTTGGCTCCGCAAAAAAGCGGCGAAAGCAGGAAATAATCACTGGCCTTGGCGCCCTGGAAGTTGGGGTCTTTGCTCGATTGCAGGTTCAGACAGGTATTGATCAGCGGATAGGGCGCGAAATAATCGTCTTCCGCGTCACTGCCGGGCTGGAAGAGGTTCTTCAGCAGGACGTTCTTATTTTCGCGGGCGAAATGCAGAAAAGCGTCCGCCAGTTGCTTGCGGTAGAACCGGTGAAAGCTGGTGGCGTTGGGGTTGGTGAGCAAGCCCATCAGCACCAGCACGAAGCCCACGGTGAGAAAGACCAGCAGCTGTTCGCCGTTGGGTGCTTTGATCGACTGGAAGCTTTGCACGACCGGCCAGCTGAAAGTGAGCAACACCAGCAGGACAAAGCCTGTTTCAACGCGATTGAACCTATTCGAAATCCCGAGGCGGTAAACGGCCGCCACGTTGAGCAGGTAATGGGTTACCACCAAGCCCAACCCCACGTAGAGAACTTCTGGCAGGAGCCAGGCGACGTGTCGTTGCAGGGCATCGGTAAAATCGATTTCGACGAGGTCATAATATTTAAAAAAGAAATAAGACCCCCCCACCAGGGCCAACAGGACGGCCGGGCTAACCAGGCTCATCAGGAAACTGACCAAAAAAGCAACGACCAGGGTAACCTGGTTCCAGATCTTCACCCCGCCCGTTCCCGGAAACAGGTATTCGCCCCGCTTACGCAGGTAGTCGATGTGCTCCTCGTCGAAGAGTTGGTTTTCCTGGCCTTTTTCCCGGAGGGTCGCCTGCAGGTAGGCGCCGGTGTACCCCCCACCAGACACGGTGCTGAGGTAATCGGCCTGTTTGATGAGTCCAAACTTGTGGAGGGTTTTTAAAATCCCCATATTGATGGTCGCCGAGCGGATACCACCGCCGGAAAGCGCGATCCCAAATCGATTGTCGGCGAGCGCGGCGGCGAATGCTTCGCCCACCAATTTGGCCCGCCGTTGCCGGAGCAATTCATCTTCGGCGGCGATGACGTCGGAATAGGAAATTTTATCGGGCATAGCGCGGTACTTTTGTAGCAATGATAGCACTCCTTTTCAGCAGCCAAAACGAGCGCTTAAATATCGGACGTAATCAGCAAATCCAGATCGGTAGATTTGATATCAAAACGACGCCCCAGGTACGCGTTCGTCAGGCAGCCCTTGTAGGTGTAGACGCCGTGGCGGAGGCCCAGGCTGCCGAAGAGAATCTTTTCGATACTTTGCACGTCGCCAGCCCGCAGCAGTATCGGTGTCATAATGTTGCTGGTGGCAATGGAGGCGGTGCGTGCTACCCGGGACGCAATATTGGGAACACAGTAGTGGATAACGCCGTGTTTGACGAAGGTCGGCTTGTCCAGCGAGGTAACGCGGGAGGTGGCAAAGCAGCCGCCCTGATCGATGCTCACGTCGATGATCACCGCGCCGTCCTTCATTTTTTCGATCATGGATTCGTTGACCACCACGGGCGTGCGGCCACTCTCGGAATGGATAGCACCAATGACCACCTCGGCAGAAACCAGTTCGCGTTCGAGATAGACCGGATTGAGGGAACTGGTGTAGAGTGGCCGGCCTACCTGGTTCTGGATCCTTTTGAGTTTGTAAATGTTGTCGTCGAAAATTCGGACCTCGGCACCCAGGCCCAGGGCTGTCCGGGTGGCATATTCGGCTACGATCCCCGCTCCCAGGATGACCACTTTGGCACTGGGCACGCCGGAAATCCCCCCCAGGAGCACCCCCGCGCCACCACTGGTATTGGAGAGCAGTTCGCCTGCGGTGAGCATGGCGCTGATGCCAGCCATTTCACTCATAATGCGCACGATGGGAAAATAGCCAGATTCGTCCTTGATGTACTCCATGGCCAGCGCAATAACCCGTTTGTGTTTGAGCCGGTAAATGTACTCGGCGTTGATGATGGGCAATTGCAGCGGGGAGATGAGGAGTTGGTTGGGCCGCATGAATTCAATTTCGTCCAGCGTAGGCGGCGCGACTTTGATAATGACATCGGCTTTGTAAACTTCTTCCGGGCTGGCCGCAATTTCTGCTCCTGCTTCCGAATAATCGTGGTCCGAAAACCGGGATTTGTCGCCGGCACCCGTTTCCAGCACAATACGATGACCCGCTGCCACGAGGGTCGTCACCGACGAAGGCACCAGGGCTATCCGGTTTTCTTGCAGCGTGATTTCTTTGGGAATGCCGATGTAGAGCTTGCGCTCACGAGGGAACCGTTGCAGCGTTTCGGGTTGTGTCATCAGTTGCACATCCGTAAACTCCTTGGGCATTTGAATTTTCTTCTCCTTATCACTCATTCAGCATCGCTTAGTAGGCCTAATAAATGGACCGCACACCGTTAGTCGTTTTTTAAAAAAGGTCCCCAAAGGACAACCCGGTGGACACCATTCATCAAAAATAATGTTTTCCGCGCGGATTTTGAATGTATTTACCAGGAATACCGCATTTGGGTCTATTTATCCGCTGTTCAGCGCCGGATTTGGGGCGGCTGGGCCACGGCCAAAATGTTTCCCATTTTTCTTTCTTCAACTTGCGCTTAAAGGGTATTAATTACTCAATTTTTCGTATTTTTGCGGGAATGGATACTATGCAAGATCAACCGAAAAGAACAGGCAAGCGCGAAGATTATGGCGCCAACAATATTACGGCACTCGAAGGTTTGGAAGCCGTTCGCAAGCGGCCGGGAATGTACATCGGAAGTACCGACCACAAAGGCTTACACCACCTGGTTTGGGAAGTAGTAGACAACTCGATCGACGAACACCTCGCCGGCTATTGTAGCCACATTGAAGTCTACATCCACGCCGACAATTCCATCACCGTACAGGACAATGGCCGGGGCATTCCCACGGGCATGCACGAGAAGCTGCAGAAGTCGGCCCTGGAGGTTGTATTGACCGTACTGCACGCCGGTGGCAAATTCGACAAAGACACCTACAAGGTGTCGGGTGGTTTGCATGGGGTGGGTATCAGTGTGGTCAATGCCTTGTCCTCGTACCTCCGCGCCGAAGTGCACCGCGAAGGCAAGATGTTTGAACAAATTTACCACCGCGGTAAACCTGAAACAGACATCAGGCAGGTCAGAGAATCGGATAAAACCGGTACCCGCATCACTTTCGTGCCCGATACGGAAATTTTTGAAGACGTCGTCTACAAGTACGAGACCCTGGCTACCCGCCTGCGGGAATTGGCATACCTCAACTCGGGCCTCACTTTGCTGCTCACCGACGAGCGGGTGAAGGACAGCAAAGGGCAATTCCTGACGGAAACCTTCTACTCGGAAGGTGGCTTGAAAGAATTCGTCCTCTACCTCGACCAGAGCCGCCACCCCATCACCGAACACCCCATTCACGTGATGGGTAAGGAAGACAATGTGGAAGTGGAGGTAGCGCTTCAGTACAATACCTCCTACACGGAGAACATCTATTCCTTCGTCAACAACATCAATACCCGCGAGGGCGGAACCCACGTCAATGGTTTCCGGCGGGCCATCAACCGCGTTTTCACCAAGTATGGCGAAGACAGTGGTATGTTTAAGAAATTGAAATTCAAAATTTCCGGTGAAGATTTCCGGGAAGGGCTGACGGCCATTGTCTCGGTAAAAGTTCCGGAACCTCAGTTCAAGGGCCAGACCAAAGGCGAATTGGGCAACAGCGAAGTGACCGGGATTGTATCCCGGGCCGTGGGTAACGCCGTGTCGGTCTTCCTCGAAGAAAACCCGACCGAAGCCCGCCGGGTGGTCGATAAGGTGATTCTGGCGGCTACTGCCCGCCACGCTGCCCGCAAGGCGCGGGAAATGGTGCAGCGCAAGAATGTGCTCACCGGTGGCGGACTCCCCGGCAAACTGGCCGATTGCTCCTCGCGCGACCCCGAATCGGCAGAGATCTACCTCGTCGAGGGCGACTCGGCTGGTGGTACTGCCAAGCAAGGACGCGACCGCACGTTCCAGGCCATCCTGCCCCTGCGGGGTAAGATCCTGAACGTGGAAAAAGCCATGGAGTACCGGATCTACGAGAACGAGGAGATCAAGAACATGTTCACCGCCCTGGGTGTCCGTATTGAAGAAAACGACGACGGCCTCCGCGTACTGAACATCGACAAACTCCGCTACCACAAGATCATTATTATGTGTGATGCCGACGTCGATGGCAGCCACATTGTGACCCTGATCCTGACGTTCTTCTTCCGCTACATGAACCGCCTGATCCTGAATGGCTACATCTACATTGCCCAGCCCCCCTTGTACCAGGTACGCAAAGGCAAGCAGTTCCAGTACTGCTGGACCGAAGAGCAACGCAAAGCAGCCATCGAACACTATTCCAAAGGTGGTGGCGAAGGGGGCATCAAAGTGCAACGCTACAAGGGTCTCGGAGAGATGAACGCCGAGCAGCTGTGGGAAACCACGATGGACCCCGATACCCGCCTGCTCGAACAGGTAACCATCGACGATGCCCGGACGGCCGATGCGGTCTTCTCCATGCTCATGGGCGATGAAGTACCGCCGCGCCGCGCCTTCATTGAAGCGAATGCGAAGTACGCCAAGATTGATATTTAAGCCGGGCTAACCCGGACTTTCGGATAACAAAAGCGGGCAGCACCACAAGGTGTTGCCCGCTTTTTTTTATCCCCCTGCCAGGCCCACCCCGCCAAACGACCCCCATTCTTCAATATGCCATTTCAGACAAACAATATTCCGCTTAAATGCGCTATCTAAGTTATTAAAAATGCAATAGTCGAGTATTAAGCAAATAATTATCTGAGGCGCCGATTTTCATTTGTGCTTTTTATTATGCTTTTTGTATAACTTACCCGTCTTAAAACAACAACACCCCACCAACACACTTTATTTTATCCATTAAATTAGCAGATTATGAAAATAGTTAACTATCTACTTCTGCTATTCCTATGTCCCGTATTTTTATTTGGGCAAAGAATAGTAAGTGACCGGGTACAAAAAGCTGAAACCAAGCTACCCAAAGTCAATTATTCCCTCGTAAATGCGAGCAGCCAAAGCCTGAAAGACGCGGGAATACCTGAAAATGTGCTTTCCGAAGGAATACTGGTCAACCTGAACCAGGCTAGTATCCGGACATTGCTCAACACCCGACCTGAATTGCTGGAACTTCGCTTTCCCCTGCCGGGCCTCGGAGAAACCAGTGTCACACTTATTCCTAACAAAGTACTTACAAGTGATTTCATCCTGCGTACCAGCGACGGCCGGACACTTGATTACCAACCCGGGTTGTATTACTACGGCACCGTGACCAACGACCCCAGTACCCTGGTAGCCATCAGTATCTTTGACCAGGAAATTCACGGTATGATCAGCACCGACCGCGGTAATTTTGTCATCGGAAAACTGGAGGAACCAGGTAGTGAGCAACACCTTATTTATAACGATCGTGCGTACAAGCAATCCTTCGATCTGGACTGTGGCACCGAAGACGACGGCGTGGGCTACAAACCCAGCCAGCTGGAATTTGACGCCACCAAAGCAGTTGGCGACTGTATCCGGGTATACGTAGAAATCGACGATGATGTGGTTACCAACAAAGGTGGTGCAACGGGTGCCACCAACTACATTACCGGCCTGTTCAACCAGACCATCACCCTCTACGCCAACGAGAGCCTGAACATGGTGGTATCTGAAATCAAAGCCTGGACCACCCCGGCGCCCTATTCCGGTACCTCGTCCAGTGCCATGCTAAGCAGCTACCAGGCCAATACGGGCACCTTCAATGGCGACCTCTCTCACCTGGTTTCTTACCAGGCCAGTGGAGGTATCGCCGCCGGTTTTGCAGGAATATGTGCGACCAACCCCGACAACTCCAAGTGTTTTAGCAGCATTGATGCTTCTTACAGCAACGTACCTACCTATTCTTTCTCGGTGATGGTGGTCACTCACGAGATGGGTCACCTCATCGGATCGCGCCACACGCACGCTTGTGTATGGAATGGCAACAATACCGCCATCGACGGTTGCGCGGGTGGTGTGGAAGGCGGTTGCGCCCTGCCCGGTAGCCCTTCCGGTGGTGGTACGATCATGAGCTATTGCCACCTTACTACGGGTATCAATTTCAACCTGGGCTTTGGCGCTCAGCCCGGAGCGGTAATCCGCAATACCGTGGCCAATGCGAGCTGCCTGGCACCTTGTGGCGGCGGCGGTGGCCCAACGTGTACGGATGGCGTGCAAAACGGTACCGAAACGGGCGTAGATTGTGGCGGCTCCAGCTGCCCCGCTTGCCCGACGGCTTGTAACGACAACCCAGTTACCATCTCGATAACTTTTGACAATTACCCCGAAGAAACAAGTTGGACCGTCACCAACGCCAGTGGGTCGGTAGTTGCTTCCGGTGGCACTTACGGTGCACAACCGGATGGTTCGACCCTGGTTCAGAACCTGTGCCTGGTCAACGGCTGTTACAATTTCAACATCTTCGATGCGTATGGCGACGGGATGTGTTGCACTTACGGAAACGGCAGTTATACCGTTTCGGCGGGTGGCAGCACCGTAGCCAGTGGTGGATCATTCACCACCAGCCAGAGCACGAATTTCTGCGTGGGGGCAGCTGCACCTACCTGTACGGATGGTATCCAGAACGGTGACGAAACCGGTGTCGACTGTGGCGGTTCTACCTGCCCTTCTTGTCCTACGGGTGGTAGCCAGGTGCTGCTGGGATCGTATTTCGAGACCGGCTTTGATGGCTGGTCAGATGGGGGCGCCGATTGTGCGCGCTACGCAGGGACGTACTCCTACGAAGGTACTTACTCCATCCAGTTGCGCGACAACTCCGGAACAGCTTCCGCGATGACCTCGGGCAGCTTTAATGTGACCAGTTTCAACCAACTGGAAATCAAATTCTACTTCTATGCCAACAGCATGGAAACCGGCGAAGATTTCTGGGTGCGTTACTACAATGGTTCCACCTGGCAAACGGTGGCCACCTACGCCCGGGGCACCAGCTTCAACAACAATACCTTCTACACCGCTACGGTAACGCTGAATACCAGCCAGGTGGCTTTCCCCAGCAATGCGCAATTCCGCTTCCAGTGTGATGCCAGTGCCGATAACGACCAAGTCTATATTGACCAGGTGACCATCACCGGTATTTCAGGTGCCCTGATCGAAGCAGGTCCTATTGCGACAAGCATTACCCTCCTCGGCGACGCAACCGCAACCGAGTCGGAAATTTCCGTCTCTCCGGCAGTGTTCAACCAGGGGGTAGACGTGGTCCCAGGTCAGGTACTGGTCTTCCCGAATCCGGTAGCTGATGTACTTAACGTTCGCGCCGACGGCGAAATGCAGTCGATCCGCCTGCTCTCCGCTACGGGCCAGGTGCTGCGCCAGATTCCAATGGCCAGCGAACAGACGACCCTCGATATTGCTGATCTGAACCCCGGCATGTATTACCTCCTCATCGAAGTGAATGGCGGGTTGATACCTCAACGGTTTGTGAAACAGTAAAAGAAGATCGTTTAAAAAAAATAGAGGGCTTCCCGAATGATTCGAGAAGCCCTCTGCTTTTAACGCTGTGTCTGGGAATACGTCGCTATCCTCCGAGGGTACAGCCTTGCTTACTGCTGCGGGAAAGTCTTGAGGAAAAATTTCTTCATCTCTTCCCACGACTGCTTATCGGCCGCTTCGTTGTAGGCCAGGGGGAGGTTGAATTTCTCGCCTTTTGCCGTGGCTCCCTTATCCGTGAACGCGTGTACCGCTCCGGGATAGTTGATGAGCTGGTAATCGGCTTTGGCGCTGTCCATCGCGGTGGTGTAGGCCGTAATTTGCTCCTGGGTCACGAATGGATCGTCGGCACCATTGAGCACCAGCACACGGGCTTTGATCTTGCCTGCTTCGGGCATCACGGGCAACCCCAGGCTCCCGTGAAAAGACACCACGCCGTCCAGGTCGACGCCATCATCGGCCATGGCCAATACCACCCCACCGCCAAAGCAGTACCCAATGGCACCGATCTCATCGGGATTGACGTGGGGATTGTTTTTTAGTTCTTCCAGAGCTGCCAGAAAGCGGGCTTTGGCCGTCGGGAAATTACCCATCACACTCATCGCAAACTTGCCGGCATCGGCGGGGTGGTCGGCTTGCTTGCCATCACCATACATGTCTACGGCAAGGGCTACGTAACCTAGTTCGGCCAGCATCTTGGCGCGTTCGCGGGCGTAGTCGTTGTGGCCCCACCATTCGTGTACCACCAGGATACCCGGCTTCTTGACGGTGCTGTTCTTATCGTAGGCCAGGTAACCAATCATCTTGGTCGTATCGGTTTGATAGGTAACGACCTCCCCAACTACTTCGGGGGCTACCGCTTCTGCGGTGGTTTCCTCGGTTGGAGTACCCGGGCCACAGCTCACCAAGAGGCCCAATAGGACAAAAAATGGAATGGTTTTCATCGTAAATATTATTTAAGTAATGGAATGTAATAGAGAAATACGATTAAATAACAAATGTTCCTGCCTCGCCGAATTAGAAAAACCAGTCCGCTGCCTGGCCGGGAGGTCTTGGTAAAAGACCACAGCACAATCAAATTACGCCGTTGACCCAGGCTACCAAACAATCGTTTTATTTCAGCTTCTAAAAACCTCAAAAAGCCCGGCAAATAAAAATTGGATATTTGTTTATTATTAAAACGCAATTGCGTTTTTTTAGTTAAAAAAAACAAATAATAAATCAAAAAAATCTTTTTTTCGAAATCGTTTAAAATCTTTGTATATCTTAACGCAATTAAGCAAGCAAATACTCCAGCCACACTTCTTTTTTGTAATTAATAAACTAGCAGATTATGAAAGTAGTCAACTATCTACTACTCCTATGCCTATTCCCTATCCTTTCCTTCGGGCAAGGAATCGTAAGCGAACGGGTACAAAAGGCCGAGACCAAAATGGCTAAGGCCGCTTATTCGCTCGTAAGCGCAACCGGCCAAAGCCTGAAAGATGCAGGTATCCCGGAAGACGTGCTCGCTGAAGGCATAATGGTCAATTTGAACCAGGCGGCTATCCGGGAACTGCAAAATACCCGGCCGGAATTACTGGAACTTCGCTTCCCCCTGCCGGGCCTGGGCGAAACCAGCGTAACCCTGATCCCGAATAAGGTGTTGACCGACGACTTCATCCTGCGCACCAGCGACGGCCGAATACGCGATTACCAACCTGGTTTATACTACTATGGCACGGTGACCAACGACCCGCATACCCTGGTAGCCATCAGCATCTTCGACCAGGAAATACACGGCTTGATCAGCACGGACCGCGGCACTTTTGTCATCGGCAAACTGGAAGAACCAGGTAGCGAACAGCACCTCATCTACAACGACCGCGATTACAAGCTGGCCTTCGACCTGGACTGCGGCACCGCAGACGACGGCGTAGGCTACAAGCCCAGCGAGCTCACTTATGACGATACCAAGGCCGTGGGTGACTGTGTCCGGGTGTACATTGAAATAGACGACGATATTGTGACGCAAAAAGGGGGCGCAACGAATGCCACCAATTACATCACCGGTCTGTTCAACGAAGTGATTACGCTGTACGCCAATGATGCCCTGGGTATGGTCGTCTCTGAAATTAAGGCCTGGAATACGCCAGCTCCTTATTCCGGAAGTTCTTCCAGCGCCATGCTCAGTTCTTACCAGGCCAATACCGGGGCCTTCAACGGAGACCTTAGCCATTTGGTATCCTACCAGGCCAGTGGTGGCATCGCCGCCGGTTTTGCGGGTATCTGTGCCGCCAACCCCGACAACTCCAAGTGTTTTAGCAGCATTGATGCGTCTTATGCCAGTGTGCCAACCTATTCCTGGTCTGTCATGGTGTCTACCCACGAGATGGGGCACCTCATCGGCTCGCGCCACACGCACGCCTGTGTCTGGAACGGCAACAACACAGCCATTGATGGTTGTTCTGGTAGTACAGAAGGCAGCTGCGCTTTACCCGGTTATCCTTCCGGAGGGGGTACGATTATGAGTTATTGCCACCTCCAGAGTGTGGGCATTAACCTCAACAATGGCTTTGGCCCGCAGCCACGGGCTGTGATTTTGAACAGCGTCAGTAATGGGACCTGCCTTTCTGCTTGTGGCGGCGGCGGTGGCCCTACCTGTTTCGACGGTGTCCAGAACGGGGATGAAACCGGCGTAGACTGTGGCGGCTCCAGCTGTGCAGCTTGCCCTACTCCTTGTACCGACAACGTAGTGACCATATCCATCACCCTCGACAACTACCCCGAAGAAACGAGCTGGACCCTCCGCAATTCCAGCAATGTGGTGGTGGCTTCCGGCGGCACCTACGGCGCGCAGCCCGATGGGTCGACCGTAGTGGTGACGGAGTGCCTGTTAAATGGCTGTTATGACTTCACCATCTCCGATTCGTACGGCGACGGCATCTGCTGTACCTACGGCAGTGGCAGCTATACCGTTTCTGCGGGTGGCAGCACCGTAGCCAGTGGCGGATCCTTCACCAGCAGCGAAACCACGAATTTCTGCGTAGGCGGCAGTGCCCCTGTTCCCGGCTGTACGGATCCGAGTGCCCACAATTACAATCCTGCGGCAACCGTGGATGATGGCAGTTGTGTAACCTGTTCGGACGGTGTGCAGAATGGCGACGAAACGGGTGTAGACTGTGGCGGATCCTTGTGCGACGCTTGCCCAACGGGTGGTGGCTCCACGCTCCTGCTCGGTTCCTACTTCGAAACCGGCTGGGACGGCTGGGCCGACGGCGGTAGCGATTGTGCACGCTACGGGGGCTCGCGTTCCTGGGAAGGAACCTACTCTATCCAAATTCGCGACAATTCCGGTACGGCATCTTCCATGACCTCGCCGACGCTTAACTTAAGCGGCTACAGCAGCATGGAGGTGACCTTCTTTTTCTACGCCAACAGCATGGAAAATGGCGAAGATTTCTGGGTGCGCTACTACAATGGTTCCACCTGGACAACGGTGGCCACCTATGCCAGGCCTAGCTTTAATAACAATACCTTCTACACGGCCACGGTGACCCTAACCAGCGCGCAGGTGAACTTCGCCTCCAACGCCCAGATTAGGTTCCAATGTGATGCCAGTGACAATAGCGACCAGATTTACATTGATCAGGTCACAGTCACCGCATTTTCTGGTGCGCTGGTGGAGGACGGCCCCGTGCTGACGACCGTCACGCCACTGGGTGAACGGGAACCAGGTGCCCCCCTTGCGCAAGGCCTCCTGCAGCAGGGTGTGGAAGCGCCCGCAGGCCAGGTGCTCCTGTTCCCGAATCCGGTAACGGATGTGCTCCAGGTTCGCGCCGATGGCGAAATGCAGTCGATCCGCCTAATGTCTGCTACGGGGCAGGTGCTGCGGCAGGTCAAGCTGGCCAGCGAACAAGCTGCCCTCAACCTTTCTGAGCTCACCCCCGGCATGTATTACCTCCTCATCGAAGTGAACGGAGAGATGCAACCGCAGCGGTTTGTGAAGCATTAAGTATTTTTTAAATAAAAATTGAAGAGGGCCTCCCGGATTATCCGGGGGGCCCTTTGTTTTGCTAAAGTTTAAAAACAGGTGAATCCCTTGTGTAGACCTCCGAGGTTAATCCTGTTTAAGAGTATTTAGGAGGCAACTTTGCTTTCTCCTTCAAGTGTAAACCTCGGAGGTCAAAGGGCACTGTCCTCCGAGGTTTACCCACTCCGCAAAACCATAGCTTCCTTTTCTGCTCTCCGATTAATGGTTCTAACCTCGGGGGTCTGCCTATCGCTGCTGAGAACCTGCCACCACAGCCCACCGAACCAATAACCTGGCGGAGCAGAGCACAGCGGTGGCGAAATATCATCCGCTAAAATGAACCTATTTTTTAATCTAAAACGTTATATTTATGATTGTAAAACAAATGCTTATGAGTGCGGTAGAAATACGTACTGAAATTGACCAGCTACTTAACAAAATCCAAAGCAATAATGAGTCATTTTTAAAAGTGGTACACTCCATGTTAACGACTTATGTACAGGAACAAGATCCTGTTATTGGTTACAACGCGGCGGGGAAACCAATGTATGCGAGTGTGGCTAAGGAAGAATTCAAAGCTCGTCACGAAGCAGTTGATCGTGGAGAATTTATCACTCTGGAAGAATTAAAAAAAGAATCTGAGACATGGCTTCAGAAAACCCCGCTGTGCAATAGGCAATCGCTTTGAATCTTACGGATTGGATGCACTCTTCCGCTGTTTTGATTGAAATGAAGGTTGGCCCGGCGGTTTGCGACTGGCCGTGGAAAAATATTACCCGCTATTCGTAGACTAGTCTACGAATAAATATCGACAGCAGTCTGTGACTGCGGAGCTGGCTGGCTACCTCGCTGTTTGCAGCCTGCGGCTACAACCCCCTATCCCCGTGCAGCTGTGCTGCAAAAGCTACGATACCGTATTCTGCGGCCTCCTGGCCGGAATTATTCCATTGCCGGGCGGGTAAGAAATGTCATAAGTCCTCCTTTGATATTTAATCAAATTCGTCCAGGTAGCGGTATGTTACTGCGGCCGGGAGGCCGCCTGATACTTCATCGTAGGCTGGAGCCAACGACGATTTTGACAGCCCCTTTTCAAGGAGCACTCCGAAAAAACAATTACATTTAAAGATTATTTTCTGTCTTGACAAATCGATCAGGACAATTACTTTAAAAACGCGTATGTTCTCCAACAACAACCGCTCCATCACCTACCTGGGACTCTTCTTCTTCTCTACCCTCCTGGCCCTATCCTTATATTTTTGGCAAGAGCGGGTCATCATGGTCGATGCCGCCTTCCAGATTTTTTGCGTCATTATGCAGCAAACGCTGGCGATCCAGGTCGAGCGGTTCAGTGCGGCCATTGTGCAGTTTGTGCCCTTGCTGATGGTAAAAAACAACGTGCCCCTACCCACCATCCTGATGACCTACTCGGCGGCTTTTGTGGTCTATCCCATGCTGGCTTTTGTGCTGCTCGTGGCGTGGGTGCGCAACCACCGGATGGGGCTGGCGTTAATCCTCTTTTTCGGCCTGTTGCAGGTACATACCTTCTACTGGATTCAGTCAGAGTTGATCCAGGGGTGTGTGTTTTCCCTCTTTCTTTTGGGGCTTTACAGCCAATGGCCACGGCCAAAGTTCGGGGGGGGGGTAGCTTATGCGCTGCTGGTAGTGGTGGTGGTTTATGCGCATCCGTTGGCCGTGGCGGCATTGCTGTTCGGTTTGGAGTATTTATACCTGGACGATGCGCGCTACCGAAAAGCGCCCTGCTGGTATATGCTCGCTTTTATCGTGGTGGTGCTGGGGTACAAATATTTTTTGGCGCCCCTCGGTGATTACGACCAAACGGCCATCGCCAAAGCCAATGGGCTCGGCAATAAGTTGCTCCATTTTTTTGAACTCCAAAGTGTCGAGTCTTTTTTCTCCCGGCTAATCAGTACCTATTATCTGTTGTTGCCTGCGGTGGTGGCCCTTATGTATCTTTTTGTGCGCGAAAGGCTGTGGTTGAAGCTGGCCTGGACCATGACCGCCATTGTCAGTTGGCTGGTCCTCATCTTAACGACCCACGAATGGGGGGCCGAACAGCTCTACATCGAGAGTTTTTACCTCATGCTGGGCGTTTTTGTGGGTATTCCACTGGCGTGGGACGGTTGGCCCCGGTTGCCCAAATGGTGGTTGGGGCCGTTGCTGCTGGTCGTCGTTATGAGCGTACGCGTAGGCCAGATTTGGGAAGCCCGCAGCACTTACGTGAAACGCCTGGAGTGGAACCAGGCCATGCTGGCGAAGATGGAGCAATACCCCGAGCAACGTTTTTATATTTGGCAAAAAGATGTCCCGATGAATTTGTTGCAATTTACCTGGGGCGCCGCTTTCGAAAGCATGCTATTAGCGGGTATTAAAGACCAAGACCATCCCAAAACCTTATTCATCATGGACGCCGGAGACAAAGACCCCGGCTATCTCATTCAATTGCAAGACGTGGTTCCCACTAAGATGGGATTTTTTGAATACGCAAAGCTGCAGCCGTATTTCCCTTTTCACGACAATACGCCGCTTCGGCTTTTGGAGTAGTAGGCATTGAAAACGTTTGATGACCCCTGCTCGTGAGGGTCTGTGACCTGCAACGCAATGTCTGCAAGTTTTGCAACTTGGGTATACTACAAAACCCCGCTGCACCTAGTCTGTCCTAGCCGCTATTCGTAAATTGCATCTACAAATCCGTACAGATCAGCAGTTTACTAGAATTTATCTCACTGGAAGAATTAAAAAAAGAATCTGAGACATGGCTTCAGACAACCCCACCTATTTTATCGTTGTGTGTTGGTATTAAAAGGTAAATACCGAATCATTTATACTATTGTTGAAACCAAGACAGAAGTCCGGGTGATCGACATCAATCGCAGTAGCCGAGGACCGGAATATATGGAACAAGTCAAGAAAAGGCGTTAAGCGGCGGTAGCCTACGCTTGCTCACTAAAGCGGTGTTCGGCGCAGCTTCTGATTTATCAATCGCCCCTTAACTCGTCACCGAACAAATCCCCACCCCCTCGGCCAGCGCCGCCAACTTATCGTCGTAGGTGGGAATAAATTCCTGACCCAGGTAGCCCGTGTAGCCGGTTGCGGCGATGGCCCTGACTACCGCCGGGTAGTTAATTTCCTGGCTGGCGTTGATCTCGTGGCGCCCTGGTACCCCGCCCGTATGGTAGTGTGCCAGGTGGGTGTGGTGCGTTTGAATGGTGCGGATGAGGTCGCCTTCCATGATCTGCATGTGATAAATATCGTAGAGCAACCGGAAATGCGGCGAGCCGATTTTATTCACCAGCGCGACCCCCCATTCGGTGTGGTCGGCCATGTAGTCGCGGTGATCGACTTTGCTGTTGAGGAGTTCCATAATGAGGGTCACCCCGGCGCTTTCGGCGATGCGCACCAGGGGTTCCAGTCCGCGGGCGCAATTTTCCAGTCCTTTGTCATCGCGCATCCCCCGGCGGTTGCCGCTGAAGCAGATGACGTTTGGGATGCTGGCGTCGGCGGCCTGGCGGATGAGTGCCGGGTACTGTGCTTGCAGGCGGGCGTGTTGCTGGCGGTCGTTGAACCCGTCGGGTATGCGGATAAAATCGGCGGTAGCCACCGCGCAGCCCAGGCCCGCTTTCAGGACGATGGGCCACTCGTCGGGCTTGAGCAGTTCGATGCTCTGCAGGCCGATATCCTGGCCGCGTTCGCAAAGTTCTTCCAGCGGAATACCCTGGTAGCACCACCGGCAAGCCGAATGCCGGAAGGGTTGTTCGGAAGCAAGCGGCAGGGCAGCCTCGGTAGCCCACACGGCGTGGCCGAGGGCGAGGGCACCCGCACTGAGCAGGGAGCCCCGGAGGAGTTGGCGGCGGTTCATCATCTTTCAAAGATAAAAGAAATTTGGTTTACAGAGGGTGTCTCTACAGGCGAAGAAGGGAAGGATTCGAAGTCGGAAGTAAAGGCCGTGCAAAGGTGGGAAAGTGTAAACACTCTCGTCGGACTATTGACGGTCAAAAGTCTTCCTTTGGAGGAGGTGGCACGCCCGGGCGTGCCGGAGGAGGAAAGAATCCCGACACTGATTTTTTTTTCCGACCTTGTGGGCCAACCAACCCCCAACCTGTTATGCAGCTTTTCTTGCTCGCCATAGAATGGACCGCTTCTCCGGAGATCGTACAAATTGGCCCCCTCAGCTTGCGCTGGTACGGATTGCTCTTCGCCCTCGGCTTTTTGCTGGGCTTGTTTATGGTCCGGCGCATGTTCCTGGCCGAGAAGGCGCCGGAAGAATGGCTCGACAAATGTTTCATGTACATGGTGATCGGCACCATCATCGGTGCGCGGTTGGGACACGTTTTTTTCTACGACTGGGGTTACTACAGCCAGCACCTGGGCGAAATCCCGCAGATTTGGAAAGGCGGCCTCGCCAGCCACGGTGGCGCCATCGGGATCATCATCGCCCTGTGGTTTTTTTCCCGCAACGTCTCGAAGAAGCCCCTCTTATGGATCCTCGACAAGGTAGTGGTCCCGACGGCGCTGGCAGCCTGCTTCATTCGGCTGGGTAACCTGATGAACTCCGAAATCCTGGGCAAACCCACGGGCAACGACAGCGGTTTCATCTTCAAGCTCGTCGACGACGTGCCCCGCCATCCGGCGCAGCTGTATGAATCGGTAGCCTACCTCCTCCTTTTTGGCCTGCTCTATTACACTTACTGGTATACCGATAAGGTTAAAAAACAAGGCTACATCTTTGGTATGTTCCTGGTCTTTGCCTTCGTTGCCCGCATGATTATCGAAAACTTCAAAGCCAGCCAGGGTGGGTTTGAGACGGCTTTCGGCAATGTCCTGAGCACCGGTCAATTGCTGAGTATCCCCTTCCTGATCGCCGGTTTGTATTTCATGTTCCGGCCCGATCCGAAGGCCAGCAAAGCACCTTCCGCTTAAATATGTCTTGAGCAGGACGCTTGCCCCGGAGAATAGTTGCTATAATTGTGCGCTATTTCCCTTTGTTATGCACAATGCTATGACTACGGCTATTCTGTTTTTCAGTCGCACGCCCGCTGCGGAGGCGCGCCGTAAAACCCTTGCGCCCCAGCGCAACGAGGCCGTCGTGGAAACCTTGATCCAGCATACCGTCAGCCGGGCCGAAAAAACCGGTCTCCCTGTATACCACTGCTTTACCCCCGACCAGGCAGGAGCAACCTTTGGGGAACGGCTGGCCAACGCCATGGAAGCCGTCTACGCCCAGGGGCACGAAGCGCTCATTGTCATCGGCAACGACAGCCCGGGGCTCACGACCAGTGACCTCCTTCTGGCAGCACAAACCTTACGAAACGGCCAACTGGTGCTGGGGCCAGCACGCGATGGAGGGGTCTACCTCATCGGGATGACCGCAGCAGCCTACCGCCGCGAAGCATTTATCAACCTCGCTTGGGAAACACCGCAGTTGCAAGCCGCTTTCCGAAATTATTTGCGCACGGCACAAGTGGCCGCTCGTTTTCTTATTCCCCGGATAGATATTGACAGCGCCACCGACCTGCAGCGGTTTCTCAACTGTTTATCGCCGGGTAATTCCCTGAAAAAGCAGCTCGAACGGATTATGCTGACGCCGTATCGCGCCTTAATTTTTCCTCCCGTAACGCCCCAACCCACCCAGGGTGTCCTGGCGTGCCCTTTCTTGCGGGGACCACCGGTCAGCTTCTGCTGATTTTTTCAACTGGTTAACGCAACCCCATCCTGCCCAACCGCGGCGCGAGGATAAACCTGGTGTTTATCCACCATCGTACGTCGGCAATTGGCGGCTGTTTTCCCGTAATCCCCCCATGGCAAAAGTTCGCTTTTGCCCATTATTCTGTTTATCTTATCAATACCTTCATGAAATCTATTTACGCAATTGTCTGCCTGTTCCTGCTCGCCGGCGCCTTAAATG
The DNA here is from genome assembly GCA_003045895.1 of Bacteroidota bacterium. Classification (GTDB taxonomy): domain Bacteria; phylum Bacteroidota; class Bacteroidia; order Chitinophagales; family Saprospiraceae; genus Lewinella. The sequence continues at coordinate 42,290 of PZPC01000002.1, forward strand.
GCCAATCGTTCAGCGTGGCGGGAACCCTCCTGGATGGCGCCAGTGGGGAAACCCTTCCCGGAGTAAGCATCGTGGAAAAAGGTACCACCAACGGTACCGTCACGGATACCGATGGCTATTATACGCTGAACGTAAAGGACGGCAACGCTACCCTGCTGTTCAGCTACGTGGGCTATGCCACCGAAGAAGTTGCCCTGGCGGGCCGCCCTGTTTTGGATATCAATCTTAAGATAGCGACTACGGCCCTCAACGAAATTGTCGTCACGGCCCTGGGGTTGGAGCGGTCTTCGCGCGACCTGGGCTACGCCGTACAACGCATTGACGGCAGCGCGCTTGCCAATGTCAAGTCGCCCAACTTCGTCGACAACCTGGCCGCCCAGGTAGCCGGCGTTACCGTCAGCCAGGGCGCTACCGGCGTGGGGTCTACCTCTAAGATTACCATTCGGGGCGAGGCTTCCTTTACCAACAACAACCCGCTGTTTGTGGTCGATGGTATCCCCATCAACAACAACTCCATCGTCAATTTCACCAACGATGCCGCGGCGGGCTTCCAGGAAGTAGACTTCGGCAACGGCGCTATGGAGATCAACGCCGACGACGTAGCTTCGGTATCGGTACTCAAAGGCCCCAGCGCGGCAGCCCTCTACGGCACCCGCGCCGCCAATGGGGTCATCATTGTGACCACCAAGGACGGCACCGACCGCAAGGGGTTGGGCATTAGTTTCAATTCCACGACTTCCGTAGAAACGCCGTTCCAGTTGCCCGAATTCCAGAACCAGTACGGCCAGGGCAACTCCGGCCAGTTTGCCTTCGTCGACGGCCTGGGAGGTGGCATCAACGACAACATCAGCTACAGCTGGGGCCCGGCCCTGGACCAGGGGATTCTCGTACCCCAGTTCGACAGCCCCGTGACCGCTCCCGATGGCAGCCTGGTGCGCGGTGGCGACGTGGCTGTTCACGGTGGCGCGCCCATTACACCCACGCCTTTCGTTTCGCACCCCGACAACCTGAAAGATTTTTACCAAACGGGCGTCACCACCATCAACAACCTGGCCATTGGCGCTGGCAATGAAAACGGCAGCTACCGCCTTTCGTTCTCCGACCTGCGGAGCAAGTCCATCATTCCGGGGGTCAACCTGGATCGCCAGACCATTGCCGCCCACCTCAACTTCCGGCCCCTGCCCCAGTTGAAGATCACTTCCACCATCAACTACGTCAACGCCAGCTCAGACAACCGCCCCGCCAATGGCTACGGCTCCGAAAACGCCAACTACTCGTTGGTGGCCTGGGGCCCGCGCTCGCTGGATATCGACCAACTGCGTACCTACTGGCAACCCGGCCTGGAGGGGCTGCAACAGTATTCCTTCAACTACACGTTCTTCGACAATCCGTACTTCATCCTGTTGGAAAACCGCAATGCGTTTCAGCGCGATCGCGTGTTCGGAAAAGTCGCCGCCACCTATACCTTCAGCCCCAAGTGGCGCCTGAGTGTCCGCTCGGGTATGGACTACGCCAACGAAGCACGCACGTTTCGGCGCAACTTCAGCTCCAACCGTTTCCAGAGCGGCGCTTACGCCGAACACCAGGTTTTTTACCGCGAAAACAATACCGACCTGTTGCTCAATTTCCAGGAACAGCTCGGCGGTTTGTCTGTTGACGTGTCAGTCGGCGCCAACCGCCTCGACCAGCAAGCCAGCACGGCGCAGTCGCAGGCCCTTTCCCTGGCGCAACCCGGCATCTTCAAACTCACCAATGCCGCTTCGCCCATCGAAGTATTCGATTACAGCTCGCAGAAGCGCATCAACAGCGTGTACGGATTGGCCAAATTCGGGTATAAAGGTGTCTTGTTTGTGGATGTAACGGGGCGCAACGACTGGTCGAGCGCGCTGGCTACGCCCACGTCCACCCAAAATACGTCCTTCTTCTATCCTTCGGTATCGGGGAGCTTGATCCTGTCGCAGTTGCTGGACCTGCCCGCCAGTGTGTCCTTCGCCAAGGTGCGCGCCAGCTGGGCCCAGGTAGGCAACGACACCGATCCTTACCAGACCACGGGTGCTTATGTGGCCCAGACGCCCTTTAATGCGCAACCGACGTTCAGCGCCCAGAACCTCATTGCCAACGGACAACTGCTGCCCGAACAGACCAGCTCGGTAGAATTCGGCGCCGACCTCCGCTTCTTCGAGGATCGCCTGCGCTTCGATCTCACCTACTACGATGCCCGCACCGAAAACCAGATCATCGCCTTGCCGGTGCCCATTTCTTCGGGCTACGCCCAGCAGGTGATCAACGGTGGCGCCGTGCGCTCGCAGGGCGTGGAGGTCATCCTGGGGGTCACCCCGGTTTACACACCTGGTTTTCGCTGGGATGCCTTGTTCAACTTTAGTACCAACCGCGCCACCGTGGAAGAGCTGCCCGCTGGCATCGACCGCCTGACGCTGGCTTATTCCCGCGTGTACGACAACGTCAACCAGACCGTCTGGTTCCAGGTGGACGAAGGTGGCCGCATCGGCGATATGTACGGCACCGGCTACCAGCGCAACGAAAACGGCGACTTTGTCATCGACGCCAACGGCCGCTACATCGTGAACAACAACCTGCAAAAATTGGGCAATTACAACCCCGACTTCGTGCTCGGATTCAGCAACCAGTTTACTTATAAGAACTGGCAGTTGGGCCTCTTGCTCGACTGGCGCCAGGGCGGTGTGCTGGTGTCGCGTACCCTGGCCCTGGCCGCGGTAGGCGGTCAGTTGGCAGAAACGGCCGACCGACCCACCGGTGGCCTGGTGGCCGAAGGCGTCGTCAATACGGGTACCGCAGAATCGCCCGTTTGGCAACCCAACACCACGGCGGTTTCAGCGGAAAGCTATTACCGCCAGTATTACGACCGCAACCACGAAGAAAACAACACCTACGATGCGTCGTACCTGAAGGTCCGCGAGCTATCGCTGGCCTTCACCCTCCCCAGCAAAGGGCGTTTCCTGCGCGACGGACGGGAACTGAGCCTGGCGCTGGTGGGCCGCAACCTCTACGCATTTTCGGCGATTCCGCATTTCGATCCGGAACAGCTGGCCCTGCAGGGTTCGCAGTTTGTGAGCGGGGTGGAAGATATGTCTTACGCCACTACGCGCAGCTGGGGTTTTAAGCTGGGGCTTAATTTTTAGGATTAAAAAATATTCGCTGACCTTTTCACCGTCAACGAAGCAAAATAAAAAACATGAAATTTTTAAAATATAGCGTACTGCTGGGGTTGGTCATCGGCTCCTTTGCCTGTACGACCGATTTCGAAACGATCAACACCAACCCGAACGCACCCATCGCCGTGCAGCCCAGCTTGCTGCTGCGGCAGGTGATCTACGACTACGGCGACGAGATGGCCTACGAAGGTTTTGTGGCGGGCAACCTGCTCGGCCAGTATTTCACGGCCATCGACTTCAACCTGTTCGATCGGCACAGCCTCATGGAGCCCCAGTTTGGCGGCAACCCCTGGCCCGTGATCTACACGAATCTGCGCGATAACGAGCTCATCCTCGATCAGGTGAAGACCAACACGGCCCTGGCGGTGTACGAAGGGCCAGCCCTCATTATGAAGGCCTACCTGACGATGGCACTAACCGACATTTTTGGCAATGTACCTTACAGCGAAGCCCTCCAGGGCGCCGACGGCCAGGTTACACCCGCCTACGACGAGCAGGAAGCCATCTACACCGGCACCGACGGTATTCTGGCCGTCCTCGATCAGGGGATTGCGGCCATCGCCAACTACCAGGGCAGCATTCCTCTGCAGGGTGACCTTCTTTTCAATGGCGACCTGGCGGGCTGGACGCGTTTTGCGAATTCCCTCCGGATCAAAGCCCTGGTGCGCATCTCCGACCGCGTCAACGTGGCGGGCCAGCTACAGACCATCTACGCCGCCGGCAACTACCTCCAGACCAACGACCAGAACGCTACCTTTGATTTCAACGACGGGCAGCCCAATAATTTCCGCATGGCCAACCTGCGGGCGGGGGATTTCAACCTCTTCATCATGTCGGAAACCATGGAAGACATCCTGGTCAACCTCAACGACCCCCGGCGGGCCGTCTGGTTTCGGCCCTTTGGCAACGACCCTACCCAGAGCCAGTACGCCGGCTTGCTGAATGGCCCCGATGCGTCCCAAACGTCGATCTCTGTAGCCGATTATTCCTTGTCGGGAACCATCTTCCGGGAACGCACCGGCGACCTCGATGCCAACTTCCTGACGGCCTGGGAAACCCACTTCCTGCTGGCCGAAGCCGCCGAAAAAGGCCTCCTCACTGCCGACGCCAAAACCCTCTACGAACGCGGCGTGGCCCAGGCTTTCGACTACTGGCAAACGGAACTACCCGCCGACTACCTCTCCACGGGCCCCGCGGCCTACGGCGCTACCGGCGCCAATAAACTGGAGCAAATCATCACCCAAAAGTGGCTGGCCAACATCGTCAACGGCTACGAGGGTTGGATCGAATACCGCCGCACGGGCTTCCCGGCACTGAAGACCATCGCCGCCAGCCTCAACAACAACCTCATTCCCGTACGCATGCCCTACCCGACGGAAGAGGCGGCCCTGAATCCAGCCAACTACAATGCCGCCGCTACTGCTACCAATGGCAACAGCATCAATAGCCGGGTTTGGTGGGATAATTAGAGAGGTGGAAAAGGGGAAAGGTGTAAATGTGTAAAAGTGGAAGGGTGGAAGGGTGTGAAAGGTGTAAAAGTGGAAAAGGGGACTGACCTTGCTGCATCTTTGGACAGATCGACTTTCCCGACTGTGCTGGCGGGTGATGGTAACCAACAGTTGAAGACGGCCTAAAGTCCTCCTTTGGAGGAGGTGGCACGCCCGGGCGTGCCGGAGGAGGAAAGAGGCTCGAAGTGCGAAATCGGAAGTGGGAGGTCGGAAATTTGAGACCGTGGAAAGGGTGGCAGAGTGTAAACGTATTAACGCATCTTTACGTTGGAGGATAAAACGCAGTTCCAGCCATCAAGGGATCGCGCGCACCCAAGCGGGCAGGCCTTCTCCTTCAGGACTACGGCTATAACACAAGTTGCATAGGCACGGACCTCTAAGTTGTGTTATAAAACAATAAGAAGCCTTAGTGAATGTGGTTAAATTTATCTAATTCCCATTGATTCGGAGTTATTCCTTTGGGTCAGGTAGTCCCAGGTGTAGTTCCGTAGGAACGCCTGCCACGTCTTTAGCGTGGATAGCTTATTGCCAGGGTCGTCAGACCCTGGATAAATTGGCTGAATAGTTTGCAAAGCTCTGTAGGAGCGATAGATTCATGAGCGGCATTGAGGCTGTCGAGTGGGCTGTCCACGCTAAAGACGTGGCTGTCGTTCTTACAGAACTCCTTCTACCAGGGACTTTTAGTCCAGGGTCTGACGACCCTGGCAAGGATGTTTCCACGCTAAAGACGTGGCAGGCGTCCCTCCGGGACTGGTGCGAGGGCAGCGGTTCTGCGTCATTTATGGCTGGGGGCAACAAATTAATATTAATTCCCCTGCAACTTGTGTTATAGCCGTAGTCCTTCAGGAGACCGCTTGCGCAGCAAGCAGAGGCGGCGGGAAGGCCTCGAAGTGCGAAATCGAAGCGCAGAACAAATGAACAAAAAGTAAAATTGTAATGACGGTACTCAATTGGCAGTGGCTCCTGGTAGCGCTTTCGGGATTAATTTTCCTCCTGCTCTCGCCGGTGGCGCGCAACACCCAGGCCTTCTTCAGTGCGGCGTCTGCGCGGGGTAGCCAGCCGGGGGTCTTCATGCTGACGAGTAGCCTGGTCATCTCCTGGATATTTGCCAAGTCCATTACCAATGCGGCCAACCTGGGGTTGTCCTTCGGGCTGGTCGGGGGGGTGGCCTACGCTGTGTACTACCTGTCGTTTATTGTGGCGGGGATTGTCATTCACCAAATGCGGATACGGGGTGGCTTCACCAGTATCCACCACTTCCTGGCTACGCGCTTTGGGCACGGTGCGGTGGTGGTGTTTTCCCTGCTGGTCGGTTTCCGGCTGTACAACGAAGTGTGGTCGAACACCATGGTCATTGGCAGCTACTTCGGAGCGGCCGGGAGCGCCAACTACTACGGTTCCATCCTGCTCTTTACGGGGCTCACGTTGGCCTATACCCTCAAGGGTGGGTTGCGGAGCTCCATGCTCACCGACGTCATTCAGATGGTCTTGTTCGGGCTCCTCCTCTTTGTGGTACTGGGCCTGATTTTACCCAAAACGGGAGGGGGGATCAGCACCTACCTCCACTCGGGCGAATGGACGATGGCCACCGGGCTCAACCTGGCGGTGGTGGCTTTCATTCAGATTTTCAGCTACCCTTTCCACGATTCGGTGATGACCGACCGCGGTTTCATCAGCGATCCCAAGGTTACGCTGCGCAGCTTTTTGTGGGCGGCACCCATCGGATTCGTTTGCATTGTGCTGTTTAGCTTCGTAGGCATCTACGCCCAGGCCGTGGGGTTGGAAGGTCAGGCGCCGGTGGAGGTGAGCAAGGTGCTGGGGGTGGGCGCCATGCTGGTCATGAATTTTATTATGATCACTTCGGCGGGTTCTACCCTCGACTCCGCTTTTTCTTCGGCCGCCAAGTTGGTGGTAAAAGACCTGGGTGCGTCCCGGCCCCCCACCGTCCTGCGGGGGCGGATCGTGATGGCCTTATTTGCGGTAGCGGGTACCCTCCCCATTTTCGCCAACCCGGAAATCCTCTCGGCCACCACCGTGAGCGGTACCATGGTATTGGGGCTGGCGCCGGTTTTTCTGCTGTGGCGGTGGCAGGCCGCGGGGGCCTGGTCGTTCCACCTGGCGGTAGGCGTGGGCGTGGTATTGGGCTTGCTGTTGGCGCTGGGGCTGGTGCCCGCCAGTTGGGTGTTTTTTTCGGGCAAGTACGGCGATCTCTTGTCGGTGAATATCATTGGTACGGTGCTGTGTTTTGTTTTATTTGCCATACCGCTAATCATTAAAAAATCGTTTAACGCTAAAGAATAAGTACCAGGACAATAATAACGACCTTTGCCCCAGCATAAAACTTATGAAAAAACACTTTTTTGCGTTGATGATCGTGGTCATTAGCGGCACTTCGCTCTGGGCTGGTGGCGGTAAAGAAGCCTTTCGGAATTACTTTTTGGGTTCCTATTATTTCTCGGAAGGAGCTTACCAGCAAGCCGAAAACCACCTTCGGCGCGCTTATCAGCTTGACCCTGAGCAGTACAATTTTGCGTTGGCCTACGCCCTGGTACTGGGGCAATTGAAAAAAACCACCGAGGCCGAGGCCCTGCTGGGCAAAAGCAAAGCCTTGCTCACGCCGCGCCACCCCGACTACCTGCACCAGTCGTGCTTACAGTACTTCGTGGCGGGGATGATCAATATCTACGGCGGCCGCTACGGGCGGGCCATCGCGCCCTTGCAGCAGGCCATACGCCTGCAAAAGGAACTCAATTTTCCGGAGGAACGCGCCACCATCCTCAACGCGCTGGGTTACGCCCAGGTCATGAACCAGGGTCGGGGAGCCGAAGCCCACAACGACCTGGCCGCCCACTACCACGTACACCGGCGAGACCTGGAGCGGGCCCTGCTGAGTTTCCGCAGTGCCTTTCAGGCGGATGTGCAAAATACGGCGGCCCGCGACAACTACCTCCGCCTGCTCGACACCCTCCAGTTGCCCCCGGAAACCATCGTCGAAGACCGCATCGTGGTGGAAGACGAACGGGATTTGCGCAGCTACCAGTACGCCAACTTACCCGCTAACATGCAGCCACTTATCGATTTCCTCGACTACGACGAGGTCGTTTTCCTGTTGGACATCTCCGGCAGCATGGTCATGGAAAAGGTGAGCTGTATCGGTGAAGACCGCTTCGATGTGATGCGAGAAACCGCCTTGCTCTTACTCAAAAATTTTGCCGACTCTACCCTGGTGGGCATCGGCACCATCGGCGGCGACTGCGGAACGGTGCCCAAGCTGTGGCACCCCGTCGGGGAGCTGAGCCGGGTGGATCTGCGCTACGCCCTGGAATTCCTCTACCCCGACGGCACTACGCCCCTCCTGACCATCTTACAAGCTACCCCCTCTCTGTTTTCCGACAACCCCAACACCACCAAAGGCCTGGTTTTCATCAGCGACGGCGAAAATGTGTGTCGCCTGCCCGGCGTCGATATTTGTGAGTGGGCCAGTAGCCTGGCCGCCCAAAAAATTACCATTAACACCATGACCTTTCTGGGTGCCAACCTGGACAATACCAATGCCTTCGCCGAATACACCTGCCTGGCCCAGAACACCTTCGGCAGCCTGCTCTACCTCGACGGCAACCGCTGCCGCCTGGAGCAGTACCGCTTCGACCTGGTAAAAGCTTGCCAACTGACGCTCCCCGCGCTGCAACGCGTGGCTTGCTGGGGTGGGGTACGGGATGGTTTGTGGGCTATTTTTCCGGAGTAAATACCAGGGCAATACCCAACTGGTGCCTGCGTACCACAGCCAACTTTCGTTGTTTCAATTCCCCTCCTGCACCTTCCGGTCAATTTCCGGATCAATTTCGCGTGCTTTCTGGAAAGCCTGATTGGCCTGGTCGGGCTGGTTGCTGTTGTAGTAGGCGGTGCCCAGGTCGAACCAGGCGCGGGCATTTTGGGGTTGCAGCTGGGTGTTTTTGGCAAACAGCTCCACGGCGCGTGGCGCGTTGCCGGCGATGCCGTTGGCGACGCCGAGCAGGCGAATGGTCTCCGTGTCGTTGGGCAGCGCCTGGTAGGCTTGCTCCAGGTAGCGGATAGCCGTGGGGATGTCACCGCGTTGCTCGCCGTAGTAGCGGCCGGCGTCGCGGTAGGTAATCATGAGGTTGTCGAAAGCCTGGTCGTAGCCGGGGTCGATCTGGCGGGCCTGCTGGTAAGCCTGGATCGCTTCGTCGTAGCGTCGGAGGTAATTCAGGATATTCCCTTTGATAAAATAGGCCTGCTTGTAGGTGGGGTGAATGCGGATGGCGGCTTCGATGTGGCCGAGCGCCTCCTGCAGGAGCGGTTGCTGAGTGGCTTGTTGTGCCGGGGGCAAGCCAGCCCAGCGGACGGACAATTCCCCCGCCATGGCATTGCGCAACTTGGCACTGTTGGGCGAAGTGTGGATGTCGGTGGTGAAGAGGGTGTAATTGTCTTTCCAGGCCGGGTTGCGCAAGATCGTCAGGGCGGCAAAGCCCAACCCCAGGCCCAGGAGCAAGCCCGTGCGGTATTTGAGCCCGGACAAGTACGTAGCCATCAGCCAACTGACCAGCAGGGCAAAACCAACCGATGGCATGAACACAAACCGCTCCGACATGTTGGTACCCACCGGAAAAACGATATTGGATACAATAGACAGCGACAAGAGGTAAAACAAAATGGCAAAGCTGCCAACAGACTTGGTCTTCAGCCCCCACACGGCGTATACCACCAGCCCCAGGTAGAGGAAAAGGCTGAGCAACACCCGCCAGTCAGCAAAAGTAAGGATGCCAATCTGGCGCGGATAGTAGTCGTGCGTGAGCGGCATCGGAGCCACCAACAGCTGGGCGTAGCGCCCCAGGGTGTAGGTGATGGTGGCCGCCTTTTCGCCCGCCGAAAAGGGTACCCACTGGTTGTTTTCAACCTTTAGGAAGGGGTTATTCATGAGCTCCCCACTGGGTTCACCAAAGTCCAGGCCCAGGATGCTACTCCTGATAACCATAAACAGAATCGCCGCCGCCACCAGTGGCACTACCCGTTGCGCAATTTTCGGGATACTTTCGTTGGTAAAAAAATAGAAAGCCAGCGGTGCAATAGCCAGGAAAGTGATGGCATTTTCTTTGGCCAGCAGCGCCAAAAAGAAGCACAGGCCGGCCAGGATGTAGCACAGTTTATCCTTGCGAAGCAATAACCAGACGGCAGCCAGGCTCCCGAGCAAGGTCATGATCTCGTCGCGCCCTTTGATATTGGCTACCGCTTCGGTATGCAAAGGATGAACGGCGAAGAGAAACGCCGTGAACAAGGGAATCCAGTACACAGCGCTGGGAGGCAGCTTTTTGTCCCACCCGGCGCGCGCCTGAAAAAGTGCCAGCAGCAGGCCGTACAGCACCAGCACCGTGAACCCGTACCAGAGTGTATTGAACACGTGCATGACGTGCGGGTTGTTGCCAAAGAGCTGGTATTCCAGCGCAAACTGGGCGGGAGTCAGCGGACGGTAGCGCCCACCAGACACGAGTTTGGCCTTGCCTTCCACTTTGAAAAAACCGTAGAACGTATCGTATTTAAACAGCCCCGGCCAGCCGCTCACCCCCTCGGTGGTAAACATATTGTCGGTGATGACAATGGCATCGTCCTGCGCATAGTCGTGCTGAAAAGTATTGGCGTACAGCAACACGCTCAGCAGGAACAAGCCCAGGCCCAGGTAGCGGGTCTGCGTCAGCCAGGCCCAGGAACTGGGTACGGTGGGCGGCGTTTTTTTTACGATTTTATTCTTCGGTGCGGCCATGGGTTGTTGTCTGGTTTGCCACGGCGGCCGATCTGTCGAGCCGGGTCGGCCGCCGTGGTCAATATTAGCAGAATCCGTCTTGCTGGTAATCAATTGGTGTATTTCCCCTAAAAGCTGGCGATCCAACCATCGATCTTAGTCTCCAGGATAGCCAGCGGTACGCAACCCGTCTCCAATACCTGGTTGTGAAACTGGCGGATATCGAATTTATCGCCCAGCGCTTGCTCAGCTTTGGCGCGGAGTTCGCGGATCTTGAGTTGCCCAATTTTATACGAAAGTGCCTGCCCGGGGTTGGCCATGTAGCGCTCGATTTCGGCGGTGATGCCGGCTTCGCTTTCGGCCTCGTGGTCGAGAGAATACTGGATGGCCTGCTCGCGGGTCCAGCCCTTCGAATGCAGGCCGGTATCCACCACCAGGCGCACGGCGCGGTGCATTTCGGCACCCAGCATACCAAAGTATTGGTACGGATCGGTGTACAAGCCGAGCTCCTTACCCAGCGATTCGCAGTACAGAGCCCAGCCTTCGCCGTAGCCGCTGTACCAGAGGGTTTTTCGGAAGGCAGGCAGTACGGTGCTCTCCTGCGTCAGGGAAATCTGGTAGTGGTGGCCGGGGATCGCTTCGTGCAAAAACAGCGATTCGTCGGAATAGACATTGTACGTCTTAGCATCGGGGATAGGGGTGTAGAAAATACCGGGGCGGGTACCGTCCAGTGAGCCCGGGCTGTACTCAGCGCTGGCCGAATTTTCGCGGAAAGCCTCGGTGCGGCGCACCTCAAAAGCCGTCTTGGGCTTCAGGTCGAAAAGGCGCTCCAGCTGGGGCTTCATCCGTTCGTGGATGGCGTTGAAGTTGGCGATCACCTGCTCGGGCTGGGTGTAGGGCATGAGTTCCTTCTTGTTGCGCACGTAGTCGAAGAACGATTTCAGGTCGCCGGTGTAGCCTACTTCTGCTTTTACCTTCTCCATTTCTGCCGTGATTCGCGCCACTTCTGCAAGGCCCAGTTGGTGGATCTCGTCGGCGGTCATATTGGTGGTGGTATAGAGTTTGATCTGGTGCTGGTAGTAAGCTTCTCCGTTGGGGATGGCGGTGATGCCACTCGATGGCCGCCCCGCCGCCAGGTACTCGTTGCCCATGAATTGGTACAAGCGGTTGTAGGCAGGAATCACTTTATCGGCGAGCATCGTGCGGTAGGCAGCCGTCAGGGTATCGCGCTCAGCCGCGGTGAAGGATTCGGGAAAATGCTGTACGGGGCTGTAAAACAGGTGTTGGTCCAGGTCGGTAACCGTCAGGGCTTCCAACTGGGGGAGTACCTTCACGATGAGCGATTTGGGCAACACGTAGCCCAACTCAATGCCTTCGCGCATCTTGCTGGCGGCGCTGTCCATCCACACGATGTACTGGTCGAGGCGTTTGAGCCAATTGTTGTAATCCGTTACCGTTTTAAAGGGCTGGGCGCTTTCGCCACTGGCAAACTGGCCCATCACGAGGTTCACCGACCACATCTGATCGATTGGAAAAAGATCTTCCCGAAACTTGAGGCGGTCGAGGTTGATGTCGCATTCCCACTTGAGCAAGGCTTTGCTCACCCGTTCGGTTGCCGTCAGGTCTTCGTCTTTGAAGGTGGCGAGTTTTTCCAGGTAACTGGTGTAATAATTTTGCAGTTCCTGGCGGTATGCTGCGGAGAGGGTATTGGGAAACTGGTCGTTGTAGCGGGCATCGCCGGCGTAGGTGGCGCTCATGGGGTTTAGCTGGAGTCCGGCCTCGTAGTAATCGTCGAGTACCTGGTTGAAGGCCATACTGGTGGTGGGTTCGGCGGTGGTGGATTCGCTGGCTGGCTCTTTTTTACAGGTGGTAAAAAAAAGGATCAGGCAGGCAAGAAGAAGAATTCTGGAAGACATCGGGTAGAGATTGGTTACGACAAAATGGTTTTGCCGTACAAATATACAATACCCGTTGCTTTCCGTCGCTTCATCGCTGCGTCGCGATGGGTTTTAAACCCATCGCGGCGCAGCGATGAAGCGACGGAGACGATTAATTTCCCGGAGGGGTCGTGGGGCGCACCTCCACCTTACTGGGCAGGGTACGGGGGTTCATTTTCAGCAGATCCAGCACCAATTCGCCGATGTCTTCGGGTTGAATTTTCCAGGCGTCCTTTTCGGAAGGCGTGTGGTCATTGAAATGAGTCGCTACCGAACCGGGCATGATAGTCGTGACTTTGATGCCGTACTGGCGCAGGTCGAGCATAATGGCCTGGGAAAAGCCGACCAGTCCGAACTTACTGGCGTTGTAGGCCGAACCCTGCTTGAAGAAATTGGTGCCCGCCAGGCTGGCGATGGTGATGATGTAGCCCTGGCTGTCTTTTAGCGCGGGAATACTGGCTTTGACGGTATGAAAAACGCCCGTGAGGTTGATATCAATGGTGGCTTGCCAATCTTCGGCGGTCAGGTCCTCGATGGAGGCAAACTTGCCGACGCCGGCGTTGGCGATCACGACGTCGAGGCGGCCCCACTTGTCGAGGACCTGCTGGATCGCTTGCTGCTCGGAAGCCAGGTTGCGGACATCGGAGGTGATGGCCAGTACTTCGCCCGTACCCGCTTTGGCTAGTTCCGCGGCGGCAGTTTTCAGGGCTTGGGCATCCCGTCCGGTAATGGCTACGTTCATCCCTTCGGCGACCATGGCCTGGGCGATGCCCAGTCCGATACCTTTGGATCCGCCGGTGATGTATGCTGTCTTTGTCATGTGTTGAATATTTTAGCGCTACCAGGTCAGCAGCGCTGCGTTCAGTGCTTAAACAACAAAATGCGGCTACGGTTTGCCCTTACGGGAATAAGGCGGTCATTTACAACAGATCATCGCGCCGGTAGCGGGGTGGATCCAGTACGAGGGCCCCATCGGTGGGTCGCGGGTAATTCAGGCGGTAATAAAACCCAGCGATGACCCCGTAGGCAAACCCGGCGATGTGGGCCCACCAGGCGACGCCCGCCGTTGCTACCGGCACGGCCTGGAGGTCAGCGTTGCCGAGGGTAACCTGCTGAATAATCCAAAACAAGAGAAAGACAAAAGCCGGAATGCGGATGATAAAGAAAATAAACAGCATCTTGATTTTCGAGGAAGGAAACAGGATGAGGTAGCCCCCCATCACCGCGGCGATGGCACCGCTGGCACCTACCGTAGGGATCTCGCTGCCCAGGTTGAAATAAATGTGCCCGGCGTGGGCCGCCAGGCCACCGATGAAGTAGAAGAGCAAAAAGCGAAAGCTGCCAATGGTGGCTTCGATATTGTCGGCGAAGATCCAGAGGAAGACCATATTCCCAATGAGGTGCAGCCAGCTGCCGTGCAGGAACATACTGGTGAAGAGGGTCAGAAAATGCCCCCCCTGCATCACCTCGGCGGGAACGGCGCCATAGGTCATCACAAAGGTTTCAAAAGCGGGTACGGATAACGTACTTTGGTACAAAAAGACCAGGGTATTGAGGACGATGAATGCGTAGCTGAAAAACGGATAATATCCGCCTTTTACCTGGTCATCGCCAATGGGAAAAAGCATAAGGAAGCTGTTTTACAAGGTGGTTTAGATAGCCGTCACCACCAACCGCAAACGGTAGGCGGCCGGATCAATTTTGGTTCCCTCGGGATAAGGTAACAGGGATTCTGCCTCCAAAATATACCCATCAGCCACCAGGGTCTTCGCCTTTTCTGGCATCCCGGAGCGGATGATGAGTTCTACGGGTTGGTCATTGACCAACAGTTGCATCCGGGCCTGGCCTTCCCACACGCAGTTCGTATTTACGGGGCACCGCGAATCTTCGGACAATGCTGTCCATTTAATTTGCAGGTTGGCGCCTTTGTTCAACACCTCTTGCCCGATGGCCAGCTCAAAGGACTCACCAATGACAAAGGTGTCGGGATCTTCGCAGGCGTTGACCCACAGCAGGGTGAAAGACAACAACAGCAGTATGGATTTCATAATAATTGGTTTTAAAGGATCGACGAATAGAGGTAACTCTATAAAGATAAACAAGTTTTTTTTCAAAAGCTATCCCCCTCCGACAAACCCGCAAATTGGTCGCCTGGGTAATAGAAAGTACACTTTCAGCAGTTATTGCTTTTTAAATGCCCAATTCGCCCTAAATTTGCGGCATGAAAATACAAAAATACCACTTCTTCTTTGGTTGGCTGGCCCTGGTTATCGGTCTGAGCAACGCCTGCAGCAACAACCAACCCCAGGAAGCCAGCACCGCCCTGGCGCCAAGCGGCAACCAGGAAATTGACCAGGTGACCCAACGCCTCCAGGCTACCCCCAACGACGCGAGCCTCTACGCCCTGCGGGCCGAGTTGTTTTACGAAAAAAACAGCTATGACCAGGCGATCCTGGACATGACCGCCGCCATGACCCTGGACTCCCTCAACCTGGACTACCACCACCTGCTCTCCGATATTTACCTGGACTACTTCCGGTCGCGGCTCGCGCTAAAGACCATGGAGCGCGCCGTGGCCATCGACCCAACCCACCTCCCTTCGCTGCTCAAGCTCAGTGAGATTCAGCTCTTCCTCAAGAAAAACGAAGATGCCCTGAAGACCCTGGACAAGGTGCTGCGCCAGGATCCGCAAAATGCCCTCGCCTTCTTCTTTATGGGTAAAAATTTTGAAGAAATGGGCGACCGCAACCGCGCCATCAATGCCTACCAGAAAGCATCGGAAAACGATCCGGAAATGCTGGACGCCTGGATCAAGCTGGGGCAATTGCACGCCTCAATCAACAGCCAACTCGCCGAAGCCTACTTCGACAATGCCATCGAAGTAGACAGCATGAGTACCGTGGCCCTCAACGCCAAGGCCGAATACCGCTGGAGCCAGGACGATCCGCAGGAAGCACTGGCGTTATACAAAACCGCCATCCGCAAGGACCGCATGGACGAAAAAAGCTACTACAACGCCGGCCTCGTCTATCTGGAACTTGATTCCCTGGACAAAGCCTATGAGCACTTCAACATTGCCATTGAAAATGCACCGCTCTACGTAGCGGCCTACTACTACCGCGGCTACGCCGCCGAGCTGTTGGGCAAAACCGCCCAGGCCAAAGCCGACTACGAGCACGCCCTGCGGCTGGCGCCCGAATACCAGAAAGCGCTGGAAGGCGCTGCCCGTTTGCGCGGTAAATAAGAGTTTTGTATCTTGGTAGGACCTAATCACCTACCTGCTTATGAAAAGTTTCAAATACCTCACGGCCTACATTATTCCCGCCCTGGCGGTGTGGGGCCTGCTCCAAGGGGGCTGGGCCAGTTTTGCCACGGTCGGCTTCGCCTTTGGCATCGTTCCCGTGCTGGAAATGCTGCTCCCGCAGTCGACCAAAAACCTGCCTGCCGACCAGCAGCAAGATTTATTGGGCGAGCGTATTTTCGACTGGTTACTTTACCTCAATGTGCCCATCGTTTACAGCATTGTGGGGCTGTACATCTACCAGCTCAATACGCAGGTGTACACCACCGGCGAGTGGGTAGGGCAGTTGCTGGCCGTGGGCATTGTATTGGGTAGTTGTGGGATTAACGTGGGCCACGAGTTGGGGCACCGCACGCGCCCCTTCGAGCGCTTCCTGTCCAAGGCGCTGTTGTTACCTTGTCTTTACCAACATTTTTTCATCGAACACAACCGCGGGCACCACAAGAACGTGGCCACGCCCCTCGATCCTGCTACCGCTCGCCGCGGCGAAATACTCTATACCTTTTGGTTCCGTTCCCTGTGGGGTTCTTACCGCAGTGCCTGGCGCATCGAACGCGACACCCTGCGCCAGCAAGGGCTACCCTGGCTGAGTTTCCACAACGAGATGATCCGCTTCAGCATGCAGCAGGCCATCTACATCGGCCTGGTGTTTTTGCTTACGCCCGACTGGCAATCAGCGCTGGCCGTGCTGCTGGCAGGCCTCGTGGGAGTGCTCCTGCTGGAATCCATTAATTACGTGGAACACTACGGCCTGCAACGCCAGCTTTTGCCCAATGGCCGCTACGAGCGCGTGATGCCGCACCATTCCTGGAACGCCAACTACCAACTGGGGCGCATTATGCTCTACGAGCTTACCCGCCACTCGGATCACCATTATCTGGCCAATAAAAAATATCAGGTGCTGGAACACCACGAAGCAGCCCCCGTGTTGCCCCTGGGTTATCCGGGCTGTATCCTGTTGGCGATGGTGCCACCGCTGTGGTTTTATGTGATGGATCGGGAGCTGGCGAAGGTGTCGGGGGTAAATGGGTAAAAACAGAATTCCAGTATTTTTCACCGCTACCAGAATTGTAGGAGGTGCTGCACAAAGGAACGGTATAGCTTTACAGCAAAGCAATAATGCTGTGAATACCGGCTTAAACCCTCCCAAATGCGACACCTTATACTCTTTCTTTTCTGCTGCTTTTCTATTAGCTTCTTATGGGCTCAAGGCATAGTAGCGCCTATTTTACCTTTCGATTACACCACCAATTTCAAAGATGTGTCCGTTGACCCCAGTGGCAATGGCTGGGCCGTGGGCACCTGTGGCGTTTTGGCGCGTACCCAAAACAATGGCCAGGATTGGGAACTTTTGGATGCTCCTGAAGGCAAAGACTACACCGCGGTGGCTTGTATGCCCGGCACCAATTGCCAGACCGTTTTCCTGGGTACCCATGGGTTGGTCTTACGCAGCACCAACGGCGGACAAAGCTGGACAAGAAATGAACTCGACAATGATGCGGTGCGGGAATTTCATTTTTTGGCCAATAATGTGGTCCTTTTTTCCTACTCCAGCGCTGGCCTCTACCGAAGTACCAATGGCGGCGACAGCTGGACCAATATGCCCCTGGATGACACCTACAATGGTACGGCTCATTTTCCTACGTCTACTACCGGTTACCTTTTTCAGCGTAGTGGGCCCCTGCTGAAAACAACTGACGCTGGTGCTAGCTGGGACTCCATTTACCAGTTTGAAAACAACGCGAATTATGGCGATTGGCTAAGTGAAAACATTGGGTTTTTATACGACTCCAACCGGCAAATTTTCAAAACAACCAACGGTGGCAGCCAGTGGGAACTCGTCACCGATACGGGGGTGCCAGGTAATGTACGAATGCTGGCCGCCTTGTCGGAAACCGAGCTGGTAGCATACGTTTTTCCCAGCAATATTTTCCGTTCCTCGGATGGTGGCGTCACCTGGGCCAATACTTCGGCTATTGACATCTGGCAGACGGGGCTTACGATCAATAGCATTCACCGGCAAGGAAACAACTTTTGGTTAGCCAGTTCGGCTCATGAAATTTTGTATTCTACCGATGGTTTGCTCACCACCACCAGTCAATTTCCTGATGCACGCGTAAGTTATGAAGCGGCCGCTTTTGCCAACAGCGAAGTAGGCTATGTACTGCAAGAACGGTACGGTTTGATAAAAACCACCGACGGTGGGGACACCTGGACACCCATTGTTACCGACTTTTTTACCGTTAGCCGCAATCTTCTGGTCTTGGATGCGGAAACCGTCATTGTTCCTTACAATTCCTCGGGGGCTCAAATTACCCGCGATGGTGGCCAAACCTGGTCGCAGCTCTTACCTCCTGCTATCCACGACACCGTATACGTCTATGATATTACACAACTACCTGGTGGCCGTATCTATCTCTTAGGATCGCAGCATGGCATTTACTCCGACGACAATGGCCAAAACTGGCAGGTGGTTTACCATGGGCTAAATATAAATCCACGAAGCTTCTTGTTTATCAATGACCAAACAGGGTTCGCGGGCTCTGATGGTGGAAAAATGATGGCGACTACCAATGGTGGGCAATCTTGGTCTTTGGTGTTGAATGGCGAATTGACCAACCAGCCCATTTCTAATTTAATGGCGGTGGATGAAAATACCGTCATCTCTTCTTCCATCGGAAATCGTTGTTCGTCTGATGGTGGGCAAACGTGGAGTGTGGGCGCCTGTAACGGGGTTACGATGGTAGGAAAAGTAGTGACCGCACCCGATGGTACGCGCTATGGTTCTGACTTTACTACGGCCAACCAAAAAATTAGCCGATCGACGGACGGGGGATTGAGCTGGCAAGAAGTTGCCCAGTTTTGCAATTATGCCGTACCGGCCACCATCACCCCCGATGGCCGTTATCTTTATCTGGTTTACCGAGGTGGTTTCCTTGGCCGCATCGACTTAGATGCGATCAGCGCCGTAAAAACACCGCGCCAGGCTATAACAGGCGTGAAAGCCTATCCGAACCCAACGACTGGACTGCTCCAGATTGATTTACCAAGCCTAGAGACGAAGGCCAGCATTTCTTTTTTCGATTTAACCGGAAAATTAATCCAACAAAGACAAACGGAAGCATCGCCTGCTACGCTGGATTTTTCCGCCTTGCCTGCGGGCGTCTATGTACTTCGTGTACAGGGAGCTGGCTGGCTGCAAACGGGTCGCGTACTAAAGCAGTAGGTGATTAATTCAGCCTGGCTAAAGCCAAGCTGAATTAATCACCAATTGTCAGATAGGTATACCTGGTCGTTCTATTCCTGCCCCCAGGAAGTGTGGAAAACACCCGTTGCGTCCAGGCGTTCATAGGTATGTGCGCCGAAGAAATCGCGTTGTGCCTGTACCAAATTGAGGGGTAGGGTGGCCGTCCGCAAAGCTTCGAAGTAGTGCAAGGTACTGGCCAGGGCCAACAGCGGGATGCCGTTCTCCACGCCTTTTACCACCACGGCTTTTACCGAGGGCAGCAACGTCTTTAGCCGGCCGCGAAAGACGGCCGACCCGAGCAGATTTTCCAGATCGGGTGCCGCCACGTAGGCCTGGCGAATATCCTCTAATAGTTCGGCCCGAATAATGCATCCGCCCCGCCAGATTTTGGCCGTATCGGCCAGGCGCAAGTCCAGGTCCATTTCCTTGCCGGCCACGGCGAGCAGGTGCAGTCCCTGGGCGTAAGTCAGGATAAAGGCAAAAAGCAGGGCTTGTTCCACCTGCGCGACGAATGCGGCCGTCGTCACCGTTTTTTCTACGGCGTTGTCACCGTAGTCCTTCGCCGCTTCCTGACGGAATGACCACAGTGCCGATAGGCCCCGCATGGTCACGGCGGCATCGATCGTGGGTACGGGCACGCCCAGGTCCATAGCCGATTGGGACGTCCATTTGCCGGTACCTTTTTGCTTGGCTTTATCCAGGATGACATCGATGAGGTCGCCGGATTTTTGATCGTCGGGTTGGGCAAAAATTTCGGCCGTTATTTCAATGAGAAAAGACTGGAGCGGCCCTTTGTTCCATTCAGAAAATACCTGGTGAATAGCTTGGTTGCTTAAGCCTCCTACCTGTTTCAGTAGGTCATAAGCTTCGGCAATGAGTTGCATGAGGCCGTATTCGATGCCGTTGTGCACCATTTTAACGTAGTGTCCGGCGGGGCCCTTGCCCATGTAGGCTACACAAGGATCGTCATCGACTTTGGCGGCTACCGCTTCCAGAATCGGCTGGATGCGCTCCCAGGCAGCGTGGTCGCCTCCGGGCATAATACTTGGCCCACGGCGGGCGCCTTCTTCGCCACCAGATACACCTACCCCCAGGAACTGGATATTTTTCGTCTGCAGATAAGCCGCCCGACGCGCGGTATCCTCGTAAAAAGAGTTTCCTCCGTCAATGAGGAGGTCGCCCGGCGAAAGATGGGGAAGCAAGCCATCGATAACGCTATCCACAACCTTGCCCGCAGGCACCAGCAGCATGATCGTGCGGGGTTGCCGGAGCGCCGCCAGGAACTCGGCCTGGTCGGTTGTACCCAATACTTTTCGGTGTTCAGCAGATTGATTAAGCGAGGCTGCTTTGTCCGCATCGAGGTCTAAACCCGCAGCAGCAAAACCGTGGTCGGCCACATTGAGCAAAAAATTACGGCCCATTACCCCCAGGCCAATCATTCCGAAATCGTATTGCATGGATATCACTTTTTTAAATTCAAAAACTATTTAATGAACTAATAACGGGAAAACCTTACCAACCTAAAAGTAGTTTACTTTCTTTGTAAATACATCACCGCCATTCTAAAAATCATGGATTCGCACATCTTCGTTATCTTCGGCGCCTCTGGCGACCTCGCTACCCGCAAATTGATTCCCGCTTTTTTCAAGCTTTACCAGGGCGGCTATTTACCCGAAAAATTTGCGCTCCTCGGTGTTAGTCGCACCGATTTATCAGATGATGATTTTCGTACCCAGGTGGTGACCAATAGCCAATTCCTACCCCAGGATGCCGACCCCGACGCCTTGCGCAATTTTGCCAAACTTTTATACTACCAGCCCATTGATACTGCCGTTGAAGCCGATTACGCCAAGGTAAAAACCCGCCTGCAGGAACTGGACGACCGGCACGGAACCCCCGGCAACTATATTTTTTACCTCTCTACGCCACCCAAACTCTACGAAACTGTTCCGGCTTATTTGAGCGCGCAGGGGCTCAACGAGTCGAAAGGCCGTTTTCGGCGGTTGGTCATTGAAAAACCCTTTGGTTACGACGGAGAGTCGGCCCGGCAGCTCAATATGCACCTGTTGCGGTTTTTTCTCGAAGACCAGATCTACCGCATCGATCACTACCTGGGTAAAGAAACGGTGCAAAACCTGCTGGTCACGCGCTTTGCCAACGGCATTTATGAACCCCTCTGGAATCGCAACTACATTCACCACGTTCAAATTACCTCCGCCGAAAACATTGGGGTACAAAACCGGGGTGGTTACTACAACGAATCTGGCGCCCTCAGGGATATGATCCAGAATCACTTGTTGCAGATCGTGGCGCACATTGCTATGGAGCCACCCGTCTCATCCGATTCCAAGGCGATTCGGAATGAGAAACTGAAGCTTTTTCAATCGCTGCGGCCCATCCTGCCCGAAGAGATGGACAAGTACGTTATCCGGGGCCAGTATACCAGTTCCAATATAAAAGAAGAGCGTGCGCAGGGTTACCGCGAAGAAAAAGGAGTGCCAACCGATTCGCGTACGGAAACCTACGTGGCGATGAAATTCTTTATCGACAACTGGCGCTGGTCCGACGTGCCTTTCTACCTGCGCACCGGCAAGCGGATGCCCACCAAGGTAACGGAAGTGGTCATCACCTTCAAGCCCTCGCCACAGCGCTTGTTCCGCAGCGAGGAGACCTTCAACAACCCCTACAACCAGCTGATTATCCGCATCCAGCCCCACGAAGGACTCGCCCTGCGGTTTGGCATGAAAGTGCCCGGCCAGGGTTTTAAAGTCAAGGACGTCGACATGGATTTCCACTATGCCGACCTAACGGACGCCGAGGTGCCCGAAGCCTATGAGCGCCTCATCCTGGACTGTATGCGTGGTGATGGCACCCTCTACTCGCTGGGGGAAAGCGTAGAGGCCGCCTGGAAATTTGTGGATCCCATTCTGGATGCCTGGGAAGCCAACGAAACCAAACTCTTTGGCTACCCCGCAGGTACCTGGGGGCCGAAGGAAGCGGAGAACTTGTTTACCAACGGTAGCGCCTGGCGCAACCCCTGCAAAAACCTAACGAATATGAGCGATTTTTGTGAGCTGTAGGGTGAGGATTTGCTACGTCTCCCGCAGTGCCCGCCGCAGGATTTTGCCCACGTTGGTTTTGGGTAGTTCGTCGCGAAAAGTGACTTCTTTCGGTACTTTGTAACCCGTCAGGTTGTCGCGGCAGTAGGCGATCAGTTCTTTTTCCGTCAGGGAGGAATCTTTTTTGACGACAAAGATCTTCACCACTTCCCCCGATTTATTGTCGGGAATACCGATGGCGGCGACCTCCATCACTTTGGGGTGAGCCGACACTACTTCTTCTATTTCGTTGGGGTAAACGTTGAAGCCCGAAACCAGGATCATATCTTTCATGCGATCGACGATCTTGAAAAAGCCGTCCTTATCCATGACTCCGATGTCGCCGGTACACAGCCAGCCATCACGAATCATGCTGGCGGTTTCTTCGGCCCGGTTGTAGTATCCTTTCATGACCTGCGGGCCTTTCACCTGGATTTCACCGGGTTCACCCAAGGGGCACAGGCCGGTTTCCTCGTCCCAAATCCGGACGTCGGTGGATGGCAGCGGCAGCCCAATGGTGCCGATACGTGCGGTGCCATCGAGCGGGTTGGTGGATACAACCGGGCTCGATTCCGTCAGGCCGTAGCCTTCGGCCAGGATACAGCCCGTTACCTGCTGCCATTTTTCGGCCACGGATCGCTGGACCGCCATGGCGCCACCTACGGTAATTTTAAGGGCAGAAAAGTCCAGGCTGCTAAAATCCTTGTGGTTGAGCAAGGCATTAAAGAGCGTATTCACCCCCGGCATCAGGGTGATGCGGTAGTCTTGCATGGTCTTGATTACCGACCCCAGATCGCGCGGATTGGTGATCAGCACGTTGAGGGCTCCGACACTCGCCATCGCCATACAGTTGACCGTAAAGGCAAAAATATGGTAGAGGGGAAGCGGACAGAGGACGATTTCTTTGCGCTCTTCCAGAAACGGCATCATCCAGGAACGAATCTGCATCATATTGGCCACCAGGTTGCGGTTGGTGAGCATCGCTCCTTTGGACACCCCCGTGGTGCCTCCGGTATACTGCAAGGCAACGACATCTTCGGGGTGCGACTCAAAAGTGGGCAACTTGAATTTTTTTCCCTGGCGAAGCGCTTCCTTAAAGGTGACGGTATTGTCGATACTGTATTTGGGTACCATTCCCTTGAGGTTCCGAACCACAAAATTAACCACTACTTTTTTGGCGAAACCCAGCATTTCGCCAATACTGGTCGTGATGACGGTGGTAATGCCCGTCTCCTTGAGGATCGTTTCCAGGTTGGCGGCAAAATTTTCGGCGATCACGACGGCCTTTACACCGGCGTCGTTGAACTGGTGTTTCATCTCCCGCGGCGTATAGAGTGGATTGGTATTAACCACCACCAGCCCCGCCCGGAAGGCCCCGTACAAGGCAATGGGATACTGCAACAAATTGGGCATCATCAGGGCTATCTTGTCACCCGGCTGCAAACCCCGCGAATGCAGATAGGCACCAAACTGCTGCGCATATTGATCCACTTGCCGGAACGTCAATTCCTTGCCCATGCAGGCGAAAGCCCGCTCGTCGGGATATTTGGCAAACATATCCTCCATGACCGCAACCACGCTCGGAAAAGCATCCGGATCAATATTTACGGGAATTCCTTTGGGGTAGTGTTTCAACCAGGGGCGTTGATCGTTCATACAGCTAAATTTTATACAATTGATTCCTAAGCCTCTAATTTAAGCAAATGATCGGAAAAACTATACTTCCGCCTGCTGTGATCGTTTCCGGAAATCAAACAACAGCTGGCTGTAGCTGGCGGCCGCCAGTTCCTGGGCAGGCGCATCCCAACCCAGCTCGTGGCCCAGGGCCGCAGCTACTGGGGTGGTTGCTTGTTGTGCGGCGTCCCAGTCGAGAATTTCCAGCCGGATGCGCCGGGCCAGAAAATCGCGCACCGTAAGAGCCATTTCGTGCCGGGCGGCGTAAACGACCTCTCCTACCAGGAATGGATAGCCCACCACCAGAGGCGATTGCCAGGCTGGGTCTTCGTCCAGCACCGCCAGTAAGCGATCGACGCGATTGCCGTAGTGCTGGCCGAGGTGGCGGCAGGTCGCCTGGGGCAGGTTGGTCCTGGCCTGGATTTGCCGCCAGGCTTCCTGGTCATAATTTGCTCCGCCCACGAGGTAGTGTTCCGCAGTAGGGCAGGGGGTGGTATTGGGCAGCAGGTGGTCGGCCAGGTAGTCGATGGTATCTTTGGCCATCAGGCGGTAGGTGGTCCATTTGCCGCCCAACAGGCTGACCAGGTTGGAGGCCGGATCGTGTTCCACTTCGTGGTCGCGTACCAGTCCTTTGGTGCTCTTGCGCGGGTCGGCTGCCAAGAGGGGCCGCAAGCCACCAAAGCCTGCCTGCACCTGGTTTGGGGTAGCGGGGGTTTCGAGGTAGCGGTTGAGGGTTTCGAGCAGGAAGTCGACTTCCTCGCCTTCCAATTGCGGTTCCTTGTCCAGTTCGTGGTACTCGGTGTCGGTGGTGCCTACCATCAGTTTCCCGAAAAAGGGAATGGCGAAAACCACCCGGCCGTCCTTGGTTTTGGGGATGAGCAGGGCGTCCGTTCCACCCAACGTGGCAAAGGGTAAGATGGCGTGTACGCCCTTGCTGGGCCGCAGGCGGAGGGCCAGGTCGGGGTTCGCCATTTGCCGGATCGCGTCGGCGTGGGGCCCGGTGCAGTTGATAAACACCCTGGCGCGAATGCGAAAAATTTCGTCGGTCAGCAGATCCTTGACCCGCGCAGCGGCCAGCTTGCCCTGGGCATCGTATTCGAAGGCTACCACCGCTACGCGGTTAGCCACCGCAGCGCCTGCCTCGGCGGCGGTTTGGGCCAGGGCCAGGCAATAGCGCGCATCATCGAGTTGGCCATCGTAATAGAGGACGGCACTGTGGATTTTTTTGGACAATCCGGGAATCCGGCTCAAGGTTTCGGCTTTGCTCAGCCATTTGCTCCCGGGCAGCGTATCCTGGGCTGAGGCAAAAAGGCCGTAAACGGTAAGGCCCAGGGTGAAATAAAGGCCTTCGATCCAACTGAACACCGGAGTCACCAAGGCCTGCGGATGGGCCAGGTGGGGTGCATTGCGCAACACCGTATGGCGTTCTTCCAGGCCGTGCCTAACCTGGGCCAGCTGGGCAAAATCCAGGTTCTTAAAGGCTTGTTCCAGGTAGCGCACACCACCGTGGATCAGCTTGGTTGACTTCGAGGAGGTTGCGGCCGCAAAATCCGCTTTTTCTACCAACGCCGTTTTGTAGCCGCGCAGGGCGCTGTCGAGCGCACAACCCGTTCCGCTGGCACCGCCACCAATAATGAGGCAATCAAATTCTTCGGTACGCAGACGGTCAATACTTACTGGTCGGTTCATCGATTTGGTCTTTTGAGCGGTTGCCAGACAAAAATAGCTTTTCTACTGCGTTCAACCCTGTTTTTCAAGTTATTACCTTGCCTTGCGGATGGGCTTACTTGTTTTTTTATAACCTGTTTTCAAAAAAAAATGAAACTTTGTAAAACCCTAGTTTACTTACCTTTGTTGGTAGTGAGAATAAAGCAGCCAAGTTTCCTCTTTTTCTTATTACCGTCAGTTTAAGACTTAGATTGACCCATTTGTTCACCGCTTTTTTTTTGACCGCTATTAATTTTGAATAGTATGCGTACCGACGAACTTTTGCAACGCGCCTTACAACTGGAGTTTTTGAGTACCGCTGAAGGTGTTTTCCTGCTCGAAAACGCCTCCACGGCCGAACTCATGTACGTGGCCAACCGCCTGCGCCGCCACCATGTACCTACGGATACGGTGACCTGGATCATCGACCGCAACTCCAATACCACCAATGTGTGTATTGCCAACTGTAAGTTTTGCAATTTCTACCGTCGGCCCGGGCACGAGGAATCCTACATCACGACCATTGAGGAATACAAGCAAAAGATAGAAGAAACCTTTGAGTTTGGCGGTGAACAACTCCTCCTGCAAGGTGGCCACCACCCGGATCTGGGGCTCGATTATTACGTTAAGCTCTTTCGCGAGCTGAAGGCCCTCTACCCCAATTTGAAGTTGCACGCCCTGGGACCACCAGAAATTGCCCACATCACCAAGCTGGAAGGATCGACCCACTACGAGGTACTCAAAGCCTTGCACGAAGCGGGCCTCGACAGCCTGCCCGGTGCCGGCGCCGAAATTTTGAGTGACCGCGTGCGGCGCCTCATCTCGAAAGGAAAATGTGGCGGCGAGGAATGGCTCGACGTAATGCGCGCGGCGCACCAACTACACATTACCACCAGCGCCACCATGATGTTTGGCCACATCGAGACCAACGAAGAACGCATGGATCACCTCGTGCGCATTCGCGCGGTACAGGCCGAAAAGCCTGCCGATGCCAAAGGTTTCCTGGCCTTTATCCCCTGGCCTTTCCAGGACGAGGACACGATCCTGAAAAAAATCAAACGCGCCCGCAATTCCGTTACCGGCGACGAATATATCCGCATGATCGCCCTGAGCCGCATCATGCTGCCCAACATCACCAACATCCAGGCCAGCTGGCTCACCGTTGGCAAGCAGGTGGCCGAGGTGTGCCTGCACGCTGGTGCCAATGACTTTGGTTCTATTATGATCGAGGAAAATGTGGTCTCGGCCGCCGGGGCCCGCTTCCGCTTCACCGCCGACGGTATCCAGGAAGCCATTCGCGAGGCCGGGTTCACCCCGCAATTGCGCAACCAGCAGTACGAATACCGCGAATTGCCCAAAAACATGAAGCAGCAGGTGCTGGATAAGCAGGCGATGATTGTGGATTAGGGTGGCGGGCACCGCTACCGGCTCAATTCCCCATGACCACAAAACAGCGCGATTCCGCCTGCTTGCCTGCCACCTCTACATGGGCAATGTAGGTGCCGGACGGATAGTGCCCCACCTGGAATTCGATCGTTCCTTGCACGTCGGGTACCTCCCGGTGGGCCATTAATTGACCGGTTTTGGCGTAAATGTTGATGCTGGATGCGAGGCCAACATTCCAATTAGCTCACGGTAATTCCACCTCGGCTAAACTGGACATAGTTAAGACACGCCTGGATATCTTCCCTTTCAATATATGGGTAATCATCTAATATCTCTTGGAACGTCATCCCGCCAGCAATCAGCTCAAGCATCTGACTCACAGTGAACCGCATATTTCGTATTGCCGGCTTGCCGTGCATAATATTCGGATCAATCGTTATTCTATCTAAGTAGTTCATTGTTGGTTATTTAAAAAACAATCGTTAACACTTATTTACTACAATATACTGCAAATTCCCGATAGTGTGTACACCGTAGCGATACTATCCGCGCATCGCTACGGTTGTACGTTTCACAAAATTTTCACTACCGGCTCAATTCCCCATGACCACAAAACAGCGCGATTCCACCTGCTTGCCTGCCACCTCTACATGGGCAATGTTAGGTGCCGGACGGATAGTGCCCCACCTGGAATTCGATCTTGTCTGCTACGGCAGGCACCTCTCGCTGAGCCATTAATTGACCGGTTTTGGCATAGATACTGATGCTGGCCGCCAGGCCAACATTGTCTTTCATATCCAATATCAGCAGCTCCGCAGTAGGATTCGGATAAATGATAAAGCAGCTGGGGTTTGTTCCAAAACTTTGACTAATAGCTACTTCTGATAGCTTCCCGTTCAATATAAACACGACTAAAAACGCCCCCCCTTTTATAACACCCCGCGAATAATTATATTTGCCGCTAATTTTGTGCCGTAGCAGGAACTTTTGCTGTTGCTTAGCAAGTAGTTACCAGGTAAAACAGACGATTTCGCACCATGAAAATATCCCTCAACTGGCTACGCCAGTATATCGATACCCAAGACCTGAGCCCGGAGGCAATTGGTGACATTCTCACCAGCACCGGCCTGGAGGTAGAAGGTATTGAAGAAGTTGAATCCCTCCCGGGCGGCCTGCGCGGCCTCGTTATTGGCGAGGTCAAGGAATGCGGCCGCCACCCCGACGCCGACCGCCTGTCGGTGACCAAAGTGGATGTGGGGCAGGGCGAATTGTTGTCGATTGTCTGCGGCGCCCCCAACGTAGCCGCTGGCCAGAAGGTAGTCGTTGCCACCATCGGCACCGAGCTGCACCCCGCTACCGGTGAGCCCTTCGTGATCAAAAAAGGAAAAATTCGCGGCGAGGTGTCCGAAGGAATGATCTGCGCCGAGGACGAGATCGGCATCGGCACCAGCCACGCGGGTATCATTGTGCTGCCCACTACTGCTCAGGTAGGGCAGCCCGCCCGCGATTACTACGGGCTGAAGACCGACTACGTGTACGAAATCGGCCTCACCCCCAACCGCTCGGATGCCACCAACCACCTGGGAGTGGCCTACGACCTGGCCGCCGCTCTGCGGGTGAACCACGGTTACGCTGGCAGCGTACAGCCTCCCTCGGTTGCTGATTTTAAGGTAGACAACACGAGCCTGACGGTTCCGGTAGAAGTGCGCAATACGGCTGCTTGTCCGCGTTACTCGGGCGTCAGCATCAAGGGCGTCACGATAAAACCTTCGCCCGACTGGCTCAAGGAGCGGCTCAATGCGGTGGGCATCCGGCCCATCAACAACGTCGTGGACATCACCAACTTCGTGTTGCACGAGCTGGGCCAACCCCTGCACGCTTTTGACCTGGACGAAATTAAAGGTGGCAAGGTCATTGTGACCACCCTGCCCGCCGCCACAAAATTTGCTTCCCTCGACGAAGTGGAACGCACCCTCCACGCCGAAGACCTGATGATCTGTGATGGCCAGGAAAACGGCATGTGTATCGGTGGCGTATTCGGGGGCATCCATTCTGGTGTAAAAGACAGTACGACCCATATTTTCCTGGAATCGGCCCATTTCGATCCCGAGTGGATCCGCCGCACCAGCATGCGCCACAACCTGCGCACCGACGCCGCCAAAGTCTTCGAAAAAGGCAGCGATCCCAACGTGACCGTGTACGCGCTCAAGCGGGCGGCGCGCCTCATCCAGGAGCTGGCAGGCGGGGAGATCGCTTCCGAGATTGTCGATATTTACCCACAACCCAAGCAGCCCGTCCGTATTGCCGTACGCTACCAACGGATCAACGAGCTGATCGGGGTAGAAATTCCGGCGGCCAAAGTGCACAACATCCTGGAAGCAATGGGCATGACCATCGTCAGCCAGGATGCCCAGACCTTCACCGTAGAGGTGCCCACCAACAAAGCCGACGTGCTGCGGGAAGTGGATATGATCGAAGAGATCCTGCGTATCTACGGATTCAACAACGTGCCCATCCCCAGCCGGGTCAACACCAGCATGGCCCTGGCGCCCGATCCGGATCCGACGAAAATCAGAAACCTGGTCGGCGACTTACTCGCCAGCCAGGGTTTCCACGAAATGATGGCCCTGAGCCTTTCGGAATCCCGCTATTACCAAAACAAAACGGAACTGGTCGCTCCTACCGAGTTGGTCTACGTGAACAATACCTCCAACGTCCACCTCGATATCATGCGGCCCCACCTCGTTTTCGGGGGGCTGGAAGCGATCCTGCGCAACCAAAACCGCCAGGAAAGCGACCTGCGGTTGTTCGAGTTCGGCCGTTCCTACCGCCAGACGGAGGGCACCTTTTCCGAAACCAACCGCCTGGCGCTGTTCCTCACCGGCCGCCGCCGCCCCGAGAGCTGGCTGACCAACGACCAACAACTGGTGAACTACTACAGCCTCAAGGCTTACGTGCATACGGTGCTGGAGCGCCTGGGCATCTCGGGCTACCAACAGGAAGAGCTGGCACAAGCCGACGTGCTGGCCTTTGGCACCCGCTACCACCGCGGCCCCCGGGAGCTGGTCCTCTTCGGCCAGCTACAGCACGCCCTGGTTAAAGAAATGGACATCAAAGGAGACGTCTTCTACGCCGATTTCAACTGGGACAACATCCTCGCAGCCCTGCCCAAAAAACGGGTGCAATTCCAGGAACTGAACAAGTTCCCGAGTATGCGCAGAGATTTGGCACTGGTTGTTGATAATTCCGTGAATTATAGTGATATTGTGGCGATTGCCGCAAAGGCGGGCAAAAAATTGTTGCGCGAAACCAACCTTTTCGACGTTTACGTCAATGCCGAACAGTTGGGCGCAGGCAAAAAATCTTACGCCGCAAGCTTCATTTTCGAGGATGCGTCCCGCACCTTGCAAGTGAAAGAAGTGGATAAGGTCATGCAGCAAATAATTCAGACCTGCGAAACGCAACTTGGCGCCCAGATTAGGCGTTAAATAGAATTAATTGTCTGAAGATGGAGATATCGAACCGGTTACAAGCCATTGTGGAAAAATTGCAGCAACTGCAACAAAATACCCAGGCTTTGACGGCTGAAAATGCCAAACTACGGGCAAAAAATGACACTTTAGAAAAAAAACTGCACGCCTGGGAACAGCAACAGGCAGCAGCGCATCACAATATTTCGGAGCACGCACCAGTGGAATCAGAAGAGCAGCAGCAAGGTGTGCGAGCAGTATTAGATCAGAATATTCGTCAACAAATAGATCACTACCTCAGCGAAATCGACAAATGCATCGAATGGCTGAGGCAGCAGTAAGACATGGCGGAGGAGAAAATGATAAAAATAACGGTCATCATTGCCGGCCGGCCGTATCCACTACAGATACAAGCCGCTGATGAGACCGCTGTCCGAAAAATCGTCAAGGAAGTGAATGACAAGATCAACACTTTCCAGTTGGCCTACCAAGGCCGCGACAAGCAAGATGGCTTGTCGATGACGCTCCTTACCCTGGCTTTCGATCTGTACAAACTGCGCAAAGACAATCCATCGGCCAATGAACCCGGATTGGATGCCCAGTTGGATCGTATCGACGAATTACTCGACCAAATACGCTAGCATACCCGCTCCGCACCTTCTCTTTTTGCTCGTTCGGCATCCGGCCTGCTTCAGTTTGCTGGGGCAGTTAACCGTTTTTTAATCCGAACCATCATGGATATAGGAATAGGACTAGGAATTGGTTTGGTGGTGGGTTTAATCGTTGGGTTTGTCGCCATGATAATGCGTAACAAAGGCGTTATCAGTGCCAAACTTGAAGAGATCAACGCCCGCTCCGACCAGGAAATCAAAGAAGCTCGCCTGACGGCCAAACGACTCGTTGACGAAGCAGAAACCAAGGCGGAGAAAATTGAAGCGACCGCAGAACTGAGGAACGAAAAAATCAAGCAACGCAAAGTTCAGGAAGCCAAGGAGAAGTTCAACCGTTACCGCGCCGAATTTGAAAAATTCAAAGCCGAAGAGCTGATCGAGCTCAAGGAGCGCGAAATGGAGATGAAGTCGCTGGTAAAAGAATTCGATCAGAAGAAAGAAACTTTTACCGACCGCGAAAAGCAACTGGAACAACAGCGCAGTGACATCGAAGCACGCGCCAGTGAAGTCGAATCCGTCCGGGAAAACCTGGAAAAGCAACTCAAAATCGTTGGCAAGAAGAAGGAAGAACTGGAAAATGCCAGCGCCCGCCACATCCAGGAACTGGAAAAGGTAGCCAACCTTTCGCAAGCCGACGCCAAAGAGCAACTGCTCGAAGCGGTGAAAGCCAAAGCCGAGAACGACGCCATGGCCATCATCAAAACGTCGCTCGAAGAAGCCAAAGCGACGGCCGCTAAAGACGCCAAGAAGATCGTGATCCAAACCATCCAGCGGATGTGTGCGGAATACACCATCGAGAATACGGTTTCGGTGTTCAACCTGGACAGCGACGACCTCAAGGGCCAGATCATTGGCCGCGAAGGCCGCAATATCCGCGCCCTGGAAGCAGCTACCGGTGCCGAAATTATTGTCGATGATACGCCCGAAGCCATCGTTATTTCCAGCTTCGACCCCATCCGCCGGGAAGTTTGCCGCTTGTCGCTCAAGCGACTCGTTGCCGACGGCCGTATCCACCCCGCTCGTATTGAGGAAGTGGTCGCGAAGGTGCGCAAGCAGATCGACGAACAAATTCGCGAAATTGGCGAACGCACGGTCATCGACCTCGACATCCACGGCCTCGATCCTTACCTCGTCAAGATGGTGGGCCGCATGCGCTTCCGTTCTTCTTACGGACAGAACCTGTTGAAGCACTCGATCGAAACGGCCAACCTCTGTGCGACCATGGCCGCCGAGCTCGGCCTGAACGCCAAGCAGGTGAAAATGGCCAAGCGCGCCGGACTGTTACACGATATTGGCAAGGTTGCCGAAGAACAAAGCGAACTGTCGCACGCATTGCTGGGCATGGAAATTTGTGAAAAATACAAAGAACATCCAGCCGTCATCAATGCCGTAGGTGCCCACCACGATGAGATCGAGATGAGCAATATCCTCTCGCCGATCATCCAGGCCTGTGATGCGATCTCCGGCGCCCGCCCCGGCGCCCGGCGCGAGATCATGGAAAGCTACCTCAAGCGGATCACCGAACTCGAAGACCTCGCTATGGCCCACGAAGGGGTACACAAAGCCTTCGCCATGCAGGCGGGCCGCGAGCTCCGGGTGATTGTCGAAGCCGAAAAAGTGACCGACCAACACGCCGACGATCTGTCCTTCCTGATCTCCCAAAAGATCCAGGATGAAATGCAATACCCTGGCCAGATCAAGGTGACGGTTATTCGCGAAAAGCGAGCCGTTTCCTACGCACGCTAAAAACCAAGCCGGCCTGACTTCACGAAGCAGGCCGGCTTTTTTTTGCCTCCGGCAACGCCATTCAAACAACCTACGCCATATGCTAGCCACCCACGGGTTAAGCTTTTCCTTTCCCTCCCGGGACGCGGTGAAAATGAACTTCCCCGACATCCAGTGTGCCACGGGAGCCCAGTGGCTCCTCCTGGGGCAATCGGGCAGCGGTAAGACCACCCTTCTTCACCTGCTCGCTGGCCTGCGCACCCCGGCGGCGGGCACCGTACAAATCAATGATACCATCATCAACCGGTTGTCTACCCGGGAACTGGATCGCTTCCGCGGGCAGCAGATTGGCATCGTTTTTCAGCAAGCTCACTTTGTCCGCTCCCTCACGGTCGCCCAAAACCTGGCCCTGGCCCGACAACTGGCCGGACTCCTGCCGGATGCGTCCGCCATTCGTGTCCTGCTCGAACGCCTCAACGTGGGCCATAAGTTGCACGCCCTGCCCCAGGCACTTAGCGTGGGCGAACAGCAGCGGGTAGCCATTGCGCGGGCGCTCATCAATGAGCCCACCGTTATTTTAGCGGATGAGCCCACTTCTGCCCTCGATGACCACAATACCGAACAAGTCGTCGAATTGCTCCAAAGCCAGGCCGCAGCGGCCAACGCCACCTTGCTGGTCGTCACCCACGACCAGCGCCTGAAAGCTAACTTTGACCAATACATCCAGCTATGAACCTGTTGCAACTCAGTTGGAAAAACCTCACGTTTCGCCCCCTGGCGATGATGCTCAGCGTCTTGTTGTTTGCGCTGGGTGTGGGGCTGATATCCATCCTGTTCCTGGTTAAAGACCAGCTGAATAAAAATTTCGAAAGCAACCTCGCCGGTATCGATCTGGTTGTTGGGGCCAAGGGCAGTCCGCTGCAATTGATCCTCAGCAGCATGTATCACATCGACAACCCGACCGGTAATGTCAGCCTGCAGGAAGTTCGGCCGTTTCTAAATCCCAAACACCCGCTCATTCAGCGCGCCGTGCCCCTTTCGTTGGGCGACAGCTACCGCAAGTACCGCATCGTGGGTACCACCCCCGCGATCCTGGATCTTTACGGTACCCAACTGGCCAGTGGCCAGGTTTGGCAACAAGATTTTGACGTGGTTGCTGGTGGCCAGGTGGCGCAGGAGCTGGGGCTAAAGCTGGGCGACACCTTCAGCAGTTCCCACGGGTTATTGGAAGATGACAACCTCAAACACGAACACACCGCTTTCCACATCGCAGGTATCCTGCAACCCAACGGCACCGTCCTGGATCAACTCCTCCTCACCTCCAACCAGACTTACTGGCAGGTGCATGCCCCGGCAGCGGAAACGACCGCAGCACCCGAACACGAGCACCACGAAGGAGAAACAGCATCCGAACACGAACACGAACCCCGGCCCGCCGTTTCTCTCCTGGATGCCCCGGGCGACCAACAGATCACCTCGCTCCTGATCCAGTTTAAAGGCCGCAATTTTCAGGCCCTGAACATGCAGCGCAGCATCAACGAGAATACCAACCTGCAGGCCGCCACCCCGGCCATCGAAATTACCCGCCTCTACACCCTCCTGGATCCCGCCGAAAAGGCCCTGCGGCTGCTGGCGATCCTGATTATTTTCGTGTCCGGATTGAGCATCTTTGTTTCCCTTTACGCTTCGCTGCAGGAACGACAGTACGAACTGGCGCTGCTGCGGGTCATGGGAGCCCGGCCGCGGACGCTCTTCCTGCTCATCATTGGCGAGGGCCTGCTGCTGGCCGTCATCGGCTTTGGACTGGGCATGCTGCTCAGCCACGTTGGCATGCAAATGCTGGCGGGTACCCTCCACGAAGCCTACCGCTACACCTTCACGGGCTGGCACTTCTTGCCGGAAGAAGGCTACCTGTTTTTAGGCGCCCTGGGTATTGGCTTGCTGGCCGCCATCCTCCCCGCGATCAAGGCTTCGCGTACGGATATTTCGGAGACGTTGCTCAAGGACTAGTTTTTTGACGTGGAAGGGAGTAAAAGTGGCCTTTCCTGCTATTCCAAAAAATCCCGGCGCCAAAGCTCCAGGGTAAGGATCATCCAGAGCAACAAACCGTGGCGATCAAGGCCAACATCTTTGTCGTAGCGGAGCAATTCTTTGATGGTGGCGGGCTGAAACAGTCCGGCAGCCGCTACGTTTTTCGGTTGCAGTACCCTTTTTGCCGTCCGGCGCAGTTCGCCCTGGAACCAGTAACGCACCGGGACGCGCATCCCACTTTTCGGACGCTGGATAATTGGTTCGGGGACATCACAGGCGTAGGCGCGCTTGAGGATATATTTCTCCACTCCCTGGTGAAGTTTCAGCGTGGTGGGCATTGCCATGCTGCTGGTGATGATCTTGCGGCTAAATAGTGGTGCGTATGGTACAAAATCCTGCGCGCCCAGCATCCGCTCTACTTTCGGCAAAATCAGGTGGGCCCCTTTGAGTTTGATGTTGATGGCCATTAGTTTGTCTAAAAACGACCTGTCGGGGGCCGCAAAAAACGGCGTCAATAAAGACTCCAGGTGTGCGCCTTCATCCAATTGCTGCAACAGTTCGGGGG
This sequence comes from Bacteroidota bacterium, assembly GCA_003045895.1. Taxonomy (GTDB): domain Bacteria; phylum Bacteroidota; class Bacteroidia; order Chitinophagales; family Saprospiraceae; genus Lewinella. The sequence continues at coordinate 77,559 of PZPC01000002.1, forward strand.
CCAATAGCCGGTCCAGGTGCTGGTAGCCACGGCGGTAGGTCGCGAGGTAGGCTTTTTCCCGATAACCCGTAGGCTGTTCGAGGCCGTACCACTCAGACAGCAGCATCGACATATTCTTTGGGCCACCAAAGCAAGGGTCTCCACCTTCTCCATTGAAAATACAGGATACTTTCCCGCGGGCAAAACGGGCCAGCTCAAAATTGGGCGCGGTGATGGGATCGCCCGACGGTTCGTCCAGGGCACGGATAATTTCCGGCAGGCGGCGATTGAAATCCCGCGGGTTCACCGTCACCTCGTGGTGAATGGTCCGGTACCGTTGCGCTACCAGTTGGGCAAAGGCATTTTCGTGGGGGTATTTCGTTCCGAAATTAATGGAAAAAGTGTGGATCGGGCGGTGGTGTAGTTGGGCTACCCGCGCGGCAATAATACTGGAGTCCAGTCCGCCCGACAGAAAGACCCCTACTTCTTCGTGTCCTGCTATTTTTTGCGCAATGTCTTCATCAATTTCCTGGCGTAGGCGCCCGGTCCAGTAGGCCTCGCTGGTATCCGGGTGCTTGGGGATGGCCGCCAGGGGGAAATAGTTGTGCGGACTCATTTGCCCGGTAGCTGGCTCGAACAACAGCTGATGACCTGCTGGTAGCTCGTGTACGTCGCGCAGCATGGTTCCGGCGAGTGGTACAAAACTGTACGTCAGGTACTGAAATACCCCCGCGGGATTGAGTTCCGGACGGAATCCGGGAACAGCACAAATGCCTTTGGTTTCTACCGCAAAACTGAACACCCCGTTCTGGAGCGCGTAATAGATGGTACGCAGCCCACTGGCGTCGCGCACCAGGTAGAGTCGTTGCTCGCTGACAATGGCCAGCACAAAACTGCCGTGGAGGTTTTCCGTAAAGGCGATACCTTCCCGAAGAAACCCCACCAATAGCTCGCGGGGGGAAAGAGACTGCAAGGTTTCCGTCAGCGGAGCGCCAGCCACCACCAGCAGGACTCCGTCCATTTCTGCCAGGCCACTACCCGTAGCCTGCCGGCGGTCGCCCGTCGTTTGGGCAGCACCCATTTGCCAGGAACCGACCTGCGCCTTTTGCTGAACTTCATTACCCCGGTTGATCAACACCGCCAACTGCCGATCAGCAGCCTGGGGATGGGGGGAATTGGTACCAAAAATTATTGCCATAAATGCGTTTCCATTTATCCGAAATCATCGCCACCACTATCTCCGTCTCCATCCCCCATGGCCTCGCCAAAGAGGGATAGGACAAGGATGCCACCCACCATGTTATCTCCCGAACTATCCACGTAAGTGCCACCGTCGGCAGCTACCTCCTGAACTTTTCTTGTGGCTATTGCCAATAGCCGACGCAGCTGGGAGGTCAGGCATAGATCGAGCGGAAAGTTGGTGACCTGTTGGAATGGCTGGAGGTGCCTGACGGTCGAAAAATCTTTACCCTGCAGGCCCAGGTCAAAGACCGGGTTTCCGGCCAGCGTAAATTTGTGGGTTATGTTTTTGGCTACGGTAGCCCCATCGTGCAGGAGATAAACTGGTAGATCAGACCGGCTGGCCAGCAGTTCGTTGGCCTTATCGAACAAATAAGCCGGATACCCCCCCTGGGAAAGGATCAACAACCGAAATTCCGAATGCAGATCGTTCAGTACCAGTAGGTCTACATAAATATCCTGGTCCAGTAACAGGATTCCCTCTACCCCGTAGTCATAAATATCGGGTTCGGAAGTGGCGGTTGGTGCTGCCAGCAGCCGGGGGGTGCGCAGGTATTTTTCCAGCGGTTCGCCGCGGTGGCGCAACCAACGATCAAAAAGAACCTGAATTTTTACGGGGTCGGGTGCGGTGCTCAAATTTCCGCCCCGCTTAAAAATGGCAATGCCCACACTAGCCAGCGCCAGGAACAAGGAAAGTGCTATGTTTTCAAATATGGCATAACTCAACCCACCTACCAATACGGCCCCCGCTAAGTTAGCGATCCACCATTGGGTTAGCTTAGCCTGTTGGTACAACGCTGCAAAAAATTGGTGGAAGGTAAAATATTGCTGATCCTGCTGGCTGGCTTGCCGTAAGGCACGCACAAATTGGTTGTCGGTGAAACCCTCTTTCTTTGGATCGAGCGCAAACTTGTAGCGGCATTTGCTACAGGTCATCCCATCGCGGTAGCGCTGGTTATTTCCACACTTGGGACACTTCATAAGGTCTTATTTTAAATAGGTGCGGTTGATCATGGGATGGTGTTCGTCCGTGGGCCCAAAATCGGAATCCGGATGGTAGGCAATAACCAGTAATTCTTCGGTCTCGGTAGCAAAACTGTGTGGTGCGTGGGGCAGTATAACAAAGGCCTGCCCCGCCACCAATGGATAAGACTGCGCTGGCGTAATACACTGTCCGCTACCCGCTACGATCATCCCCGCCCGCAACGAAGGGTGGGTGTGTTGGTGCTGGAAAGTATGCCGGGGAATATGCAACAAATTCAGGCAGGGATCACCCAGTAAGGGCGGTGCAATGAGCAGCGAATCGGTGCACCCATCCATGTAGCGGAGTCGACCGCGGGCTTCCACGGGGCCACCCATCATAAAAAACGCCTGGTGTTCTGTTTGCGTGACCAGCAAACCTTCGCCGGTACCACTCATTTCCAAGGGGTCGGGCGAGGCAAAATACATGCCTGCCCGCAGCAGAAAAGTGCCCTGGGGTGTATCCAGTTGCGCTTCTCCATGCTGGATAAACCCCCAACAACTGCCCTGGCTACTGGTTGTGGCCAGACGCCCCCCTGCCCAGAATTGCACCCGAACCTGCGCCTGCTCATGGCGGATGGTGAACAGCCGATCGACCTGGTTGCGCAAAAGCAAAAAAGCGGGGAATGTTGTACCTTCCACATCGGGGTATTGAAGGAGCTGAATAATAGCCCAAAATAGTATTTTTATACTTTTTGTCGAAAAATTGACGCCGCCAACCGGAAACAGTCTACCCTCCAGGCAACAAACAGCCCCCCTTAAACGTATTTAAAACATATTTTTGCCCAAAATAAAAGCATAGGAAATGAAAAATGCCTATATGGTGGAGTTTGACCTCCCCACAGTATTCAACGAAGAATTTATGGCACTCATTCCTCGCCAGCGTTTTGTGATCAACCAAATGATGGCCGAAGGAAGCGTACAAAACTACAGCCTGTCGCTCGACCGCTCGCGGCTGTGGGCGGTGATGGCATCAGAAAATGAGTTTACGCTCATGGAGGAAATTTCCCGTTTCCCCTTGATCGACTTTATGGTACCGCATATTTCGCGGTTGATGTTTCACAACTCCTCTTCCGATGTAATGGAGTTCTCGCTGAACTAAAGGGACGTAAAAAAACGCAACGCCTAAATTTTCGGTTAAACTACTAATATCCATTTCTCAGGCAGCAAATCTTTGTGCCAGGTCTTTTTATGATACCTTTGTGCTATCAATTCAAAAGGCCACCTATGGTAAGTTTGTTTTTTTCTGTCTTAGCCTCCCTTTTTGCCGTGGTTAATCCGCTGGGTGCGGTGCCCGTTTTTCTGGCGCTAACGGGTGAATACGAAAGTGCCGAACGCACGCGTGTCGCCCGCTCTTCCAGCATGTATTTTGTAGCCATTCTACTGACCTTCTTCCTGGCGGGTAACGTCATTCTCAGCTTTTTCGGTATTTCCCTCAATGCCTTGCGAATCGCGGGTGGGTTGATTATCCTTCATTCTGGCTACGGGCTGCTGAAAGGACAGTCTGCCGGCAGCCGCAGTATCAACAAAGCCGTTAAAGATGAAGCCCACGCCAAAGACGATATTTCGTTTACGCCCCTGGCCATGCCTTTGCTGTCCGGGCCGGGATCGATCTCCTTATTAATCGGTTTGTTTGCCGAAAACAACGACTGGATCCGGCGCGGGGTGATCGTGTTTACCATTTTTGCGATGGGCCTGGTGGTGTTTTTAATTTTCCGCTCCGCCCCCTACCTCTTTCGGGTGCTGGGCGTTTCCGGCTTGAAAGCCCTGTCCCGCATTATGGGTTTTTTAGTTATGAGCATTGGTATTCAATACATCATTGCCGGACTGGTCAACCTGGTACAATCCTTTTTGGCACAGCAGTAAGCATTGCTTGCTTAACCTCCTTTTTACATTTTTTATCGTCGCTGTGAACCAAGTTTCACCAAAGCTGTTCATATGGTTGCAAACGCAACCTTATTTACCTTGACAAACAACGCACTCATCATCGATCCTTTGCTTTTTCTCACCATCCGGTTTGGCCGGTTGGTAGCCAACATCATGCAGCAACGCCTGAACCAGGAAGAGCAGCACCTGATGGGGCCGCACATGGGAATCCTCTGGGATCTCATGCAGCACGATGGCGTGCGTCAGCAAGATTTAGCGATCTCGAGCCTCAAGGACAAAGCAACTATTACGCGCTCGGTGAGGGTTTTAGAGCAGGAAGAATTTGTATTGCGGGCACCCGATCCGATTGACAAACGCACCAAACGCATCTACCTAACGGCCAAAGGTCGGCGCTTTTTTTTGCGCATGGTGCCCACCACACACCAGATCATGGAAGAAGCCAAAAGCACGATCTCTGCCCAGGATCTGGAAACATGTGCAGAAGTTTTGCAAAAAATGTACAACAACTTAAACAAGTAGTTGCAGAATCAACTACTTACCATTGAATAAATTTTCTCCCGCCGCTAAATGGCAAATAAAAATTGGTTTGAGGTATGAATGATTTAACCAAACGCCGCTTATCCATCGTTGTCGCAGTACTGGTCATTATTGCTGCCGTTTTGGGTCAAAACTATTTGGCCAGCCAGAAGGCTGAAGCGCCCAAGAAGCTGCAAGAGGTGCGGGTCAAGCAAGTAGAGGTCTTATCCGTCAAAAACGAGTCCATCTCTACTACCCTGGACGTGCAGGGTCAGTTGGCTGCTTTCGATAAGATCGAGCTGTACGCCGAAGTGGGTGGTATCCTGAAAAGCACGAGCCGGCCTTTTAAGATCGGAACTTTTTTCGCGAAAGGTGCTTCTATTTTGGAAATCGACAATACCGAAGCCTACCTGGCTCTGTTGGCCCAGAAGAGCACGCTGATGAATACCATTGCGCAGGCCATGCCCGATTTAAAAATAGACTATCCCGAGAGCTTTCCCACCTGGGAAAAGTACCTCAATGGTTTTTCGGTTGAATCCCCCATTAAAGCCCTGCCCGCTGCCCAGTCTGATCGGGAAAAGCGTTTTGTAGCGGCGCGCAACCTCCTGACCCAGTACTACAACATTAAAAGCCAGGAAGAGCGGCTGGGGAAATACATTCTCCGGGCACCTTTTGGTGGCGTACTGACGGAAGCCAACGTACAGCCTGGAACCGTCATTCGCGTCGGACAGAAACTCGGTGAGTTGATGGCAACTGGCAATTACGAGCTCGTAACCACCGTTCCGCTGGCCGACCTCAACTACATTAAAGTAGGAAACAATGTACAACTGACCTCCGAAGATATTCCTGGTCAGTGGGATGGGCGCGTCAAGCGTATCAGCGACCAGATCGACGCGGGCTCCCAAACCGTTCAGGTTTTTATTGGTGTAAATGGTAAAGATTTGCGCGAGGGCATGTACCTGCGTGGAACGGTCACCGCCCGTTCGGTAGAAAACGCCATGCGCTTGCCCCGTGAGCTGATTGTCAACCAGCAAGCGGTTTACGAAGTACAACAAGACAGCATTTTACGCCTCCTACCCATCAAATTGATCAAGCTGGAAGCACAAAGCGCCATCGTCAGTGGCTTACCCCTGGGTGCGGCACTGGTGAATAAAACAATTCCCGGGGCTTTTGAAGGGATGAAAGTAAAGGTAAGCACTCCCCAAACACCGGCCAGTAAAGCGGGTGGAACAGCAATAGCAGCCCCTCGGAGCGCTAATAAATAACGTGCCCACTTCGTAGTTGGCCGAAAATCAAGCGACCAACTTTCTCTTTGAGATTTTTATCATCTACATTTTTTAGCTTATGCGCGGCATAGTCAGTTATTTCATCAAATACCCGGTAGCAGCCAACCTGCTGATGTTTGGTATTTTCATCCTTGGTTTTTTTGGCGCCAAGAGCATGAAAACTACTTTTTTTCCCGAAGTCGAAAGCCGGATCATCAGTATCCAGGCCATCTACCCCGGTGCTTCTCCCGAAGAAGTGGAGGAAGGTATTGTGAGCAAAATCGAAGACAACCTCAAGGGGCTCACGGGTGTAGAGCGCTACACCTCGGTCAGTAGTGAAAACAGCGGCTCCATTACGGTCGAAGTCCTCAAAGGTTACGATACCGACATCATCCTTCAGGATGTAAAAAATGCGGTAGATCGTATCAGTTCCTTCCCGACCAGCATGGAGCCCCTGGTGGTTTACAAACGCGAAAACCTTGGGCAAGCGATCAGCATGGCCATCAGTGGTGACGTGAGCCTGGCCACCCTCAAACGCTACGGCCGGGAAGTGGAGAATGACCTGCTGGCGATGCCGGGGCTTTCCAAAGTGGAACTGAGTGGCTTTCCTGAGGAGGAGATCGAGATTGCCTTCCGCGAACGCGACCTCCGGGCTTTTGGCCTCACCTTCCAGGAAGCCGCCGATGCTGTACGGCGGTCCAACGTAGACATTACCGGTGGTACTATCAAAGGCAAACGGGAAGAATTGTTGGTGCGCGCCCGTGGCAAGGAATATTTTGCGGACGGGCTGTTGGATATTGTCGTAAAAAATACCCCGGATGGTGGAGCCGTCCGCCTGCAGCAGGTGGCCGACGTCAAGGACCGTTGGTCCGACACCCCCAACCGTTCCTTTCTCGATGGCAAACCCTCGGTGGTTGTCAACGTCCAGAATACCCTGGAAGAAGACATGGTAAGCATTACCGACCAGGTCAAAATTTACGCCGAAAATTTCAATAAAACCCACACCGAAGTAGGAATCACCATATCCCGTGACAACAGCATCATTCTTAAACAGCGCCGGGAACTCCTCACGACCAACGGAATCATTGGCTTTCTCATCGTGGTGGTATTTTTAGCGATGTTCCTGCACTGGCGCCTGGCCTTCTGGGTGGCCCTGGCCATTCCCTTGTCTTTTGCCGGCATGTTCATTGTCGCCAACCTCATTGGCGTTACCATCAATGTCATTTCCCTTTTTGGGATGATCATTGTGATCGGTATCCTGGTGGACGATGGCATTGTAATCGGCGAAAATATATACCAGCGCTACGAAGCCGGCGAAGACCGGTTTGTGGCCGCGGTAGAGGGTACGATGCAGGTTATTCCGGCCGTATTTGCGGCTATTGTCACCACGATTATTGGTTTTGGCAGTTTCTTATTCATCGACGGCCGCCTGGGCGATTTCTTTAGTGAAATGGCCATTGTGGTTATTTTTTCCCTCGTTTTTTCCCTCATCGAAGGCGTCCTGATCTTACCCACTCACGTGGCCCACTCCAAGGCACTCAGCAAAAATCGCCAACCCAATAAAGTGCAGAAGTGGTTTGACGATTTAATGAATAAAATTCGCGACGGCATTTATGCGCCAACTTTGCGCTTTTCCATGAACCACAAAGCCTTGGTGAGCAGCTTGTTTATCGGTGGTTTTTTACTAACCATTGGTGGCATTCAGGGTGGGATCATTCAAACGACCTTCTTTCCGGTCATCGAGCGCGACGATGTCAACATTACCCTGCAAATGCCCGCGGGTACGCGCGAAGACATTACCCTGGGGTGGCTCGAACGCATAGAAGAAGCGACCTGGGAGGTCAACAAGGATTTAAGCGAAAAGTATTTCAACAACGAGAAGCAAGTTATTGAGAAAGTAGAAGTTACCCTGGGTCCCAGCACCTACAAGGGTAGTATCTCGGTAGCCCTCCTCGACGGTGAAAACCGGGAAGGGTTGGCTTTGCGCACCGTTATCAATGCCATCCGCGAAAAAATGGGCCCCGTAGACGCTGCCGAAGTGTTGAGCTTTGGTGCCCAGTCCAGCTTTGGCAAACCCGTCTCTATTTCTTTGGTTGGAACCAATTACGAAGAACTCCGTGCGGCCACCGAAGAAGTGAAAACCGAGATGAACCAACTGGTAGAACTGGCCGACGTCATCGACAACAACCAGGAAGGCCTCCGCGAGGTTAACATTATCCTCAAGGAAAAAGCCCGCTTTCTGGGGCTCGACATCCAGGATATTGTCGGGCAGGTCCGGCAAGGTTTCTTCGGTACGGAAGCCCAGCGTTTGCAGCGCGGAGAGGACGAGGTTCGTGTTTGGTTGCGTTACGCGGAACAGGATCGCGGCTCAATACAAGACCTTACCCATATGCGGGTGCGCTTCCCCGACGGGCGGGAATTCCCCCTCTCCGAGATCGCTGATCTGGATATCCAACGGGGGGTCATTGGCATCAACCACATCGACGGTAAGCGCGAAATAAAAGTAGAATCAGACATCGCCAACGACCAGGTGTCGGTTAGTGATGTAACCACCCGCCTGCAGGAGGAAATTGTTCCCCGCATTCTGGCCAACTACCCCACGGTAGCGGCCCAGTACGAGGGACAAAACCGCGAACAGGCCAAATCAGCCGTTTCAATCCAGAAGGTAGGAGCCATTACCCTGGCGTTGATGTTCTTCGTCATTGCGCTGACCTTCCGCTCCATTGGTCAGACCTTTATGGTCTTTATGCTCATTCCTTTTGCCTTCATTGGCGTGGGTTGGGGGCATTGGTTCATGGGCGCGCCGATCAGCCTGTTCTCTTTCCTGGGTATCATTGCCCTGATTGGTATTTTGGTCAACGATGCCCTGGTCTTTATCAGCACTTACAATGACCTGCTACGCAACGGGCAACCGCAAATGGAAGCACTCTACGAAGCGGGAATCAGCCGCTTCCGGCCCATCTTGCTGACATCGCTGACGACCTTCGCCGGTCTGGCTCCCTTGATGCTGGAAAAGAGTTTGCAGGCCCAGTTTCTGATCCCCATGGCCATTAGTGTAAGCTTTGGCCTGCTGGCAGCCACCGTTGTTATCTTACTGATGCTGCCAATCTTACTGATCGTACTGAACCGCTTCCGCGTCTACCGCGATTATGCCTGGAACGGTAAAAAACCCGAATACCGCGAAGTGGAACCCGCTTACCGGGAGGGGGTGCCGGTAGCCGAGGAAGTGTAATGGTTTTTGATGAACGTACCTGCTATTTCCTACACCGGGCAATTTGCCCGGTTGGTGGCCGTAAACATGAATTTTTGAAATAAAAAACAGCATATGCGCAAGCGAATAGCCCTGGACATGGACGAAGTGGTAGCCAACGTACTACCTAAATTCCTGGATGCTTACGAGCTGACGTTTGGGCAGCGGCTGCAACGCGCCGACTACTGGGGCAAAAAAGTATATGATATCCCCGGTGCGGAACACCTGCGGGAAGTCTTGCGAGACAAAGGTTTTTTCCGCGATCTGCCCCTCATGGAAAATAGCCAGGAAGTGGTGCAGGAACTGCACGAACACTACGACATTTTCTTTACCACTGCTGCCATGGAATTTCGCAATTCCCTGGAAGACAAATACGACTGGCTGCGGGACCATTTTCCGTTCATCAGCTGGAAAAATTTTGTCTTTTGCGGAGACAAGAGCATCCTGCGCGCCGACTACATGATTGATGACCACCCCCGCAACCTGGTTGCTTTCCAGGGTAAAGGGCTTTTGTTTACAGCGTCGCACAATACCGACGAAAACCGCTTCACCCGGGTAAATGACTGGCTGGAAGTTCGCGACTTTTTTCGGCAGGAACGAGGACTGTAAACCCTTTGACCATGGCGGGTGATTTTATCGTAGCCAACGGGTACAGCCATTTTACCTGTTCTTGAAATACAAACAGCCCATGAATCGGGAAAAAATAATCCTTCTTTTCGGCCAAAAAGCACGCTTCGCCGTTGGGGGAGCACTGGCTACGGGTGTGGATTACCTGATCTATTTTCAACTTTTCCGGCAGGGCGTAGCGCCGGTGATCGCGCAGGGAGTAGCTTATTCCGTTTCGGTAATTGTCAACTTCTTGTTTCAAAAATATTTTGTTTTTGAAATGCAACGCTCTTCCCGTTCCACCTTCCTGCTGAGTATGCTGGTATCGGTGGGAGGGCTGCTAATCAGCTCCGGGATGATCTATAGCTTTAACCTGTTTACTTATTTTCAGTCCCACCAATTGGTAGCCAAGCTGCTGACGACGGGGCTGGTATTTTTCTACAATTTTTACTGCAAGCGCTATGTATTCGAAAAGCGATTTTTTTAAGTCTTTCCTCGTAGGCCTCCTGGTTATTCTGGCAGGTCCAACCCTGTTATCTGGCCAGGAAGCGCTCAGTTTGGAGCAAGCTATCAATATAGGGCTGACCAATAACTTCCAGATCCGCCTCTCCCGGGCTGCGGTAGCTATTGCAGAAAACAACGACGACTGGGCGCTGGCCGGCAAATTCCCCGAAGTAGAACTCAGCGTAAGTTCTGGCAATAATTATGCCAGTACCGACAATCCGGCCAGCGTAGTCACCCAGAGTTCGGTCATCGCCAATGGTATTACCCCGGGCATCACGGCCAACTGGCTGCTCTACAATGGCTCGCGGGTGGAGTACACCAAAAATCAGCTGTCGCGCCAGGTCGACCTGAGCAATGAACAACTGCGGGTACAGATCCAAAACACCATGCAGGCGATTATCCAGGCTTATAACGGCGCCCTCGTTCAGCGCGAACGCATCGACGTTTTGGCCGAAGTCCTGCAACTTTCCCGCGACCGGATCCGCTACCAGGAGGCTCGGCAGGAGTTTGGACAAGCCAGTACTTTTGACCTGTTGCAGGCCGAAGATGCCTACCTCAACGATTCGACCACCTACCTGATTCAGGTCAACGCTTACGACAACGCCCTGCGCAGTCTGCAGCTCGCTATGGGGGTAACCACGCCTCAGAATTATACCCTGACGGATGCTTTGACCCCCGACGTCAACAACTACTCCTTTGCGGACCTGGAGCAACAAATGTTGCAAAACAATCCGGAAGTGAAAGCCAGCCAGGTGAGCATTCAACTGGCGGAGATCAATACCCGCATCCAGGCGGCCAGTCGGTTGCCACAAATCAGCCTGAGCGCTGGTGGCAACTACAATGTAAATGTCAGTACGGGTTCCCAAACGTTCAACTTCGGCGGGATGCCCAACGAGCAGAATCTGCCCGGCGTAGCAGCCCGAACACTGCGCGGATTTGTCAACCTGACGGCCAGCTACAACCTCTGGGACGGTGGCCTCCGCCAGCGCCGTATCGAAACGGCTAACCTGCAGGAAATTCAGTCGCAGTTGCAATACAGTGGATTAGAGCAGCGCCTGCAAATTGAGCTGGCCAACACCCTGGCCACTTACGAAAACCAGCAAAAACTCGTAGCAATTACCGGCAACCTCGTGGATAACGCCCGTCGCAACCTGGATATCGCCGAAGAACGCTTCCGGGGCGGACTCGTCAACTCCTTTGATTACCGCAGTATCCAATTGAGTTATATCAATGCGACTCAGTCCAGACTGAATGCTATTCTTAACCTCAAAAATACGGAGACGGAGTTGCAGCGGTTGACGGGCGGATTGTTGCGATAAGCAGTGATCAGGTTGGTTTGGTGAACCTTCAACAAGATAAAAAGGGCAAATTTTGTTAAGTAAATGCACTTGATATGTATTGCTTCCTATTTTAGCATCTACTGTTAAAAAGCAAATAAGATGAAACAACAACTTTCCCTGCTATTACTTAGCATCCTGGCCCTAATCACCTCTTTGTCTGCTCAAACAGACGTTTCGACCACCATTGTAGAAGCTACCGTATACCTGCAGTCGGCTCAAATTACCCGCACGGGTAAAGCCAACCTGCCCGCAGGCCGCGGCGCTGTTGTCCTGTCAGGGCTGAGCCCGCTGCTGGATCAGGGTAGTGTACGCCTGGGAGCTACGGGTAATTTCATGATCCTGACGGTAACGCCCCAGCAAAAAAACAGGCCGCCGGTCACTGACCTGCCGGAATATACCCAACTCATGGACCAGCGACAGGTGTTGGCCGATGCCCTGGCCCGCGAAAAAATAAAACTGGACGTCCTCGACGAGGAAGAGAAGGTACTGATGGTCAACAAAACCATAGCGCCAGCGCAAGCCTGGGTAAGCGCAGAAGAAGTCCAAAAGATGGCCCAGTTTATGCGCACCCGCCTGGTTGAGATTCGGACCCAACGGCTCGACATTGCTGATGGCATGCGCACCAACCAGGAAAAACTCAAAGACCTGGACCAGCAGTTGAACGAAATTCGCCAACGCCAGCGCGAAAGTTTAACCGAAGTGGTGGTTCAGTACCAGGCCGAACGCGCTACGGCTGCCGAGTTTCAACTGACCTACCTGGTTAACGGCTCTTCCTGGATTCCCTCCTACGATTTACGCGTCAGCGACCTGACCCAACCCGTCGACCTCTCGTACGGTGCCCTGGTGAGTCAAAATACGGGCGAAGACTGGAAAAACATCATGCTCACCCTGTCTACCGGCAATCCGCAGCAACAGCAAAATGCACCCCGTATCACGACCTGGTGGTTGAGCCCCAATCAGCCCTTTGCCCGCGTCCAGGCGGGTTATGCCTACGATAATGAACTGATGCAAACCTCCAACGTGGTGATCTCCCGCGAAGAAGCAGATGATGCGGGATTTGCGGGTGCCGACGTGGCTGTGAACCTGACCAATACCGAATTCCGGGTACGCCTGGCGCAGGATATTCCCAGCAACGGGCAACAATTTCGGGTACTGGTAGACGATTACGAACTACCGGCCGATTACCAATATTACGTTGCCCCTAAGTTCGATTGCCATGCCTACCTCACCGCCCGGGTAACCGATTGGCAAAAATACAGCCTGCTGCCCGGTGAAGTGAGCCTGTTCTTTGACGGTGCCTACGTGGGTAAATCCAACTTATCCACCTACGCCGCCACCGATACCCTGGTCTTTAGCCTGGGTCGGGACGAAGGTATCATCATCGAGCGTGAACGCGAAGACAATTTCCGCAGCCGCTCCTTCCTGGGCGGTAAAACGGAGCAGCGCATCGGCTGGATCATCAAAGTGCAGACGAACCGCCGCAATGAAGTGCCCATTGTCATCGAAGACCAAATCCCCGTTTCCACAACCGACCAGATCGAGGTTAGCCTGGAAGCCGCCAAAGGCGCTACCCTGGATCCGGTGACGGGCAAGTTGCGTTGGGAACTGAAGATGAAACTCGGAGAACAGCGGGAACTCGGTTTCCGGTATACCGTTAAATATCCGAAAAATATGACCTTGTTTTTGGAGTAGGAAAGGGTTACTGATTTTATCACCGTTCATCCTGGTTTGATCCTGTAGCTTTCGCTGCTGTAGGATCAGATCGCGGGGTGGGCGGTTCCGGAGAGTAGCTGATAAAAAGGGGAGTAGGTAGTAAAGAGGGGGGAAGGGTTGGAATTTGAGGAGAAAAGTCAAGATCCCCTTTGGGAGGGGCCCGCCCTTAAGGCCTGGACGCCAGCCCCTGCTCCGGCTCAATGACCGTACGGGACAAACCACCACCATTGCTCACCAGAAGTGAACAACCAAGCAGGTAGAAAAAACCGATGAATGCCCTGGTTGGCCAAGCAAAGTGAAGTTGCTATCCAGGGGTAGTCCCTATGAGTAGGTGATGAATAAAGCGGTTGTTATATTTTCACCTACCCTACAAATTTAACAATAAATTTTTAATTTAAAAATTAAAAACAATAATTTTAAAAATATTATCCTCAAACCCTTTCGCTGAATCAATGAAATTTTCAACAGTTTCTGTATATTTGTTATTACATTGCATTTTGCACTATGGAAACTGAACCAATATCGACCCGGCGCTGGGTCATCCTTCTAAGCTGCTTGTTCTTTTTGCAGCCCGTTTTACTGAAGGCTACAGCGCACACCTCCCGCCTGGATGTAGAAGTAGATTACCTCATGGATTTTGCGGCGGATCAAGTCAAAGAACGACTACAACTCCTTGACCAGTCTTTGTTGGAGCATCGCTTCGACAAATCTGTACGCGATCTCATCGCCTACCATTTGCGCTATCCTGCCCAAACGGCACGCAATGTCGGCCGGGCGGTTGCTTATTTCCCTGTTTTCGAAGCCGAACTCGCCGCTGCGGGATTACCTGAAGCTTTGAAATACTTACCCGTCATTGAGTCCGCACTTCGGCCAGAAGCCTTGTCGCGGGTTGGTGCCCAGGGGCTTTGGCAATTTATGCCTTTTACCGCCCCTGAATATGGGCTGCTTATTGATGAATACGTAGATGAACGACTCGATGCCTACCAGGCTACCCGTGGCGCCATTAGATACCTGGCTGATGCCTACGACTATCTGAACGACTGGTCGCTGGCCATTGCGGCGTACAACGCTGGCAAAGGTGGCGTTCGCCGGGCCATGCGCCGAAGCGGAGGCAAAAACTTCTGGACCGTACGTCGCTACCTACCCCGGGAAACACGCAATTACGTTCCTGCCTTTATTGCCGCTATCTACCTGACCGAGTTTTACGCCGTACACGGCATTGAACCCGAAATGCCAAGCCTGGATGAACAGCTGGTAGAACGGGTCGTGGTTTACCAACCACTCAGCTTTTACCGCGTAGCTCAGGTCACAGGGCTTTCTATTGAAGTTATTCAACGATTGAATCCGGGTTACCGCAAAGGGTATCTGCCGGGTTATAAAAGTGGGCACAACCTGGTACTCCCTCAACGCGTGACGGCAGCTTTGCGAAATTACCTGGCTACCTGCGCCAATAGCGACGATGAACCCACTCTGCCCTGGGCCCCCGTATTGCGTATGCCGGCTTATAGCCCTCAGAATGGCACCGATTACGAAAGATTTTTTCAACGGGCAACCAACCTTGATTCACTCCAGTCTATTGCTGAAAAATTACAAATTCCAGCTTCTCAATTGGCTATCTGGAATCACTTATCTCCGCTAGACACCCTGGTGCAAGGGCAAGCCATCAAATACTTCCGGCCAATTGTGCTTGAAGCAAGACTCCAACGAGTCGTCAATTTTAGTACCTGGCGAGCGCCGTCTCTGGCTGTACCAGGAAAACTTACCCCTGCCGATTTGCGCGCCTATCCCCTGCCTGCCATGTTAGGCAATCCACTCTATTTATCGCTGACCCAAAAAGAAAAGCCTTCGGCTATTGTCGCACGCTTTCCCTACCTGGAAATGAACCGCTTCTTATCGGCCAATGAACTCGCCAACGACAAGACGCTCCCCGCAGGCAGTGTGGTCCGGATTCCGCGGAAGTGATTTGCGTAATTACATTAATTTGATGGTTGTTTTCTTCCGCATTGCCTAAAAATTCCGCATTTTGCACGAATTTTGTGGACACACCATGCAGGTCTCCTGCCCCGACATTTTTTGTAGTCAAACTAAAACAAATAACACGCGACTAATAAGTCGTCTCGTTTGTTTTTTTAACTGATTTTAATCAAAAAACCTGTCCGAGAACGACTAGACTTAGCTTTGGTTTGTTTACAATTGGTCTATTACCTCAAAAATCACCTCAGACGGGCTTAACGCAGACAGCATGACTGATTTCTCATTTATCGCAAATGCTCATCCAACCTACATTGAAAATTTGTATGAGCAGTACCAGCATAACCCCCTGGCAGTAGAACAAAGCTGGGCGGCTTTTTTTAAAGGTTTTGAATACGGCAACGACGCTAACGGCAACGGAAGCACCAGTAGCAGTGGCTCGGCCAGTATAGAGCAAATGGCCAAGGAATTGCGCCTTTTATCGCTCATCAAAGCCTACCGCGATCGCGGGCACCTGCTCTCCACCACCAACCCCATCCGGGAACGCCGCAACCGCCATCCCCACGTCAATCTCGAAGATTTCGGATTGAGTGATGACGACCTGGACAAGCCCTTTTTTGCGGGCCGGGAAATTGGTTTGGAAAATGCGACCCTCCGCCAGATCATTGACCGCCTACGCGAAGTTTACGCCGGAAACATCGGCTATGAATACCACCAAATTGCCGACCGCATCAAGCGGCGGTGGATCCGTACGCGGGTCGAAGCGACCCAGCCTGGGCAATCATTTGGACTAAGCCTGGAAAAAAAGCGCCGCATACTAGAGAAACTGAACGGCGCAGTCATGTTCGAGAAGTTTTTGCACACCAAATACGTCGGCCAGAAACGCTTTTCAATCGAAGGTGGCGAAAGTGCTATTGTAGCCCTGGATGGGATCATCAACGAAGCAGCCAAACGCAATGTGCAGGAAATTGTCATCGGAATGGCTCACCGGGGTCGCCTCAACGTGCTGGCCAATATTATGGGTAAAACCTACGCCAATATCTTCAACGAATTCGAGGGCACGGCCATCCCTAATTTGAGCTTTGGTGACGGCGACGTCAAATACCACCTCGGTTTCAGTAGCCAGGTGACAACCCTGGGAGGGGAGAACGTACACCTCAAACTCGCCCCCAACCCCAGTCACCTGGAGGCCGTAAACCCCGTCGTGGAAGGATTTGCCCGCGCGAAAGCCGATCTGCTTTACGAAAGTAATTTCGATGCCATCCTGCCCATCACCATCCATGGCGACGCCGCCGTAGCTGGCCAGGGAGTCGTTTTTGAAACCGTGCAAATGAGCCGCCTCGAAGGCTATTACACGGGAGGAACCATCCACCTGGTGATCAATAACCAGGTCGGTTTTACCACCGACTTCGACGACGCACGATCTTCGGTCTATTCCACCGGCGTAGCTGCCGTAGTGGGAGCCCCCGTTTTCCACGTCAATGGCGACGATCCCGAGGCCGTACTCCACGTCTGTGAAATGGCCATGGCGTACCGCCAGGAATTCAATACCGATGTGTTCATCGATATGGTTTGCTACCGCCGTCACGGACACAACGAAGGTGACGACCCAGAGTTTACCCAACCGGAAATGTACAAGTTCATCAAGGATCACAATAATCCGCGCGAGATTTACTCCAAACAACTCATCGAACGGGGTGACCTGGAAGCCAAAATAGCCGATGAACTTGAGCAGGATTTCTGGAATCTGCTGCAGGATCGGCTGGACGAAGTTCGCCAGAATTCCTTGCCGTACGAGTACCAGGAACCCGAACTGGCCTGGAAAAAATTGCGCAAAACGACTGATCCTAATGATTTCAGGGAGTCGCCGGTAACGGGGGTAGAAAAAAAGACCATCCAGCACATTCTGGATAAACTCACCGAAATTCCCGCCGGTTTTACCCCGCTCAGTAAGGTCGAACGCCTGTTTAAAAATATTAAAAAGAACAGAAAAAACAACGAACTGGATTGGGCCATGGGCGAATTGCTCGCTTACGGCACCATCCTCATGGAAGGGCGGAATGTGCGTATGAGCGGCCAGGATGTCAAGCGTGGCACCTTCAGCCACCGGCATGCCGTTTTGCGCGATGCCGTTAATTATCAGAATTACAACCGGCTGAGCACCCTGAGCGATAACCAGGGGAAATTCAGAATTTACAACTCCCTGCTTTCGGAGTTCGCCGTACTCGGTTTTGAGTTTGGCTACACCTTGGCGACCCCCGATGACCTCGTCCTTTGGGAAGCCCAGTTTGGTGATTTTGCCAACGGCGCTCAGACTATCTTCGACCAGTTCATCTCCTCTTCCGAGTCAAAGTGGCAACGCATGAGCGGACTGGTGGCCTTGTTGCCCCACGGTTACGAAGGCCAAGGGCCCGAACACTCCAGTGCCCGCCTCGAGCGTTTTCTGCAACTGTGCGCTGAATTCAATATGACCGTTGCTAATATCACTACGCCTGCTAACTTCTTCCACCTGCTGCGCCGCCAGTTGGCCCGGCCGTTCCGCAAGCCCCTGATCGTGATGTCGCCCAAAAGTTTGTTGCGGAATCCACAGGCAGTGAGCCCCGTAGAAGAATTTTATGCCGGTACCAAATTCCAGGAATTAATCGATGACGCAACCGTCGGCGCCCGCAGTGGCGGAAAAATTAAAAGGCTACTGTTGTGTTCCGGAAAAATCTATTTCGACCTTTTGAATTACAAAGTCGAAAATAAACGCGACGAGGTGGCCATCGTCCGGCTGGAACAGTTATTCCCCTTGCCCATCGATCAGTTGAATGCGGTGTTCAAAAAATACAGCAACACCGATGATATCATCTGGGTACAGGAAGAACCCTCCAATATGGGTGCCTGGCAGTATATTCATTCCATGCGTTTCAGTGACAGTGTTACCATTCCTAAAGAATTGAATTACGTGGCCCGTAAAGCCAGTGCCTCACCAGCTACCGGCTTCAAAAAAGTCCATGATGAGGAACAAGCTAGCATTATCAACCGCGCTTTTGGCGACAAATAATTTTTGATCAGAAAAGCAGCTATTGGTGCAACTCATTTCACCAGTAGCTGCTTAGACCATTATCCAACATACCATTATGGCAGACCACAAGATTATCTTTTCCATGGAAGGCGTATCCAAGTCCTTCTCCACCGGAAAGAAAGTACTGAACAACATTTGGCTCAGTTTTTTCTACGGCGCTAAAATTGGCGTCCTGGGTCTGAACGGTTCGGGCAAGTCAACCCTCCTCAAGATTATCGCTGGTAAGGACCCCAATTACCAGGGAAAAATAACTTTTGATGGTACTTACAAGATTGGCATGTTGGAACAGGAACCTGAACTGGACGAAAACAAGACCGTCCGCCAGGTTGTCGAAGAAGGTGTCCAGGAAATCGTGGACCTGTTGCAGGCTTACGAGGAGATCAATTTAAAGTTTTCCGAGCCCATGAGCGACGATGAGATGAATAAACTCATCGAAAAACAGGGCGTCATGATGGAACAACTGGACCACCAGAACGCCTGGGAACTCGACAACCGCATCAATACAGCACTCGAATCGCTGCGTTGCCCCCCCGATGACGCCTCCGTAAAAGTGTTGTCGGGCGGTGAACGCCGCCGGGTAGCCCTGGCCCGCCTGCTGCTCAGTAACCCCGATATCCTCCTGCTCGACGAACCCACCAACCACCTCGACGCCGAGTCGGTTCACTGGCTGGAACAGTACCTGCAGAGTTTCCCGGGTACGGTCATTGCTGTTACCCACGACCGCTACTTCCTCGACAACGTCGCGGGGTGGATCCTGGAACTCGACCGCGGAGAAGGCATTCCCTGGGAAGGCAACTACTCTTCGTGGCTGGAACAAAAGGCCCGCCGCCTGGCACAAGAAGAACGCTCCGAAAGCAAGCGCCGAAAAACCCTGGAGCGCGAACTCGAATGGATTCGGATGGCGCCCAAAGCACGCCAGGCCAAAGGGAAAGCCCGTCTGAGTGCTTACGATAAACTGGTCGGCGAAGAAGCCAAGGAAAAAGAAGCCAAACTGGAAATCTTTATCCCCTCGGGTCCCCGACTGGGTGATGTCGTCATTGATGTGGAACAGGTAACCAAAGGCTTCGGTGATCGGATCTTGTTCGAAAACCTGAATCTGAGTATTCCCAAAAATGCGATCGTCGGCATCATTGGCCCCAATGGTGTCGGTAAGAGTACCCTCTTCCGGATGATTATGGGCCAGGACACCCCGGATAACGGACAGATTAAAAAAGGCAACACCGTGCAGCTGTCCTACGTGGATCAGAGCCACGCCGAACTGCAAAACGGCGATCAAACGGTTTACGAAGTGATTTCCGGTGGCAACGATATCCTCGAAATTGGTAATACCACCGTCAACGCCCGGGCTTACCTCAGTCGTTTTAATTTCGGTGGCAGCGACCAACAGAAAAAAGTTGGCATCCTGTCGGGTGGTGAGCGCAATCGCCTGCACCTGGCCATGACCCTCCGCGAAGGTGGCAATGTACTTTTACTGGACGAACCGACCAACGATATCGACATCAACACCCTCCGGGCACTCGAAGATGCACTCGATAACTTTGCCGGTTGTGTGCTGGTCATTTCCCACGACCGCTGGTTTATCGACCGACTGGCCACCCATATTCTTTCCTTTGAAGACGAAGCGGAAGTGGTCTTCTTTGAAGGAAATTACTCCCAGTACGAGGAAATGAAAAAAGAAAAACGGGGCAATGCCTCCCCGAAACGCCCCCGCTTTAAAAATGTGATTAACCGGTAATTGTTCCTCGTACGGTCATTTTGACCTAAATTAATTTGTTATGAAAGTGCTGAAGTTCGGTGGCTCATCAGTAGCCAAACCGGAAAGAATTCTCAATATCGTAAACATCCTTAAAACGTATTACGCAGAGGGTGAGCACTTTACGGTAATATTCTCCGCATTTGGTGGCGTAACAGATTCCCTCATTGAAATGAGTAGCCTGGCCGAAAAAGGTAATCGGGCCTACCTGGATATTCTGGATGCTTTTTGCGAACGCCATTCGGCAACCGTGGAAGAGCTCTTCAACGAAGATTATAAAAATGTCGTTTTACCCCACCTGGAACGCAACCACGAAGTACTCCGCAATTTGTTACACGGCGTGTACCTGGTTCGGGAAGCCTCTTTGCGCACCATGGACTACGTACTCAGTTTTGGTGAGCGCAATTCGGCCTTTATCATCGCTTACGCGCTGCAACAGGCGGGCATAAAAAGTGCCTACCTCGATGCCCGTAAAGTGATCAAAACAGATAAGCATTTTGGTGCTGCCAAGGTTGATTTCAAGGTCACGTACGAAAAGGTGCGCACCTATTACGCCGAGCATCCGGAGATCCAAATCGTGACGGGTTTTATTGCTTCTGCCAAAGGTGGCCTCACCACCACCCTGGGGCGTGGGGGTTCTGATTACACGGCAGCGCTTATTGCTGCGGGGCTTTCGGCCAAAGTAATCGAAATTTGGACAGACGTGGATGGTGTACTGACCGCTGACCCCCGAAAAGTAAAGAAAGCTTTTACGATCCAGAACATGACCTACGCCGAGGCGATGGAAATGTCGCACTTTGGGGCCAAGGTCATTTATCCGCCCACCTTGCAACCAGCCCTGCAACAGCAGATTCCGCTCTATATTAAAAATACGTTCAATCCTACTTTTCGCGGCACCTACATTTCTCATATTTCGGACCCGAATGGTACCCCCGTCAAAGGCATTTCTTCGATCAACAAGGTTGCTTTGCTTACCCTTGCCGGAAGTGGTCTTTTTGGGGTCCCGGGAATTGCCGGGCGGTTGTTCAGTTCGCTGGCCCAGGCAAGCATCAATGTTATCCTGATTACCCAGGGATCCAGTGAAAATTCGATCAGCTTTGCCATCGAGCCCCAGTTGGCCAAAAAAGCAAAAAACTGCGTGGAAGAAGCTTTCCAGTATGAGCTGGATCGTGGAGTGGTAGACAAAGTCAAAGTAGAAGAAGATCTCTCCGTCATTGCTATCATCGGTGAAAACATGCGCTACCGACCAGGCATCTCCGGCCGCCTGTTCCAAGCCCTGGGTAAGAATGGTATCAATATCATTGCGATCGCCCAGGGATCCAGTGAGCTCAATATTTCGGTGGTCATTCCACAAACCGACGAATCCAAAGCGCTCAATGCACTGCACGAGGCTTTCTTCCTGAGTGATACCCAGGTGCTGCACCTTTTCATTGTAGGCGTCGGTCTTATTGGTGGCACCTTGCTGGAACAGATCAGGGCGCAGGCTGAATTCCTCCGGGAAAAACGCGCCCTGGAAATTAAGGTCATCGGTTTGGCCAACACTAAAAAAATGATCTTCAACCCCGACGGCCTGGATCTGGCTAACTGGAAAAAAGACCTCCATGGAGGTGACCACGTCAGCGACCTCCCCATCTTCATCGCCCGCATGAAAGAGATGAACCTGACCAATAGCATCTTTGTCGACAATACGGCCAATGAGCGGGTGGCCAATTACTACGAATCCATTCTAGACAATAGCATCTCTATTTCTACCCCTAATAAATTTGCGACGTCTTCTTCTTTTCTGCAATACCAACGACTCAAGACCATTGCCAATAGCCGGGGTGTTGCTTTCCGTTATGAAACCAATGTGGGGGCCGGGTTACCCGTGATCTCTACCCTGAATGACCTGATCGACAGCGGGGATGAAATTCTGAAAATCCAAGGGGTTTTATCGGGGTCATTGTCTTTTATCTTTAACCATTTTGACGGGCAACAACCTTTTAGTGCGATCGTGGAAGAAGCCCAAAAGCGCGGCTACACCGAACCCGATCCACGTACCGATTTGAGTGGTGCCGACGTCCGCCGAAAAATACTGATCCTCGCAAGGGAAGCAGGGCTCTCCCTCGAAAGCGACCAGGTGCACATCGAACCTATTCTACCACCAGTGGTACAAAACGCCACCAGTGTAGCCGAGTTTTTCACCCAACTGGTTGCCCACAATGCGTATTTTGAGAACCTGCGGTCCGAAGCAGCGCAAGCAGGTAAAGTATTGCGCATGATTGCTACCCTGAACGAAATGGGAACCGCACGGATAGCGCTCGAAGCCGTGGGAACCGATAGTCCTTTCTACTTCCTGAGTGGCAGTGACAACATGATCGTTTTTGTAACCGAGCGCTACAAAGAACGTCCGTTGGTCGTTCGCGGCCCGGGTGCTGGTGCCGAAGTAACCGCCGCCGGGGTATTCGCGGAGATCATTTCTATAGGCAAATATTTGTCCTAATATTTTATAGTATTACAATTTTTTGAAATAGTAAAACTATGAAAATTATTTTTCCATGAACAATGCATTAGTAAGGGTCTTTGCACCTGCTACGGTAGCTAATGTCGCCGTAGGTTTCGACATTTTGGGTTTTGCCATCAATGGTCCGGGAGATGAAGTGGTCGTAAGAAGATGCGCCACGCCTGGTTTGCGGATAACCCAAATAACCGGAACCGGGTTGAAACAGCTCCCGCTGGAGGCGGAAAAAAACACCGCTGGTTTTTCCGCTTTGCGCTTACTCGAGCACCTGAAAGCAACCAGCTTGGGTATTGAAATGGAAATCCATAAAAAAATGCCTTTCGGTAGTGGGCTGGGGTCAAGTGCGGCTAGTGCAGCGGCCGGCGTATTTGCCGTCAATGAATTATTGGGACAGCCATTATCCAAGGTCGAGCTATTGCCCTTTGCCGTAGCCGGCGAACAAATTGCCGATGGCGCTTACCATGCGGATAATGTAGGTCCGTCCTTACTCGGTGGAATTACGTTCATTCGCGACAATGCCACCCTGGATGTCCATCAGCTCCCCGTCCCTGCTGAATTATTCGCGGCGGTCGTGTATCCTTTTGTCGAAATCCTCACGAAGGATGCCCGGGAGGTCTTGAGCAAACAAACCAGCCTGGCGCAGTGCATTCAGCAGACCGGCAACCTCGGTGCTTTATTGATTGGCTTTTACGAAAATGATTACGAATTGATCCGTCGATCTTTAACCGATGTTATTATTGAACCGCAGCGGGCCCGGCTTATTCCAAATTTCTTGGAAGTAAAAAACAGTGCCCTTCGGGCTGGGGCATTGGGTTCGAGTATTTCGGGAGCTGGCCCGAGTGTTTTTGCGCTTTGCCGCAGCCGGGCTACTGCCCAACAAGCGGCCCAGGCCATGCAAGCTGCTTTCACCGCTGTGGACATTCAAAGCGAGGCCTTTGTTTCTGCCATCAATACCGATGGTGCTGTTCGACTTTAATTTTGCCCCTCCCCTACTAAAAAAGAAGCGCATGCATTTATACAGTACTAAAAACCGGGACTTACAGGTTGATTTAAAAGAAGCTGTTTTTCGGGGCTTACCCGAAGATAACGGGCTGTACATGCCCAACGAAATCCCCCGATTACCCGACAGTTTCTTTGCCCAGCTGCCCGAACTGAGTATGCCAGAAATTGGTTTTGCTGTTTGCGAAGCTTTGTTTCAGGGAGCCATTCCGGCAGCAGACCTACACCACATCATTGATGAGGCGATCAATTTTCCGGCGCCACTGGTTTATTTGAATCCCCGGCAGTCGGTACTGGAATTATTCCATGGCCCTTCCCTGGCTTTCAAAGATTTTGGTGCCCGTTTTATGGCGCAGCTCATGAGCTATTTCAACCGGGGCGAAGACCAGGAACTCACCATTTTAGTCGCTACCTCTGGTGATACCGGCGGAGCAGTGGCCGCTGGATTTTACCAAACGCCCGGTATTCGGGTGGTCATTCTTTATCCTAGTGGTAAGGTAAGCCCCTTGCAAGAAAAGCAACTCACCACCCTGGGGCACAACATTACGGCCCTGGAAATCGAGGGCACCTTCGACGATTGCCAGGCCCTGGTAAAACAGGCCTTTCTCGATCAGGAATTGCGCGGCAAATTGCGAATCAGTTCAGCCAACTCAATCAACATTTCCCGCCTCATTCCACAGTCTTTCTACTACTTCGAGGCCTACAAACAATTGCCTAAGGAAGGTGACCCCGTCGTATTCGCCATCCCTTCGGGCAACTTCGGCAACCTCACCGCCGGACTCCTGGCCTACCAAATGGGCTTACCCGTACACCAATTCATTGCGGCAACCAACGCCAATGATGTTGTGCCCGCTTATTTACAGGCAGGAACATACCACCCCCGCCCTTCCGTTCCGACCTTGTCCAATGCGATGGATGTCGGCAACCCGAGTAATTTTGCGCGCATGGTCGACCTCTTTGCCGTGGCCAAGGGCAAGGGCATTGACACAGATAAGGGCATCTGGGAGGGTATGAAAAACAAAATTTCCGGCTATGCTTATACAGATGAAGCCACCGAAAAAGCGGTCGTAGCCGTCAAAGAAAAGTACGACTACACCATCGACCCCCACGGCGCCATCGGTTATTTAGCCCTCGAAGCTTACCAGAAAGCCAACCCGCACACCCGGGGAATCATCCTGGAAACGGCCCATCCAGCCAAGTTCAAGGAAGACATGGATCGTATCCTAGGTCACGAAATTGAAGTTCCGGCCCGTTTACAAGCCTTAAGTAATCGGACCAAAACGGCTACTTTACTCCAAAAAAATTATGCCGGGTTCTTGAACTGGATAGAAAAGAACTTGTTTTAACCCTGTTGTTTTACCGGATTTCGCCTATTTCCCTTGTGATTCAAACCTACAATGTTCCACGTGGAACATTGCACAAGCGCCACCTTTGCCCTATACTGCTTAATACCCGTATCCTACTGCAATGTTCCACGTGGAACAATTGCAGTAGGATGGTTTGTTTACCTTTACTTTTCTACTAAAAAAAACCTTCATGAGTATTAGAATACTACTATCTACCTGCCTTTTCATCCTCCTGGGCAATGCTGTTTTTGCCCAGGTTGAAGACGACAAGCAAGACAAATTCCGACAACTCTACCAGGAATTTGCCACCCCTAATGTGTACCGTACTGCTGCTGGTGCTCCCGGCCACCAGTACTGGCAACAACAGGCCGATTACCAAATCAGCATTCGGCTCGAGGATGAGACCCAACGGATTTATGGTGAAGAGACCATTACCTACCACAACAACTCGCCCAATCCACTCAGCTACCTCTGGTTGCAACTGGACCAAAACATGCGCGCCAAGGAGTCGGACACGTATAAAATAGCGACCAATTCCATTGGCGAACGCATGACCATGAAACAGATTTCTGATCTCGAACCCAGCTTTGATGGCGGATTCAAATTGGAATACGTTAAGGATGGCGCCAACAAAGACCTTCCCTACACCGTGGTAAAAACCATGATGCGTATTAATTTACCGCAAGCTTTAGCTCCGGGTGCAACTACCCAACTGAAGATAAAGTGGTGGTACAACATCAACGACCGCATGATTATGGGCGGACGGTCAGGATACGAATACTTTGAAGAAGAGGACAACTACCTGTATACCATCGCCCAATTCTTCCCCCGCATGGCAGTATACAGCGACAACGAAGGCTGGCAAAACAAGCAGTTTTTGGGCGAAGGCGAATTCACCCTTCCCTTCGGCAACTACGACGTGAAGCTTACCGTGCCCGCCGACCATAAAGTTTCTGCCACCGGCGTATTGCAAAATGCAAAAGAAGTCCTCACCAAGGACGAACAAAGCCGGTTTGCTGAAGCTAAAAAAGAACGGCAGACCCCCGTCGTTATCGTGACCGAAGCAGAAGCTATTGCCAACGAAAAGGAAAAGGCGACAACTACTAGCACCTGGCACTTCAAAGCCGAAAACGTTCGGGACTTTGCTTTTGCCTCTTCGCGCAAATTCATCTGGGATGCCATGGGGGTTGACCAGGAAGATGGCTCGGTGGTTATGGCTATGTCCATGTACCCCAAAGAAGGAAATCCATTATGGGGACAATATTCTACCAAAGTCATTGCCCACACCTTGAAGTGGTACAGCCACTATACCTTTCCGTATCCCTATCCCGTGGCCTGGTCTATTCATACCGATCGCATTGGCATGGAATACCCCATGATCTGTTTTAATGGAGGTCGGCCGGAAAAAGACGGCACCTATTCCGAACGCACCAGAAATGGTATGATCAGTGTGATCGTTCACGAAGTAGGCCACAACTACTTCCCCATGATCGTCAACTCCGACGAGCGCCAGTGGACCTGGATGGACGAAGGTCTGAACTCCTTCCTCCAATACCTAACCGAACAGGAATGGGAACGGGACTATCCCAGCCGCCGGGGGCCAGCTGCTAATATCGTTCCTTACATGAGCGGCGATAAAGCGGGCATGGTGCCGATCATGTCCAATTCAGAATCACTCCTACAGTTTGGCAACAACGCCTACGGCAAACCAGCTACCGCACTCAACATCCTGCGCGAAACTGTCATGGGCCGGGAGTTGTTCGATTACGCATTTAAGGAGTATGCCCGCCGTTGGGAATTCAAACACCCCACACCAGAAGACTTCTTCCGTACCATGGAAGACGCTTCGGCCGTTGACCTCGACTGGTTCTGGTGGGGTTGGTTCTTTACCACCGACCACGTAGATATTGCCCTCACTGATGTGAAGTGGTACCAACTGAGCACGAAAAACCCGGAAACAGAAAATGCCCTGACCCGCAAGCAACAGGAAGAAAACCCGCGTTACATTGGCAGCATTCGCAACGAAAAAAGCATTGCCAAAACGCAGGACGAAATCGATCCTACCCTCCAGGATTTCTATTCTACCTACGATCCGTTGCAGGTGAATGTACTGGACCAAAAAGACTACACCGCCTACGTAGCTTCTCTTTCAGCAGATGAGAAGGCCGTACTGGACGCTGGCAAAAATTACTACGAGTTGAGCTTTGCCAATGAGGGTGGCCTGGTCATGCCTATCATTGTCCAACTTCGCTTTGCCGACGGTAGCTCCGAAGACCATTACATTCCTGCCGAAATCTGGCAGAAGAACGGCAAAGATATAACTAAAGTATTAGTTACCAACAAAGAGGTCACCAATATCATTCTCGACCCCTACCTGGAAACCGCCGATACAGATCGCGCCAACAACTACTTCCCGGCACAACCACAAATGAACCGGTTTGAAATGTACCGCCGCAATGCACGCGGTGAAAGTGAAAACCCCATGCAACGTGCCCTTCGGGCAAAGGAAGTACAAGGTTCGAACTAGCATATTTCTTTTGCTAAATAGAAATGCCTTGCGGTTTGATACTGCAGGGCATTTCTGTTTTAATACTTTGACTAAATTGGTGCCTGCGTGAGCGCCATCGTCATCCCGTAGTCAAAGAAGGATTATTTTTAAAAAAGGAAACCTAATTCCGATTGGATTGTCCCTATCTTTGATCAAAGCAACAACAAGCAGGTGATAGACTACAAGAATCCAAAATTCATTCTCGACAGCAGCCAATTGGAACCGGGTAAAGTGCGCTGGCGTAGCCCTAGCAATATTGCCCTGGTTAAATACTGGGGAAAATACGGGCAACAGTTGCCGCGCAATCCGTCCATCAGTTTGACGCTAACCCAGGCCGCCACCGATACGACCATCCATTTCAGTTTGAAAAAAAGTGATCGAGAGATTGATCTCGACTTTTACTTCGAGGGCCAGCACCGTCCGGACTTTTCCCTCCGGATTGAAAAATTCTTACAAAGCCTTCTCCCCCTCTATCCATTTCTCAAACAATTGCACCTCCGCATGGAGAGTAGCAATAGCTTTCCGCATTCGGCGGGTATCGCTTCCTCAGCATCGTCTATGAGTGCACTCGCCCTGGCCTTGTGTAGTTTGGAGCAACGCTTCTTCGGCACCCTGGCCTACGAGGGCGAATTTATGCGCAAGGCTTCCTACCTCGCACGCCTTGGATCGGGGAGTGCGTCGCGTTCCATCTATCCCTATGTTTCGGTGTGGGGTGAGCATGCGGATATCCCGGCGGCCTCCAACGAATACGCCATTCCCTTCGCTGAAGATGTAGACAAAATATTCCATACCTACCACGACGATATCCTTATCATCAGCAAAGCCGAAAAAAGCGTGAGCAGCGGTGCCGGCCACAACCTCATGGAAGGCAATCCTTATGCCGACAGCCGTTACCTACAGGCTGGTCAGCGACTAGCCCGGCTGACTGCCGCCATGCGCAGCGGTGACCTGACCACCTTTGGCCAAATAACCGAAGCCGAAGCCCTCACCCTCCACGCACTCATGATGACCTCTCAGCCTTCTTACCTGCTGATGGAACCCAACAGCCTGGCAGCTATTCGCCAGGTACAGGCTTTCCGCGAAGCGACCGGCCATCCTCTGTATTTCACGCTGGATGCTGGCCCCAATTTACACCTCTTGTATCCCGATTCCATTGCGACGGAAGTGAAAAACTTTATCCGAACAGAACTGACGCCTTTGTGCCAGGACGGCATCTATATTGCCGATCGTTGTGGAAAGGGGCCAGAAGAGCTGGAGGGAAGCGTCAAATAGCGTTTTAAATAATTCCCACTTTCCATTATCTTTGCAGCTTAATCCTAACGTGCAAGAGGCGTCTTGCGCAAAAAAATGTGTCTCATGGATTTATTCGAAAAAATAAAAATGGATCAAGGCCCTTTAGGCAGGTATGCCCACTTTGCCCATGGTTATTATGCCTTTCCAAAATTAGAAGGAGAACTGAGTAGTCGGATGACCTTCCAGGGAAAGGAGATGATTGTTTGGAGTATCAACAACTACCTCGGGCTAGGCAACCATCCGGAAGTACGCAAGGCTGATGCACAAGCGGCAGCAGACTGGGGCCTGGCTTACCCCATGGGTAGCCGGATGATGTCGGGCGAAACAAAATACCACGAAGAACTGGAACAAAAGCTGGCGGCCCACGTCGGCAAGGAAACGGGGCTCTTGCTCAACTTTGGCTACCAGGGAATCATGTCGGTCATCGACTCCCTGCTTTCCCGCCGCGATGTGGTCGTGTACGACAAAGACGACCACGCCTGTATCTTCGATGCTATCCGGATGCACATTGGTCCTCGCTTTGCTTTTGAGCACAACGATATCGATAGCTTCAAGAAGCAAATGGAAAAGGCGACCGTGAAGGCTGCCGAAACGGGTGGCGGTATTCTCGTCGTCACCGAAGGCGTATTTGGTATGCGCGGTGAACAAGGTATCCTCAAGGAGATCGTGGCTACCCGTGACCAATTCGAATTCCGCTTACTCGTCGACGATGCCCACGGCTACGGTACCCTCGGTGCTACCGGGGCCGGTGCCGGGGAAGAGCAAGGCGTACAAGACCAGATTGATGTGTACTTCAGCACCTTCGCCAAATCAATGGCGGGCATTGGTGCCTTCGTTGCGGGCGACAAAGAAATCATCAATTACCTCCGCTATAACATGCGTTCCCAGATCTACGCCAAGTCGCTGCCGATGCCGATGGTCATTGGTGCACTTAAGCGTTTTGAGCTGCTGACCACCATGCCCGAGCTGCGGGAAAAACTGTGGGCCAACGTAAAAATGTTGCAGACCGGCTTGCAGGAAGCAGGCTTTGAAATCGGCAACACCGGCGCCTGCGTGACCCCCGTTTACATGAAAGGTACCATGGGAGAAGCCGTCGCGATGGTTAAAGACCTGCGCGAAAACTTTGGCATCTTCTGCTCTATCGTAATCTACCCCGTGATCCCGAAGGGACAATTGATCCTCCGACTCATTCCTACTGCTTCGCATACCGCCGAAGATATCGATATCACCCTGGAGGCTTTCAAAGCCATTCGCGACAAACTGGAAAGTGGCATCTACGCCGCCGAAGGTGCGCTGGTGACCGACGTGTAGGTGAAGGGTGATTTTGAAGAGAACGCTAGTTGACTCAATTCTTGTCGATTTTATGTTTGGTATGAAGGGACAGCTATTTGAAATAGCTGTCCCTTTGTGGTTGAGCATCACTTTAAATCATTGAACTTGATCACCTCAAATACCCATTGAAAACAGTGGAATCCGGCAAACTGGCCATATCATCCACCAGCGCTTGTGCGTCACAGCCATAAATTGTATCCAGGGCAAAGCGCGCCATCAGTCGGAAAGCCAATTGGTCAACTTCCTGCGCGTACACAAATCCTTCATCGTTGCAATGGATAAGATCGACTTTATCGAAAACAACCGCATTGTGGTTGGTAGCAAATATATCCCCATCAGTGTTACTTACCAGGAAGCGTTTTGGGCGCGGGTAAAAGGTAAATAACCCACTAAAAGGTGTATTTCTCGGTTACAACCGAGAAATACATACATATTTCTCGGTTAAAACCGAGAAATATGTATGTATTTCACTAAATTAGCCGTATGTATATAGCAAGAGAATTATTTCCACTGATCAAAAAACGGTTGTCGCCAGGCAAAGCAGTTCTCATTTTAGGTCCTCGCCAAGTGGGAAAATCAACCTTAATGCAAGAAATTGCTAAGCATACGGATTGGAAAATTAAACACTTTGATTGTGATGATGCGGTTGTTAGAGCGCGGTTGGCCATACAAACGCTTCCCAATTTACAAAATATGGTAGGCGATGCCGACCTTATTTTGATCGACGAAGCACAACGCGTAAAAAATATTGGGCTTACCTTAAAAATTATCACCGACCAAATAAAAGACATCCGTTTACTGGTGAGTGGTTCATCGGCATTAGAATTAGCCAATGAAATTAATGAACCCCTCACTGGTAGAAAATGGGAATACCATTTGCTGCCGATAGCTACCCAGGAAATGGTAAATTTTCATGGTGCCTTCGAAGAATCCCGCTACCTGGAGCAACGGCTACTATACGGAATGTATCCAGAGGTAATTACAAATCCGGGTGATGAGTTGGCTATTTTAAATCAGCTAGCAAGCAGCTATTTATACAAAGATATTTTCTCTTTTCAAGACCTTCGAAAACCCGAACTATTAGACAAACTACTCAAAGCGTTGGCGCTGCAGGTAGGTTCAGAAACCTCGTATAATAAACTTGCACAGTTCATTGGTAGCGACATTTCTACCGTTCAACGTTACGTTGACCTGTTGGAAAAGTCCTTCATCATTTTTCGGTTACGTGCTTTCAGCCGTAACCTTCGCAATGAACTTAAGCGCAGCCGGAAAATTTACTTCATCGACTGCGGCATACGCAATGCGATCATTGGTGATTTTCGGCCACTTGCCCAACGCAATGACATTGGCGGATTATGGGAAAATTTCCTCGTGAGCGAACGTCTAAAACTCAACCAATACAACAATTTCTATGGCCAATCTTATTTTTGGCGAACCACTGCTCAACAAGAAGTAGACTACCTCGAAGACTACGACGGACAATTACATGCTTATGAATTCAAATGGAGTGCGAAGAAAAAGGCAACCCTTCCGATCACCTTTCGCAAAGCGTACCCCAATAGCAGCTTTACCGCCGTCAGCCCCGAAAACTACCAGAATTTCCTCTGTAAATAAGCGCGCTCCTTACACCTCTTTACACCAGTTTCCGCATGGCAATCATCGTGCCCAGGTGCATGGCTTCGTGGGCCAGGTTAAAAGTAAAAGCCTCTTCTACACTGGTCAGTTCCATCCCAAAACTGGTGGTATAGGCGTTGTACGCCTGAAATACACCCGCGGTATAATCGAATTTGAACTGCTCGAGGGTGGCCGTAGACAAACGCAACAAGTCGTCAAAAGCTTCCTGGCTGATACCGCCAGCAGGTGCCGATCCCCGACGGTAAGCCGCAATAAGGTCATCATCTACCAGGGGCTTAGCGCCCGCCAGGCTGTAGCACAGCAACTGCTGCGTCACGATCACGTGGCCGAAATTCCAAACCAGGTTGTTGTTAAAACCTTCAGGAAAAGCGTTGACTTGTGCCAGCGTGAAGGGCTTCATCAATTCCACCATATTGCGGCGCGCCTGTTGGGTGGCGTTAAAAAGGAAGTCGAAGTGAGCAGTTGTCATAAATTCAATTGTTATTGAGGAGGCTGCAATTTACTACAATTTCCGATACATAATATGTGCCGACACCAGCCCCAGTTGGTGGTGGCGGAAAGCTTCGGGAACGGTGCCGATGATCTCGAAGCCATTGGCCAGCCAGGCCCGCACCGCACTCACGTTGGTCGTCAGCACCAGGTTGAACTGCATGGCCAGGTAGCCGCTCGCCTTGGCCATCGCAATCGAATGCGCACCCAGCAATTTGCCAATCCCCTGCCCACGCTGCGTTGTATCCACCATGTAGGCCGCATTGGCAATGTGGTTGCCGTACCCTGGCTGGTTCGGCCGCAAAATGTACGCCCCCACAACCTGACTTCCCCGTTCGGCCACCACACATACATTGTCCCGGTTGATCCAGGTCGCCTCAATAGCCACCCGGTCGTAGGTCTCATCGTAGGGATAATATTCCCGTTGTGCCATCACCTCTTGCCACATCCGCCAAATGGCGTCGTAATCGGCAGTCGTCTCGGCGGGGCGAATGATCGTTTCCATTTTCCTTAATTTATCGGGGAAAGTTAAATTTTCTGCGTTAATTCGTGGACAATTAATCAAAAAAACATGCGGGTTTTAATTCAACGCGTCAGCGAAGCTTCCGTTACCATTGCCGACCAGGTTAAATCAGCTATCGGTGCCGGCCTATTGGTATTCGTCGGTATGGAAGACGCCGATACGAGCGATGACATCGAGTGGCTGTGTAAAAAGATTACCCAGTTGCGGATCTTCAATGATGCGGAAGGAAAAATGAACAACTCCGTCCTCGACATCAACGGCGAACTGCTGGTCATCAGCCAGTTCACCCTCCACGCCAACACCAAGAAAGGCAACCGCCCCAGCTACATCACCGCCGCCAAACCAGAGGTAGCCATACCACTATACGAGCTGTTTCTCAAGCAATTGAGCTTTGTGGCCCAACGTCCCGTAGGTAGCGGCGAATTTGGCGCCGATATGAAAGTGCGTTTACTCAACGACGGCCCCGTCACCATTTGGATAGATTCAAAAAGCAGGGGGTAAGATCAATTGACAAATACCACTTTCGCCACCACTGCATCTGGCTGTGCCAAACTACCCGCTTCGCGCGGATTGGTACTGGCAAAGATCAGGTACACCCCCGTCTGCACGCGCCGACCGTTGTAGTCGCGTCCGTTCCACACCAATTGCCCGCCTAGTGCTTCGGTTTCGTACACCAATTTACCGTTCACATCTGTAATCTTTACATTGGCATTCTCGGCCAGGCCGCGCACCGTAATGGGACCATCGTATTCCGGCCGTACCGGATTCGGAAAAACCTGGGGGTTGGTACTGTTCACCCGACGGCCTTCGATGGCGTCGCCCTGGTAGGAAATGACGCCTTTATCGGTACCGAAAAATACTTCGCCCGTGCGCGGATTGATGGCAATGCTGCGGATAAAATTGTCCACCAGTGGGGAATTGTCTTCCGTAAAGTGGAGCAATTCTTCCTTACCATCGGGCGAAATGAGGTACACCCCGTTGGTCGTTCCCACCCACTTGCGGTTGGCCCCGTCTACTGCAAGTGCCTGTACGGCCTGCGTTTTGAACAGGTACTCCAGAAAACCATCCAGGTCGACGGTGCGCAGGGAGCCTGTACAGTTGTCGTCGAAAGCCGAGCCCCCACATTCAAAAATGACGATCCCCTGATTCGTTCCTACCCAAACATCGCCATCCTGATCCACCACCAAACAGTTGGTTTCGTTGGTTGGAATATTCGAGTTATTGGCGGTGAAGCTGCGGCAGCGGTCGTCGTTGAGGTTGTCGATATCTCCTTCGTCATACAATAGCACCCCGGCGTTGGCACTCCCCACAATAATCCACTTGTACCCATTGCGGTCAATAACAATTTGGAACAGGTCGTCCTGCCCACAGGTGGCGCCGAAAGAGGTCCAGGTACCGTCGGGTGCCAGGCGGTGCAAGGGTTTCCCACTTAGCGCCCCGTAATTACTGACCCAAAGGTTACCTTCCGCATCGGTGGCCAGGCCGCTCACCCGGGTCCGGTTGGCATCTCCATTGGTATTGGACAGGGGCGAGTTCTCATCGTTGTATAGCCTGATGTTATCGCCAGCAATTTCTATCAGTCCGGTATAATAAGAGGCACCGTAAACTTTGTGCGTAACCGGATTTATTTCTACGTCGATCAGGGCAAAAACGTCATCGTCCCGAAAATTGGGATCGGTATTGGCGCCCTTGAAGGCATCCTTGGACCAACGGTTGTAGATCGACCAGTTGCCGTCGGCAAACGATGCCATCCCCGCATCAATAGGCGCGGGCGTCCGATTGGGTTCGTAGGCGCCAGCAGCCAGCCAGAGGGTATCGTCGAGAATCTCCAGGTCCCAGGTATTTTGGCTGTAGGGCGAATTGATCTCGAAGGTGTTGCAAATTTCGTCGGTGGTGTTATCCAGCCAGCGAAAGCCCATGAATTCGTCGCCGAACCAAAACCGGCCAAACTGGTCCTCGATCGCACCGTTCGGCAGGCCGATGCAACCAGCAGCCAGTTCACCAGCAACTCCCGTCTCCGTCAGGTACAAGACCTGCCCACTGCCACAGCCCGCTCCGTTGCAACGGTAACCCGCCAATAGATACGCGCCTTCAGCCGACAAGTATTGCAACCCATAAACGGCGTCCTGCTCGTGAAAAAGTACGGGTTCCCCGTTTTCCAGTCGGTAAATAGCTTCGTTGATCCCCAGGTAGAGCTGCCCTTTGTAAACTGACAGTGCCGAGGTGGTATAATCTTCGGGAAACCCGGCAGCAGCACCCAGGAAATTCCAGGTACCAAAGTCATCGGCATTGGGATTGGTAATAGGGGTACGGTAAATACCTTCGCCGGTGCCCGCATAGATATTGCCTTCAAAAACAGCCACGGAGCGCACATTGGCTTCCCCCATAAAGGTGGTAAAAGGGAAAGAACCATTGTCGACCCGGAAGGCCGAAACGCCGTAGGAACCCGCCAAAAACAAGGTATCATCGTCGTAAATAAAAATATTATTCACTTGTTTTTCACCCGTGATATTGGTAAAATTCTTGATGGAATTAACCGTCAGCACCTTGCCTTCATCGTAGAGGTCAATGACCCCATCCTGGTACACTACGATCAACTTGCCACTGGGTTGGTGAAAACGGATTAGCCGAATGTCGACGCCGCTTAAACCATCTACCGTGGTAATAAACTGAGGGGCAATCTCGTCTTTATCCAACACCATGAGGCCGGCCCGGGTGGCGTAAAAAATCTGGTCGACACTCTGGGTTACTGAGCGCCCCACCCGCTTGGGTGAATGAGAACGCCAGGCTCCCAGCGGTAAAACATTCTGTGACTGCCCCAGCATCGCGGTGAGCAAAAACAAGGAGAGTAGCCAATATTTCATAAGGTAGTTGTATGTATAACATCTAAACCCGCCAGTGGCGAAATGTATTGTAAACGGGCACAAATTTAGCACGTAAAGTTAACTCTACGACGTAACCCCCATGATTTGCCACACCTGCCGGTGACCATCGCTGTGCCGCGGGCTTTTCAGAACAGCTTCAGGCTCGCGTCAGTTTCTTCTTCGTGCAGTTGGGGGCCGTTGTTGCGCACCGAGTTCAGCGCCTGGCTTACCCGATAGTACCGCAAGGTACCGTCAGCGGGGGTCTGCAACAGGTCGAGCACTTGCTCCAGGGAGGAATCGGCCAGCCAGTCGGTCTGCTGTTCTTTTTGCTGCAGCAATACGGGCATGCGATTGTGCAGTGCAGCTATTTCAGCATTCGCATCCGTGGTGATAATGGAGAAGGTGCGCATATACTGGTCTTCGTTGCGCCAGACATCCCAGATACCCGCCATGATCAGCAGTTCTCCGTTGGGTCGTAATATACGGTAGGGAATTTTTGCCTTCCCTTCGGCCCGCCACTCGTAAAAGCTATCGGCAATGACCAGGCAGCGGCGTTGCCGGATGGGAATGCGAAAAGAAGGTTTGCTTTCAATCCCTTCCCGTCGGGCATTGATCAGCTTTGGCCCCGATTCCGTATCTTTCGACCAGTAGGGAACCAGGCCCCACCGCAAGTATTGCAATTGTTCGGGTGCCTCATTCAGGATAACCAATCCCGGATGCGTCGGCGCTACGTTGTAATTGGGGGGAATGGGCTGCTCGTCGTCGAGCACGATGTCCAATTGCTGGGCTATTTGCTGCGTTGTGGTAACTAGTGAGTATCTGCCGCACATGAAATAGAAAATTTAAATGAAGGATAAAGAAGTTATCCACAACGCAATGATGTAATCCACCTTTAACTAAGACCAAAACCGTCGGGGTAAAACAAAACCGTACACCTGCCCCGAAAAGGTTTTCCACAGTGGCTTTGGTTAGCATTCCCTAAGTACGTAAAAATAAGGGATTTAGCCAAATGGCTTTTCCACAACCAGCGTTGGTAAGACCGGGGAAAACCGCCATGTTATCAACGGCTACCAACAGCTCCGGACGATCCCGGACGTTCTCAACACCACGCACCGCTTTGGGGGTGGATAAACCGATAGGTTATTGACATTCAAACGTCATATTTTAAGATGGCCAAGGAAAAAAGTTGTCCTGTTGGTTATATTATAACACCCTGTGAATAAGTTTGCATCTCCTTGGTTTTTAAGCCTTTTCAATGTGAATAGGCTGTTAATAAACACCACTCAATTATTAACAATGAAATAACCAAGAAGTAACCTGGAATTTTCTCCACCAAACTAACAGCACTAATAATAAGAGGGCTTTTTTAAAAAATCATTAAAATCTATTAATAGAAGCTATTACCGAAACGGCTTTGTCAAAGTATGTTTTTGGTTGGCTTTAAACGACAAACAAATGGAAACGACCGCAACGGCTGCTCCTCAACAAGCTTATCACAGCGCAGTTAAAATATGGCTGGTGATCGGCGTAGTCATGATTATTGGCCAGGTGGTCATTGGCGGGATTACCCGTCTGACCGGATCGGGCTTATCGATCACCAAATGGGAAATTGTTACGGGTACGCTCCCCCCCCTGAACGGCATCGAGTGGCACGAAGCCTTCGAATTGTACCAGGCGACACCCCAGTACGCCAAGATCAACGAAGGAATGTCACTCAGCGAATTCCAATTCATTTACTTCTGGGAGTATTTTCACCGCTTGTGGGCGCGCTTAATGGGATTCGTGTTCATCATCCCCTTTGTGGTCTTTTGGCGCAAGGGGTGGCTCGACAAGCCGCTGATGCGCCGTTTGGGCATTACCGTGCTCTTGGCAGCTGTTGTGGCGTCATTTGGATGGATCATGGTGGCCAGTGGGCTGATTGAGCGACCCTGGGTCAACGCCTACAAACTCACCATGCACCTGTCACTCGCTTGCATCCTGTACAGCTACCTGTTGTGGGCGACTTTCACCGTTTTTCAACCCCAGCCCAGCCGTTTTCCACATCAGGTGTTGAAAACCTGGGCCAAAGTGATCTCCGTGGTCACCGCCGTACAGATCGTGCTGGGAGGGATTATGTCAGGTGCCAAGGCTGGGCTTTTTTATCCTACCTGGCCGGATATGAACGGCGCCTTTATCCCGGAGGTCTTGTTGAAAAGTGAGCTATGGAATGTGGATAACCTGATCAACTACGACGCCACCCTGTTCTTGCCCGCGCTCATTCATATACTCCATCGGAGCACTGCTTATTTGCTGGCTATCATGGTTTTATACTTTGTCTGGCGGCTCCTTAAACAAGATATTAACGCCCTTACCAGGCGGGCAGGCTACCTGTTGGTAAGTATGTTGGTAATCCAGGTTTTACTGGGGATAATTACGGTTGTCAACTGCTTGGGTGCGGTTCCCGTCCTGTGGGGCGTATTGCACCAGGCAGGGGCAATATTCCTTTTATCAGCGGTCTTATTCGTTGATTATCAGCTGTTGAAAAAATAACTCACATTTCAATGTGGAAAAGTGTTGGTAACTATTCTTCTTCCTCATTTTGCCCCGCTTCGAGCCAAAAACTGTTGACTTCCTGACCGCCAATCAGGCGGACCAGCTCCATGTTGAGGAGCTCCAGTAACCCTAAAAACGTTACAATAGCGTGGATGCGGTTCTGGCAACCGCCGAAGATATCTACAAAGCTGGGGCGCTGCCCCGCATTGACCAGGGTGAGGATGAATTGTTGTTGCTCTTCGATGGTATAATTGAACTGAATAATTTCGTGTACGGTGGTGCGCTGCTGTGCTGCTTCGAGGCGCTGCATGAGTCCTTCAAAGGTTTTCAACAGTTTGAACAAAGTCACCGATTCCAGTTCGGCATCTACCAGGGCTTTGGTCGCAATCTCCTGGAGCTCGTCGCTGACGTTCCCCCGGAGGTTGCGCATCGACCGGTTTTCCTCCAACAGGCGCATATCCTCCAGGATGCTTTTGTAGCGCTTGTATTCCAGCAGGCGCTGGACCAGTTCCTCGCGGGGATCAATGATATTGCCTTCGTCGTCGATGGGTTTGCGGGGAATGAGCATCTTGGCCTTGATGCGACAGAGGGTAGCTGCCACCAGGACAAATTCGCTGGCCAGGTCGATATCCATTGCTTCCAGGTGCCGGATATAATCCAGGAAATCGTCCGTCACCTTGGCAATGGGAATATCGTAAATATCGAGCTCATCGCGCTCGATAAAAAACAGCAGAAGGTCGAATGGCCCCTCAAACTGCGGCAGCTTAATGGTGTAAGTCGTGCTCATGCCGCAAAGGTAAGCAATGAAATGATTTCCCTGCCTTGGTCTTACCTGGAATTTCGGTTTCAGGCGGGAGCCCGGTAGCGCTAAAAAAAGGAAGCTGTCTCATTGCATCCTTCCCGCGGAAGTTGTATTTTTAAAAGAAAAATATGCTGGTAGCCATTCTCATCGTCGTAGCTTTTGTCAGACGTGCCG
The DNA here is from genome assembly GCA_003045895.1 of Bacteroidota bacterium. GTDB lineage: Bacteria > Bacteroidota > Bacteroidia > Chitinophagales > Saprospiraceae > Lewinella. The sequence continues at coordinate 116,706 of PZPC01000002.1, forward strand.
ATGAACTCGGCCTGAACAAATGGATATGGGGGGCTGTCGCGCTGGCCGCTTATTTCGGGACCCAATTGCTGATAGGATTGATCCTGGGCCTGTTTTTGGTTGACCAGGGAACTACCTTGGAACAATCGGAAGAATTAGGGCTTAATTTGGTGGGGATAATCGTTGGGGGCATTTGTGCCTACGTCGCCTACCAGCAAATGCCTGGCTACGTGGCTAATATGCATTCACACAGCGAGATTAATGATTTGCTGGATGAAGATATTTTCGATTAATCAATTTTTTAATTTTCGTTTCCAGAATCGCAGCGTCCGGGTGTGCTCCGGCAAAGTGAGCGGCGCCTCATCGAACAGCAGCATAATATAAGCCATCGCTACACCTTCCCGGAAAATCGCCAGGAGCTGACAGTTTTTTGCCGTGCTAAAGCCGGGTTTCGGATGAAAGAAATAGGTTTCCCCCCAGTCGGCGTGGTACACACTGTCCAACAGGCCCGGATCCAGTTGGTGCGTAGAAATGTAGCTGTCTTCTTCGTTGTCGGCCAGGTGCATCGCCAGGGTTGCCGCTTGTATTTGGGGAATGTCACTGCGCTCATCATCCACATCCACTACCGGAACCAGTAGGTACCTGATTTGTAGGTCTTCCTTGCGGATCTGTACGGCAAAGTCAACGGGCTGAAAGCTGTTGACCGCCGGTTTTACGAACCGGTAAGCCGCGGCAGTTGGTGGCCACCATTCCAGTTCGTACTGGGCCAGCCGCAGGCGCTGATCCAGGGGCAAACCTTCCTGAGCTGCACCCGTACGCAGGCAACAGCAAAAGAGGACCACCAGGAAAATCAAACGCTCCATGACGGATTTGTTCGGAAAAATAATGCTAAAGTTAGGGTTTAGGCCCAGACTGTACTGCTGTGACAGCAGTATCCGGAAAATTATAGGGATTACTTTTAGGAATAATTTAGATCGCGGAATCTAACGGGTCTATAAGTACAATACGATCTTTAATGGACTGAATTAAGGCAGGTGAAGGCTTTCTATTGGGTATACTTCGTTTCAGGAATTGCTTAAAGGATAACTGGCTATCTAATTGTTCGACGATACTGGGTTTGGCTTCTCCAACATGTTGTGTGGCGGTGGTCTCGCTGACGTTGCTGGGGCCATCATCTGGCAAGAAGTGATCGATGTTGCTCATCAGTTCTTGAAAATTCTGATCTCTCATGGCTGAAAAATTGCTTTGCCCCGCGCGTAGGAACCTCGAATAACAGCGTAGCGATGACCGCAGCGGAGATACAAAAAACGCTGTTCGCGACCCCACTGGGACACGGACAGCGTTACTGTATAAACTCGTTAGCGAATGTGTGCTCATCTTACGTTATTTTCCTGGGGAACCTTTCTGTATGAAATCCGCTGCTCAATTCGTTATTTAAAATTCGAAGAACAACTCATCCCATCCAAAAAAAATCCCCAGAGTGAAGTCCAACCTGGCCGGGGGCAAGGTTATGAATCTTTTTTACGATTATTGGTAAAGCCGTTTGCTGCGGCGTAATCTTGCAAATCTTTGGCCAGCAGGTTGCGTGCCCGGAACAACCGCGAACGAACCGTTCCGATGGGCACCCCGAGGATTTCTGCAATTTCTTCGTACTTGAAGTCGAGCAGATCATTCAGGATAATGACCATCCGGAAGTCGTCGGATAAGCGATTCATGGCTGCTGACAACTCGTCGCCGACCATGTTTTGCAAATCCGCATCGTCCCAATCCACCAGGGAAGGAATGTTTTGGCTTTCCGTATCTGGAATCAGCGCAGCTACATCTTCGAAATCCACCGTATTGGGGCGCCGTGCCCGCTTGCGGTAGTCGTTGATGAAGTGGTTGCGCATGATGGTAAACAACCAGGCCTTCGCATTGGTCCCCTGCCGGTACTGATCGATAGCTTTGATGGCCCGCTCGATCGTATCCTGCACGAGATCTTCTGCTCCGGCCTCATCGTAGGTGAGGTGGAAGGCAAAGCCGTACAAGGCGTCGAGTTCTGGGAGGAACTCGCTCTCAAAGACCCTTTGTCTTACGTCGTTGGTAGCCATCAGAACCATAAAAATAGAATTTAATTGTTTGTTGTGCAAGCAATGGAAAATAAGAACCTTCTATTACCTACATGAAAGGGATAACCCAAGCAGGATGCGTTTCAGTTCCCGGTGGGGTTCCTTTTTTATTGGATAAAGTGAAATTGATTTTCAAAATACTGATAATCAATTTTTTATGATTTTATTTTTTTTTAAAAAAATAAAATCACCGGGAGCAGACCAATTTCGGAGAAGGCGGTAGGTTTCGTTCTTATTCAGGTGCGACCCATCTTCGAGCAGCAGCTCGACCTGGCGCGCAGCAAAGAAGAAATCCCGCTCCTGGATCATGCGGGTGGAGCCACCCGCTACGGCATCGACAGCCTGTTGTATATCCTGGGTCAGCGCTGGGCCTGGATCCCTGCCGTGGCCCGCCTGCGGCCGGTAGATTGGTTTTTGCGGCGGCTCTACCGCCTGGTTTCCTACAACCGCCGGGTCATTGTGGCCAACAATACGCCCGCGGGGGCTTTTGACTGTGCCCCGCCTTTCCACCTTTTCTACCGTGTGCTCTACCTGCTGCTGGCCCTGGCGGTAGGTGGGGGCTTACTGGGTTGGTTTGCAGAAAAATACTTTCCGCCGCTGCTGGCCTTAGCAGTGCTGGTGGGGGCGATGGCTATTTTGCTACCCGCACTCCGCCGCCCATCACCGGATGCCGTGCACTACCTGGGCATTATGGCCACGCCGTTGCTGGTCGCAGGGTTGCTGGTTTTGCCGGCGCTGTGGTGGCCGCTCCTGGCCTGGCCGCTGGCGGGGTTGGCTTTGGTGGTGGGGGGCAGCATGGTTGGGCGACGTTGGGACTCGTTAATTAAAAGTAATAGGTAGCAATTCGCTCACCGCTTACCCGCCAACAAATCGGGCAATTCCAGTACCTTATTCAGGGTAAAATTCGGTTGAATAGCGGTGGTGTTGTCCTGGCCGTGGCTGATCCAGCAGGTCGGTACGCCAAAATCGATACCCCCTTTGATATCCGAGTGGAGGTTGTCGCCGATGACCAGCAGGTGGTCCTTATCCGGGGCATCGTCCAGGGTGCGGTAGGTGTGCTCGAAGAACGCGTGATGGGGTTTGGCCGCGCCTATTTCGTCGGAGACCACAATGCTGTCGAAGTAGGTGTCCAGGCGGAGGCGGGCCAGGCGGGGCCGCTGCACTTCCCGCAGGCCATTGGTGATGACCCCCAGGCGGTAATCGCGTTTCAGGGCCACCAAAACAGATGTGACCCCGGCGTAGGCCTCGCTCAGCAGCACCAGGTTTTCGAGGTAGCGCACACTGAAAACGGCGGGGGTGGCGGGGGCCTGTCCGAGGTCCGTGAATAAAGCTTCAAACCGCTGGACCCGCAGCCGCTTCGCGCTGATGAGTCCTTGTTCAAAAGCGGCCCAAACCTGGCCGTTTACCACTTTATAGGTGCGGTAAATCTCCTCGGTACAGCTGGCCCCAAAATCGGTGTACGTGGCCCACAAGGCGAGCTTACTGGCCTTGTTGAAATCGAGTAGGGTATTGTCAATATCGAAAAGCAACCACTTGAAATGCATGGGGTAAGTTTTTAGGATGAGCGCTACCGGCTTGCTTCTTCCAGGGCCTGCCGGAAGGCCGCTACCGAGCGGGTAATATCAGCCGGCGTGGTGGCCCAGGAGCACACACTTACCCGAATCACTTTGCGTTCGCGCCAGATCGATCCACCGGCCCAGCATTCCCCCGATGCCTGCATCCGCACCAGGGTTTTATCCGTCAGTTCATCGTTGGCACAACACACCACCACCTGGTTAAAAACCACGTCGTTAAGGATGGTAAAGCCGGGTAGGGCTTGTATTTCCTGGGCAAACTGGGTGGCGCGTTGGTGGAGCCCGTACACCAGTTCGGCGATACCTTCCCGGCCCAGGTAGCGCAGGATGGCCCAGAGTTCCACCACCCGGGCCCGCCGCGACATCTCGGGGGTGTAGGACATGCCGTCGCGATTTTCGCCCATCACCAGGTAGCTGGCTTTTACTTGCATGGCCGCGGCCAGTGCGGCGCGGTCGGCACACAATAAGATGCCGCAATCGTAGGGGGTATTCAGGGTTTTGTGGCCGTCTACTGCCCAAGAATGGGCCAGTTCCATACCCTGGGTAAGGTGTTGGAGGGGCCCGACTGCCCCGGCCCACAAGCCAAAGGCCCCGTCGATGTGTACCCAGGCGCCCACTGCGCTGGCGCGCTGGCAAATTTCCGTAAAAGGATCAAAAGAACCACTGTTCACGTTGCCGGCCTGCAAGACGACGATGGTACGGTCATCCAGTTCCGGCAGCGCCTCGGGGATAATGCGCCCCTGGCTGTCGACATCCACCCATTCGATATTTCCCGTACCGAAGCCCAGCATCATCACGGCCTTGAGCACGGCGGAGTGCGACTGCCGGCTGGTGACAATCCGCAATTTTGGGGCACCAAAAACACCTTGTACATTGAGGTCCCAGCCCTGGCGCTCCAGCAGCCGGTAGCGGGCCGCCGCCAGGCCGCAGAGGTTGGCAGTGGAGGTGCCGCTCACGTAGCTGGCTACGGTATCCGGGGGTAAATTAAAGAGCTCCCGCAACCAGCCCTCTACCACCGTTTCCAGCGTGGAGGTGATCGGCGACATGATGTGCATCGCCGAGTTCTGGTCCCAGTAAGTGGCCAATTGTTTGGCCGCGAGGCCAATGGGCAAGGAACTGCCCGTGACGAAACCAAAGTAGCGCCCGCCCAACGTAGCTACGGTGGCCGGTGAACCGTGCTGGTGCAACTGCTCCAGTACGCTGGCCGCAGTGCTGGAATGCGCCGGCAGGGGTTCTGCGAAAGCGGTCAAACCAGACAATGCTGCTGCGGTAGGGAAAACCGGCCGCTCCAGGATGGTTTGGAGGTACGCCCTCACATCCTGCTGTGCGAGGTCAAAGAGGGTTTGTTCCCGCAATTCGTCGTGCATCCGGGCTTGCAGCGTGGTGGTTTCTGTCATGGAAATTTGTTTTATGATTAGCCTTGTGCTGGTTGTCAACAACCTACAAAACAACGGGTGAGATGTCTGGAAAATTAGCTTCCACCCACCTGATTGGTGCCGGGTTTTTGTCACCCGTCAGGGAGTCGCATTTAAAAAACAGGTAGTACAGTTGGCTACGTCCCTCAATGCGTTGCAGCAGGCGTTCCATGCGCAGCGCGGCCTGGGTATCTTTTTTGTATACCACGGTATCGCGCCAGATGTAGTAGGCTTCGTCGTGGTACTGGATCAAATTGAGGAGCAGGTGGTCGTCGGTGAACTGTTCCATATACCGCCGTGCCAGTACGGCGTGATGGCGGTGCCAGTTGCGGGGATGTTCCTTGTCTTCCTGGAATTTGAACGTGTCGTGGATGAGGGCGATCAGGCGCAGCGACTCTCTTTGGGCAGGGGTGGTGTCTAGCTGGTTGATATTATCCAGGACTTCTTTGACGTGCTTGTAGACCTCTCCTTCGGGGTGGCCGTAACGCGGGACACCCCAGTGCATACCTTCCTGCACCGGCGCTTGCACCAGTAGATGGTGTTCCAGTTCTGTTTCGGGTCGCAGTTCAGCGATCAAGTCTACCTTGTCCGCAGTGGTATTTTTGAGCATGCGCACTATTCTTCCAAAATCTTTGGATAAAAATACAATCCTGAAAGTTAACGATTGCTGTTTAGGATAAGTTGCTTTTTTAAAACAGCCGTAGTTTTTATGGTATCGTTGGTTTTTTGTTAGTTAAATTATATTTTATTTGGGTTAAAGTCAAGGTTGTTTGTTTAATATTTTGTATTTAATTATTTTTGCATTTTATTATGCTGTTTGAAAAAAAAACAGAAAAATCGCAGGGATTGTTTTTAAAATAATTATTAATTTTGTTTTTAAAAACAAACAAAACGTGCTCTCTGAGAAACACCACCCTAAAGTCACTGATAAGGGAAATGTCTACGACAACATTTTCAAGCAGGTGATGGAAGATTTGGCGCTGATCATTCTGAACTGGTTTCGGGAGCTTAAAGTCGTACATCTTCATCGATTAACGGAAAAGCTCCATACCACCACCCAGCATGAGGCTGATTTTCTGTGCGAAGTAACTGAGGAATCGGGTAACCGCTTTCTACTTCATATTGAATTCCAAAGCCGTGACGATCGGGAGATGCTGGCGCGAATGCAGGAATACCATGGTATCCTGGTCCGCAAACACAAGCTGCCCGTACAGCACTACGTGTTCTATTTTGTATATTGAACAATTATTACTGGATTTTGGCTTACCAACGGATGCCGTGCAAGCGTATCTGGCGAAGAGTTAAACCTAATACATATCCATATCGCAATCAGAGACGTCAGTGTAGGCATTATCAGGCTTGTTCTATTGGGTCAGATTGCCTTCGGTGACCGACTTCGTGTCTGCGACATAGTTAATCCCAATATAATTTCAGCAGCACAATTCTAACAAGTACCCCACCCACCCCCTCCAGGCGTAGCTATCCGGATGCACTCACCGGGCTGTAGGTTCAGGCTGACCACCCCTGGAAGTGCTTCCGTAGAGCCATCGGCACGGACAAGGAGTTGTTGCCCGGGCAAGCCAGCTTCCCCTCCTTCCTGGCCGTAGGGGCCACTTTTTCGGCGCTGGGTCAGGAGCGTGACGTCGAGCGGAACCAGGGCTTCTACCTCTCGCACGAGTCCGTTGCCTCCCGGCCAGCGGCCAGCGCCGCCGGAGTGCGCGCGCAAGGCAAACTGCCGCAGGCGCACCGGGTACACCCGTTCCAGGTCTTCCGGATCGGTGATCCGGGTGTTGGTCATGTGTTGGTGCACGCCCGAGCGGCCCGCAAATCCGGGGCCAGCGCCAGCGCCTCCGCCAATGGTTTCGTAGTAACCGAAGGTGGCGTTTCCGAAAAGAAAATTATTCATGGTACCCTGGCTGGCGGCCGCCAGGCCAAAGGCTTTCAGGAGCGTATCCACCAGGCGCTGACTCACTTCGGTGTTGCCACCCACTACCGCCGGGCAACGGGCGGGCTCGTCCACAAAATCGGGATGCAGAAAAGTATTCGGCGGTAAAGCCAACCGAACGCCGCGCAGCAGCCCTTCGTTGAGCGGAATATCGTCGGCACAAATCAGCCGCAACACGTAGATGAGGGCGCTGTAGACAATGGACACATTGGCGTTGAAATTGGCGGGATGCACTGGCGACGTGCCCGCAAAATCCAAGGCGAGTTGCTGGCCGTCGAAAAGGATGCTGACCACGATTTCGTGTCCATCATCCAGGCTTTCACGGGCCAGCAGGGGGCGGTTGGCAAAGGGTTGCAACTGCTGCAGGAGGTTCTGATGGGCACTTTTCTGCAAAGCTTCCATGTAGTACAAGACGCGTTCCTGCCCGTACTGATCCACCAGTGCCCGGAGGGCTTTTTCGCCGGTATGCAGCGCGGCCAGCCCCGCCCGCAGGTCGGCCAGGTTTTCGGCCAGCGCACGGGTTGGATAGGGGGCAGCGGTCAGCTGGCGGGTAACGCTTTCCCACTGCGGCACCCCGCGCCGCACCAACAACTGGGGGGCAAAAACCACCCCCTCTTCGGCCAGACAAGTGGCATCGGGGGGCATCGACCCTGGGCGCTTGCCGCCAATTTCGGCGTGGTGGGCCCGGTTGATGACGTAGCCGACGCAGGAACCATCAGCCAGAAAAACGCCCTGCAGCAGGGTAATATCCGGCAGGTGGGAGCCGCCGTATTTGGGATGATTGACCAGGAGGACATCCCCCGGCTCCAGCGGCAGTTTTTCCAGACACAACCGCGCGCACACCCCCAGGCTCCCCAGGTGGACGGGAATATGGGGGGCATTGACCAGCAGGTTGGCCTGGGGGTCGAGCAGGGCACAGCTGAAATCCAGCCGCTCCTTCACGTTGACACTGAAAGCCGTGCGCTGCAGCTGGGTCCCCATTTCTTGGGCAACAGCCTGGAAGCGGTTGGTGAACAACTCGAGGGCGATGGCTTCCCCCCAGGACTCCCCGGTTGCACGGGTTGCAGCCGGTGTGTGGGTCAGCACGGCGTGCCCGTTGGCCCAGATGGCCAGCTGCCAGGCGGGGGGCAGGTAGGCCGTCGCTTGCTGTCCGGCCAGCACCAGCGGGCCGCGGGCCGCAAATCCCTCCGGCAGCTCTTCCCACAGGCGGATGGTGTGGCCCGGGAGCGCCAGCGCTTGCGGGGCTGGCGGAAAAATGCGGGCCGGATCGTCGGCCGCCGTAGTCGCGAAAACCTTGACACTTTCCAATTCGATCACCGTTTGCTCGGGCAGGTAGCCAAATTGCGCTGCGTAGGCCGCCAGGAAGGCCTGGGTAGGATCCATGCCGGGCTGGTAGCGCAATTCCAGGGGGGTGTCCTGGCCCCGGAAGCGCAGGTACAGCAGCACCCGCGCCGGATGGGCGGCTACGGCTTCGGGCCCCGCCTGGCGCAACTGCGCCTGGGCCTGCCCGAAGAGGGTGGCTACCAGTTCCGGGACGGATAACGCCGGATCGGACAAGGGCCGTAGAACCTGCTGCTCGGCCAGTTTTTCCAGGGGCGCCTGCCCCATGCCGTAGGCACTGAGCAGCCCCGCATCGCGCGGGAGGATGACCTGGTTGATGCCTAGCAATTCGGCGATGGCACAAGCGTGCATCCCGCCAGCGCCCCCGAAAGCGAGCAGGGCATAGTCGCGCGGATCAAAGCCCTGGCGAACGGAGATCCGGCGGATGGCGTCGGCCATCTTTTCGTTGGCAATTTGCTCAAAGCCGCGGAGGAGTTCGGTGTCGGAATAGGTCGTTCCGGTGCGGGCCAGTAGGTCGTGTTGCACCTGTTGCAGGGCCGCCTGCGCGGCGGGCAGGGACAGGGGCACACTGATGGCATCGGCCGCCAATTTGCCCAGCAATAAATTCACATCGGTAATGGTGAGTGGGCCCCCAGCGCCGTAGCAGGCGGGCCCCGGGCTGGCGCCCGCGCTGGCGGGACCAACGGTGAGCTTTTCCCCGTCGAAGCCGCAGATGGATCCGCCACCCGCCGCCACCGTTTCGATGGCCAGGCTGGGGCTCAAAATTTGGGCGTCGCCCACCTGGCAGAAAAAGCGGAAATCGAATTGTCCGGCATAGCGGGCCGCATCGGTGCTGGTGCCGCCCATATCCAGGGTGAGGATTTTTTCGAAACCCAGCTGCCGGGCGATCGCTACCGCGCCGACAATGCCGCCCGCCGGGCCACTGAGGAGGCTGTCTTTGGGGTGGAATTGCGCGGCGGGCTGCAGGCTACCGGCGCTGCTCATGACCAAAAACTGGTTGTTTCCGGACAACGGCCCAAAAAGGCTGGCCTGGATCCGCTGCAAATAGTCTTCGATGACGGGGGCCAGGTAGGCATTGACCAGCGCCGTTTGCGTGCGGGCCAGCAGTTTGATGTTGGGGCTGAGGGTTTGGCTGGCGCTCACGTAGCGGTAGCCCGCCGCGTGTAGGGCATCGGCCAGTTGCTGTTCGTGCACAGGGTTGCGGTATGCGTGCAACAGGCTGATGGCGATGGCATCGGCGTCGATGAGGTGTACGATACAGGCAATTTCAGCCGGGCTAAGGGCCTGCAAAACGGTGCCGTCAGCGGCGAGGCGCTCCTGTACGCCAATGGTTTGCACGTGCAACAATTCGGGTTCCGGAATAGCCAGCTGGAAGAGGTGGGGCCGTTGTTGGGTACCGATATAGGGCAAATCTTCGAAGCCAGCGGTAATGAGCAAGGCCACACGCACGCCCTTGCGTTCGAGCAAGGCATTGGTGCCCTTGGTGGTGCCCAGGCGCAGCTGGATGGGGGGGAAGGCCGCCGCCAGGGGGGTCTGGGTGAGCAGGCGGGTGGCCAGCACGGGGGCTTCTTCGTGGGCGGTCAGTTCCAGGGTGGCGGGTAAACGCAGCGCGACCGCCTGGTTGAAAGTGATGGTCTTCTGGGCGAGGTCCAGCGCCTGCACCGTCAGCGGCGGGTGTGCTTGTCCGGTTACCTGGGCGGTATAGCCAGCCAGCAGATCCGCATGCGCTACGGGCCAGCGGTGGTCCAGGCGGAAGGTGGTGGCGTTGATGGGCGCCAGCAGTTGCCCGCGCAAACAACCATTCGAGAGTACCTTTACCCGCCGTAAGTGGCCCTGGGGGCTTTGCGCTATTCCGTCGGTAAAAGTGCCGCCGGTGTCGATTCCTATTTGCCAGTTCTTCATTGGGGGATAAATTTAGGGCTTACTTTTGTGCAAACCACTGGAAAAACAGAAGAACTAGTAATCGATATTAAGCTCTCCGACAAATCAAAACCAACTAGCAACAGAGCTGGTTCAGCAATCGGTAGAAAATCATTATTTTGTATTTTTGTATTCTAATTACGCGCACGATCAAAGAATTTCCTTATGAAAATATCAATTGTTATCTTTTGTACACTGCTTGCGACCACGCCACTTCTCACCATGGAATTATTCGTAACGACTACCTATTTAAATGCTTATAAGACGGATTATTTTCTAATTCATGACTTGGCAGGTAAAGTGATCCACTACCAAAGGGTAAAGTATTTGGACTACCGCAATGGAATGTCGATAAAGTTTGATGCTGGTGAAATAGTCGGAGAGGAATGGTTCTTAACCGCCATAAATATTTATAAGCGTGATGGCCAGGAATATTTTTATAATTTTTCTTACTCGGGCTTGAATAATGGTTACGTACTGGATTATCAGGACATAAAGGTGGGGTTAGGTAGTCACAAATCTGCGCCGGTCAAAGTCCAGATAACCGACCTCGAAGTGATAGGGTACATAAATAAAATTTATGGTGATGGTCAGGGTATAAATTGGATATACGACCGAAAAATGAGTTATGAAAACTTAATTGGACTAGACGTACCATTATTTTTGGTAGCTCAATCCGCACAGGATTCAGCGCTGTATTATTATTATGATGAAAAACACCAGGAAAGAACCAAAGTAACCCAGATGACGGTCTCTGCTAACGATTTTAAACATTTTACTGAAATGCAAGTGCTTCATTTTGCCGATACGATAGATGATGTTCAAATTGGCTTGTATACTGAATTAGGAGCTAAACCATTAATTTTCTCTACAATGTTGAATAACAATGCTATCGTTATTCCTTTCCCAAAAAACATAGAAATTAAACAGTGTGATTTAATACTCCGAGACTTCCAAATTAAGGAAGCCTATAGAAATATTGCTTACTATACTTCAAATACTTTTTTTGAGGAAGACATAGTAATACCCATACCGGCTTATGAAGTAAACTATGATGAATACAATGGCGTAACCATTAATTGTGACGGAACTTATTCCTTTTTTGAGGTATATTCTTCTTTCATCGGTGAGGAAACGGATGTAATTTCTACCTGGGGCTTCATTGGCCCTTTACATCGGAAAATGAACTTCAGAATACCCGATATTCCGGCGAGTATTTTAAATAAACATAAGCTCAATATTGGTAAAGCCACAGCTATTAGTATTGGATTACTAACGGCTGATATTGACCATTCTTTACAAGATTTAGCAGTACCAATGATGTTGTCAGACGCAGAGTGGCGGATTAAAAACAACAGTGTTGAAGTAATTCAATTTATTAAATTTAGCGGATAAAAAACTTTCCCTGCTGCCGGGTGGTGAATACTTCCGCGTTTTACCGTACCATTTTCCAGGCATTCCAGCCTTGCTAACCCCTCCCCATTTTAAGCATTGCCACAGATCGGCCAGCCCACCCAGCACTCATTTTTTTGGCATGGCCTTTAGGCGCATCATTTTCGTTTTTTTTGGCTTAAATCCCTTATAATTGTCAAAGAAACAAAAGGACACGGTATGCCTCCCCAAAGAGATTTTATTCCATTTGATATAAAATGCTACTCCAAGCTGGAGGATCGGTTTGCCGCCTTGTTCGAACCCCGGCTGATCAATGAAGTCTGCCAATATGGTAAGCTGCGAACCTTTAAGCCTGACGAAACCATCATTGATATAGGGATGCGCATCACCCACATGCCCCTGGTGATTTCTGGCTCCCTGAAAGTACTTACCGAAGACGAAAAAGGCGATGAATTGCTCTTGTATTACTTGCAATTTGGGGAGACTTGTGCGGTAACATTAAATTGTTGTACCAGCAAAATAAAGTCAACGGTAAAGGCTATTACGGAAACCAAAGCAGAGATCGTGTTTGTCCCCGTGGAGAAGATGGAAGATTGGATGATACAATATGCATCCTGGCGAAGATATGTCCTGAATAGCTACAATGAGCGGCTGAATGAGATGGTCCATGCAATTGACAGTATCGTTTTTCAGGGCCTGGAAGAGCGATTGCTGAAATACTTGAGAAATAAGGCGGGCATGGTAAAATCGGCCGTGCTGAATATATCACACCAGGATATTGCCAATGATTTACACGCATCAAGAGTCGCTGTTTCACGCCTCATGAAAAAATTAGAACTTAAAAAAAGTATAGCACAGCAGCGAAACAAGATAATTGTCCTTGACTACAAAGCGGACTGAGCTGGATCCTGCTGATCCCTACAGAAGAAGTCTATTAAATAAACGCGATAAAGTCGCGATCCGCCCGCCAGCGCTTCCTGGTGTGTAACCCCTGTTACACCGAGAAATATTCCAAGACCGCATCTTTGCAGCTACAAAACAGATAGGTAGTATGTTGGAATTTTTATCACCAGCCTGGCCCTGGTACGTCGCTGGCCCCTTGATTGCCCTGGTTATGTTTGCGCTGCTGTACTTTGGCGAGAACTTCGGCGTGTCCAATAACCTCCGGACCATGTGTGCGTTGGCTGGCGCGGATCGTTTTTCAGATTTTTTCAAAATAGATGTCAAGCAACAAGCCTGGAATCTGGTCTTTGTGGCGGGTTCTATCCTTGGGGGGTTCATCTCCTATCAGTTTCTTACCCCCGATGTAGCGGTGGTTTTATCCGCTGCGACCACCGAACGATTGGCTAACCTCGGATTTGCCAATGCGGGCGCTGGCTACTTGCCGCAAGAGATATTCGGCATAGAACAACTCACTTCGATTTCGGGGCTTTCGGTACTGTTAGTTGGTGGTATGTTGGTGGGTTTCGGCGCAAGATACGCCGGAGGCTGCACCTCTGGCCATGCCATTAGCGGCCTTAGCAACCTACAAATTCCCTCCTTGATCGCCGTGGTAGGCTTTTTCATCGGTGGCCTTTTAATGGTCCACCTGATTATGCCACTTATTTTTTAAGGGGAGCTTCGCTAGTTCTTGTCCTCACAGACCATTAAAAAAAACAATAACTTGAAATATATAAAATTTCTGCTGTTAGGTATCCTCTTCGGGATGGTTATGGCAAAAGCCGAAATAATTTCCTGGTACCGGATATTTGAGATGTTCAATTTTGATGCTTTTCACATGTACGGTGTCATTGGCTCGGCGGTAATACTGGGCATAATAGGCGTGCAGCTGCTAAAAAAGACAAAAGCCAAGTCGCTGTACGGCGAAGCGCTACATCTGAATCCTAAAACAATGGGGGTATACCGCTACCTGCTGGGTGGGATTCTGTTTGGCTTAGGTTGGGCCTTGGTAGGTGCTTGCCCAGGTCCGATGTTTGTTTTATTGGGCTATGGTTATGTGCCAATCCTGGTGGTGCTTTTGGGCGCGGTAATGGGCACTTTTCTGTACGGGTTATTGCGTTCAAAATTACCTCACTAGAGAATTAATAAAAAATAAAAATGGAAAATATAATTGGTTACATGGGAGCTCTGATCGTTGGCCTTACACTTGGGTTATTAGGCGGCGGTGGCTCTATCCTGACCGTACCCCTGCTGGTGTATGTGATCGGGATCAATCCGGTAACAGCAACCGCCTATTCGCTTTTTGTGGTTGGAGGCACTTCGCTTGTAGGGGCCATTAGAAACATGACCAAGGGGATGGTGGATGTCAAGGTAGCGGTAGTCTTTGCCATACCCGCACTCCTGGCGGTCTACCTGACCAGGCGTTTTCTGGTGCCGGCCATACCTCCCGAAATCTTTCACATTGGCGGCTTTGTCATGACCAAGGATCTGGCTATCATGCTGTTTTTTGCTGTAATTATGGTACTGGCTTCTATTTCTATGATCAAAGTCGGCAAATCGGAGGAGCAAGCAGAAAAAAAAGTAAAACTTCAAATTCCCTTTATTGTCCTGGAAGGTGCGGTGGTGGGGGTACTAACGGGCATCGTAGGCGCAGGGGGCGGTTTTTTGGTTATTCCAGCGCTGGTATTATTTGCCAATTTGCCGATGAAGAAAGCCGTGGCTACCTCCTTATTGATCATTGCTGCTAAGTCGCTGATTGGTTTTATCGGCGATGTACAGAACCTGGCCATCGGTTGGACTTTCTTACTCACCTTTACGGCCATCTCAGTAGCGGGTATCTTTTTGGGCATTTATCTCAATCGATTCATCGATGAAAAGCCACTCAAAAAAGCCTTTGGTTGGTTTGTCCTGGTCATGGGCGTATTCATTATCGGTAAAGAGCTGTTAAAATTTTAAATCCTGTCAACTCATCTATTGTGGAAAATAACTTAATAAACAGCCTGCTTATCCCAACCGATTTTGGAGAACTGGGTGACTATGCCTATTCAATTGCCGCCAGGATATCGGCAAAATCAGGAGCGGCCATTGAAGTGATTTCGGTTGTAACAGGGCCACCAGGAGCATTTTATTCCAAGACGGGCGAATTGCTGAAGGATGAAGGTAATGACTATGCTGAATGGGATAGCGCGTTAGCGGCTGCTCAAGAAAAAATGAAGCAGTGGGTGAAGGATAAGCCCGAGGTGACGGATACATTTTGCACCATCGGGAACATTGATCAAACCATCCTGCAGTACGCCACGAATCATCAAATAGATCTTATCGTCATGGGTACCCATGGCTTATTCCACAACTCAATTTGGGGGCCATTTTCTCATGCCGAGTTCATCACCAATCATTCACCCATCCCTGTTTTAACCCTGAAATGTGACAGAACAGATTTGAAGCTGGATGAGTTGTTACTGGTCAGTGATTTCCTGGAGGCAAAACCAATCAACTTATCGATTATTAAAAGCTTGCAGGCACTTCATGGTTCCAAATTGCTACTCCTCAAAATTAAGCTGGCTGATGCCCGAAGAACCGAAGCGCAGATCACCGCGGACATGCATGCATTTGCCCAGGCCAATAGGCTTCAAAATTATGAGGTCCATATCTATCCGGACCAATTAGTGGAAGCGGGTATTGGGAAATTCGCCGCCGAAAAAGATATAGATCTCATCATGCTGGGCACGCATCAGGCAGGTACTTTTTCCAAATTATTTAGAGGAAGTATTTCCAAGGATGTGGTCAATCACTTGTACCATCCTATTCTCACTTTTCCACTGGACTAAATATGGTTAAGCGTATATTGGTTTAAATGGGTCTTCTGTGATGGATTATTTAAAAAGCAGGTAGGTAGGTGCTCAATTGACTTGTGTAACACGTGTTACGCAAGTTAATCGAGTACTTGTTATTTTGCAGAAGTAACAAACTAAGCTATTGGCAATAAAACAAAATGATATGAAAAATAAATATACCGTACTTGTAATCGGAGGCGGTACGGCAGGTATAATGACTGCGGCTCAGCTCAAAAAGAAAGACAAAAACCTTGATGTAGCTATTATAGAACCTTCGGAATATCATTACTACCAACCGGCCTGGACATTGGTTGGCGTTAATGAATATGACTATGCAAAGACTCGGAGGTCCATGCAATCCCAAATTCCTCAAGGAGTTACATGGATTAAAGACTACGCAGAAAAATTCCATCCCGAAAAGAATACGGTGACTACTCGAAGTGGAAGTGAGATTGCCTATGATTTTTTAGTAGTTGCTCCAGGGTTGGTAATGGCTCCTGAGCTGGTGGAAGGACTCACCGATGCACTCGACAAAGGGGTAGTTTGTAGTAATTATACTGATCCAGAAAACACCTGGCGAGTTTTGCAACAATTCAAAGGCGGAACAGCGTTATTTACGCAACCTACTACGCCGATCAAATGTGGTGGTGCGCCACAGAAAATCATGTATCTCGCCGAAGATTACTTCAACAAATCGGGTAAAAGGAAGGGTACGGATATTGTATTTGCGACGGCTGGTTCGGTCATCTTTGGTGTAAAACCTATCGCCAAGACGCTCATGGAAGTTGTCGATAGAAAGGATATCAACCTGCGGTTTGGTTATAATCTCGTCGGGGTGGACGGCCAGGAAAACATTGCCTGGTACGAAATGGCTGATCATGAAAAAGAGTACAACCACAAGGATGTCAAAGTCATCATTGACGGTAAGCGCAAAGGCATAAAGTTTGATATGCTTCACCTTGCTCCGCCACAAGCTGCTCCTAAGTTTATTAGAGAATCACCGTTAGTAGATGAAACCAAATGGATCTCGGTGGATAAAGGAACCATGCAACACACCAGGTTTAAGAATATTTTCGGACTAGGAGATGCGGCAGGGCTGCCTACTGCAAAAACGGGTGCAGCAGTAAGAAAACAAGTTCCTGTCATCGTAGAGAACCTGATGCGGCTAATGGCCGCTAAGGGGCTCAGTGATAAAAGATACGATGGCTATTCGTCCTGCCCGCTGGTAACAGATATCGGTAAGATGGTGCTGGCGGAATTTGATTACGACAACAACTTCACGCCAGATCCTAAACTTAAGCAATTGCTCATACGCGATTCTTCGAAGGAACATTGGAGATTGTGGATGCTGAAAAAATATATCCTTCCTTACCTTTATTGGAATAAGATGATGAAGGGCATTGACGTCTAGTAAGTTTTTGTTTTTTTGGTGCGCCCAATAGTTACTGGCAGGTAAGTATTGGGCGTGTTAATGCAGGTAGCTATGCAGTATAGTTTTCCTGCAAATGTAGTACGAGTTTCTTTTATGTTCAGCTCAACGATGGGTTTCGTTTCCCCTGTTACCAAGAGCTTGTTGGGGAGACTTGTGCCGCAACGTTAAGCTAAATTTTCTTCATAAAATAAGCCACAACCGCTAACTTATCACTTGCAGTTCCTTTATCTTGCCGCTATATTTGTGATAAACATCTAAACCCGCAGTGCGAAAAAAGTCACAGAAAACGCCTTGTAGGTACCAGAGGGATGAATATACCGCCAGATTATCAGCAACTATTTGAGGAGGCACAGCGCTACGAGCAGCTGGGCGATTCCTACCATGCGTTCAAACTTTATAAGCGGGTCTTGAAACTGGCGCCGGAGTGGTCGGAGCCTTACCTGGCTTTGGGTCGCCTGTATCACCAGCGCCGGGAGTGGAAACCTTCTTTTTACTACTTCAAAAAAGCAGTGGCCCTGCTACCCGGGCATCGCGAAGCCTGGTGGTCGTTGGGCATCGCGGCCGTAGCGCTCAAGAAATGGCGGCTGGCCCGCAGTATATGGTCCAAGTTTGGCCTGGCCCAGTTGCCCAAAACACCCGAAGGGCTGCGCCTGACCTACAATGGGACTTTCGAAATCTTGTGGATGCTGGCCATCGATCCGGCGCGGGCACAAATACTCAGCGTACCCCACCCCGACTCGGGCTTTCACTTTCGCGACGTGGTGCTCTACGAACGCAAGCCCGTCGGTCATCACATCGTAGCCCACAAGCGGGTGCCCGTTTACGCCGAACTGGGGTGCTTCAAACGCTCCCCCTACCAAACGTTCTCGTGCCTGATACACGACGTGTCGGCGGCCCAGATCCAACAGCTGGAGCGCATGTGCTACGACGCCCGGCTGGGGTTCGAGATATGGTCCAACGCTGCCCGGGGAATGGTCATCGATAACCCCCAGGCTTTCCCTGAATACTACGGAAGGTCTATTTTACCACCCGAAAATACGGCTAAAAACCAGGACCAGGCCCTCATCGCCATTGCGGCTACCCACCAGGCCGAAGTGTTGCACGTGCTCGATGCCTGGCAGATCGTTTCGCTAGGCGAATATTCCGACTTGCGGGGCTATTAGCCGGCTGCCTGCTCAGCAAAGAGCTACAAACCTGGATTCCGCTCTTTGATGAGCGCCTGCGCTTCGGCAATGGCGTTGTTCATATTTGCCGCCACGGCCGTAATCTCCGTTTGTTCCTTGTCGATGAAGGCCATGACGGCGGCGTGATCCGGCGATTTTTTCCGTACGGTAGCCAGGGGATTGTCCTTGATGTACGCCATCCAGTTCATCATCCCGTCTTCGGCGGTTTCCAATTGCGCCAGGGCGGTCTGGGCCCGGGGATGAAAGTCATTGGCTTCTGCCATCGCACGGTCGGCCAGTTCTTTCAACTTGGTCGACACCTGGTAGATGTCGCCCATCAGGGGCATCACCACGTCGTGGCCTTCCATCATTTTGTTCCAGGCTGCCTCTTGAGTCGCCAGTTGTTCGGCCGAAAATTTGGCCTTGGGGCCACAAGCCAGAATAGATAACGAGAGGAAAAACAAGAAAAAGAAACGATTAAACATAGTTTTATTGTTAGGTTTGCCCTAAAGTTAATCAATTATGAGTCCGGAATACCTCAAAAATTTAAGTAAGTTTCTTTCCCTCGTCCTGCGTCACAAACCGGAGGTAGTGGGTATCAAGCTCGACCAGAATGGCTGGGCCGACGTGGATGCACTCATCGAAGGGGCCATTGACAAAGGCCGGGATATGGATCTCACCATTCTGGAAATGATCGTGCTGACCGACGAAAAGCAGCGCTATGCTTTCAACGAGGACAAAACCAAGATTCGCGCCACCCAGGGCCATTCGGTCAAGGTGGACCTGGAACTGGAGCCCGCCAAACCACCCAAGATCCTGTACCACGGTACCCTCGATCGGCTGATGGAGCGGATTATGCTCAAAGGATTGGAACCCCGTGACCGCAACCACGTCTACTTGTCGGAAGACACCGCTTCGCTCATTGACGAGAATGAACGCAGTGGAGAAACGATCGTTTTAAAAATATTCGCCGGCGCCATGTACCGCGACGGGTTTCACTTCTACCAAACGCCCGGCGGGGAATGGATTACGGACAAGGTACCGAACAGGTATTTGGATATTATTTAATAGACTTATTCTGCTGGGATTATATCGAGGGCAAATCGCGCCTTTTCGCTTCGCGCCTACTTCGTGGTCTTCCCACACTGTGCCTTTTTTGCGCAACTTAGCTATGGCTAAGCTCCACAAAAAAGCCTTCGCGTGGTCGAAAATGCATCAATTTTCCCACCAATCTAACCCAGCAGAACAAGTCTAAAGTAACGGCTAACAAAAAGCCCCGCAGCGAACTGTTCGCTGCGGGGCTTTTCATTAGACCCATAGTTGGCTTTTGCGACCGGCTTAGTCACGCGTAACCACGCGCTCCAACTCAATCACATCGTGCATGATGGCCAGCACTTCGTGGATGTAAACATCTTTGGATACCGCTTTGAGGAAATCTTCGTTGCGGGCCTTTTTGCTTTCGTCCCCTTCAATGGCTGGTAAATCAACCGCGAGGTTGCGGACGCCAGGATTGACAACTTCGTCGAAGAGGTTCTTAAAGCGTTCGGCATCGGCCTTGCGCGTAGCTTCCAGGGCGCGGAAATCGTCTACATTCAGTGGGTATGCCGTCAGTTCGCGCAGTTTTTGCAGGCGGGCAGCATTGGATTTTATTTTGGTAAATACGTCATTGGCCGCAACCCGCGCCACACTGCGGGCGCTAATTTGGTCGAGGTGGGCCATTTTGAGCACCTCCTGGGAATAGTCAACTGCTGCGATTTCGGTCCAGGGCATGGGATATTCTTCTTCCTTCTCACCGGTTTTGATGAACATGTAGTTGTCGGGAAGAATAATGTCCGGAACCACGCCCCGCAACTGGGTAGAGCCGCCGTTGATCCGGTAAAACTTCTGAATCGTAAGTTTCACTTGCCCGAGGGGCTTCACGTTGTCAAATCCCTGCAGGGTCCGGTCCAGGTCGACAAAACGCTGTACGGTGCCTTTGCCGAAGGTAGAATTGCTACCTACGATCACGGCCCGGTCGTAATCCTGCAGTGCAGCCGCCAAAATTTCACTGGCGCTGGCGCTCGAGTTATTTACCATCACCACCAGGGGGCCGTCGTACTGAACGGTGGGATCCACATCCATCAACACTTCGGCTTCGTACTCCCGGGACTTAACCTGTACAATAGGGCCGCGTTCGATGAACAACCCCGACATTTTCACCACGTCGCGTAAGCTACCACCACCGTTGTTGCGCAGGTCGATGACGATACCATCAACGCCTGATTTTTTCAATTTGTTGATTTCCACCTCCACGTCTTCCGCACACTGGCGACCGTTGGGATCCTGGAAGTCGGCGTAGAAACTCGGCAGGTAAATGTAACCGACCTTTTCACCCGGTGATTTACCATCGATGATCAGGGAACGGGCAAAGCTTTCGTCCAGGAGCACGATGTCGCGAATGATGGAGATCACCGTTTCTGTTCCGTCTACTTTTCTGACCGTCAGCCGCACTTCGGTACCTTTATTGCCCCGGATCAGTTGAACCACATCATCCAGTACCATCCCTTTGATATCAACGGGTTCGCCGTCGCCCTGGGCTACTTTGGTAATGATGTCGTTTTCCTGGAGTTCCTTCCCTTTCCAGGCCGGGCCACCGACGACAATTTCGGAGACTTTGGTGTAGTCATCATCCGCCATCAGGCGGGCGCCAATGCCTTCCAGTTTGCCGCTAATGGTAATGTCGAATTGTTCTTTATCGAAGGGCTTGTAATAATTGCTGTGGGGGTCGAAGACACCGGTAACGGTGTTCAGAAACTGGCTCATCCGATCTTCCCGGTCGAGTTTTTGCAGGCGGTCAAACCAGCGGTCGAACATCTTGAGTACGTCGGCACGGGCCTCCGCCTCCAACTCGGTGGTGGTCTTTCCGGCCAGTTCCTCGTCACCATTGGCCTGCTTTTCCAGGGCTTCGGTGTAGTTGTCGAGGGTTTCGTACTTCAGGTACTGCTGCCAGTGTTGCCAGAGGGCCTTGTCGTCGGCCGCAAAATTGCGCTTGTCGCCATCGAGTTCGATATTGTCTCTTTGGGTAAAGTCGAAAGGTGTGGCCAAAATATCGCGGTAGTAACCTTGCGCCCGCAACAAAGAACTGTTGATCAGGTCCTGACTCAGATTGAAAAAGCCCAACTCATTGTTGCGCAATTGGTCGTCGATCTGGGTTTTGTATTTGGCCAGCTGAGCTACCTCATCGGCAACCAGAAAGCGCTTGCCTCCGTCCATTGATTTGAGGTACGAATCGAATGCTTTGGCCGAGAAGTTATCATCAAGGTCCTGCGGACTGTAATGATAGCGCTCCATCGTCCGCATAACCGTTTGCAACAAGACCGTTTCCTTTTGCTCGTTGTTCAGTTGTGGGTAGGCAAAGGCTGCCAGCAAGGTGACCGCAACCAGCGAAAAGAAGATTGATTTTCTAAATTTCATACAATTGTTTTTTTCAGTACTCGGTTGAGATTATTAAGACGCGGTGCCAGGCAAAAAGATAGCGCATTGGCTATAATAAATCTTCTGTAATTAACAAAGAAGTGCTACAAAAATTGTGTTATTCTGTTAGTCCTTCTAATTATTGATACCAAAAATACCTTATTTGCATCAAAACCGACCGTTCGTTTTTTGGCCAGCTATCTACATAAGACCTGCTTGCCTGGTAAATAGTTGTCTAAAACCGTGCCAAAACGCAAATTTGACATTTCTATAACGTATGGCAGCACGCACCAAAATGAGTGCTAATTTGCGACATATCGGTCAGTCTCCTTATCTTTGTAGCCGTACCGGGGCCGCAAGCCTGCGATTTGCCTACCTGGTTATCACGTATTTTTTCTTTGCCATGCGAAAACGTTTGCACAACATCGTCAACAACGATGAACTCAAGCGCCAGATGGAAACTTCCAACGAGGTGCGCACCACCCTTTCCTTTTATCAATACCACCATATTGATGATCCTGCTGCTTTCCGCGACCAATTGTTTCTCGACTGGTCGGAATTGGGGGTATTTGGTCGTATTTACATCGCCAGGGAAGGCATCAATGGCCAGGTTTCGGTACCCACCGAAAAATTGCTGACCTTTCGGGAGGTGATGTACAGCGTTCCATTCCTCGAGGGTATTCGCCTGAATATCGCCATCGATGACGACGGGAAGTCTTTTTACAAACTCAAAATTAAAGTTCGCGAAAAAATTGTTGCCGATGGCCTCAATGATGCTGGTTTTGACGTGACCAGGCGCGGCTGGCATTTGTCGGCACCGGAGGTCAACGACCTCATGAACCAGGCAGAAACCATCGTGGTTGACATGCGCAACCACTACGAAAGTGAGGTGGGGTATTTTAAAAATGCCATCCGCCCCGACGTAGAAACCTTCCGCGAAGCGCTACCCCTGGTGGAAGAGCTGCTGGCAGCGGATAAAGACAAACCCATCATCATGTACTGCACCGGGGGGATTCGCTGCGAAAAAGCCAGCGCCTATTACCTGCACAAAGGCTTCGACAAGGTTCACATGATCGATGGGGGTATCATCGAATACGCGCGGCAGTGTGAGGAACAGGGCCTCGAGAATTACTTCCTGGGTAAAAATTTCGTCTTCGACGAACGCCTTGGTGAACGCATTTCAGCCGACATCCTGGCCCAGTGCCACCAGTGTGGCAAGCCCTGCGACAACCACACCAATTGCGTAAATGATGCCTGCCATATCCTCTTCATCCAGTGCGACGAATGTGCCGCCCAATACCAGCATTGCTGCTCTACCGCTTGTGCCGATTTCGCCGCCCTGCCAGAGGAAGAACGCGCCCGCCTGCGCCCAACCCTGACGTTCAACGGCACGAAATTTGGGAAAGGACGCTATAAGGCCAACCGGAAGAGTGATCCGAAGATTGTTTAGGGAGGTCGGATTAGGGTGTAAAGGTGTAAAAGGGGAAAGGTGTAAACGGGCGGGCGTGAGGTCTGAAAAACGTATAAACGCATCTTTACGTTGAAGCGTGAAAACTCAGTCCACAAAAATGGTCAAAGAACCAAAATCGTTATTTTCATCACCCCTTTTATACCCTTACACCTACCGCACTTTTACCCTTATCCCACTTTTACCCTTTTACCCCTTTTGTTTATGTCCGGAAAACTCTACCTCGTACCCACGCCCATCGGCAACCTCGAAGACATTACTTTGCGGGCGTTGCGCGTACTCAAAGAAGTGAGCCTGGTGCTGGCTGAGGATACGCGTACCAGTAAAAATTTGTTGCAACACTACGATATAGCTACGCCGCTGCGGCCTTTCCACGCGCACAACGAGCACAAGGTGACCGAGGGGCTGGTAGGCCAACTTCTGGCGGGTGCAGAATGGGCACTGGTGACGGACGCCGGTAGCCCCGGCATCAGCGACCCCGGTTTTTTGCTGGTGCGTGCTTGCGTAGAAGCGGGTGTACGGGTAGAAGCCCTGCCCGGCGCTACCGCTTTTGTGCCTGCGCTCACCGCCTCGGGATTGGCGGCTGATAAATTTCATTTCGAAGGTTTTTTGCCCCACAAGAAAGGCCGGCAGACCCGCTTGCTTTACCTGGCGGAGTTGCCCGTGACGTTTATTCTTTACGAATCGCCCTACCGCCTGGTCAAATGCCTGGAGCAATTGATCGAGCATTGCGGCCCCGACCGGCGTGCCTGTGTAGCCCGGGAGATCACGAAAATGTTCGAAGAGGTGACGACTGCTCCGCTGTCGGAGCTGCTGGCGCATTACCAACAGAAGGATAAGGTGAAAGGAGAATTGGTGGTTTTGGTGAGTGGGAAGTAGGGCTGGTTATACCAGTGCCAGGGCCACTCCTTGTGCCAGGGTTTCCTCCTCGGGCAAAATCTCACAGTTGTCCCACAGGCCCGTTTCCAGGGTGCGTGCGTAGGCTTCGGGCAAGCGATGGGTACGCATTTTTGCCGCCGCTGCGGGGTGGTCGTATTCAAAATAATGGTGGGTATAGCGCAGTTGTCCTTGTTCGTCTTGGTCGATGATCAGGTACCAAACCCGGGGAGTGCCGTCGTTGGCCGGCATGCCGATCACACCAGCGTTGAGCCAGTACTGGCCGCCCTGGTGCTGGCTGAAGGGTAGGCCGCAGTGGCCGGCGAGGATCAGATCGGTTTGAGTATCCGCAAAATTTTGGACTTTGACCGCCCAGGGCGTAGAAGCAAATACGTAACCAGCCACCTCGTGAGCGGATCCGTGCAGGACAATGCCATCCAGACCAGCAAACTGAAAACGCAAGTGGTGGGGCAGGTCTGCCATCCAGCGGATAGCGTCGGGGCTCAGCGCCTGCTGGGCATAGGGGTACCACTGGCGGGAAAAAATATCGCAACGGCTGCCGGTATTGAAGTCGCAGCCACAGTCGGCTTCCCCAGCGCGCAACTGCAATTCTACGTTGCCAGCAATGCAGTGGATGCCCCAGGCTTTCACCAATTGTACCACCGCTTCGGGATCGGCACAGTAGCCGACGACATCGCCCGTACAGATGATGTGGTGGGCCGGAATGCCTCGTGCCTGCACAAGCGCTTGCAAGGCTTGTAGCGCTTGCAAGTTGCTGTACACCCCCCCGAAAACCAGCAAGGGGCCGTTCAGGGTGCCGATATTTTTACTGACAACTGGTGTTTCCATACCTCGGTACTAAACGTGTTTTTACGCCCTACATTGCTGCGGGTATTGCCCTGGTGTGTCGCCACGGGGACGCCTAAGTATGGTCCCGGCACTTATATTATCTAACGCTTCACCACCGCCTTCACCACCACCTCGTCCGGCAATTCCAGTTCTTCGCCAGCGCTGGCATCGCCCATAACCAGGGTGTCTGCTAAAACCTCTCCCTTGATGTAGTCGCCAAAGCTCGCTATGGCGGCCGCTACAGCCGGATGCTCGCCGAGCGTCACGTGGATGCGGTCGGTGACGTTGAAGTCGCTGTTCTTGCGTATATTCTGGATGCGGTTGACCAGTTCCCGGGCCATCCCTTCGGCGGCCAATGCTTCGGTAATGGTTACGTCCAACGCGACGGTCAGTTTGCCATCGGTGGCAATTTTCCAACCCGGAATATCTTCGGTGCTGATTTCAAAATCTTCCATCAGCAATTCGAAGGTGCCTTCGGGTAGGGTCAATTGGTAACGCCCTGCTTTTTCCAGGGTCGCAATATCGTCCTGCGTAAACAGGTTGATGGCGCCCGCCACCGCTTTCATGTCCTTACCCAGGCGCTTGCCCAGGGTTTTGAAGTTGGGTTTGATGCGCTTTTTCAGGAACCCACCGTCCTCATCGCGCAGGTAAGCGACTTCCTTCACATTGACCTCGGCCAGGATCAGTTCTTTGATCGCTTCGACCTCCTGTTCAAAGGCGGTATCGAGCACCGGCAGTAGGATTTTTTGCAAGGGCTGGCGCACGCGGATGGTATCCTTTTTGCGGATACTCAGCACCAGGCTCGCGATGCGCTGGGCGTAATCCATGCGGTGCTCCAGGGCCAGGTCGATGAGTTGGCGGTCGGCTTCCCGCAAAAGGGTCAGGTGAACCGACTCGGGGGCCGTGCTGTGCTGTCCACTGCGGACGAGGTTCCGGTACAGCCAGTCGGAGAAGAATGGTGCTACCGGTGACATCAGCTGGGCCGTCACCACCAGGCATTCGTAGAGGGTTTCGTAGGCCGCTTGTTTATCGGCGTTCATTTCACCTTTCCAGAACCGGCGGCGGCACAAACGCACGTACCAGTTGCTCAGGTGCTCGTCGACAAACTGGTCGATGGCGCGGCAGGCTTTGGTGGGTTCGTAGTCGGTCAGTTGCTGACGCACTTCCTGGATGAGGCTGTTCAGCTTGGAAATAATCCAGCGGTCAATCTCCGGGCGTTCCGCAACCGGAGTTGCTGGCTGCACGCCGGGTGTCCACTGGTCGATATTGGCGTAAAGCGCAAAAAAGCCATAGGTATTAAAGAGCGTACCAAACAGTTTGCGACGCACTTCCTCGATGCCTTCCACGTCGAAGCGGAGGTTGTCCCAGGGGTCGCTGTTGGCCATCATGTACCAGCGGGTAGCATCGGCGCCGTACTGTTGCAAGGTTTCGAAAGGATCCACGCCATTGCCCAGGCGCTTCGACATTTTCTGTCCGTTTTTATCCAGCACCAGGCCGTTGGACACCACGTTCTGGAAAGCCACCGTATCGTAGGCCATGGTGGCAATGGCGTGGAGGGTATAAAACCAGCCCCGCGTTTGATCTACCCCCTCGGCAATGAAATTGGCCGGGAAGCTTTGCTCAAATGGCGTATTGAAAGGCCGCTCATCGCCAGCGGCCAGCTTGTCGTAGTCGAGGCCCCACTGTGCGTAGGGCATGGAGCCGGAATCGAACCAGACGTCGATGAGGTCCAGTTCGCGGGTCATCTGCTGCCCGTCGTCACTCACGAGAATCACCTCGTCGATGTAGGGACGGTGCAGGTCCTGGGGCACTTCCTGTTGCAAGCCCAAGGCGGTATTGGCCCGGGCCACTTCGCGCGTCAGCTCGGGGATGGAACCTACGCATTTTTCTTGTTTGCCATCTTCGGTGCGCCAAATCGGCAGCGGAATCCCCCAGAAGCGCGAACGGCTCAGGTTCCAGTCCTGCAGGTTCTCCAACCACTTCCCGAAGCGACCCTCGCCGGTGCTGGCGGGCTTCCAGTTGATGGTCTGATTCAGTTCGTACATGCGCTCCTTGTAGTCGCTGGCGCGAATAAACCAGCTGTCCAGGGGGTAGTACAAAACCGGGCGGTCCGTGCGCCAGCAATGGGGGTAGCTGTGGAGGTATTTTTCCGAATGGAAAAGCTTGTTTTCTTCTTTCAGTTTGATGACAATGTCGGCATCGGTGGGCCGCTCTTCTACCTGGCCGTAGTCTTTGACGTAGCGTCCCGCAAAATCGGTGACTTCACTTACGAATCGGCCCTGCTTGTCGACCAGGGGCATGGGGTTGCCGTGTTCGTCCTTGACCAGCAAAGCTGGAATATCGTTTTGTTTGGCCACCCGCATGTCATCCGCACCAAAGGTAGGCGCAATGTGGACAATGCCAGTGCCGTCTTCGGTGCTCACGAAGTCGCCCACCACTACCCGAAAGGCATCCCCCTCGGGTTGCACGTAGGGCATGAGTTGTTCGTAGCGGGTGCCCGCCAGCTCGGCGCCGGTCATTTCGGCTACGATCTCGGCGTAGGGATAGGGCTTGTTGCCCGGCGTGGCATCGGCGGCCGTCATGTCGGGTTTGGCTTCCGAGAAGTAGGCCGACAGGCGGTCTTTGGCCATAATGACCAGGGCGGGTTCCTGGGTGTAACGGTTGAAGGTCCGCACTTTCACGTAGACGATGTTTTGCCCTACCGCCAGGGCGGTGTTCGAGGGCAACGTCCAGGGGGTAGTGGTCCAGGCCAGGATGTATTCGTTGTCTGTACCCTGGATTTTGAACTGCGCAACGGCGGAAATATCACGAATTTCCTTGTAGGCACCCGGCATATTCAGCTCGTGCGAACTCAGCCCCGTGCCCGCCGCCGGAGAATAAGGCTGAATGGTGTACCCTTTGTAGAGCAGCCCTTTGGTGTGCAGGCGCTGCAGCAGGAACCAGACGGATTCAATGTAGCTGTTTTCGTAGGTAATGTAAGGATGTTCCAGGTCGACCCAGTAGCCCATTTTGCGGGTCAGATCATCCCAGATGTCTTTGTAGCGCATGACGGTTTCCCGGCATTTTTGGTTGTACTGATCCACCGTGATCGACCGGCCGATGTCGTCTTTGGTGATGCCCAATTCTTTCTCCACACTCAACTCGATCGGCAGGCCATGGGTGTCCCACCCTCCCTTGCGGTCTACCCGCTCGCCGAGCAGCGTATGGAAACGGCAAAAAATATCTTTGATGGCCCGGCCCATCACGTGGTGGATGCCGGGCAAACCATTGGCCGATGGTGGGCCTTCGTAGAAGACGTAACTTTTATCGGCGGGCCGCTGATCAACACTTTTGGTGAAAATGTCGTTTTCTTCCCAGAAACGGAGGATTTGCTGGTCGATTTCCGGGAGGTTGAGCTGTTTAAAGGTTGCGTACATGCGAATATATTAGGCTGAGTGGGGGCAAAAGTAAAATAAAAAGCTCCGGCAGATGGCAATCTGTCGGAGCTTTTTATTCAGTATAAATCACATCCTACAGATCGCCGGGCGAGCTGCCAATAATGCTATTGATAATTAGGAACTGAAAATACTGCATCATGTAAAGGTAATTATTTCTTCAGGGTTTCCAAACGTTGTTGATACAAGAAATAAGGCGTCGCGGCAGAAAGTTCCTCAAAGTAGCGAATAGCTTGCTGGCGGGCTACCTCGTCAGCGGGCAGCAGCCGGTAACGCAGGTAACTGGCTTCGGCGGTCTGCTCCTGGGTCAGGGGTTGCCGCTGCAGGTCATTTAACCTCAGCAAAGCCTCCGCGGTTTTACCATTCAGGTGCAAGGCGCGAATTTCGAGGGCATGGGCGTCAAAGAGCAGTTCGGGATTGCCGAGTTCCTCGGCCAGGGCCAGGGCTTCCTGTTCTACGGGCAGGAGTTCTTTGATCCGTTGCAGTTTGATCAGGACCAGTCCTTTTTCGATAAGGCTGGCACACAGCACAATTTTGTGGCTGATCTTGCGGGTCACTTCAATCGCGCGGTCGTAGAAGTGGAGACTGCGGTCGTATTCACCGATAAAGTAGAAAATATCGCCCAGGGTATTCACGGCTTTGGCAATGCCTTTCTGGTAGCCGAGTTCCTCGCAGATCATCAGGTTTTTCTGTATATAATCGATCGCGGGGTAGAAATGGCCCTGGAATTTGAGGAGGTCCCCGATGAGCCCCAGGGCAATAGCAATGCCTTGTTTGTCACCCAGTTCTTCGGTAATTTCCAAATCGCGGCGGAAGAGTTCCATGGCGCGTTCGTAGTCGCCCTGGTGCTGGATAACCAGGCCCAGGGAGCCCATGGCAATGGAAACGAGTTGTTTGTTGCCCAACTCTTCGGCGAGCTGCAGGCCTTCTTCGTAACTTTTTCTGGCGGTCTGGTAATCGCCGTGTTCGTATTGTACGATGCCCAGGTTGACCAGCAGGATGGCCAGGCCTTGTTTGTGGTTGCGCTGGCGGTGGAGGGGCAGTTGCTCTTCCACAACGGCAATACCTTTGTCCAGTTGGCCCAGGTTCATGTAAGTCAGGGCCAGGTTGGCCACCACCTGGGCGCTGCCGGTAGAACCATCGGCCACGTAGCCTGTGGCGATGCTGCGTTCGAAGCATTCCTTGGCCAACGGGTACTCTCCCCGGCGCAGGTGCAGGTTGCCGAGGTTGCCATTGACTTTGGCAAAACCGAGGCGGTCGTCAATCGATTCAAATAAGCCGGAAGCCGTATTGAGATAGTGCAATGCGTCCTCATAATCGCCCCGGAGCAAGAGCAGGTTACCGAGGTGGTTATTGACTTCGCCGATCATAACGACATCGCGGGAGTGTTTGGCCAGTTCCAGGGCTTTGGTGAAAGCCTCTTCCGAATCGTGCCAGTTGCCGATCAGTTCCAGCAGCTTGCCTCGTTTCAGGTGGGTTTTTATTTCATCGGCGGTATCGGCTTTGGCTCCCAGAAACTGCAGCAGTTTTTCGTAGTATTCCAGCGCCAGTTGGTTCTGGTAATTGCTGCGGGCAAAGTCGGCAGCTTTGCGCAGGTATTCACAGGTCTTATCGAAAACGCCGGCCTGTTCGTAGTGGAAGGCCAGGTCTACGTACCGGTTTTCCAGTTGCCAGGGGTAGAGCCGCTCAATGGCTTCGGCAATGAGGCGGTGCAATTGTTTCAGGCGGGTGCGCAACTGCATGCTGTAGACGGCCTCGCGCAACAGGCTGTGGCGGAAAATGTAGCGCAGTTCGTTCATGGCCATCCAGATTTGCACCTGTTCGGCCGATTTTATTTCTTCTTTCAGCAGGGCGGGGCCCTGGAGGTAGCGCTCGGCAAAGATGCCCTGAGACCGCATGACTTCGGATAAAACCGATACCTCAAACTCGCGCCCGATCACTGCCGCAGCTTTGACGGTTTCCCGC
Organism: Bacteroidota bacterium; assembly: GCA_003045895.1. Lineage (GTDB taxonomy): Bacteria > Bacteroidota > Bacteroidia > Chitinophagales > Saprospiraceae > Lewinella. The sequence continues at coordinate 146,793 of PZPC01000002.1, forward strand.
ACCTGCTCAGACAGGCGGTCAATTCTCGCCGTCAGAATGGCATTGATGGAATTGGATAATTTTACATTTTCATCCTTGATGGTCCAGCAGCCATCGGCCTGCTTGAGCAAACCACTTTCGGTAAAGTACTCCAGCATTTGCTCCAGGTAGAAAGGGTTGTTATTGGTGGTACGCAGCAGCAGCCGGTGGAACTCGTCGGTTATTTCGCCCCCCAATACCTCCTGGGCAAAATGTCGGACTGCCGCCGGTGGCAAGACATTGAGGTCAATTTCCAGATAAGGCAGCCCCAGCCGCTGCGCCGTATCGGCGGGAAGCGGATAAGGTTTGGAACCATCATCGCTGTACCGGGACGTGATGAGTAAGAGAATGGGATAATTTTGCATCTGCCGGGTCAGCTCCTGTACCAGTTCGATGGAGCTGTCATCGAGCCAGTGGCTGTCTTCCAGTTCTATCACCAGGGGGTTAACCAGGCTTTCGGCCAGCAGCAGGTTGATAATGGCCGAGATCGAATTTTGGTAGCGGCCTTTGGCATCCAGCTGATCCCAGAGCGAGTGTTCATCGGTGAGCCCGAGGAGCGCTGCCAGAACGGAGCGCGTGCGTTCCAATTCCCGGATCGTTTGTTCGGTGATGGTAGAATCCGGGTGCCGGAGTTGCTGGATCAGGGTGCGGAAGCTGGCATCAAAATTAACGCGGTTGACGAATTCGCGTTCCTCGGGGGATTGCTCAAAATAATTGCGCAGGAAATAGATAAACGGATTGAAGGGCTTGTGCAAAATTTGATCGGCCTGGCAAACAAACCAGTGCAGGTGGTTGCTCTCCAGGAGCAGCTTACGGACCTCAAAAGTAAGCCGACTTTTGCCCACCCCTGCTTCGCCAAAAATATAGGCAATGCCCGCATTTTTTTCCTGGTAGAGAGGTAGCGCAAAAGTACTGATCTGCTTCAACTCCTTCTCGCGGGCCACCAATTGACCGGTGTAGGTGGGCTTAATATTGAAGTTGCGGCCCAGCAGTTTGTAGGTCGGCACATTGCCCTTGATGCCTTTGTATTTGATGTTGCCGGTGTGTAGAAAACGAAAGAAGGTCGCTTTTTGCACCTCCTCGTCCACGAGCACCTCGCCCCAGTCGGCGTTGCTCATCAGGCGGGCCGCCAGATTGACCCGATTACCTACACAGGCGTACTGGCAGCGTTCGGTTCCGCCCACAATACCCGTGTAGGCAGTACCGACGGTGATACCTACCCGGAAAAGCCAGTGGTGTTCTTCTTGTTTGGGGCGCAGTTCTTCCCGCAAGCTGAGGACAAATTCCAACGCGCGATCCACATTGTTCTCAAAAGCTACCGGCGCGCCAAAGAAAATGGTAATGACGCCGCCTTTATCGCCGAAATCGATTTCCTTGAAATAACCAGAAAACGTGCTGAGTTGGCGAAGTACGATATTGGCAAAATGGTTGAGCTCGTTGTGATCGTTGATGCCCGAAAAGGACAGAAAGATGGAAACAACCGGGCGGAATTCTCCCTCTTGCTTGTAATCGACCACTGCTGCCGGCAAAAAAGCAAGCGCTGCTTCCCGGGTCAGTTCGTCGCATTGCAACGGCGGCGGAAAGCCGGTAACTTCAATGCTATTGGTCACGCGGTAAGCATCGTCGCCAACGGGTTCCAGGGTCAGCTCGTTATCGGGAAGTAAGGCCAGTAGGGCCCCGTCGATGACCACGTCCTGGTTTTCGGCCAGGGTTTGGCAGTAGGCACAACTGTCGATGGGTAACCCCCGAAAGTAATAAGCCAGTGGACCTTCCCCCACGATTCCCCAATTCACCAGCCCGTAGCTGAGGCCAAATTTGAGACCAATGGTGAACTTCCCGAACCGGTTTTTGCGGCGTTCAAAAAGTGCCCGGGCCATGGCGGCCGTTTGTACCAGGGCAACGGCGTTTTGCTCCTCGTCGTCGGCAGGAAAAATGGCGGTGAAAGCATCGCCGGCAAAGTAGGGGATAAAACCACCACGGGCGTAAACGAGCCGCACCAGCGGATCGAAGATCTCGTTGAGCACGTTAGACAACCGCTCGGCACCCGCGTGTCCTTCCCGCATCAGCCCCTCCGTAAGCGGGGTGAATCCCTTCAGATCAATAAACAGCGTATAGGCCAATAGCTGACCTTGCTGTTCGTTGGCTTGCCAGCGATCCTGAATAAAGTACGGTATAAGATGTTTCACCTCCATTGCTTCTTCTGGTCGTAGAAGGTATTAGAACGATGCGAATGCCCGCAAATTACAAAGATTTGTAAGCTCCTCCTTATTTGTGGGGTTCTAAATCAAACCAATGCAACTTAACGACAAGGGGGTAGGTCTTTGATTAAAGACCTGTAACCGTTCATTTTTGCTGTAAGCTCACACCTTCCCGTGCCTCGCTGGCATCATAAGCTTGCTTTTGCAGGGCACCTTCCTGAAATTTGTGGTTAACCGTATTTTATTTTTGCGGCTGAAAGTATATTCCATGAAAACACGTCTATTTATCCTGTCTTTCTTGTTGGCTGCCAGCTGTTGGGCGGCTACCAATCCTGACCCACAGAAGAAAGTCACGACGGCAGCCTTTACCGAATTGGCCCCGAATATAGACGGTGTGCTCGACGAACCGGCCTGGCTGCTGGCCAGCCCCTCGGGTGATTTTATCCAGAACCGCCCAAATCCCGGTACCCAGCCCTCCCAGCGCACGGAAGTTAAAATACTTTACGACAATCAGGGCATTTACATTGGCGCTACCATCTACGATGACCAGCCCGACCGTATTTTACGCGAATTGTCAGAACGAGACAACCTGGGCAATACTGATTGGTTCGGGGTTGTTATTGATGCCTATCGCGATGGTATTAATGGTTTCGGGTTCATCGTGACGGCATCGAATGTACAACTGGATACTAAATATTCCAGCCAGGGGGAAGACGACAATTGGGATGCCGTCTGGGAAAGCAACGTAAATATCAACGAGGAAGGCTGGGTGGTAGAAATGCGGATTCCCTATGCTGCGTTGCGTTTCCCCTCCCTCGACGAGCAACTCTGGCACCTTAACTTTGTGCGCCAGGTGGCCCGCACAAAGGAGAAAAGCTTCTGGAGTGAAGTGAATCCTCAACTAGCCGGCTTTCTCAACCAATCCGGCTATTTAAAAGGTATCCAAAATATCAAATCACCGACCCGGCTGCAGGCTACCCCTTTTATTGCGGCTTACGGGCAGCAGCACCACGACGGCAACACCAGCCCACGCAACACCTACGGCCACAGCATCAACGGCGGCATGGATGTGAAATGGGGCCTATCCGATGCCTTTACCCTGGATCTTACCCTCATCCCGGATTTTGGCGAAGCCCAGTCGGATAACCAGGTCCTCAACCTTTCGCCGTTTGAAGTGCAGTTCAACGAAAACCGGCCCTTCTTTACCGAGGGAACGGAACTCTTCAGCAAAGGCAACCTCTTTTATTCCCGGCGGGTAGGTGGCCAGCCACTTTACTACGATGCCATTTACGAACAGTATACCGAAGACCAGCTTGTCAGTAACCCCGGGGTTACCCAACTGTACAATGCCACAAAAATATCGGGCCGCACCGCCAAAGGAACCGGCATCGGCTTTTTCAACGCCACGGCTGGCCGTACCTACGCTACCGTGCGCGACCCCGAACAAGGAGAACGATCGGTCCTCACCAATCCGCTGACCAATTACAGTGTGTTCGTATTGGATCAAAATTTGGCCCACAATTCTTACGCAACGCTCATCAATACCACCGTGATGCGGGAAGGGGGTGCTTACGATGCGAATGTAACCGGAACGGATTTTTTGCTGCGCAACAAAGCCAATAGCTACGCCGTCGGCGGGCGGGCTGCCATCAGCCAAAAATACCAGCCCGGTCAAACGGACCTCGGACATACCGTCGCCCTAAGGTTGCGCAAAACCAGTGGCAACGTCGAGGCAGGACTCAATTATTTAGAAGAAAGTGATACCTATGATCCCAACGACCTGGGTTTTCTCTACAACAACAATGAACGGTCGGTGAGTGGTTTTGTAGAATACAACCGCTACGAATCTTTCGGTCGTTTCAACCGGGGTGGTTTAGGGCTTTACACGGAATACAATCGCCTTTTCAACCCCAATGTTTTTACCAATTGGGGGGCCAACGTATGGGCCTGGGCCGAGAGCAAGTCGTTCTGGAATTACAATATCTGGACCTACGTGTCACCAGGGAACAACTATGATTATTTCGAATCCCGACAAGCTGGTCGCCTGTGGAAGACCCCCGGGTCCGCTAGTAGCGGATTAAGCCTGAGCACCGACAGCCGCAAACGCTTACGCCTGGAATTCGACGGGAATTACTGGTCGGCTTTCGCACGGGAATGGTACAATGTTTCGGCCAGTATGGAGGCCCGTTACCGCTTCAGTGACCGTCTGAATGCCAATGTGTCGGTGGAACAAGGATTTAGTAAAAACGACATTGGCTACGTCAACGAAGCAACCGTGACGACCACGGATCCGGAAACCCAGGTAGCAACATCACGCCTCGACATTTTCTTTGGTCAGCGCGACCGCAAAACCATCGAAACGGCCCTGCGCACCAACTACACCTTCCATGCCAATATGGTGCTCAGTTTTAGAATGCGTCACTATTGGTCGGCGGTAACCTATAATGCTTTCCACCAGCTCGGTGAAACGGGTGACCTGTTGCCAACCTCCTACACCGGGAGCCACGATGGTGATTTTGATGCCTTCAATATCGATTTGATCTACCGGTGGCGCTTTGCGCCGGGGTCGGATATTTTTATCATCTGGAAGAACAGCCTCTACAGCAGTAGCGATGAAGTAGCTCCTACCTACCTGGAAAATTTGCAAGGTTTGTTTCGGGAACCCCAAGACAACAGCATTTCGGTGAAAGTTATTTACTTTTTGGATTATGCGGCGCTAAAAGGACGTTAAAGACCAACGGGAGCAGCGAAAACCTCGGTTTTTTCGTTTATCTTTGGTAGCATAATGGAGTCCAGATGCCCACTTTGTTCGAGCAGTGGCGCATTGTTTTTTAGTGCTGGTCGTGTTATATTACCGACAGTAACCGTTTATGCTAAAGTATATTTATGGATATCGCCTTGTCCATCAGCAATAATGAGCACGATATTATTCGGGCTTGTATCCGCAAGGAGCGGTGGGCACAGCAAATGCTCTATGAGGAGTTTTACAGCCCGCTCATTGCGATTTGCCTGCGGTACACCCGGCACGATGACGAGGCGATGGATTTGCTGCACGAAAGTTTTATAAAAATTTTCCGCAGTATCCACAAATACCAACCAGGAACATCTTTGGGGGCCTGGATGCGGCGAATTACCGTAAACACCGCCATCGATTATTTCCGTCGAAATACGCGGCGGCGGACAGAAGATATTGACCTGGCTTTTGACCTGCGTTCTCCGGATGCCGATGCCGTTAGCCAGTGTACGGAGCAGGAAATTCTGGCGGCAGTACAACAACTAACACCAGCTTACCGAACAGTCTTCAATTTGTATGTAATAGAAGGCTATTCACATAGAGAAATTGCTGATCAATTGGCTATCACCGAGAGCACTTCGCGGTCCAACCTGGTAAAAGCCCGGGCTAAACTGCAAGATATGCTACACGAAAAGCATTACAGTGGACAAGGAAAATAACGAACTAGACCGGATCATTCGCGCCAAATTGGATCGCCTGGAACCCAGGGTTAAACCGGGTAGTTGGGATCGGTTAGCCGAACGATTGGATGCCGCTGAAGCCGCCGAGGCTTTTGATCGGACGGTTGGTAACCGGCTCGACGGTTTGCAAGTTCCCTACCGCCAACATTCCTGGGCTGTTCTGGCTGCCCGGTTGGAGTTGGAACGCCGCCGGATGCAGGCGATTGTGCACTACAAGGCCATGGAGGTTTCCCTGTTGCTATTGCTCTTCCTTACCGTATGGCACCAATTGCCCAACGAAAAAATTACGCCGGCAGTAACTCCTTCGTTTCCGATCGCTGATTTGGCCATTCCCGCCACCACGAATCCCGCTGCGGTCGTGCGGGCCAGGGCGGAAACAAATAACAAGGCGTTTTCCACCGCAGATAAAATGGGCGCGATCCCGGGTTCCGACCTTGCTTCGCTGTACAAAAATGGCCAACAACCAGATCAAAAAGAGGTGGATGGGCAAAACGAGTTGAAGGGGATGGCCCGTCGGCCGGCCATTACCGAGTTGTCTCCCTTGCCTAAGGTAGCCGTCTCAGGTATTCCTTCCGCCGCCAATGCCCAGCAGCAACTGCGGGAATTACAGGCGCGTAAAGCCGATAATCTCCCTCATCCTTCCGATGCTATTCACCGCAACAGCACCCTGGCCGCGTTGGCGAGCAATGCTTTTACGCTGCTGGATTACGGGAACCCCAATGAGTTGCTTAGTTATATTCGCCCAGCGGAACGACAAACTTTTTTGCGCATTGGTTTTGTGGGTTCACCCGATTATAACCGCATCATCACGCCCCTACAACCAATTGATGACGGGACGGTTGTTTCGCTCGATCGTTATTCCCTGGGCTACAGTGGCGGAATTACGCTCGGCATTGAACACGGTAGGTGGGAAATCGAAACCGGTGCCGTTTACGCTGCCCGCCGCTATCAGGCCATCCCGACTATTTACGTAAGTGGAAATATCAGGGATGGGTTTACCGGCCTTGGCCTTCGTGATTTCGAGTTGAATACGGCAAATATACCCCTGAATTTTCGCTACAATTTCCTGGTGCACGACAAGTGGCGGCTTTACGCCCAGGGTGGCGCCAGTCTTAACCTTATTCTGGGTGCCAATTATTATACCGTCGACCAGGGTGAGGACGCAGGCATACTGCGCAATCCCAATATGGGAAGGGGAACCAGTAGCCTGGAAAAACCAGCACCCCTGCAAAACAAATCCCTGACTCCCGGCTGGCTGGAAGGGGGTAGCCTTTTGGAAAACGCTACGCTTTACGGTGATTTTGGCGTGGGGCTGGAGCGTTACATGACGTCTAGCTGGAGTATTTTTGCCCAACCGACTTACCACCATTCTTTTCAACTCTTCAACGACGGCCTGGGCCCTTACCGGGATCAAATCCACAATTTCGGGGTGAGTATGGGCGTGAAGGTGCGGTTGTAGGCCTATTTTTGGTGAATAGGAGATGTTGAACATCCTCCTTCAAAAAAAAGCAGGATGGAAAGGGGCTTCTCCCTCCATCCTGCTTTTTTTATACCCTCAAAATTGGCGCTTATCCCAACAACAAGCTCATATCCGTACGGTCGCGTACCAGGGCAGGCACGTTTTCCAACGGGACGCGCTCTTGCGTCAGGGTGTCGCGGTCACGGACGGTCACGGTGTTATCTTCCAGGGTGTCGAAATCGACGGTGATACAGAAAGGTGTACCGATGGCATCCTGCCGGCGGTAGAGCTTGCCAATGGAGCCGGTATCGTCGTACTGGCACTGGCTGGAAATTTTCAACTTATCAAACAGTTCCTTGGCCTTGGCTACGATCCGATCCTCCGTGCGTTTCAGCGGGAGGATGGCCGCCTTGATGGGTGCCAGCGCCGGGTGCAATTTGAGTACTTCCCGGGTATTATTCGGGTCGTCGGATCCGGGCACCTGCTCGGTCACCAGGGCATTGCTCATCATGGCCAGGAACATGCGATCGCAACCCACCGAGGTTTCCAGTACGTACGGTACGTAGCTCTCGTTGGTAGCGGGGTCGAAGTAGGTCAGTTTTTTGCCCGACAGTTCCTGGTGGCTGCTCAGGTCGAAATCGGTACGCGAGTGAATACCTTCCAGCTCCTTGAAACCAAAAGGAAATTCAAACTGGATATCCACGGCCGCATCGGCGTAGTGGGCGAGGTTGTCGTGATCGTGGAAGCGTAGTTTCGCGGCGGGTGTGCCGGTCTTTTGGTGCCAGGCCAGGCGGGCGGCTTTCCAGTACTCGTACCACTTTTGTTGGGTACCGGGCTGAATGAAGAACTGCATCTCCATTTGTTCGAACTCGCGCATCCGGAAGATGAACTGGCGCGCTACGATCTCGTTGCGGAAAGCCTTACCAATTTGCGCAATACCAAAGGGTATTTTCTGGCGGGTGGTTTTTTGTACGTTCAGAAAGTTGACGAAAATACCCTGGGCCGTTTCCGGACGCAGGTAAAGTTTGCCTTCTTCGCCCGCAATATTGCCGAGCTGGGTAGAGAACATGAGGTTGAACTGGCGCACCTCCGTCCAGTCGCGTGAGCCGGTATCCGGATCAGCAATTTCCAGGTCGTCGATGATGGCCTTGAGTTCCACCATATCCCCTTTGGTCATAGCGGCACCCAGGCGCCTGGCGATGGCATCCATCTTTTCCTGGTACTCGACTACCCGGGTGTTGGTTTGCCGGAACATTTGCTCGTCGAAGTCGGCAAAACGCTTGCTGGCCTTCTCCACTTCCTTGTTGATCTTGGCTTCCAACTTATCGATGTGGTCTTCGATGAGCACATCGGCCCGGTAGCGTTTTTTGCTGTCTTTGTTGTCGACGAGCGGATCGTTGAACGCATCGACGTGGCCCGATGCTTTCCAGGTCTTAGGGTGCATAAAGATAGCCGCATCAATACCCACGATATTGTCGTGCATTTGTACCATGGCTTTCCACCAGTACTCTTTGAGGTTGTTTTTGAGCAAAGAACCGTAAGGACCGTAATCGTACACGGCACTGAGACCGTCGTAGATTTCGCTCGACTGGTAAATAAATCCGTATTCTTTACAGTGGGCCACCAGGGCTTTGAATTGGTCGTTTTGCTGTGCCATGTTATGCTACTTTGCGGGGGTAGATGCCATTTAGAAGGCGCAAAGATAAGCGTTAGTAACGAAAAGAAGATTAATCCCCTTATTTCCGTTGAGCTACTTCGCTCCTTTTAAGCAGAATATTACGAACTGGAGCGGGGGGATAACCACCCGGACGAAGCCGTGAAGGCAAAGGCCACGGTGGTGAAAAAGGAAAACATAGCGTAGATCAGAGCGGGTTTGCTGAATTCGTGGTTGGCCAGAAAAACGTCGCCGATCAGGATGGCTAATCCGGCATTCTGTACGCCCATTTCGATTCCGATGGTGAAGGCGTCGCGAAAACTCACTCCCCAGTGGCGGGACACGAAGAAACCAAGGAGTATGGATCCTAAATTGATCACCAGGAGCAATGGGAGAAGCTGCACCACATCGGCTGCGGAAACGTTGGAGCCCGTTCCGTTGTCGGGCACCGCAAAAAATTTGATGAGGTAAACCAGCGCCAACAACACCACCGATCCGGGTTTGATGACGCGCTCCAAGGCCAGGGCCAGGTGCGGAAAAAACCGGTGAATACCCAGCCCGACAATACTGGGCAAAATAATAATCAGGGTGATCTCACCGGTAGTTTTCCAAAAAGGCAAGGCCACGGATGCGGTTTCGCCAAAATAAAACAAACTGGCGGCGTTGAGCAAAAAGGGGAGGGTGAAAACGGTGATAAACCCCGATAAAGTGGTCAGGAAGATCGTTAGGGTACTGGTTCCCCTAAACCAGTAGGTGATCACATTGGAAGTGGTACCTCCTGGGCAAAGTAATAGCATAAGCACGCCAAATTGCCAGGCAGGTGAAAGAGGGTAAAAACGGAGGAGCATAAAAAACAGCAGCGGGACGAGAACTATTTTTATTACCAATCCCTTTAACAAAAGGGAAAGATGTTGAAAAACATACTGAAAATCAGCGAGCTTAAGTGATAAGCCAACGCTGAGCATAATCAGCGCCAGTACCATTTGCAGCCAAAGGTTGATGTCGATAAAGGTAGCCAATTGCGAAAAAAAAGTGATCATAAGGTGAATTAGCTAGTAATTTAACTGTTTCTTTAATTCCCTTCCCTAACCACAAAATAGTTAGCGAATCTTTAAAGTTTGTTTGAACGTCAACGTGCCATATACCATGGGAGTAATCAACTGGATTAATCACTTATTTAAAATACACCTAAAAAAGTACGAAACAGAACTGCGCTGGCACTATGATCATCCCGAGGCCCTGCAAGCTAAAACATTACAAGAACTTGTGCTGGGAAATCGGTCGACACGCTTCGGAGAGGATCATCGTTTTTCTGCTGAACTTACCCAACCTGCTGCCTTCGCTACACAGGTACCCCTGCGCACTTATGACGAACTAAAGCCTTACCTGACCCGCATATTGCAAAGCGAAAACCAGGTTTTAACCACCCAAAAGGTGCATATCCTCGCCAAAACATCAGGGACAACGAGTGGCGAAAGCAAATATATTCCCGTGACCCGCGACCACGTGCTGAGTTGCCAGAAGGGCAGTTGGTTTACCCTTGCCAGCCTCCACATGCACCGCCACGATTTGCAGATTTTCGCCCGCAAGAATATGCTCATCGGCGGCGGGGTACACGGAACCTACCCGGGAACCAACCTCCAGATTGCCGATATTTCAGCCATCATGATCAGGAGTATCCCCTTTTTTTTAAGGCCATTTTATATTCCCGATGTGTATACCGCTACCCTACCTAATTACGAAGAGAAAATCCGAATTATTGCCCCCCTGGTAGCCAAAGAGTCCGGTATGACGATGCTGGGTGGCGTGCCTACCTGGAATTTGGCGCTTTATCAGCAAATCCTGGCTATTACTGGCGCGGAAAATCTTTTTGAGGTGTGGCCCAACGCCCAGGCTTATGTTCATGGAGGGGTTAACTTTGAACCGTATCGGCAGCATTATGCCGAGCTTTTTCCCAGCAAGGACTTTCTGTACCACGATATTTACAATGCTTCCGAGGGATACTTTGCCGTCCAGGACCAACTGGACAAGGATGATTTGCTGCTGCTGCTGAATAATGGCATCTACTATGAGTTTATCCCTTTTGCCGCTTACCAGGATGGGAGCCGGGCGGCCATACCGCTGGCCGAGGTACAAAAAGACCGGCTGTATGCCATGGTTATCTCCAATAGCGGAGGGCTATACCGCTATTTGCTGGGGGATGTCGTGAGTTTTACCTCGGTTCATCCATACCGGATCAAAATTGCGGGAAGAACCCAGGAATACATCAATGCCTTTGGGGAGGATCTGCTCTTCGATAATGTGCAGCAGGCTTTACTGGCAACTTGTGCCCAGTTTGGGGTAACGGTTCACGATTATACCATTGCACCTTACTACATCAAGGTGGGCAACCTGGGAAGACACCAGTGGTTCGTGGAATTTGCGGGAGTGGTACCGCCAATAGCAGCTTTCAGTCGGGTCCTCGACGAGGCATTGCAACGAGCCAATTACAATTATGCCCAAAAACGCAGCAACGACTTCGCCATTAGTCAACTGGAGCTAATCGTCTTACCGGAAGGTTTTTTCCCGCGCTGGTTGCGCGAACGCGGAAAAGTAGGTGGACAAGCCAAAGTTCCCAAGCTGGCCAACCACCGCCGTTTTGCAGAAGATATTCTTAGAGCTTTTTTAGAAATTTAATTTGGCTAAAACAAATATGCCAAATTAAATTAAATAAAAAAGTTAATGCGAACTGCTTTTCAAGGATTTTAGAACCTGGCGTCGGTATGAAAATTTCATTTAGCCCGCTAAATTCAATTTTAATCCCTTAGCCAGAACCTCAAATCGTTGAAAATCAGTTCGCAAAATTTCTAAACAAGCTCTTAGAAAATATACATAAAGCTCACAACCTGAGCCATAAACCCGATGAAGTAGCCGCCGTAGACGTCGGCAGGGTCGTGGGCTTTGAGCAGCAAGCGGGCTGTGCCAACGGCACCGGCCAGTACCGTAGCGCCCATGAGGAGGTGGAGCATACTCACTTCTACTGGCCCACCCGAGCGGATGTCGACGGTAAATGTTCCGTAGCTAAACCAAAAAAAGCTGATCACCAGCATCCCAATTAAACCACCCATACCTACGGCATGCATACTGATCTTGGAAAAAATATTGATCAGAAACGACAGGAACAAGGCCACCACTACACCCAACATGAAGGACACATAGGCTGGCGGTAACTGGCCATTTTGGGAAAAATTGTAGTACACCCACAGGTACAACATGCCGGTGATGAGGTAAGGCCCGATCCGCTCCTGCCGGTCGGGCATGCTGATGTCGCCGATCATCCCCAGGAAATACATGACCGCAATGGAAATGGCAGGGATGAAAAAGGTGTACAGAAACACGAGTAACAGCAATAGCCGTGCGGGTTCATCCTGCAAGCTGCTCACCCCAAAAAGATAAGGGTTGATCATCATGAGCAGCAGCAACATGTAGGAGGGAATGAGCAACGGATGAAAGAGAACCGATAATCCCCAGGCCAGACTCTTGAGCATGTCTTTGTTCTTAAATAGTTTCGTTCAATTAGCACACAAAGATATAAAAGACGGCTGTTCACTAACGCAATTTCAGCCGGTCATTCTCTTATTCCTCCAATTCTTACTAATTTCACCTATTCTTTACTAGCTTTTTGATGTATGGACTTCGGCACTCTTTGGCAACAAGTTGTTTTTTCAATCGGACAAAAGGACATCCTCCTCGGGCGGTTGATTTTGGTCGGCCTGGCGCTGCTGGTTTTATACGTATTGGGCTTTTTTATGCGGCGTCGCTGGTTGCAGCATTTTTTCGATTACGAAGAAACGGGCACAACCGAACAAAAGTCTATCCGACGCATCGTTGTCGTATGCCTGGTTTTGTTGGCAATCCTGATTGGCCTCCTGGGCTTAAAGATTGATTTTCCTTTTAGCAACGTGGAGAATTTTTTTCTGTCTTACCTGAAGATGTCCACGGTTGTGGGGGCGCTGCTCATCTATTTTACGGCGCGGTTGGTAGACGAGTTGCTTTCCGGGCTGTTGTCCCGGCGCTACCAGCAACGGCGGGAGCAGCAACTGAAAGATGGCGGGCTTTTTGCCCACGAAGCCACGCGCTCCCGGATCAAAGTCAGCCACATTGTGCAGCCTATCGTGTACCTGATTGCCCTGACATTTATTGTACAGCAATTGAATTTGGATGTGCCCATTAAAATGCCGTGGTCTACCGGTGACGGCGTTTTACTGAACCGGATATTAAGTGCGGCGCTTATTCTCTTGTTTACCCGCCTGTTTCTGTGGATTCTTACCGAAATTATCCTTTTTCCCTACTACAAACAAAAGGAAATCAACCCAGGTAGCCAGTACGCCATCAATCGGTTACTTACCTATTTTATCCTCGTGCTGGCAATGGTAGGCACCATGCAATACATTGGTATCAACCTCAATGTGCTTTTAGGTGGAGCGGCGGCGCTATTGGTAGGTATTGGTTTGGGTTTGCAACAGACGTTCAATGACCTCATTTGTGGGATTATCCTGTTGTTCGAAAGGACGGTGGAAATTGGTGATGTGGTAGATATCAATGGGCTTGTGGGTACGGTCAAGCGCATTGGCCTGCGCACATCCCTGGTCGAGACCAGGGATCTGGTGTCGGTCATTGTGCCCAACTCTAAGTTGGTAGCCGACAATGTGGTCAACTGGAGCCACTTCGATGCCAAGACCCGCTTTAGGGTAGCAGTGGGGGTGGCTTACGGCTCCGATACCGAAATGGTGAAAAGTATTCTCCTGGAGGTCGCCAGCGAAAATCCCCGGATCCTGCGCCGACCCCAGCCCATTGTTCGCTTCGTGAATTTTGGCAATTCTTCGCTGGATTTTGAACTGCTTTTTTGGTCCAAAGAACTCATTCCGATTGAAGATGTCAAAAGCGACTTGCGTTTTGCCATCGACCGGCGCTTCCGCGAAGCAAAAGTTACCATTCCATTTCCCCAGCAAGACATCTGGATCAGGAAAGAGCCATCCGACGAGTGAGTATCAAAGCGCTGTCAATCTTGAATGGAGAGGGCTGGTAGGGGCAATTTTTTGCCTACTCACAAATTTAGCTCTAACCAAACCGGGCAGTGGTCGCTCTGTTCCACCTGGGAGCAGTGGCGGGCTGCTACCAGTTTATCAGTCAGGTTGTTCGTGACGGCCAGGTAGTCGATCCGCCAGCCTTTGTTGTTGGCGCGGGCGTTGGCGCGGTAGGTCCACCAGCTGTATTCAACTTTTTCGGGCTCGAGGTAGCGAAAGGAATCGGTGAAACCGCTGGCGAGCCATTGGGTCATCCAGTCGCGTTCTTCGGGCAGAAAGCCGGACGATTTTTTATTGCCGACGGGGTCGTGGATATCAATCGGCTCGTGGGCAATGTTGTAATCTCCCACAATGATCAACTGCGGGCGCTCCTTGCGGAGTTCTTCTACCCAGGCCTGGAAATCGGCCAGAAATTTCATTTTAAAAGCTTGCCGTGCTTCGCCCGTGGTTCCGGAGGGGAAATAGCAGTTGAGCAGCGTCCAGTCGCCAAAATCGGTCCGCAATACGCGTCCTTCCTGGTCGTACGCGGGCATCCCCATGCCCTCGACCACCAGGCTAGGTTCCTTGCGGGAGAGCGTGAGCACCCCGCTGTAGCCTTTCTTTTCGGCCGAATGCCAATAATGGTGGTAACCGAGTTGTTCCAGTTCAGACATGTCTACCTGGTCCAGGGTCGCTTTGGTTTCCTGTAGGCAGACGATGTCAAAGTTGTGATCCGATAACCACTGGGTCAGGCCCTTGCGCTGGGCAGCACGAATGCCATTTACATTGTAGGAGATGATTTGCATGGCGCAAAGCTAGCAAATCTTTTTCTACTCCATCCACCCTTCGCGGTCGAGGCTCCGGAAATGAATGGCTTCGGCCAGGTGTTCGATTTTGATGTCGGGGCTACCGCCCAGATCCGCCACGGTGCGGGCTACTTTGAGGATGCGGTCGTAGGCGCGGGCGGATAACTTCAGGCGCTCCATGGCCTTCTTGATGAGGATACTGCCCGCCTGGTTGATCTGGCACACTTCGCGTACCATCCTGCTGGGCATCTGGGCATTGGAAAAGATGTTGGGCAGTTCGCGGAAGCGCTCTTCCTGGGCTACGCCAGCCTGGATGACCCGCTGGCGGATGTCTTTGCTGGTCACGGTGGGCCGGGCGTCGCTGGCGAGTTCGTCAAACGAAACGGGCGTGACCTCCACGTGCAAATCAATGCGGTCGAGGAGCGGCCCGCTGATTTTGTTGAGGTAGCGCTGTACCACCGCCGGGCCACAAACGCATTCCTTTTCGGGGTGGTTGAAGTAGCCACACGGACAGGGGTTCATGGAAGCCACCAGCATGAAGCTGGCGGGATAATCGACGGTAATTTTAGCGCGGGAGATGGTGACGCGGCGCTCCTCCATGGGTTGGCGCATGACCTCCAGGACCGTGCGTTTAAACTCGGGCAATTCGTCCAGGAAAAGTACCCCGTGGTGTGCCAGGCTGATTTCGCCGGGCATCGGATTGCTGCCGCCACCCACCAGGGCCACGTCGCTGATGGTGTGGTGAGGCGATCGGAAGGGGCGCTGCGTAACCAGGGCCGATCCGGCGGGCAGCACGCCGGCTACCGAGTGGATTTTGGTCGTTTCCAGGGCTTCGTGCAAATTGAGGGGCGGCAGGATGGTCGGCAACCGCCGGGCCAGCATCGTCTTACCGGCACCGGGCGGGCCGATGAGGATGACGTTGTGCCCACCGGCGGCGGCAATTTCCAGGGCCCGCTTGATGTTTTCCTGTCCGCGCACGTCGGAGAAATCTACGTCGTAGGTACCCTCGTGCGCCGCAAATTCGTCGCGGGTTTCCACAAAGGTGGGGGTAAGCTCTTGCCGGCCATCCAGAAAGGCGGCCGCTTCTGCCAGGTTATTGACGCCGTAAACGGCAATGTCGTTGACGATGGCAGCCTCGCGGGCATTGGCCTTGGGCAAAATGATCCCTTTGAATTTTTCCCGCCGGGCCTGGATGGCAATAGGCAAAGCGCCCTTGATGGGGCGCAGGCTACCGTCGAGCGAAAGCTCTCCCATGATCACGTACTTGTCCAGTTCGGTAGCCTGGATCTGGCGCGAGCCCGCCAGGTAGGCCAGGGCAATGGGTAGGTCGTAGGCCGCCCCTTCCTTGCGGATGTCGGCCGGGGCCAGGTTGACGATGGTTTTGATGCGAATAATTTCGTAACCACTGTTCTTCAGCGCGGGTTCCATGCGCATAATCCCTTCGCGGATGGCGCTGTCGGGCAACCCCACCAGGTGGTAGAAGGGTTTGTCAAAGCCCACGTTACCTCCGGTGTTTACTTCTACGGTAATGGTGCGGGCATCCACGCCTTGTACCGCACTGGCAAATGTTTTTACCAACATTTTTTTGTCATTGTCTGCTTTGGGGCAAGGTCGTAAATTCCAGGAAGAATTGGGAGGAGCCACTGATGATAATTGGTCATGCTACCTGTTCGCACGGCCAATGCCTTGCCGTAAAATCCGCTGATGATGGGGTATTGCCTATGATTGTAACAAATATACCTTAAATACATTTAATTTAAAACAAAAACACAAAATAAAAGAGGCTGCCTCTTACTTTGGAGACAGCTTCTGACGGGTGTTTTTGCCTGATTAAAAAAGCGTTTTATTTCACCACCACCACTTTCACCGATTGCCTGTCGGCCAGTGCCCTGCTGTGGAGGGTCAGGTAGTAGGTGCCGTTTTGCACCTCGCTCAAATCTACGGTAAGTTGGTTTTTACCGGCGTTGAAGTTGTCGCGGGAGATCGTTTTTACGACGTTGCCGTTTTCGTTGCGCAGGTCGATGCGTACGGAAGCTGCGGCGCTCAGTTCAAAACTTAGCGTCGTGGTGGTCGTCGCGGGATTGGGGTAGGCCGTTGCCGCCAGGGTAGTGGCTGCCGGCTTTTGAGCCGTTTCTTCCGGTGCGGTTGGATCCATCAGCAGGAAGCGGATTTTCGCATCCTGTGCCCGGCGTTCGGGGTTGTGGCGATCTCCCCGTTGCCCTTGTTCCGCCCGTTCGGGTCGTTGAGGAGCATCGGCGGGGCGGTAGCGATCGCGAATGGCTTTTTGGTCGGCCTGCCACTGCTCGCGTTGGGGAGCGATGGCTTCCAGCAGCGCCGTGATGTCACGGTCGTATTTGGCGGCCAGTGTTTGCAGAGCTTCCTTCTCGGCGGGGTACTTTGCCCACATTGCCTGCCGGTTGCCCTGGTGTGGGCCCTTGCGGTGTGTGCCCGGCTGACGCGGCTCCTGGCTGGCCTTGGCTTTGCGTGCTTCCTGGCGCTGTGCCTGGTGTTCGGCGCGGGCGGCTGCCAGCGTTGCGCGGGTTTTAGCCAGTAATGCCTGGTCTTCTGCCCGCATTACCGCGTCCAGTTTCTGGCGCTGCGCCCGCATCACGGGTTGGATGTTTTCCTGGCGATACTGCTGCAATTCTTTCCGCATGCTCTTTTGCTGTGTGCGGTGTTCCTGTCTTTTGGCTTCGCCAAAGCTGTGCAATTGCTGCTGCTGTTCGGGGCTCAGGATCGTTTCCATTTGCGTTTTGCTGCGCTGGTGAAGGGCGTGCATTTGTGCGCGTTTGGCTTCCTGGTCCAGGTTGTCCTGTTCGCGGAGGGCCACCATTGCTGTTTGGGTTTCCTGCTGGAGTTGTTCCAATTGTGCCACCTGCTCCGGGCTAAGTTGGAGGGCCGTTTTCAATTCCTCGGTCATAGCGGGGAAGCGGGGATGCTGGGGCCCGTGTTGTGCCATCAGTCCGCTGCCCGCCAGGCAGCAAACGAGGGCCAGGAAAAATATGCGATGCTTGATCATGGTTCAGTTATTTTTTAAGGTCTTAAAAAGGGTTACTTGTTTTTTCTTCCACCTCTTTTGTGCAGCGTCTTTCCGGGTCCCCGCGACAACAACCGCCGCCATTGCCTGCTGGCGTCCAGTTGGTCTTCGTGCAGCAAGGGCGTGAGGATGGTGAAGAGGGAGTCGGTCAATTGCTGGCGCTCCAGCTGGTGTTGCTGGCCCAGGGATTTGAATTGCTGCCCAAAGTCTGTTAAAATGGGTTGCAACTGCCGGGCCTGAACAGCGTCTGGCTTGATCTTGTCCAACAAATAGCTGCCGAAATCTTTACCTGCGTCCATGCGGCGGAGGTGGTGAATCCGGTCTTTTACCAGGTACCGGTTGGTCAGGAAGCCACCAACGAAACCCGTTAGCAGGAGTCCGACAACCACCAGTATGACTTTTATCTTTTGCATAAGTTTAATTGGTCTGTGAGGGGGTCAAAGAATTAATAATCAAAAACGTAGACGTCGTCAAGTTCCACCTGGTCGAGCCCCAGAATGGCTTCCTGGTCGAGGCTGCCGCTGGTGCTGTAGATGAACCCCAACCCGAGCAGCACTGCGATGCAAGCGGCTACTGCAATGGCTGGCCACAAGCGTACGAGCGGATGCAGCATCCGATTGTTTTGCCGGAACAAGCCACCAGTGACCCGCTGGGTGAAAGCCGGATCGGCGGCCGGGTGCAGCCCGGGCAGCGCGGCGCGTAGGAGCAGGTATTGTTCCTTTTCAGCGGCCAGCCAGGGCTCGGTGCGCAGGGCTGTCTGCAGCTGTTGCGCTTCTGTTTCGACCAGTTCTTGGTCGAAGGAGCGGAGCAGGAGGTCACGGAGTGCAGATGCCTGAGGATGGAGCTTGTCCATGCTTTATGAATTTAAAATGGGTTGCAAATAATTTTTAAGTTCTTGTTGGGCCCGGGAGAGCCGTGACGCTACGGTGCCCAGGGGCACGTCCAGCATACTGGCCGTTTCGGCCACCGAGTAGCCTTCCACCAGCCGCAGTACCACCACTGTTCGGTAATCTTCCGACAGCCGGCTCAGGGCTTTTTGCAGCGCGTCGCGCAGGTCGGCCCGGTCGGGTGCCTGGCTGTGGTCGGCCTGGGTCCAGTTGGCTTCCGTGGCGGCATCGCCCCCGGCCAGCCACCGGCGCCGCTTCCGCTTATCTACCGCCGTCAGGGCCGTGTTGATGGCAATGCGACCCAGGTAAGTACTGAGCTTGGCATCGCCCTTGAAATTGTCAAGGGATCGGTAGAATTTTACGAATACTTCCTGTGCCACGTCGTCGGCGCCGTCATCCGTACCCAGTACCCCACGCACAATTCCCCGTACCGTGGCCTCGTAGCGGCCCACCAGGCGGCCGAAAGCTTGCTCGTCGCCAGTGCGGGCTTGTTGAAGGAGGATATCGTCGTGCAGTGCTGCGTTCAAGGCGTTGGATTAACAGTTTTCATTCCTTTGACTGGAAAAAGATCGGTTTTTTTCCCGGGGACGGGACTTTTATTTTTTCAGGGCTTCAGCATCAGCTCCCCCGCGATCGTTATCTTTGTCAACTACCCACCAAAATCTACCCTGATGTCAGCACCTACTGATCTCGCTGCCCGGCGCACCAACAGGCTGATCCTTGCCATTGCCTTTTTCAACATCCTGATCCATTTGCTGGTTTTCGATCACCTGGAATACCACCGGGACGAGCTGCTGTATTTTTCGCTGGGGCTGCATCCGGCCTGGGGGTATGCTACGGTTCCTCCGCTGACGGGGTGGTTGGCAGCAGCAATGGCGGGGCTGTTTGGTTACTCGCTTTTTGTGGTCAAGCTCTTTCCGGCGTTGCTGAGCGGGGTGTTGGTCGTTCTGATGGCGGCGATCACCCGCGAACTCGGTGGACAGCGCTATGCCTAGCTTCTGTGCACCCAACCCCGTAGCAACTTCAACAACCTGATAACCAAGGCCTGGGAACGGGTAGAACGGGAATAAAAAAAGGGAAGCTACCGAAGTAACTTCCCTTGTGTTGTGGGCGATGAGAGACTCGAACTCCCGACCCCCTCGGTGTAAACGAGGTGCTCTAAACCAACTGAGCTAATCGCCCGCTTTTTAAGACCACATCCAGAACTTGATCAGAATGCCTGTCGGCCTGCTTTTAAAAGCGAGTGCAAATATAGACGGACGTTTTTGATTTTGCAATAGGTAGGCGAAAAAAAATGAAAATAATTTATTTCTCCTAACGTTCAAAGGGTGCAACGGCTTGCGTAGCTTTACAAAAAAATATCCCCACTTGCCATGAAGACCTTTTTCAAACGCTTACTGCTCCTTTCCGGCCTGTTGCTGCTGTTGTTCGTCGGAATCGTTTTGGTGCTCCTCAACTTCTTCGAAGACCGGATCGGGCAGCAGGTGGTGGCCGAACTGAATACCCAACTCAAGACCGAAATCCGGATTAAAGGTTTCGAACTCTCGTTCCTCCGTTCTTTCCCCAACGTAGGAGCCAACCTGAAAGGCGTGGAACTGGATGGTACCGACGGTGAACTCCTCCTGGCCGCCAACGAATTGTCGTTCCGGGCGGGCTTGTTCAGCTTGTTTGGTTCCCAGATGAAGCTTAAATCGGTCGTCATCAGTGATGGCGGGCTGTACCTGGCAACCGATCGCCGGGGGCGGGTGAACTACGAAATTTTCCGAACCGAAGAGACACCCACCGAGGACAGCGGTGGAGCCATTGATCTGCAAAATGCCCTCGTGAACAACATGCAGTTGCGCTACCGCGACGAACAAACGGGGCAAAAACTCAGCATCCTGGTCGAAAAAGCCAATTTCGCCGGCCAATTTGGCAGCGCCCGCTACCAACTCACCAGCACCGCCGATCTCCAACTCCAGCTGCTGGAAATGGACGGAAAGCAACAACTCGCCGGGCAGGCGATCAGCTACGACGGCAGCTTCGACGTGGATTCGGACCAGGGGTTATACCAGATCGACCGGTTTGCCCTCGAGGTCGGCGAGCTGCCGCTGACCACCAGCGGGATGTTTCAGTTGAAACCTGATGAAACCCTCATCGACCTGGTTTTCGCCAGTGACGGCGGCAACCTCAGCGACCTCGTCAGCCTGCTCCCCGCCGACTACAAAGCGACCCTGGCAGGTATCGATTCCCGGGGCGATTTTAATTTTGCGGCCACCGTTAAAGGTACCCATTCCGAACGGCAGCACCCGCGCATCGATGCCCAGGTAGATTTCAGCGACGGCAGCATCAGCGGGGAGCGGATCAACGCCCGGGTACGCGACCTCGGCTTTTCGGCCAACTATACCAACGGCGACCTCCACGACGAACAAACCTCGCGCCTGGAAATCACCAACCTCCGTGGGGAATTCGAGCGCGAGCCTTTTGCGCTGAACCTGATCATCGACAATTTCGCTGACCCCTACATCGACTTTACCGCCAACGGTACCCTGGTGCCGGGGGTAGTGGCCGGCTTCCTGCCCGACGAGCGCATCACCAGCGGTACGGGCAAGGTGCAAATCCGGAACTTGCGCCTCAAGGGCCGCTACGAAGACATGATCCGTACCAGCCGGGTGGGCCAGGTGGATATGCAGGGCGTTTTGGCCTTTGAGGAGGCGGGTTTCACCGTCAACAACGAGGAAGTATTGTTCAATTCGGGGCAGATCAACCTGGCGGGCAATGAGTTGAGCGCCCAGGAGATCAACTTCACCGCTCAGGATACCCGCATGACGTTCAACGGCCAGGTCACCAACCTCCTACCCGTGATCTTTGCCGATTCCCTGAATTCGAAGGACGCTATCCTGACCTTCCGGGCCGAATTGCGCGCCGACGCCCTGGACATCGGCCAGCTGCTGGCCCTGGGCGCACCCGCAGCGGCGGTACAGGAAGCGGCGGCAGAAGCCGGACAAACCGACTCGCTGGCGCAGGCCCAAGTAGAGAAACGCGCCTTCAAAACCCATTTTCTGGACGGCGTCTTCCAGGCCAAAATCCAGCAATTCAAATACGGCAACATCCAGGGCGAAAACTTTCAGGGCGAAGTGGCTTTCAAGGACGGTAAGATGAACATCAAAGGCGACACCAAGGCCATGGGGGGCGATTTTCTGCTCGATGGGGAAATGGTCTTCAACGACCAGCCTACCCTGAACGCCAAGCTGACCTGCAACCAGATTGATGCCCACGAATTCTTCCGCCAGGCCGACAATTTCGGGCAGGATGTGCTCGTAGCCGACAACCTGGAAGGCCGCCTCGACGCCCGCCTCTACATCCAGGCCTACTTCGACGAGGAAGGCAACTTCCTCGAGGATAAACTCCGTGTGCTGGGCGGGGTTGGCATCAAGGACGGGCGGCTGAAAGACTTTGCGATGCTGCAAGACTTTTCCACGTTCGTGGATATCCGCGACCTCCGCGAAATCCGTTTCACCAACCTGGAAAATTATTTTGAAATCAGTAACCGCAAGCTCTACCTGCCCGTCATGTTCATCCAGAGCAACGCCCTCAACCTTACCGTCAGCGGGGAACACACCTTCGACCAGGACATCAGCTACTACGTCAAAGTCAACGCGGGCCAGGTCATGGCCGACCGCTTCCGGCGGCACAACACCAAACTGAGGCCCAAACCCGCCAAGCGCCGCGGATTTTTCAACCTCTACTACGCCATCCTGGGCAATATTGACAACTTTGACTTTGCGTCCGACAAGCGCCGCGTCCAGAACGACTTCCTCGCGAGCGAACGCCGCAAACGCGACATCCACTACGAACTGGAACGCCTCTTCGGCACCGTCATCGAACTGGTGGAAGAACCCCAGGACTGGCGCGACATCCCCGAGCACCAGGAGGATCCGAACAGCAAGGAGCCGGAATTTTTGGATATGGAGATTGATGGGGGGCGGTAGGGTCACCCCACCCGAATCATCTTCACCGTAAACCACCCCAACAAACCAATCAGTACCGCCATGGTCAGCCACAGCCATAGTCTGTTTTTAAAAAGGGAAGGCCCTACGGCAGGCTCGGCCTGGGCGATGGTTTGAACCGCACCCAGTGCCAGCGTGGTCAGGGTGTCGGGAATTCGATCGGTAAACTGAGCCAGGTCGTACTGCGGTTGCGCCGCTGCAAGGTTGCCGTAAGCCAGGAAGTAGGTGGCCGGGGTAGTAAAACGGGCCACCAGTTCGTACACGCAGCCCTTCACTTCCACGTTGCTAATCGTTAGTGGCTGATTGTCCTGGTTGCGGATGGTCACTTTAAATTGTTGAGCCGTTGTACTCGGGAATTTAAAGGTATTGTCTGCCAGGGAGTTTAAGGTGCCGGAGGCCAGCGTGCGGTAGGTATAGCGCCAGCCTTGTTCGGTTTTGAAGCTGTCGGCCAGGTAGTCAACCGTGACCGGGCGGTAATAGTCGAAGGTATTCTGGACAGCCACTTTAATCTGGCTGACGGGAACCGGTAAGGCCAGGGTAAAGGTCACTTCGGTTTGTTGGGTTGGCTTGTCGGTCACCACCTGCAGGTCTTTGGCCGCAAAGGTTTTGTATACGCCCGCTTCCACCTCCTGGCGGGCCACCCGGGCCGCCGTCAGTTCCGGCGATTGCTTGCTGTTGACAAACAGGCGGAAGTAGCGGTATTTGACGACGGGAAAAGTTACGGTAGTGAAACGGAAATTGGTCCGTTCGTTCTGGATAGAGACGATCCGGTAACCCTCCACGAAGGTGAACCAATCCTGCTGGTCTTGGCTGCCGGCGAGGCTTACCTGCCAGTCGAAATTTGCCCGCGCAAAGGTGAGGTTGATTTCATTGACCGCTTCCAGGGTCGGTATTTCCAGGGTGTAGTAAAATCCCTTTTCGTCGTGGGCGGGGTTCAGAACCCGGCAGCCTACGTCGTGCGTCGTTACTTTTTCGGCGGCCACGCGCAGCAGGTAGGGCGCCTCGACGGTATCCCGGTTGGCCGTGATGCCAAAGATTCGGAGGTCGGATAAATCTGCGGCAACTTTTCCGAAGATCGCATCGGGTAAAACGATCCGGTGCCAGGGGTGGGAGCCACTGGCCAATTCCTGCTGGTAGCGGTAGCTGCCCACTTGCGCGGAGGCGAGTGTACTCATCCACAACAACAGCAGCAAGGTGCAAAATCTAGTCGTCCGTTTCATCCGTAATCAGGTACTTGTATTTGTTGTAGAGAAAGGAAATGACGAGCAGCAATACGCCCAACGACACAAAGACAATGGTTTTGGCAATCGTATGGAGCTCGGCGATATCGTAGAAGAAAAGTTTGATCAGCGTGGCCCCGAATAGGACCAGGGCCCCCAGGCGGAGGTGTTTTTGCTTTTTCCAAAGCCCCAGGGCTATGAGCATCAAGGCATAACAGCCCCAGAGGATGCTTAGGCCCAGTTTGTAGGATTGCGTCGATCCGGCAATATCCATCCAGTTCACCAGTTCGCTGCTGACGATGGCCAAAATGGACACGTGCAAGAGCACGTCGAAAGCAAGTTTAAGATCCAGCTTGATCAGCCCCTGGCGGAGGTATTGGTAGCAAGCAAAGAGCGTCAGCAGCACCAGGGCAAAAGCAAGGTACCGGATGCCGATATTAAAGGCGCCGTGGTGGTAATATTCCTGCAAGGGCTGGGTCAGGTAGCTGTTGCGCAAGGCGCTGAGGGCAGTGATGCCTGTTGTTAAAAAAGTGGCAATGGCCAGGGTATTCAGGCCCAGATTGACTAAGCCCAACGTTGGGTTGCGCAGCCATTTGTTGTTTACAAAAGAAAGTGCTGCGAAAAAGAAGAGGGTGTAATTGATTGTCCAGCTGATTTTGAACAGGGGCAAATCATCGTTGTGGTAATAGTTGGTGTACGACTGATCTTGCGGGGTAATGCGCAGGGCCGAATCGGTGTACAGTTGATCCCAGTAGGTTGTCAGCTCTATTTGAAACGCGTAGTACAAGGTAAACAGGAAAATAGCGGGCAGCGCAAAAGAAGCAATTTTGGCCCAACCCTTTTCCGGATTCAGGGCCGCCGGGTAGCGTTTGTTTTGCTGAAGAAAAAGGATAAAGCCAAAAGCCGCCAGAAAGAGCAGGGAAGTAAGAAAATTGCTATTGAAGAGCGGCGTAATTCTCGTTTCGGCCAACTCGGAATAATAGCCGCTGTAGGCCGTTGACCAGTGGATAACCAGGCTAAAAAATGCCAATAGCATGACGGGATAGGCCAGCTTTTCGAAAACCGGCAGCGATTTTATCCGGCCAATCCCGAAGAGCAAAGCGGCTTCGCCCGCCCAGAACAGGATGACCCAGTTGCCTTCCAGTTGCACCGGAATGGCGAGGGTAATAAATACAAGAACCAGCCCGGACACGAAGTAAAAAGCCTGCTTGTCTACCAGTTTTTGCCGGTAAATCAGGGCGCTGACCAGAAAGTGCACCAGTGCGTTGCCCAGCGTAAACAGTCCCAGTAACTGGACACCCGTTGGGTGGGCGCTGAGGATGGCGTAGCCCAAGCCGTAGAAAATGAACGAATTGGCGAGCAAGAGCAAAATGTCACTCCTCTTAAATTGCGCTTGCAGGCGCAGGTTGTACACCAGATAAGTCAGGTAGAAGGTGGCAAAGAACACCGTCAGAAAGGTCAGGGCCAGGCTGAAATATACGTCGGACCGGTAAGACAGCAGATACCACGAGGCGTACATCAGCCACGTTAGTCCGAAGGATGCGTAGTACAAGGATTTCCAATACTTCTTAAAGGAAATAAGCAGAATGCCAACATTGATAATGGCCATGTAGCTGAACAAGAACGCCACGTTTCCTGATCCACGGCCCAGCAGAAAGGGAATCGCATAGGCACCCACCAGGCCAATGTGTGCAATGACCGGCTTGTTGTAATTCAGGGCGGCCACCACGGTAAATGCCGTGAAAACCACCATCAGGGCAAAGGCCAAAGCTTGCGGAATTAGATCATAAAAACCAAAAGCCGCATAGGTGATAAAATACATAATGGCGATGGCCCCGCTTACGAGTACCGCGCTGTAATTGAGGTATTTTTCCTTTAAACGAATACCCAATCCCAGCAGGCCAATCCCCGCCAGATAGCCCAGGATGATTCTGGTCAGCGGGTTGATGAGGTCGTTGTCAATAGAATATTTGGCGCCAATGGCTACCCCGATCACGGTAATGGCGATGCCAATTTTGTTGATGAGGTTTTCGCCAATAAATTTTTCGAAATTGACGGATCTGGTACGCGCCTGCGGCCGGGCGGGTTGGGGCGTGGGCGCTGGGGAGGGTGTTGCGGGGGTGTCATTTTTTATTTCCAGCGTCGTGGTAGCCGCAAATGAATCGGCGACACGGGGCACTTCTTCAGGACCAGGCTGATCCGCCGCGTGCTTTAGTTGGTTGATCTCATTGCGCAGCTGGTTGATGGACCGGGAAAAATCATCTTGTTGTTTCAGCAGTACATTCAGCTTCTCAAGGAGCTGATCGACGGGGTCTTGGTTGCTCATAGGTGGGTTGGTGTACTTTTTACTGTTAACCTACTTCGGCCACGGGATAGCGCTTAAGCAGTTACAAGTTTAGGTAAAGAATTTTAAATAAAACGATTTTTGGCAATTTTACCAAGCGCTGAATTTTGCCGGGCGCCTTTGCTTTCGTTGCTGAGCTGCGGGAGGGGTGTTTTATAAGTCCGGTGATTTCTAAAAATATTACTCAATAACGGAGGGTTTGTGCCTAATGTGCGACCCCGCTGGAGTCGGAAGGAATTGGTGATGGCATAGCTAA
>PZPC01000143.1 GCA_003045895.1 Bacteroidota bacterium
GTTGCTGCGCTGCGTCGCCCACGCTGAAGACGTGGCAAGTGCGAGAACCAACTTTAGGAGAAAACGCTGTTGATCACATTGTCTATTTCCAGATTCGAAAACCCTAGGGGCATACCCGCAGCGGCTCTGCCCGCGCCAGGGGTGGGAGCAGGCCGCCAACGGCGGAGCCCTGCGGCCGACCGCAGGGCCGACCGCAGGGCCGACCGCAGGGAGCTGCGTACGACCCGACCCGCAGGGGGGCGCCCAACTAATAGACTTGTTCTGCTGGGATCATATCGGGTGCAAATTGCGCCTTATTTTCCCAGCAGAACAAGTCTAACCTGTTTGCGCTACCTCAATACCCAAAGAGTTCCTCCAACGACAGCTCCTGTAGGTCGCCGAAGTTTTCCAGGTAAGCCAGGGGCGTGGTGGCGCGGTCGCCCATGACGATGGTGTGGTACTTGCGGCCCTGCACGTGGTGGGCGTGGAACTCGACTAGGTCCTGGCTGGTGACCGCCTGGAGGCGCTCGTAGATGTCGCGGAAGATATCGTGGTTGAGGTTGATGTCCCAGGCGCTCTGTGCTTCGGTATAGATGCGGCGGGGCGGAATGCGGTCGCTTTCGATGCGCTGCAGGAGCGACAACCGCGCCTGGTTGATGCTATCTTCGATGACGGGCATATTTTCCATCAGGTTGACCAGGGTGGGCAGGGCGTCGGTCACCTTGTCGGGCTGGGTGCCTACGTAGGCCCGCAGGTAGTGGCCGTTGGTGGCCTGGGCCGGGCTGTTGTAGTAGGCGTAGGTGCTGTAGGCCAGGGCCTTGGCCTCGCGCATTTCCTGAAAGACAATCGAAGACAGGCCGAAGCCGAAATACTCGTTGTAGAGGTCGTGGATGCTGTGCTCCAGCATGTTGAAGTAGGGGGTACCGCGCGACATCATCAGGATGTCGTTCTGTACCATCGGGAAGTGGGTGAAGTAGAGTTTATTGCTGTCGGTAAGCAACTCGGCAAACTTGCGCAGTGGCGGCGGGGCCTGCAATACCGCAGCTACCTGGTGGTGCCGCCGGATGATGGGCGCCACCACGGCGGCAGGCTGTTGGCCGTAGTAGTGGACGCGGTGTTCGTAGCTGGCCAGGTCCTTGATCCAGCGCAGCACTTGTTCGGGGGCGAGCTGGCGCAGTTGCTGCTCGGGCAGGCGGTGGGTGAAAGGCGACTGGGGCCCGTACTTGGCGTAGCTGCCCAGGGCGCTGCGCAGGATGGTATCCTTGCTGTGTTTGAGGTTGCTGCGTTTGGTCAGGATATCGGCTACGACGGCCTGCCAGGCCGCAGCATTGGGTTCGACGTGGGCGAGGATGTGTTCAACCAGCTGAATGCCAGCTTCCATCGACTCCTCGAGCCCCGTGAGGGAGACGTAGCAGCGTTCGTCGTGGTTGTAGGCCTCGAAGTGCAGGCCCAGGCGGAAGAACTCGCGCTGGATGTCGGCCGCCGAATAACGGTTGGTGCCCAGGTAGGGCAGGTAGACAAAAGCCAGGGCCAGCTCGAGGTTGTGGTTTTTGCCGATCTCGAAGATGTAATCGAGGCGGAAGAGCGGGTTGTGTGGGTTGTATACGTAGTCGAAACGCAGGCCGGGTTGCCACTCTTCGCGGTGGATGTGGCGGTCGAAATCGGCAAAAATCGGCGCCATCCGAGCCGGTGGGGTCTGGAGAAAGCGGTGGGCGTAATCGGAAACCGCTTCTTTTTGCAACGCAATGGGCGTGATGGTGGGCTTCTCTACTTTGACGATATTGGGATCATCGCCTTCGAGCTTGTACACCGCGGCGTAGGTGTCGGGGTGCAGCTGCTGTTGGGCGAAACGCACGATATCGGCTTTGGTGAGTTGCTCCAGCCAGGCGTAGCGGTGGACAAATTTCTCCCAGGGGATGCCCAGGGTAAAGCAGCTGGTGATGGCGCCCACGCGGGCGTCGTTTTTCTCGACGGCCTTGAGGTCGGCGAGTTTCATATCGCGAATGGCGGCCTCCATGAGCCAGTCGGGGAAGTCGCCCTGGCGCAATTTTTCGACTTCACCGAGGAGCAGGCCAGCCACTTCCTCGAGGGTTTGTCCTTCGCGGGGTTTGCCGTAGAGGCCAAAGACGCCGTAGTCTTCGTAGACCCAGTTGAAGACTTCGGCTTCCAGTACTTTTTGTTCCTGGTTGAGGAAGAGGTCAAAGAGCCCGGCTTGTTCGTTGAACAGCATCTGCCGCACCAGCAGGGCCAGCATGTAATCGTCGGTTTTGCCGCCCTGGGTGCGCCACCCGATTTGCACGTAGGCGCTTTCCTGGCCCAGGACGTCCTGGCGCTGGGGTGTGGTCAGGAAGGGTTGCTGTTCGTGGGTAAAGGGCGGAAAGGGGTGTGCTTCCCAGTCGCCAAAGTGCGCCTCGATGAGGGCGATGGCTTCGTCGGGATCGAAGTCGCCGGCCAGGCATAGGGCGGCATTATTGGGTACGTAGTAGGTGCGGTAGAATTCCTCGATGTTGCGCATGGAGGGATTCTTGAGGTCGGCGGGCTTGCCCAGCGTGGTTTGGGTGCCGTAGGGGTGGTTGGGAAAAAGCATGGCCCGCATGGCCTGGTGGGCTTTGCGAAAGTCCTTGTCCTGGCTCATGTTGAACTCTTCGTAGACCGTCTCCAGTTCGGTGTGAAAGAGGCGCAGCGCCAGGTGGCGGAAGCGTTCCCGCTCGAGGGTTACCCAGCGGCCGAGTTCGTTGCTGGGGATGTCGTTGACGTAGACGGTTTGCTCGACCCAGGTGTAGGCGTTGGTGCCTTTGGCGCCGATGGCGGTGACGAGGCGGTCGTATTCGTTGGGGGCCACCAGCAGGGCTGCCTGGTAGCTCAGTTGGTCGATTTTAGCGTACAGCACGCGGCGTTCGTCCTCGTCCTGGGTACGGCGGTAGACTTCGAAGAGGTCGGCGATTTGCTCCAGCAGCGCACTTTCCTGCTCCCAGTTGGTGGCGCCAATCTGGCTGGTTCCCTTAAAGAGCATGTGCTCCATGTAGTGGGCCAGGCCGGTGGTGTCGGCGGGGTCGTACTTGGAACCTACCCGGAAACAGATGTTGGTAAAAATACGGGGCTCGTCGTGGTTCACACTCAGGAAGACCTGCAGGCCATTGGCCAGCGTGTACTTGCGTACGCCCAGCGTGTCGCCGGGGATGTGTTCGTAGCTGTGAGGAGCAGTAATAGAGTCGGGCATAGTAGTTTTTTGGAAGTCGCCTGGGAAAATTACCTTAAGTATTTTGACGGAAATAAATCTAGCAACTTTCTCTGGAGATTTTTGAAAATTTCCACACACCTTTCCTTCAGTCAGTTGTTTAGGAAATTTTAAAAAATCGAAAGTTGCTAGACTTATTTTTTTCCCGTCTCTAACAAGAAATGAATAGGTTGGCAAATTGTTTTTAAAAACCGATAAAGATAACGTTTTCGTGCGGGTAATAATTGGCCGGAGGGGTGAATTAAGGGGATGAGAGGGGGCTACCGAGGGCACGGAGGTTTTTTTAGCCACCAAGGTACCAGGGGCACGGAGGTAGGGGGGCCACAAAGGGAACATAGGTGACAAAGGGCACGGAGGGTTTTATAGCCACCAAGGCGCTGTAATTGTTCCTCTAAGATTATTATAAAATGGCCAACCAATTTGTTGCGAGACTAATAACAATGGTAAGCAATGATTTTCATATCCCCTAAGTTGGGTTGCTGGCAAGCAATGAATAAAATCGAATCATTATTAGATAAACTCATACTGGCATATCCTGCTTGGAAAGGCGTATCATGGTACATTTCATCATAAGCAGGGCAACATTTTTTCATAAAAATTTGCAGGGCATTTCTCAGAACCCATGCTGGCCCAAACTAATGCTGCCATTCCTGCAAAAGTACGACATCCTCCCCGACCGAGTAGGCCTATTCAAGTCCATACCACAAAACAGCCTGCAAAAACCCGGTCATGCTATGCCCAGTTGCAATTTCGTTGTTGGCGGGAAACCAGGTGCCGCTAAGGCCAATGCTTGTACCCTTATGCTGGCTAGCAGATAAGTTGTACAATAACTTGCACTGAGCGCCGAGTTGGAAGCGGTTGGTAGTGGGGGGTATGTCTTGTTGGGATCTTGATTTAATGGGGGTAGGGAGCACCATAAATGAAGGTAAAATAGTTCCTGATTCAACAGTAAAATTGACGAGACCAAACTGGGTTCTTTCTTTTAGTTGGGTACTAAAATTAGCAAATCGAT
The DNA here is from genome assembly GCA_003045895.1 of Bacteroidota bacterium. Taxonomy (GTDB): domain Bacteria; phylum Bacteroidota; class Bacteroidia; order Chitinophagales; family Saprospiraceae; genus Lewinella. The sequence continues at coordinate 4,230 of PZPC01000143.1, forward strand.
ACGACAACAATCCACCGATTAGTACGGACATACGTTGTTGTTTACCAAGGTGAATGCCAATTCCTAGTGGCAGAATAGCTTCGAGATAGCTAAAGCTAGTGTTTTGGTGCGTAGAGTCGAATACATTTACATTCCGTAAGGTGTCAAGTGTTATCCAGTAGTTTTTGAAGTGAGCATCTTTTATTTGGTATTTAGAAAATCCAATACCCAAGCCACCTACCGCATATACGCTACCCTTTAACGAATGTGCTGCCAGTAATGTAAGATCAGCACGTAAACCTGGTGATGCTTTGCCATAATCATCTGGAGTAGTAGATAAATAAAGTGCAGTAGCAACATCGCTGGCAATACCATGTGCGCCGGTGGCTGCTTGTACCAACCAATTCCAATTGTTCTGTTCCTGGCATGAAATGGATAGCGACAGTAGTAGGGAAAGTAGAAACGCGACTGTTTTTATAAGGTTTTTCATGGATGATTTTTTTTCAAGTACAAAGTAAAGATAATTTGGTCCTCTGGCATTTTTTGCGGAACACTAATTTTACGGCCACGAACAAATTTGTAACCATTTGATTATCAAAAAAAACACTCCTGAATTAGACTTCAATTACTCCCACCCGCAAAAATTGTCAGAGAACCAAATTTTTTAAGTCTCTTATTTTCCTTTTGCAGTTGATCCAACTCATCAACAAGTGCGTCAACTTCTTCAGTCATACGCAAAAGATGAAGGTAAATTTCTTCAATTTTCTCTTGTTGTTTTAAAGTAACTTCTTTGAGGCCAAAAGATCCTTGCTCCACTAATTCACTAGCGGAAAGGAAACCTGGCAGGCATTTATTTCTAGTAATGAAGGATTGAAGTGAATCTAAATTTATTAATTCATAATTTTCTTTAAAAACATAATCGCACCAATAACCGTATTCACATAATTCCACTTTAGTCCTATCGGTTAGTACTCCTTCTTTTACTATTAAACGGGCTGATGAAAGTGTTGCATCTGTACCAATCGATAATCGCCCCGCTCGGTAAATACCATCTGCACTATTGCATCCCCCTAAGGGGCCAGCAAAAAATAACTTCCCGATATTAATTGGGAACAAGGGTGAAAACAGG
>PZPC01000144.1 GCA_003045895.1 Bacteroidota bacterium
GGATCCTAGCTGGGAAGAAATTTGAATTCGGAATGCAAACAACCTAAGTAGTTACAAAAAAATAAGTAATCAAGAAACGATAAAATTTTGAAGCCATGGCCTACGATTTTTATTTAGACAAATTTTAAAATTCGGCTACAATATGATGGAGCTTTCACCTGAATACATGAATAAACTTGCCAATCAGATACTTTTCATAAGTGCCTTATTAGGCGGCTTTTCGCTGACGGTACTGGTGTTGTTGTTGGAGAATAAAACATCAACTCGATTACTGACAACTATTTTTAGGGTAGCTACAGTTGCGACAGGAGCGTTCCTGGTTACTATATTTGCCATGACCAAAATCCTGATGATGACCACGCCTGGATATCCATTGAAACTAATAGTAGGCGATTTGACGCAACCCAAAATGGTGGGTGTAATTACTTTTTTAGTGGGTATAATAGCGGTCGTTGCAATAATAGCACTGGCAGGGTGGACAAAGTCGAAAAATTCAGGGATATTTGCCACTATTGTGGGGATTATAACCCTAATCTTTGTGTGCATCATGTTGACCTAAAAAAAACACGACCTTGAACACTCCTCCGGTAATCATCATCGGCGCAGGCCCCGCCGGACTAGCCGTAGCCGGCCAGCTGCAAACCCGCCAGATCCCCTTCGTGCTCCTGGAGCAGGGGCGGGGGGTGGCCGAGGCCTGGCGCAACCACTACGACCGCCTGCACCTGCACACCGTCAAGGAGCTGTCGCACCTGCCGCTGTCGCCTTTCCCGGCCCATTACCCGACCTACGTGCCCAAGCAGGAACTGCTGGCCTACTACGAAGCCTACGCCCGCGACCGGAACCTGCAACCCCTGCTGGGGCGCAGTGTGGATAAGCTGGAGCGGACGGCCGACGGCTGGTCGGTTCACTGCACCAACGGCGAGGTATACGAGAGCCCCCAGGTGGTACTTTGTGCCGGCATGAACCGCATCCCCTGGCGGCCGACCTTCCCACAGGAGGAGGTCTTCACCGGCACCATCCTCCACAGCCACGATTACCAAAACCCCGCGCCCTACGCCGGGAAACGGGTGCTCGTGGTCGGCATGGGCAACAGCGGTGCCGAAATAGCGCTGGATTTGTGTGAAAAAAACGTGGACACGGCCATCAGCGTCCGCGGCCCCGTCAACATCGTCCCCCGCGAACTGCTGGGGCGGCCCACCCAGGTGACGGCTCTGCAACTGGCTAAGCTGCCGACCTGGATTGGCGACAACCTGGGCCTGCTGGTACGCCAGCTGACGGTGGGCGACCTACCCAAATACGGCATCGAACTACCCGCTATTTCGCCGGCCCGCCAACTTCGCGAAACCGGTCAGACCCCCGTGATCGACCTCGGTACCCTCGACTATATCCGCTCCCGCCAGTTGCGCGTACTGCCGGGCATCGACCACTTCACCGCCACCGGCGTCTGCTGCACCGATGGCCAGGAATACCCCTTCGACGTGGTGGTGCTGGCCACCGGCTTCCGCGCGCAACTCAACGAATGGCTCCCGCTGGACGAGGCACACTTCGACGAGCGCGGCCTGCCACGGGAACCCGTCGGGGCGGGGCCTTACCAGGGATTGTTCTTCTTAGGTTACAACAACTATGCCCCCGGCGGTGGCCTGGGCATCATTCGCACCGATGCGGCGGAAATTGTGCAGGTAATCGCTTCCCAAGAAGTTTACAAACGAAAATAAATACTCTTCAGATAAGCCCCTTCCGGAAAACCGATAGGGTGGTCTACGTCGTGGAAGGTCCGCTCCAGCTCCTGGAAAGGCCGGCCGCTTGCCACCAGGGCGTCGTGCGCCTGCTGAAAAAATTCGTCGGCACTGATGCGGCTGGAGCACGACGCCAGGAGCAACACCCCACCCGGCGCCACCAGCGGAATGGCCAGCCGGGCCAGGCGCGTGTACGAGCGCAGGGCGCCTTCGCGCTCGCTGGCTTGCTTGGCAAACGACGGGGGGTCGACGATCACCAACCCGAAGCGCTCCCCCTGCTGGTAAAGCTCCTCCAACCCCACGAAAGCATCCTGGGCTAAGGTGTTCAGGGCGGGCTCGGCCAGGTTGAGGCGGGCATTTTTGCGGGCCATGTCCAGGGCCTGACTGCTGATGTCGAGGCTCACCACCGAGCGCGCGCCACCCACCAGCGCGTGTACGGAAAAGCCACCCGCGTAGGAAAACACATCGAGGACGTCCTGGCCTTGCGCGAGCTCACCCACCCGCTTGCGGTTGTGGCGGTGATCGAGGAAAAAGCCGGTCTTATGGCCAGCAATGACGTTGGCCACGAAGCGAATGCCGTGTTCGCGGAAGATAACCTCGGGCTGCTCCAGCGTGCCTGCTACCACCTGGCCGTCGTAGAGGCCGTGGAGCTGTGTTTTGTCTTGCTGCACGTTGCGGCTCAGGCGCAGCACCAGGGTGGTGCAGCCGCTCGTAGCCAACAACAGGGGGAAGAGTTCGTGCAGGTAAGGCCACCATATGAGGGAATAGATTTTTACCACCAGTACGTCGGCGTACACGTCGGCCACCAGGCCGGGCAGGCCGTCGTTTTCGCCGTAGAGCAGGCGGTAGCTGTTGGTGTCGGTGGCCAGCAGCGGTACGCGGCGGGCGTAGGCGGCCTGAATTTTGGCGCTGAGCCAGACCCCGTCGATTGTCGCGGGTGTTTTGTATTGCAACAGCTTGACGCGAATGGGCGAGTGGGGGTCGTACAGCCCCAGCGCCAGAAACTTGTTTTTCTGCTGGTCGAAAATCACGACCAGGTCGCCCGCTTTGCCTTCCTTGTTCTGCTTGGTGATGGAAGCCTCAAAGACCCAGGGATGCTCCTTGCGCGTCATGCGCTCGGCGGCGGGCTTGAGCCGGATGGCCAGCCGGTCCTGGGGAATGATGGGGAAATCGTCGAGCATAGCGTAGTTTGATTGGCGGATCCGTCAGGGGCCAAAAACAAAAGAAGCCCCTGAAAATCAGGAGCTTCTTACTGAGCCATCCAGCGGACTCGAACCGCCGACCTACGCATTACGAATGCGTTGCTCTACCAGCTGAGCTAGGATGGCACAACTTACTTGGTTAATAAGCGCGGCAAAGATAATATCTTTTCTGTTTTTTTGATAGAAAAAATGAGATTGCTGGTCGAAAAAGTGAAGATTTGTTTTGCTTGTTTTGGGACAACCCAAAATTATGGCCTATATTTAAAATCCATTACACCTCACACCATGACTCCTACGCTATGACTTTCAGAACTATTGTTGATCAGTTTTTCGATACCATCGGCCAACTGCGGGCGGCGGTAGACCTGATTCGCGACCGCCAGCTGTGGCGCGGCATCGACCGCTACAACTGGCTCGTCAAGGTGATGGTGGGGGTAGCCATTATCCTGGGATTGTCTTTTCTGGGGGAAGTGTTTAATTGGATCAGCAGTCTTTTCCGGGTTGAATCGCCCCAGGCTTTCTTTAGCACGATGGGCTCGTTGGTCAGTGGCGTGGCCACCGAAGGCTACGAGTCCTTCACCTCGGGGATCATGAAGTACGTGATCTTGTTGCTGTCCGAAGTGATCATTTTTCACTTTATGCAACGGGCCCTGGAAGAAATTCACGGCAGTACCATCCGTACCGACTTTCAGACCTTCCTGGTTGCACAGATCAGGATGCTGCAAGTGGTCATCCGGGTATGGGTACTCGAATTGGTGGTCACCACGCTCATTTCCGTCGCGGGCGGAATTTTGGGTATTCCTGGCTGGATCGAATCGGTCGTAACGTTTACCGCGCAGTGTTACTTCTTCGGGCTGGTCATACTCGATAATTACCACGAACAATTTGGCCTAACCATTAAGGAAAGCATGGTGTACAGCCAACAATTTACGGGGGTGGCCCTGGCCTTGGGCATGGTACTTTACGTGCTGATGCTCCTGCCGCTGGTGGGCGTGGTGGGCGGCACCGTGCTGGTTTCGGTAACCGCGGTGTTGGTCATGGGTAAACTGGCGCCGGTGGGTAACCGGAAAATTGTCGCGCATAAGCACTAAAAAAAGTAGCCACCAAGGCACTAAGAGCACCAAGGTTTTTTCAGCCACAAAAGCACGAAAGGCACAAAAAAATCACAAAAATGGGTTTAGCGGGATTTGGTGTGTGCCTTGTTTTAGGGGCTATTTCTTTGCCCCCTCCGTGCCCTCTGTCACCTATGTGCTCTGTGTGGTAAAAAAACTTGGTGTCCTGTGTCACCTGTTTGCCCTTTGTGGTTCTTTTTTGCCACCGAGGCAGGGAGACACAGCGCAGCAAATCACGCTGAACCACGCGGATAAAGTAAACTTGGTTGAAATGTTAAATTTTGAATTTAAAATAAAAAAAAATTAGGGGTTTCGTTTTTTTTCATATTGCAAGCGTAGCTACAAACCAGCCCATAAGCCCTAATAAAACGCGCGAACCTTTTTTCTGAACAACACGTCCATTTTATTGTGATTAGCAGATTCAGCTTTTAGCTGAGCTGCTGTGATATTGCCTCATTTCACCAGCCGCTGCCTGGTGACTTTGGATGTTTATGGCTTTAGCCTAAATCGCTCAACGGAAAGCGTACAAAAAAGCATCTTTCTCTCTGTGAAAATACCCGCTGGCGGCGGAATGATCTCTGAAACCAGTCGCCTTGAATTTTGGAAAGTAAGACCCGAAGCTGGAATGGGTTGATGAAGGCAGAAAATTTATGTTTGATGAAAAAGTTTTTCTCTCAAATGTTAGCAGTTTCGATGGTGTTGCTGCTATTTCAATGTGATCGGAAAGAAGATATTAGCCCTTCTACCTATGTGAATTTTGCAGATTATTTAAGTACACCAGAATTTGTTCCTCTACCCGAATTGGATAGTTACCGCGTTCCTAAAGAAGAAGTGAGAGCTAAGATTCGTTCTTATCTTTCACAACGGAACAGTAGAACAAATGCGGAGTTTCCTACTTCCGAGGCTATTTGGTACATTGAAACATTGCCGAATTATTTTCAAGGAAAAGCAAATGTTTCTTACAAGGAATTAATCCTTACGGAGCATTTGTATTATCTTGGTAGTGATGCGAATGCGATGGTTTCTAGTGCCCAAATAGATGAGCTTGCAGCAACTATTGAAATGCAAGCTGTTTCAGACAAAAATGCTGCACAAATATCTAGACATGAATAAGTTGTTTTTGTGTTGTTCATTCATAGCTTTCCTCGGTTACGCGCAGGCTCAAAGCATTGAAGCTGCTGGAACAATAGTGGCTGATATGACATGGAGTACAGATACGGTATTCGTTACCGATGATGTATTCGTACCCGACTCTGTCAGCTTG
>PZPC01000078.1 GCA_003045895.1 Bacteroidota bacterium
AAAAAACCTCCGTGGTCAAAAACCAATGTCACCCCTTCTTCAACAGCCCCAGCACCTTCGCCCGCTCCTCCGGAGCATTCACATTCGTCAAAATGGCCGGATCGGTGGGCGTGACCAGCTGGATAGCGGAATTGATGAGCACCTTGCGCGGGCAACTGTAGCCCTGCGCCAGAAATTGCAGCAGCACCGGATATGCCCGCGGTTCCCAGATGGTGACCAGGGGGTCGGGCCAGCCGGTAGCGGGGTTGTGGAAGGCCGTCGCCAGCCGGGAGGAGTTGCGCTGCTGGATCAACTCTTGCAGCGCGGCTCGGTCGAGCAGCGGCAGGTCGCAGGCCACCACCAGCCAGGCCGCCGTGGGGTGATCCCGAAAGGCCGATAAGATGGCCCCGAAAGGCCCCAGGTCGGTGAAAGTGTCGGGAATGACGGGCGCGGTACCGCCTATTTCCTGCCCGGCCCGCACCGAATGAAACACCTGCTGGCACAGTCCGCTCAGCTGCCGGGCCACGTACTCGTGTTGTGGCATTCCGTGGTAATCCAACAGGCTCTTGTCGGCGCCCATGCGCTGGCTTTTACCGCCGGCCAGCACCAGGCCGTACAGGGGTGCCCGGGCCGCAGTGAGTTGGGCCCGCAACCACTGAATGATCCCATTGGTATCGCCCAGGGGCATCATTACGGGGCGGTAATCACCCAGGTGTGCCAGCAGAAAATCGTAGGGTTTCGGTTGTGCTTCGGTGGTCAGGATGAGGGCCACGTCCGTCAGCCGGTCCAACTTGCGGCGCAGGCTGTCGGCCTTGCGCGGATCCAAAATGACGATTTGGCGCTTACCGCTAAAATGATTGCCGTTCACCAGCACGCCGTCCACGTCCTGAAACAAGGGGCGGCGGTGGAAAGCATTTTGCGCTGCCGCAAAATCGTAGCGGTGGTAGTTGATCTGGTCTGTGTACACCAGTGCGCTGCCGGGCACGGCCAGCTGACTGGCCTGGTCGCCAGCGGCGTGGTCGGCATCGGCGTAAGCCAGGCGGTAGTGTTCGGCCGTGGCTTTGGTCAGTTTTGCCGCCAGCTCCTGGATGACCCCACAGGGTGCACCAATGAAGGCCCATTCCTGCAGGTGGAATTCACCGTAGGCGGGGCGGTTGAGGGCGGTGTGTTTTTGGTGTGCTTTGGCCATGGTTTATCCTTTTTTATAATCCGACTTGCCCCCCGTCTTCTCCAGCAGGCGGACTTCCCTGATCACAATATCGTGGCTGAAGGCCTTGCACATGTCGTAGATGGTGAGGGCGGCCACGCTGGCGCCGGTGAGGGCTTCCATCTCCACGCCCGTTTTGCCGGTCAGGCGGGCAGTGCAAGTGATGACCACCTCGCGGGCGGTGTTGACGGTGATGTCTACGCCCACTTTTTCCAGGGCCAGCGGGTGGCAGAGCGGAATCAGGTTGCTGGTTTGCTTGGCGGCCATGATGCCCGCCAGGATCGCCGTCTGAAATACGGGCCCTTTTTTGGTTTGAATATCGTTGTCCTCCAGTTTGTCCATAATAGCAGCCCCGAGCACCACGATGGCCTGGGCCCGGGCTGTCCGGCGGGTAGTGGCCTTATCGCCCACATCTACCATGCTGGGGTTATTGGAATCGTCGAGGTGGGTAAAAGAAGACATGGTCCTTTGGAATTGAGGGTGGTTCAGGGTAAATGAATAGCGTACAGCGCTCCGGGTGGGAAAACCACGGCGGTCGCGTTCGGTTCCCGGCGAATGCCCCTTCCCCGCTATCCGCCAATCGTCGCCATGCTCTCGCGTCCGGCGGGGTCTTTGGTTTGGCGGCCTTCGGCTTCCCAGCCATCGACGGCCCGGTGCTGGAGGGCGGTGGTGAAGGCATCTTGCAGTTGGGCATCCGTGGCGCCAGCCCGAACGAGGTCGCGGATATTGAATACGCCCTGGTCGTAGAGGCAGGTCTTCAGCAAGCCCTGGGGGGTGATGCGGATGCGGTTGCAGGTGCCACAAAAGGTGCGCGAGTAGGCGGCAATGACCCCTACGCTGCCCTGGTGGCCCGGAATCTGGTAATTGTACGAGGTACTATTCGGCGGATCGGGCAGTTTTTCCAATGTGGGGTAAGCCGCCCGAATGTGCGCGATAATGCGGTGGTGGTCCCACGGCAGTTTCGTGTAGTGGGCGTCGCCGCCATTGAAGGGCATCTCCTCGATGAAGCGCACGCTCACGGGGTAGTCGTTGGTCATGGCTACCATGGGCAGGATGTCCTCGATGTTGCGGCCATCCATCACCACGGCATTGATTTTGGTCGTAATCCCGTGGGCAATCAGGGCATCCAGCGTAGCCAGCACCTGGGGCAGGCTGTCGCGCCGCGTGATCTCGTGGAAGCGTTGCCGGTCCAGGGTATCGATGCTGAGATTGACCGAACGAATACCGAGGGCTTTGAGCTCGGGCACGTGCTGCTCGGTGAGCGTCCCGTTGGTGGTCAGGTGAATCTGTTCCAGCCCGGCCATGCGGCTGCTGGCCCGCAGGAAATCCATAAAATCACGCCGCAGGAAGGGTTCGCCTCCCGTCAGTCGGATTTTATGGATACCCAGCGGAACCAGCGTACGCACAATGCGGAGCATCTCTTCGTAGCTGAGCAATTCTTCGCGGGCAACGTAGTCAATCCCTTCCTCCGGCATACAATAAAAGCACCGCAGGTTACACCGGTCGGTAACTGCTAGTCGCAGGTAATTGATAGGCCGGCCGTGGTTGTCAAAAAGTTGCCCGCGCATGGACGTTAATTTTTAAAACGGCAGATCGTCATCGGCAGCAGCGCTACCCGGTTCGTCGTCGGCCGTTGGGAAAAAGTTGCCTTCGGTAGAAGCAGGTGCTGCAGCTGAAGGTTGTCCACCGGCTTCGATGCGCCAGGCATTGAGGTTGGTGAAGTATTTGTCATTCCATTCCCGCCCGCGCAGGTCAAAATGTACTTTGATCTCCTGCCCTTCTTCAAAAGGATCAATGATCGTACAACGGTCTTGGGTCAGTTGGAACTTAACGTATTGTGGATAATTGCCACTTTCTACGACGATGACAAATTCGCGGGTCTGAAAACTGTCCGTTTTGTTTTCGGTGGGATACTTTTTGTGGAGTTTACCCGTAACATCAAAAGACATAGCTGATTATTTTATGGAGTGTAAGGTCTTGTTATAACGATAGCCTTCAAAGGTAAAAAAAAGCGGCCAAAAAGCTACTGCTTTCCGGCCGCTGATTCCGCCAGGAGCGGGTAATATTTTTTGGAGTCACCAGTTGCCCGCCGGCAAAGGCAACGATCCCGTTACCGAACCAAGAGCACTTCGCCCTCCTGGCGCACCTCAATGGTCTGCCCGCAGACGTTGGCGGTAGCTTTCAGGAACCATACGTAGACCCCCGACTCCACCGGCCGGCCCCGGCTCGTGCCCAGCCACTGGTCGTCCCAGGATTGGGCCACAAATACCTGCTCTCCCCAGCGGTTGTACACCTGGAAAGAAAGCTTGTCAATTTGTGCCTCCAGGTTGGGGTAGATCCGGAATTCATCGTTGGCTCCGTCGTTATTGGGCGAGAAAGCGTTGGGTACGTAAACCAGCTGGTCGCTATCGGCGGTTATTTTGGGGGTAATGTCCACGGTTACCCCGACGCTTTCGCAGCCGTTCGACACCTGCAACTGAAGGGTGCCCGGCGCCGTTACTTCCCGGTCGAGGGTGGTCACCCCGTCGCTCCACAGGAATTGCAACTGGCCATCGTCGCCGCTCAGAACCTCGGGTTGGAGCTGCACGGTATTGCTTTGGCAGGGCAGGAAGGCATCGGCCGCTTTGATCACCAGGGCGGGGAGGGCGGCTACGAAGAAGTTTTCGGTGTACTGGCAACCCGCCGCATCTTCGATCAACAATTCATAATTGCCTGGTGCTAGTCCTGTAAAACTGGGTGCTGCCTGCAACGCCCCCCCGTCCAGTGCAAATAAAAAGGGTTGCGTACCCGCCGCAGGCGTCACGGTGAGCAAGCCCGTGCCCGTGCCCGCCGGGCAGCTGTCTTCGGTAGCCAGGGCCACCACTGCGGCCGGGGGCTCTGTCACCTGCAATTGGATCAGCGAATCGCAGCCTGCGCTGTTGGTCAGGACGATGGTCAGGTTGGTGCCCGCCGGATAGGTTTGCCCCTGGTAGGCGTAGCTTTCACCGGGGCACACCTGCACCGCCAGCACTTCCGCACTGGTGGGGGAAGCCGTCACCTGCAACTGGATCAGCGAATCACAACCCACACTGTTGGTCAGGGCGATGGTCAGGTCGGTGCCGACGGGGTAGGCTTGCCCCCCGTAGGTGTAGCTTTCGCCTGGGCACACTTGCACGGCCAGCACTTCCGAACTCGTCGGCAAAGCGGCCACCGTGAAGGTAAAGGTGGAATCGCAACCCAGCGTGGTCGCCAGTTGCACGGTATTGGTGGTACCAATGGCGTAGGGCTGCCCGTTGAAGACGAAATCCTCACCCGCACATACGCGGGCCATGAAGGTGGTATCAAAGCCACAATCCGGCACCAGCAACCACGACAATACAACCTCCTGGGCACAACCCACGAAGGTGGTGTCTACCGATTGCAGCAGGGGCCGCCAGCCCGCCGGTACGCTCAGCGTATCGATGCGGACGGTGTAGTTGTCTTCGGGGACGTCCACAAAACCGTAGTTGCCCAACGTATCGGTGGTGATGGTCGCCAGTGGGCCAGCGCTATTAGCCAGCACCACGGCGATGCTGCCCGCCAGGCTGTCGGCGGCATCAATGAGGGCATTGTCGTTCCGGTCGTAGAACACCTGCCCCTGGATCGTGCCGAAGCCCGCCAATAGCTCAATGGTCAGCGGATTGGTCGTCTGCACACAGCCGCTGGCATCCTGCATGTCCAGGGTGTACACCCCGCTTTGGTTGATGACCAGGTTGGGTACCGCGCCAGCTGGCGCGGGGATCAAGGTGCCGTCCTGGTACCACTGGTAGCTGACGACGTTGGGGATGGTGGGTAAACACAAGGTGTCGGGTGCACAGCGCGTATGGCAGCCGCTGGGCACCAGGCTGATGTCGGGACCCGCTAAAATTTCGGTCACCTCACTGTCGCTGCGGCAGCCAAAGACATTGATGACCGTGACCAGGTAGGCGCCGGCTTCGTCGGTCACGACGGACGTGCCGCTATCGCCATTGCTCCAGAAGTAGACGGCGTCACCCGCCGGATTTCCCACCGTCAGGGTGGCATTCGTGCTGGCACACAGCGTACCGGGCCCGCTGTTGATCAGCGGAATGGCGGGCGTCGGATGCACAATGACCAGGAAGCCTTCCACGGCGCTACAGCCCGAAGTGGTATTGGTGACGGTCATCGTGATGAGGTATTCACCCGCCGTAAGCAGGTTGCCGCGGTCTTCCGAAAACTCGGTATTGTTGTCGGTATCGCCCGTCGACCACACGTAGGTGTAACCCGCCTGCTGCTCGGTTTCCAGGAAAACCGGTTCGCCGGAACACACCATCAGGGTGTCGTAGGTGTAGGTGGTCGGTTGGTTGAAGTCGTTGTAGGTGACCGCCCGGATGGGGCTTTGCGGCGCCGGGATCACGTCCACGACGGCTGCCGCGGGCGAGTACGTACAACCTTCGGCACTGGTGAGGGTCACGGTGTAGGCCTCGGCGGTAGCGACCGCAATACTGGGGGTCAGCTCGCCGGTCGACCAGGCCCAGGCCGTCGCTCCTCCTCCGGGCGCCGTGAGGGTAAGGTTGTCGCCTTCGCAGAGGTTGCTCAGCCCGGCGGGGTCGATTTCGCCGCTGAGGCCATTGGGCGTGATGCTCACGGCGCGGCTGAAGTTGTTGACACAACCGTACACGCTGGTTGCTTCCAGGTTCACGGTATAACTGCCGGCTGCCCCAAAGCTGTGGTAGCTGTCGAAGAGGGTGGAGGCATTGGCGTCTCCGGAAGCGGGCTCCCCAAAATCCCAGCTTACGTCGGCCACCGTCGCTTCCACGTCGGCTACGAAGGCCAGGGCGGTGGCGGCGCAGGTCACGTCGGGTTCGGCAAAGGTGGTCGCTGGCAAGGGGTAAATGCTGACGGTTTGGGTGGTGGTAGCCTGGCAGCCGGCTGCCGTGGTGATGGTCAGGGTCACGTTGTAGTCGCCGCCACCCGAGAAGATGTGCGTAGGATCTTTAACAGCAGCTGTGTTGTTGGCTCCGCTGGCCGGATCGCCAAAATCCCAGCTCCAGGCCACGATGCTGGTGAGGCTCAGGTAGGTGGTCAGGTCGAAAAACTGTACGGGTGCGCCGGGGCACACGCCGTCGTAGTCGAAGTTGGCTACGGCCAGAATGGTCTCCGGCGTAATCTGGCGGCAGAGCACCTGCCCCCCCATGCCGTCGTCGTAGGCGGCCACCATGCGTACCCGGAAAAAGCCCGGTCGGGAGAAGACGTGGCTGGCGTTGGCGCCGGTGGCGAAGTTGTTGCTGCCACTACCCGGATCGTCAAAACTCCAGGTGATGCTGCCGGGGATGCTGCCCGTGGCTAGGGCGGCAAACGACCGGTCGTTGCACAAGCCATTGTCCGTGGTGGTGAAATCGTGGCCGGGATTGTTGCAACCCGCACCGCCGCCCGTGCCCCCAATATCGCCGCAGTTTTCGGCCACGTTGATGGCATTGGAGGTGAAGCTACAGCCGTTTTCATCCACAATACCTACCTGGTAATTGCCGTAGGCTTCGGCCAGGTAGCTGGCTCCCGTGGCCCCGGCAATGGGGGTGCCGTTTTGCAGCCACTGGTAGGTGTACCCATCGGCGGTATTCACGGCGTAGAGGTTAGACGAAGGGGACACATTGCAAAAGAGCGTAAAGTCGGGCGTACTGATGCTGATATCCGAAGCCGGATATTCGTAGATGTTGAAGGTCGTTCGGCCCAGACAGCCCAGGGCATCGGTTACTTCCAGTCGGTAGTAGCCGCCGCCCAGATCGGTGGTGGTGCTGGTGGCCAGCACATTGCCCTCGGCATCCTGCCAGGAATAGGTCGCGTAACCCGCACTGGTACTCACCGTAGCGGTAGTGCCCGGGCACAAGGCTGCCGGGTGGTTGACCAAGGGTTGGGGTGGGGCGTTGACCGTCACGTTGAAGGTGGCCTGCTGACCGCAAATGTCGAGCACCACCGTAGCGGCACCCGCGCTGTGCCACAGCACGTCGATGGTTGCCGCGGCCGGGTCGCCGGTAATGGTGCCGGCGGTGGCGGGCACGACGGACCAGCGGTAGAACACGTCGCCCGTTTGGTCGCTGGTGTAGGTCGCCAATTGGTCCAAACAAACCTGGTTGTCCCCGCTAAGGGTAAAACCACTCACCGGGCTGATGGCCAGGCTGGTCGCCGCCGAAGCACAGAACAGGGGTGGGCTCAGCCGCGTCACGCTCAGTGCGTAGGGGCCACTGGCCGCCCAGACCACGGCGATGGAGGCGCCTTCGCGGACGGTGGTGCTGCCCCCGTTGGTGACCGACCAGCGGTAGCGTTGGCCCACCAGCGGGCTGGGCACCCGGTAGGTGTAGGCAATACCCGGGCAAATGGCACTTTGCCCCACGATATTGGGCACCGCCGCGGGCAGGGCGAGGACCTTGACGGGGAACTCCGCCACGGGGGTGCAGTAATCGAGCGGATCCTGGGGCACGGCCACCACGGTGTAATCGCCGGGGCCAAAAGTCCAGTTGATGGCAAAGGTCGGGCCGGCGCCGGGGCTGGTCCATACGGTGCTGCCGTCGCTGGCGAGTACCGAGAAGTTGGCCGGAAAGCCAAGGTTGGACTGGGTATTCACGACCGCATAATCGGCCGTTCCGTTTTCGCACACTTCGATGGTGCCCGTCAGGTAGTATTCGGGTTTGATCTGGACACCCAACTGGCCGCTGCCCCCGCAGCCGAGGTAGCAGTTGCTGTAGTCGACGCTCACCTGTTGGGCGGCGTTGGGGATGGGCCCGTTGAACCATTCGATGGTGACGCTGGGCGTACCCTGGCCCGCGATGATGGTGCCGAAGGGCGAGACCGTCCAGTTGAAGGTCGTCCCCTCGAAGGGCGGCACCGAATAGACCGACTGCTCGCCCCGGCAGACCCGTTCCGGCCCGGCAATGGTGACGGCACTGGATACGATGGGAATTTGGATGTAGGCGGCCGTGGTGCAGGTGCTCAGGCTCGGGCAGCCGGCCGTCTCCAGGGTGATTTCGCCGATGGGCCCCGCGCCCCACTGGATGGTGATGAAGTCGTCGGTGCTGCTGCCACCGGCCAGGATGGTGCCGTTGCCGCTGATGTCCCAGTTGTAGGCGCTACAGCCAGTCGTAGCGGTGTAGGTCACGGCAGTGCCTTCGCAGATGGTGGCTACGCAGTCCACAAAAGGGGCATCGTTGCCTTCCACCACGATGGTCAGCCTGCTGGTATCGGCGCATTCGCAGCCGCGGGCAGTGATGAGCGCTACCTCGTAGGATCCCGCCGAGAAATAGGTGTGCTGCGGGTTGGGCAGGGAAGAGCCGCCGCCGTCGCCAAAATCCCACAGGTAGGTCTCGGCGGTGGTGCTTTCGCTGGTAAAGAATACGGGCTGGCCTTCGCAAATTTCCAGGATTCCGCTGGCCCCAACGGGCGGCTGGGTGGTGAAGTCGGCCGTGGGCGGATCGAGGACGTCGAAACAAAAATCGATCTGGGCAAACACCTCACAGCCGAAGACATTGGTATAGAAAAAGGAGTAGGTGGCGCGTCCGGCACCCGCCTCGTCCCAGCGGATGGAAACGGACGTCGGGGCGGAGGTATTGATGTTGATGGCGCCGTTGTGGCCATCGAAAGGAATAAATTGCTGGTTGGCACCAATGACTTCCGCCGGCGTCGGTGATTGCGAAAAGACCACCGCCGAGGATGCGTTGCCGAGCACCTGGAAACAGAGTTGGGTAATGACCGTTCCGTCGTCCAGGGTCATTCCGGCGGTACTGCCCGGGGTATTCCAACCCACGGCAATGCTGCCATCGGAAGTTGGCTGGCCGATCGAGCCCGCGCTGAGGCCCTGAAGCGGCGACACAAAATTCAGCGTTCCCAGGAAGCTGACCATGGTAGGGTCGAAGTTGATGCTGAACTGGAAGCCGAGGATATTGTCGAAATTATTGACGGTGAGGGGCAGGCACACGGTCTGCCCGGGCAGGGCATTGACTTCGGGTAGGTTGAAATTGCCGGTTTCCGGTGGGGTTACCATGTCCAATTGGCCGTTGGTCACCGACCAGTTGCCCTGGGAGGGGTCGATGACCACCGTGGTGCCGCCCGCGTTATCCGTAAGGATGATTTCCGCCAGCGAGAGGGTAGAAACCGAGCCCACGCAGACCTCGTAGCAGTCGGCATTGGTGGTAGTCGGAAAGACGAGGGCGAAAGAATCTTGTTCGCAAGCTGTGGTGTGGGACCCGTAGGCGATGCCGGTCGCGAAGTTGGAAAAATCTTCCACAAAAAAGCTGTACTGGCCGGTCGCGATTTGATTGTTGTCGGGGCTGCTGACCGTCAGGAGGATGGTATAATTGCCGGGTGGCATATCGCACCAGCGCAGGGGTACGTAGCCCTCCGATTGGAATTCGTAGACGACCTCGGCATTGGGGGCGTTGCCATTGATAATTTGCCACTGGTAGAGGTAGAGATCACTCACGGGAAATTCGAGGAACCAGTTGCCGCAGGCGTTGTCACAGCGAATGTACTCATCGCCGTAGATGAAGGCCTGGTCTTGGGCCGTTAGCTGGAGCGACAAACAGGTCACGCTGGCCACGAAGGCCAAACAAAGGGAAGTGAAAAATCGATTCATGGGTCGGAGATATGGAATTGAGTTAGCAATAAACAACCTGGCTTTGCCGGAGGACGAAGCTGGGCTTTTTTTTAACTGATTCCAAAACGTAGTAAAAAACAGGAATGGCGGGCGCCCGGAAGGGCGGCCGCTCAGGGGATAGACCCGGCGAGGTGGCTAATCGCTGCCTGAGGGGGGGATTTGGTGGTTTTGGGGTGGGGTGGGCGAAGACTGCGGGCTGCCAGGAAACACAATAAGCTTCCTCAGGTTACTATCTTTTAACAACTTCCATATAACCAACACCAAGTTCTATAAAGCATTTTTCTGCTTGAAAATGCTCGATAAGTAAACCAAAATGTTGTTCAAGAATAGCGATCAATTTTTTAGTTGAAATATTGCCCAAACTGATCTTCCGTAATCTAGCAGGATGGCCATTTACAAAATGACTGTTTTTGAAATCCGCATCCTTGGTTAGGACAATAAATTCGTTGTCATCTGCGTACCGACTTATGTCTGAATCTTTGGTGTACCAACGTTCGAGGATGGTATTAACGTGTACCGCATGATATCCCTTTGCTTCAAAGAAGCTAACCACTTTGTAAGCAATATGTACATCACAAAGTATTTTGAAAGTCATGCGGCTAAGGTGAAGGTTTGTCCAGAAACAACCAATTTGGCGTATGCCAGGCTAGCCAGCAGGTCATCCTTCTCTAATTCTGGATGGTCCTCTAAAATCTCCGTAAAGGACATTTCGGATAGCATCAAATCCAGGATAACCTCAACGGGCCAACGCATACCTCTGATGCAAGGTTTGCCGTGGCAAATATTTGGATCGATGGTGATTCTGTCTAGATATTCTCGCATGAGTTCACAACGTTTTTGGCATTAGGGATAGTTTCATACCAGCTGCGTAGAGGTAAATATAGCAAATTCAATATATCATTCGTAACCAAGGTTTAGCTTCTGAGCCTCTTTAGTAAGATAATCAAGCTTCTTTTTCCTTTCTAACTTAAAGCTGGATTCATCCTCATCTATTTTTTCACAATCCTCCAGCGCATTTTCCATTTCTTTGAGGTCTTCCTTCGCAAATGCACCAGCAAATTTGAGCAACCCTTCCGGTCTGCCTTCCTGTTTTTTAACGATCAGGGATTTGATAAAATCCAGCAACTTCAACTGTTGTGGTAAGCTCAGTTGACTGATGGAGCGAATAATAGAATCTTGTATCTCAATATTAGTCATGCTATTCCTTATTTAGACTACATATCCACATTTCCAGGGATTCGAATAATGATCTCGCTATTGCTTCGCTTTATAGTCATCGATCTTATTTTTTAACAAT
Organism: Bacteroidota bacterium; assembly: GCA_003045895.1. GTDB lineage: Bacteria > Bacteroidota > Bacteroidia > Chitinophagales > Saprospiraceae > Lewinella. The sequence goes on from PZPC01000078.1 coordinate 11,107, forward strand.
ATACAACCATTGTGGGAGATGGGTTCAAGGAATACCACATTTTTGCCATTAGGGATCGTTTCCTACCAGCTGTACCCATCATCACGCCGGTAACAACCCCTCGTACACCGCCAGCAACTCGCGCACACTGCGGGCTACGGTGTAGTGTGCACTGATGTAGGCCTTGCCCGCGGCGCCCAGTTGGGCGCGCAGTTCGGCGTCGGCTACCAGGCGGTTCACGGCGGCCGCCATCGCTTGCGGATCGCGGGGGGGGATGAGGAGGCCCGTTTCGTTGTGGATGGCCAGTCCGCGGTTGCCACCAATGTCCGTCATGATTGTAGGGCGGGCCAGGAACAAACTTTCGAGGAGCACTTTGGAGAGCCCTTCTCCTTTGACCGAGGGCAGCAAGCTGAGGTCGCAGGCTTTAACCAATGACAAGACATCCTGGCGGAAGCCCGCAAAAACCACCCGCTCGCGAATACCCTGGCGGGTCAGCGCCGTGAGGGTTGCCGGGCTGTTGAGGCCCCGCCCAATGAGCAGGAAGCGCGCCGGGCTGGCCGGTGGCAGCAGGCTGATGGCGTCGAGCAAGTAGGGAATACCTTTCATGGCCCGGGCATTGGCCACTACGGCCACGACGACGGCGTCGGCCGGAAATTGGAATTCGCTAAGATCACCGGCAGGCACATCGGCGTACCAGGCGGGGTCGTGGCCCTTGCTCACGGTCACGGCTTTGCCTTTGGGGAAGAAAAGTTGGTGGTCGAACACCTCCCTGACGGCATCGGATACGCAGGTGATGGCATCGACGCGTGGGTGCAGGTGGGTGAGGTAGTTGGTGGGGTCCCACCAGTGGATGTTGCCGGTGTAGCCGCGGTAGGTGACTACCTTCACGGGCAATCCGCGGGCGGCCCGAATGCCGTTGCTGATGGCTTTGTTGTTGAACAGGTGGATAATTTGCCGGTCGTGGTCGACAATTTCCTGGCGGATACGGCGCACGGCCTCGCGGTCAAACTTGCGCTGCGGATGGTAGTCGATCACCCGGATGCCCGCCTCCCGGAAGCGCGCCGCGTAGGGCGTGTGGCCGTAGGTCATCACGTGCACGTCTACGCCGGCCTGGTGGAGGCCGATGAACAGCTCTCCCTCCGGTCGGACGGCATTTATATTGTCGTCGTAATCACTGACTACCAGTACCCGCATCAGCCCCGGTGGTTTAGTTGGTCGGATAAATACTTACGTCCGGCACCGTGCCCATCGCGACGTCTTCCACATCGGAAGTTTCGTAGGGCTCGTAGACGGCATCACCAAAGAGCTTGACAAACGAGAGGTGTACCCGTTCCACGTATACATTGAGGGCTGCCTTGGCGCTGTTGAGCATGGCGTAGTTGCCGCCGCGGATGGTGGCCAGCCCCAGGGCGTCGTATTTTTTAGGATTAGCGCCATCGTCTACCGTAGCCAGGAAGTCGACCATTTCGGAAAAGACACCTTTGCGCTGGTATTCCGGGTGAATACCGAAGGCGACCCCCTTCACGAGTTTGGGTTTGCTCATCTTGAGGTTGAAAAAAAAGCGGGGCATTTTCCACCACTTCAGCTGGCCTTTGGCAAATTTGAGCGACAGGTTAATATCGGGCATGAGGGCACAGAAGCCTACCGGTTTCCCATCGGCGAAGGCGATACACGTCAGCAGGGGATCCATCACGGGCTTCAGTTGCTTGAGCATCTTATAGAGCTGCACCCCTTCCAGGGGCTTGAAGTGGGGCATACTGGCGAAAGCCTCGTTGTACACCTGGGCGAGGTATTCGCCTTCGCCACGGAGGTCGTTGATGCGAATGCTGCGCGACTGCACGTGGTACCTTTCGCGCACCCGGTCGGCAATGGTGGTCAGGCGTTGGTAGGCAATGTCTTCTACCTGGCCACCAAAGGTGAAGATCTGCTCCATGGGCAGGTAGCCGCGCTGGTCCAGAAATGCCCGGTAGTAGGGGGGGTGGTAGTTTTCGTGGTACAGGGGCGGATGCCACCCTTTGATGAGGAGGCCCCAGAACTTGTCGCGCTCGCCGAAGTTGACGGGCGCATGGATGGTGTCCATACCCGCCCGCAGGAGGAAAGCCTCGGCCTCGTCGAAGAGGCGATTGGCCGCCGCTGCGTCGTTGACACACTCAAAAAAACCGATGCCACCTTCCCGGCGGTCGCGCTGGGCATTGCGCCTGGCGTCGATGAAGGCTGCGATCCGACCAATGGCTCGGCCAGCATCGTTATAAAGGACCCACTGTTTGGCCTGGCCACTTTCGAGGGCTTTGTTCTTGTCGGCGTTGAACACATTTTCAACATCTCCCTGCAGGGGAGCTATCCAGTGGGGGTCGCGCGCGTAGATGTAGTGCGGTACCTGGTGGAAGGCTTTCCAGTCGGCAGGGGTCGTGACTTCTTTTAATTGCATAGCAAGTCTGGTAAATTTGTGCGTAAAAGTAGTATTTTTAAGGGAGTATACGTATACCAACCATGCAGTTCTACCAGCTCGAGGCAGCTTTGGCCCACCCTACAACCGTGCAGCACCTGGTGCTCAGGGGGCAAAACCTGCGCAAGGTGCCGGCCAGTATTTGGCTTAAGTTCCCCCACCTGATCAGCCTCGATCTCCGCGACAACCAACTGCGCGAGCTGCCGCCGGAATTGGCCCTGTTGACTGGTCTGGAACGGCTCTACCTCAGCCACAACCGGCTCATCAGCCTGGCCGCACCCCTGAGGTGGCCGCAACTCCGACATCTCGACGCCAGCCACAATCGCCTGCGCGAGGTGCAGCTTTCCGGAATGGCGCACCTGGAAACCCTCGATCTCAGCCACAACAAACTGACGCAACTGCCAACGGGGATTTCCACGGCGCAGCGCTTGTTGCACCTGCACCTCGCGGAGAATAAGCTGCCGGATTTGCCCGACCTGCAGGCCGGATTCCCGCAGTTGCAATACCTCAATGTGGCCGGGTGTGGACTCTCCCAATTGCCAGCGCTGCCGCCCCTCCTCTACGCGTTGGTGGCCAACCGCAACCGCCTGCAACAGGGGCCGCCCAACTGGCGGCAACTCACGGTCTTACAGCGCCTGGAGCTGGCGGTTAACCCCCTGGGGGTGGAACTGTCGGAGCTGGCGTCGTGTTCCCAACTCCGCTACCTCGACGTGCGGCGCACGCCTACGCGCTGGCCTTCGCCTACGGCGCTGGTGGCTCAGCTTCCGCTGTTGCAGCATGTGTTTGGTGGGTTTCCAAAAAGGAGCGGGGTTCATTTGCAGGATTTTTTGACGGCTACCAGCAAGAATCCTGATCCAGCCAGCCGGGTAGCCTGGTGGGCCCTGTGGCGGGGCGAACGACCCGCTGATCTGGCGCCGGTTCACCAGGATTTGCTGTGGGCCAGCCTGACCCACGACCGGCCCCCGTTACTTCGCCTGGGCGCACACCGCGAGTTGGTGCGCCGGTTCCCGACCAGGGCCCGGCAAATTCCGCAGGAGAAATGGTGGATCGCCGGCGAGCTGGCCACGGATGAGGTTCAGCTGCGCGAATGGCTACAGGCCGCCCACGTTGCGCTGGCCAGCAGCCCGGCTGCGGCTACGGGAATCCTCCTGGGCCACCACTTTCCGACTGCGGTTGTACCGCCCACCACGGCCCTGCCCATCCTGGCGGAACGCGACCTGCTGCGCTGGCTCGACCAACGGACGGGCCGCTACCTGACCCACAGCACGGACGCGGATCAATTGGCCAATATCCGGCGCCTGCTGCAGGCTGCTGATCGGGGGAGTTTCCTGGTGGCTACCCAACTGCTGCGGGCCCACGGTACACCTGATGCCGTTTTGGAGCTGCTTTTAAAAGAATGGTCGGCCACTGCTGCGGCCATCCGTGCCGACTGGGCCGACTTGCTGTTGCCCTACCTGCCGGCCGACCTGCAGATTGCTCTCCTGGCCGATCTGCCGCTGGCCGATCGCCCCCGTCGGCGGGGACGGGAAAGGCAATGGTGGACCGGCTGGTGAGGGGGTAAAGGCGGTGCGGAAAGGTTGTTTTTAAAAAATCGACAATTTCGACTTGGAGGTCAGCAGTTCCAGGGTGTGCATGCCCAGGATCGAATTGCCCTTGGCGTTGAGGCGCGGGCTCCAGACGGCCACGCTGTAGAAGCCCGGGTACACCGCCGCGATGCCGCCGCCAACCCCACTCTTGCCGGGGAGCCCGACTTTGAAGGCAAACTCCCCGGATTCGTCGTAGAAACCGCAGGTGAGCATGAGGGCGTTGAGGCGTTTCAACTGGCTGCTGGTCAGGTCGGGGATCTGGCAGTTCAGCTGGTTGCGGCGGGCAAAGAGGTGGAAGGCGCGCGCCAACTCCGTGCAGCTCATCTCGATGGAGCAGTAGTGGAAATACAAATCCAGGACGTCGCGGGGGCTGTTGTGCAGGTTGTCGAAGGATTTGAGCAGAAAGGCCAGCGAAGCGTTGCGGAAGCCCGTCGCAAATTCAGAAGCGGCCACTTTTTTGTTGTAGGCAATGGTGCTGTTGCCCGTCAGTTCGTGCATGAACCCCAGCATTTCGGCGTAAGGGTCGCGCAGGTGGCTGAGCAAAATGTCGGCCACCACCAGGGCGCCGGCATTGATGAAAGGATTGCGTGGCTTACCCGCCTCGTATTCCAGCTGGACCAGCGAATTGAAGGGGTTCCCCGACGGCTCTACGCCCACGCGTTCCCACAGTTGGTCGCCGATCAGGCCAAAAGCCGCCGCCGTGGCGAATACCTTGGAAATACTCTGGATCGAGAAGCGTTCTTCACTGTCACCGAAGCAGTAGCGCGACCCGTCGAGAAAGTCGAGGGTGATGCCGTACTTATCGGGATCGCGGTTAGCCAACTCAGGAATATAGCTGGCCTGCTGCCCTTGCCCCTGATAGCGGGCAACTTCGGCGGCAATGTGCGCCAGCAGTTTTTGGTAGTCCAGCGTTTTGGCAGCCATGATGCTAGAAGCGGAAACCGACGGATGCCTGGAGCGAGAAATTGGTGTCTTGGTCGTTGCGGGTCTGGTAGCTGTTACCCGGGCCCAGTGCCACGGGAGAAATATCCTGCTCTTCATTGGTCATGTCCGTCAGGCCGAAGTTGCCGCGTACGCCCAGGTAGAGGCCCTGGCGCACGTAGAATGCCAGTCCGGCGTTCAGCCCAAAATCCAGGGTCTTGAATTTCTTGCCGTCGTTGGGTGCCGACTCGTAGTAGGCGTTGATGGATATCGGGCGGATAGCGGCCAGGGTGTTCAGCGAAATAGGCGTACCCTGAATGATGGCGTCAATGCCCCGTTCCTTGCTGTAGTAGGCATATTCTACGCCGGTGGTGAACTCAGGTACGGGGGTGCCCGCCTGCGTCGTGCCAGAAAATGTAATGCCGCCGCTGCCACTGCTGCCGATGAGGATACCCGCGCTGGCCCCCGCTTCCAATTCTAGCTTACCTACTTTATAATAAACCATTAAAGGAATATCGATGTACGAATTGGAGATACTGATGTCCGAACGTCGTTTGCCATTAGCGTAGATGATGGCGCCCGTGTTTTCCACGTAAAAGGAAAAGTAGGAAGGGCCGTCGTAGCCGTACTGGGTGCCTTTCTGGCTGTACATCAGTTCGGCCTTTAGGCCAAACAGGTCAGTAATAGAATAGACCACCGTAGCGCCAATGTGGAAACCCGTGTTGGTGCTGAAGGTTTCGTTGCTGGTTTCTTCGGGGCTATCAAAATTGTTGAAGTTAAGACCCGCTTTGAAACCACCAGAGAATTCACCCTGAGAGAAAGCCAGGCTACTGGCCAGCAGGAGCACAATAAGAAGGGACAATGGACGCATAGTTATATGTTTTTAAACGGGGTGCAAGATACAAGTAAATTCAACTTAAGTGACAGGACAAAAATAAAGTTGATCGCCATGTTTTGGCCCAACGATTTAAGCGCTGCAAACCGGATTACGCTTTAAAGGACCTTTCGCAATAAGATACGGTTGGTCAGAATATCTCCTTTTTCTTTGAACCCGACGATGTGAAACTCCCGGCGCAAGGCGAAGAGGAGCATATTGGTGTGGGCATTACGGGTTTTGAAGGTCACGGTTTTATACCTCTGCTGGCGGGCCCAGTCTTCCTGGGTTTGTGCCAGCTTAAGCGCTATATTTCGGCGGCGGTAGCTGGGCTGCACACCGCCCAGCCAGGCGTAAAATTCACCGTCCCTTTCGTAACCGACGTTGAAACCCACGGGCTTGTCGTCCGAGTAAGCCACCAGGATCAGGTGCGGCATCTGGAGCAGGCGTCGCTTGTATTCGGCGAGCCCCGGCGGATCAATGAATTCGGGAATGCGCCGCGAAACCGCTACTGCGGTAGCCATATCGGCGGGTTGAATCAGGAGTTGTGCCATTTTCTGTACAGGTAGTAAGCACAAAAGTACTTTTATTCCGACAAACATGCCGCTAGAAAAGATCGGATGTCGGTCGTCAACTGCTGCAAGGCCTGGTGTTGGGTATACATCATGTGGCCGCCTTCGTAATATTGCATTTTTACGCGATCCACCAGGATGCCGTGGCGCTGAAAAGTGTATTCGGCATCGAAAAAAGGGGTCACCAGGTCGTAGTAGCCGTTGGCAACCAGTACGCGCAGGGCCTGGTTGGTTCGCATAGCGGCACTCAGTTGGGGCGCTACGTTGACGTAGGCAGGCTCCCAACCGGTTCCAGGTTGACTCTGGCCCCAATTCCAGGCGGGATAAATTTGCCGGTTTGAGGTCAGGTAGGGGCGTTCCATCAGGACGCCCAAATTTTGGGCAAAGTGGGTGTTCATGGCGGCGGTGTAAGCGCTGCTGATCGCCGCACTGGCAGCGTCATCGTGGGTGGGGCCGTCCGCCGTTTGGTCGTATTCCTGGAGCGTATAGCGGCTGTCGAGTCCGCCCAGGGTCAGTCCTTGTGGACGGAGGAGTTCTTTGCGAAAGCGCGGCGCCGTCACCCGCAGGTTCGACCGCAGAATATAGTCCGTTTCCAGTCCGGTAAAATTATGTAACCGCTCGGCAATGACCTGCTGTTTTTCGGTGGTCAGGCTGCTGCCCCGGAGCAGGGCAGGGGCGTACTCGTCGTAGACGAACTGGCGGGCTGCCTCCACAAAGGGAGCCAGTTCCTGGCCCTGGCCAGCCTTGCCGTGGTACCAGGCCGTCGCTGCCATCGTGGGCAGATAGGTCAGGAAGGAGATGAGGTTGTTGGGTTCTGGTGTAGAGCCGGTGTAGTCCAGCGCCTGGGAAATGAGCACCAGTCCGTTCAGCGCCATGTCCTGCCCGTCGCGATGGAGGGCTGCTGCTACTCCGGCCGCCCGGGTGGTGCCAAAACTTTCGCCAGCAATGAATTTAGGTGCATTCCAGCGTTGGTTTTTGCGCACCCACTCCCGGATAAAGTCGGCGATCGACTGCGCATCTTCGGTCAGTCCCCAGTAATTACTGGTTTTTCCTGCGGGTAACACCGTGCTGTAACCCGTACCCACGGGGTCTACAAAAACAAGATCCACGAGGTCGAGCAAGCTGTAAGGATTATCGATGATGGGGTAGGGGGCAACACCATCGTCAGCGTTGGCGGCGCTCGCTACCTGGGCCAGTTTGGGGCCAAAGAGGCCCATGTGCAACCACACCGAGGCGGAGCCCGGACCACCGTTGAAGACGAACATGACGGCGCGCTCTTGCGGGCGTGCTACGCCGTCCAGGAGGTAACTCACCGACCAAATGGCGGCGGCAGGCTCGTCTTTTTCGTTTTTCAGATAAGTCTCTCCGGCAATCGCGGTGTAGTTCCTCTTGCTGTTCCCGAAGGCCTGCTGGTGGTGACTGGTAAATTGTACGGGATCAGTTTGCGCGGCCAGGTTGGTAACCCCCCACAGGAGCAGGATAATCGGTAGGTATGTTTTCATAAACGAACGGTTTGATCCTATTTTATTTGACAAAGTCGGGTGCTCTAAATTAAAGGGAGGCGCCCTGTTCTCCCCCTGGGGTACTTTTCCAGCGTTGACCAACAAGAAATCACCAGGATTTACAGCGGAGCGCATTGTTCCTGCAACCACGCCCGTTCTGCCGTATCCTGCAGCAGCGGGAGCAGGTTGTCCAGCACCAATTGATGGTACGCATTGAGCCAGTCCACTTCCGATTGGGTGAGCAATTCCAGCTGCATCAGCCGCCGGTCGATGGGGAAAAGGGTGAGGGTTTCAAACCGCAGGAAATTGCCGTAATTCGTCGCCTGGTCGGTTACACACAACATCAGGTTTTCGGTGCGAATGCCGTAGTGGCCCGTGCGGTAAAACCCCGGTTCGTTACTCGTGACCATACCCGGCACGAAGGCGGTGCTGCCCCGGCTGGTTACGGCGCTGGTGGCAAAGCCTTGGGGCCCTTCGTGGACATTGAGGAAGAAGCCGACGCCGTGGCCCGTGCCGTGGCCGTAGTTGAGTCCTTTCTGCCAGAGGAATTGCCGGGCCAGGGTGTCCAGTTGAGCGCCTCCCGTTCCGGTAGGGAAGCGGGCCTCGGTCAGGGCGATCATCCCCTTTAGTACCAGGGTAAAATGTTCGCGTTGGTCGGCAGAGGTAGGCCCCAGGGCTACGGTGCGGGTAATATCGGTGGTGCCATCCAGGTACTGTCCGCCGCTGTCGAGCAGCAACATGCCGGTCGGTTGTAGGGTGGCGCAGGTTTCGGGTTCGGCGTGGTAGTGAACGATAGCGCCATTGGCCTGGTACCCGACAATAGCGGGAAAGCTCTCGCCGAAGTAGTCGGGTTGCTGGCTACGGTACTGCGCCAGTTGTTGGGCAACGGTCACCTCTGTGACGGGCTGCTGCCGTGCCAGGTTGGCTTCCAACCAGCGAAACAGGCGCAGGAGCGCCACGCCATCCTTGCGCATAGCCTGGCGCAGGTGGTCGATTTCGGTATTGTTTTTGACCGCTTTCATGGCCACCACGGGGCTGCCGGTTTCCAGCAGCTGCTTGTCGGCCAGTAAGCCAAAAAAGCGGTAGCTCAGGGTAGTGGGGTCAATGGCCAGGAGGTCGGCGGAAGGGAATTGCCGCAGGGCGGCTTCGACTTCCTCATATGCGGCGACGGTTACGTGGGCGGCCGCCATTTCGGTTTGTAGTGCGGCTGGCAAACGGTCAGCATCGACAAACCACTGGGCGTGGTCCTGGCCCACCAGGAGGTAGCTGATGCAGACGGGGTTGAAGGCTACGTCGGCGGCCCGGATATTGAGGGTCCAGGCAATGTCGTCGAGAGCTACCAGTAGCACTGCCGAGGCCTGCTGGGTCTTTAGCCACGCCTGGATGCGGCCCAATTTTTGTTCGCGGCTTTCGCCGGCATAAGTAGCGGAGAAAGCAAAAACAGTACTGCGGGGTCGGGCTGGCCGGTCGGGCCAGCATTCCTCCGCCAGGTCGTATTCCGCCACGATTTTAATGCCCTGGGGCTGGAGTTTTCTTTGCAACTGGCGGGTCTGAGCCAAAGATACCACCCGCCCGTCGATACCCAATTGGCTGCCAGCCGGTAAGTTGGTGGCCAACCAGGCGATGTGTTCCGGGGCGTGGGGTACGTTTTGCCGCTGTAATTTGACGCCGGTACCTGCCAGTTCACTTTCGGCCTGGATGAAGTAACGGGAGTCAGTCCAGATATCCGCATCCTCGGGCGTAACAACCAACGTCCCGGCCGAACCGGTGAAGCCCGAGAGCCAGGGCCGGGTTTGCCAACGGGGCGCTACGTATTCGCTTTGGTGGGGGTCGCTGCTGGGTAACAGGTAGGCGGCCAACCCGTGGGTAGCCATCGCGGTGCGGAAGGCCATCAGTCGGGCCGGGATATTATTCATAACTGAAAGATCGTGAAGAAAGGCTTAAAGCTAGGGAAAATCGTTCACCTTTAAGTACATTAGCAAAGAATCCTTCGGTGTTAGCAAAAATCGCGCCATTTTCTGAACAAAACTTGCGCCCCGCCGTAAACTGATGTAAATTACGATTTGTTAGGGAACTACCAGTCGCAATTATCTCTTATCACAATCCAAGCAAATTCCCGTCATGCTCAAGCAGACGATAAGTCAAAAAATGCTCCAAAAGCTGTCACCGCAGCAGATTCAGTTGATGAAGCTGCTGCAGGTACCTACGGTGAATTTGGAACAACGCATAAAAGAAGAACTGGAAGCCAACCCGGCCCTGGAAGAGGGGCTGAAGCAGACCGATGAGGTAACCGATGATTTCGGAGAAGGCAGTGAAGACAGTGGCGAAGAAACTTTCGAACTGGATGACTACCTCCAGGAATACATTGACGACGATCCTTCTTCCTACAAGCTACGTGCCGATAATTACAGCAGCAATGAAGACGAGAAACACGTACCCATCGCTACCCAAAACACTTTCCACGATTACCTGGAGCAACAACTGGGGCTCCTGCGCCTGAAAAGCGAGGAAGAACAAATCATTGCCCGGCAGATTATCGGCAGTATCGACGAAGATGGCTACCTGCGCCGCAGCACGGCAGCCATCCTGGATGACCTCATGTTTGCCCAGAATATTTTTGCGAAAGAGGATACCGTCAAGGCTATTCTGGCCAAAATTCAGCGGTTTGAACCGCCCGGCATTGGTGCCTACGATCTGCAGGAATGCCTCTTGCTACAGTTGGATTTTAAACTGGAAGACAACACCGAACTGGAAGATGAAGATATCATTAACCTGAAAAGGGCCCGCCTGATTGTGCGCAAATACTTCGATGCCTTCACCAAAAAACACTACGACAAACTGCAGAAACAGCTCGATATCAGCGCCGAAGAACTGAAGGCCGCCATTGGAGAGGTCATTAAGCTCAACCCCAAACCCGCCAGCGGTTATTCGGTAGCCAACGAGCGTACGGCGCAGTATGTCACCCCCGATTTTTTTATCTACTACCGCGATGACGAACTGGAACTGGAACTCAATTCCCGCAATGCACCCGACCTCCGGGTCAGCGACCAATACCGCGACATGCTGCGGTCCTATCGCAACAAGTCCCGGGCCGGGAAGCCCAACCGGGAGCAGAAGGAAGCGGTGGTTTTTATTAAGCAAAAAATCGACTCCGCCAAGTGGTTCATCGATGCCATCCTCCAGCGCCAGGAAACCATGTACAACACCATGTACACCATCATGCAATACCAGTATGATTTTTTCCTGACCGGCGACCTCAAGCGGCTACGCCCCATGATCCTGAAAGATATTGCCGACATCACCGGGTTGGATATATCCACCATCTCGCGGGTGGCCAACAGCAAATTTGTGCAAACGGAATTCGGCACCTTCCGGTTAAAAGAGTTTTTCTCGGAAAGTATGAGCACCACCGATGGCGAAGATGTTTCGACGACCGAAGTCAAAGATGTGCTCAAAGACGTCATGGAAGCCGAAGACAAGACCAAACCCCTGAGCGACGAAAAGCTGATGGAAATCCTGCGCGAAAAGGGTTACGACATCGCCCGCCGGACGGTAGCCAAATACCGCGAGCAGCTCGGGGTGCCAGTGGCACGGTTGCGCAAGGAATTGTAAAGAAATTAACCTGCCCTTTTTAATCAAATCGGCACCAATGCGCTAATGCAAGCTTAAATACTGTACATGAAAAATAGGATGCTCCTCTTTCCGCTGACTTTTTTGCTCGCTTGTACACCGGGAAATACCGACCCGGCAGAGACACAAAGCAAGGAGGAAACAGCTGTCGATACGACCACCGCCGTAGCGGATGTAACAATGGCCACACCAACCGACTACCCCGCGGTTTCAACGTTGCCAAAGGATACGACCATTGTGCCGCCAGCGGGATGGTCCAGCCTGGGCATGGCCACCGGCGACCTCACCAAAGATGGCCTCGCCGAAAAAGTGGTGGTTTATGATACCCCGGTAACGACCGATTTTGGGACGGCCCGTCAGCTCTACATCTACCAGCAAAAAGATGGGCGTTGGCAGCTGTGGCAAAAGATCAATGGTGGTATTCTGCCCAGTGAGAACGGGGGTATGATGGGCGATCCCTTCGAAGGTATCACCATCGAACGCGGAACCATTGTCATCACCCATTTTGGGGGCAGCCGTCAGAAGTGGACTTATACCCACCGTTTTCGCTACCAAAACGAGCGGTGGGAACTCATCGGTGCCTCCGTGCTGGCAGGCGCGCCCTGCGACGCTTGGGATCAATACGATTACAACCTCTCTACCGGCAAAGTGGAAGTAGCACATACCAAAGAGGATTGCGACACGAAAAAAGAAGAATCCCGGAAAGCGACCTATACGCACCGCACCCGTCCGTTGCCACAGTTGGCGGGCTTCGAGCCTGGCAACAACGAGGTGAAACTGCCCGCGCCGGAGGAGGCTTTTTATTATTGATAGGTTAGCGGAGCCCGCGGCGGCAAGCTACTACCGGAATCCACGAAATGTTTTAATTTTATTATTACAAAAATATTTGTTATTTTAACAAAAGAACGGTATTTTTGTAATTCCCAAGAGCAAATGGACTGTTTGCTCGAATCATCGGTAAATACCCTCACGCAGTCCGTGAGTTCAATTCAGCGGTTTTTTTTTAACGCATTGCTGGTTCCCTCGTTCGCGAAGGAAGGTATAGAGGCGTGCCTTTGCCACAGGTGTGGTGAGGGTGTGCGGTGACTAAGGCCCCAAGGGTGGGGCCCCGCCCTGGCGGGGCTCTGTGCTCCCAAGTCTCTCTTCCCACCTCCGACTTCCGACTTCGAGCGCCTTTCCTCCTCCGGCACGCCCGGGCGTGCCACCTCCTCCAAAGGAGGACTTTTGACCGTCCGTATTCCGGCTTTCCGTTTACACCTTTCCACCCTTACACGGTCTAAAACTTCCGACTTCCGACTTCGAGCTACTTCCGACTTCGAGTTGGTTCTCGCGCCTGCCACGTCTTCAGCGTTGCCTGCCACGTCTTCAGCGTTGCCTGCCACGTCT
>PZPC01000079.1 GCA_003045895.1 Bacteroidota bacterium
AGCATAAAAGCACATCCACGCTAAAAAGCGTGGGAAGCTCCTTCGCCGCGAGCCGTTGCTGCGCTGCGTCGCTGCGAGAACCAACTTTAGAAGAAAACGCCGTTGATTATATTATCTATTTCCAGATTCGACAGCCCGCCTCCCCTACCCCCCCTCACACCAAACCCTGCTCGGCACCAGGCTCCCCTGCTGGTAAAGAATTTCCCGGTAATCGTTAGTCGGAAAGGCCACCAGATCGGCCCGGCAACCCGTAGCCAGCATGCCCCGGTCGGTGAGACCCAGGGCCCGCGCCGCGCGCTGGGTGATCCCCGCAAAAACCTCCGCCGTAGTCAGTTTTTCAAAGGTAGCCAGCACCGCCGCCTGTAGCAGCAAGTTTCCTTGTGGGGCGCTGCCCGGATTCCAATCGCTGGCGATGGCCAGGGCACAACCAGCGTTGAGCAGGCGGCGCGCCGGCGCAAAGGCACAACCCAGGCCGATGGTTGCCCCCGGCAGCGCCACGGGGATGACTTGGCTGTTGGCCAGTTGAGCAATCTCCCGCTCGCCCGACACCTCGAGGTGGTCAACGCTCAGCGCCCCGCAGTCGATAGCCACCTGGCTGCCGCCGGTGGTGAACTGATCGCCGTGAACGGTGAGCGCAAAGCCCCGTTCTTTCAGTGCCAGCAGATAAGGACGGGCCACGGCGGCGGGGAAGGCACTTTGCTCAATAAAGATATCGAAGCGCCGACAGTAGCCTTCCTGCTCAATGACCGGCACCAACTCGTCCAGGAGGTACTGCAAATACGCCTCAGGCGGCCCACCAAAATCCTTGGGCACCAGGTGCGCAGCCAGACAGGTGGGCACGACGGCCACCTGGTGCTGGTCGGCAGCAGCTTCGATGGCGTGTAGCAACTTCAGCTCTTCCACTACGTTCAGCCCGTAACCGCTTTTGATCTCTACGGTGGTTACTCCGTTGGCCAGCAGGCGATCCAGGCGCGCCCGGGTGAGGGCCGTCAGCGCGTCCTGGCTGGTAGCCCGCGTATGCTGCACGGTGCTCCAGATACCCCCGCCGGCCTGGGCCATTTCCAGGTAAGACTTTCCGGCATTGCGGGCCGCAAAGTCCTGGGCCCGGCTGCCGGCAAAACAGATGTGGGTGTGGGCGTCCACCAACCCAGGCAACAGCACCTGGTCGCCAGCCACTTCTTCCAATACGGCCGTAGGGTACTGCTGCCGCAGATCTTGCCACTTCCCGACGGCTACAATTTTTCCGGCCGCCACCAGCACCCCGCCCTCGGGGATGACGAGGAGTTGTTCGTCGGCGATGGCGCCGCGCTCGGGTAAGCCGGTCAGGGGAAGCAGTTGGCGAAAAGGGCCGATGAGGGTAGTGGACATAATTTTTTTTTTAGTTGGTTACTGCAAGACGATACAATGGGGACACTGCTGGTAAAAAGCTTCCGGAACAGCTATCACAGGCTGACCGGTAGCAGACCGATCAGCGAAAGCGTTCCGTAAATCCAATTCTTCCAACTGATTCATTTTCAAGAGCACGGCTGGAAATTCAATGATTTTGTTGAACGACAGATCGAGCTTGCGCAATTTGGTCAATTTCGCTAAGGAAGGATGCAAGTTTTTGATCGCGTTGTGACTGGCATCCAGGATTTCGCAATTGGCAAAAACAATGACCTCATTCGAAATCTTGTCAATTTTGCAATTATGGAAATTCAGGGTCTGAATACCAAGCGGGTCGGGGTGATCCGCCGGAAAGGGAATGCCCGTATTTATTTTCTGTGAAGGGTAAAAGGCCTCGTCCTTACCATCTTTCCAATTGTGGTACCCGATACCGGCGTGAAAATTGAGTACCCCCTTGTTCGTCAGGGCTTCCAGCGCTGCCGTGCGATGTGGCGTGCCTTTACTACTGAGTGCAAAACCAAGCCCTCTGCCGAAGTATTGGTAGAACAGGACACTCAAAAAGCCCGCGGCATCGGGGCCAGCGCTTTTTGCCGTTTGCTCCAGCTTTGCACGGGTTTCCTTCTGCTTGATGGTATCAATATTGGCATAAATTTGCTTGTCTTTCAGCAGTTCCACCCATTCCGGAGGGCCCTGGGTGAGGAGTAGTTTACGGGCTTCCGTGCGGATCTTCAGCGCTTCGTTTGTTTTGGCAACGATCAGCAATTCTTCCGCCAGTTGTTGGGGCAACCCACCTTGCTTCAACATCAGCAGGGCAATCTGAACGGTATTGACGTCCGGGCTGGTGAGCATGGTCTTCAGGTTGTCGGCCAGCTGGCTTTCCCCGGCTTCCTCTTCTTCCAGCAAAAAGGCTTCCTCTTCTCCCACTCCCTTGATGAGGGGATACAATTGCGCCTCGGTGAGGTAACGTACCTGGTGGTCCGCAATGAAGGACCAGGCCGTCGGCGGACGGTGCCCCAGCAGCACGTGGGTCACGGTCGAATCAAAAGTCGTTTTCACCGTGACCTCCAGCAATTTCAATTTGGCCTTGATCGCGGTACGCGTATCCGCAAAAGTGCCATCCAGCCAGGCAATGCTGCCTTTGGGGAGGTGGTCGGTGTTTTTTTCGTCGTTCATCTTTGGTATAAGCTATCTTATGTCCTTAAATCACATCCGCTCCAGCAGCATCTTGCCGACCGCTGCATCGGCCAGTACCCCCTTCAGCGCGGCATTCGGCAGCTGTACCAAATCCTGCAAAAAGGCCAGGCGCAAGTCGTTGGGCAAGCAATCCATTTTTATAAATTCCTGGATATTTTTCACCGCTGCCGGGGTTAGTTGCAGCTTATTCACCGCCAGAAAATTGATCAGGCGGGTGCAAATGGTCGCCATAATGTCGACCCGAAAAACAGCTTGCTGCACCATGGCCTGAATGGGTTGATACACCTCTCGCTGAAAGTCCTTGGCGGAACAAATAGCCGCTGGGGCCATCAGTTCACTCAGGTTTTGCTGGACGTAAGCCACAAAGGCCGCCACCGTCTCTTCGTCCAGGCAGGAGGCGGCGAGCATTTGTACCAGTGGCAGTTCCTCACGGAGGTCCTTGATCCCCCGAATACTCGTGAAGAATTGCACCAGTGAACGGGGGGTCGTACGTTTTCCGTGCGCAATTTCCGGATAAGTCAGCACAAAGTTGATCCCCCGCGGGTCAATACCCGCTCTTTCGGCCCACCGGGCCCAGTTTTTGGCGTCAAACCGCATGGTCACGTGCATCATGCGGGTGAGCATGGCGTCGTCCATGGGCGTTACGGCGTAGTCGCCGCCGTCGGGGTTGGCCGTCAGGACGATTTGCCACCGGGGCGGCAGGCGCCAGCTCACCAGCTCGAAATTTTGCAACAGCTGCATAATCCCCCGGAGGATGCGGTCGTCGGCACGGTTGACATCGTCGATCAGCAGCAAGCCGGGACCTTCCTGGGTAGGCACCCAACTGGGCGGCCGAAAAACGGTGACGCCGTCTTCGATGGCCGGCATCCCGATGAGGTCGCCCATTTCTTCGAACTGCGCCGGCGCGATATAGGCAAACGCATAGCCGTTTTCTGCTGCAATAGCTTCCACCAGTTCGGTCTTGCCGATGCCGTGGGTACCCCAAATGCAGATGGGTGTTTTTTTCCTGCCTTGCTGCTCGCCAGTCAGGTTGGCGCGCAGCAGGTGCTCGGTGAATCGCTGCACTTCGTCGGCGTCCGCTTCGATGCCATAAAAGATATAAGGATGCAAAGGTGTTGCCATATTGTCCACTTACATTTTCACGTGTTTACCGGGCAAATGCCCGAAATCCCCGGTTCCATCGGAGGTAATTACCCACAGCACCGGCATGCGGGCCGCCACCTGGGGCGCCGGTGCCTGGCCGTCGGTAAAATAGATCACCGCATCGGGCCGCTGCGCGTTGGCCCAGGCCAGCGGCGCATCAAAAAGCGTACCGCCGCGCCCGGTCACCAACGGCGGCAGTATTCCCCGGTAGGAATAGCTGCGCTGGATGACCGTATCGCATTCCACCACCGTGATCTGGGCGCCCTGCCGCCAAATATGGTGAATTTCCTGCAGGAAGCGCCCCAAATCTTCCGTCGACACACTGCCCGAGGTATCGATGGCCACCACGAGCTCGTGCCGGCGCCGGAGCTGAATCCCCGGCACGACGCCATACCGCCTGGACGGTCGCCGGATGGTACTTTTCAAAAACGTGCTGTTGCTCGACGACGCAAACAACCGCAACACCCGCCGCCAGTTGACCCGCGGCGGATCGGCGATGGCGGCTTCCAGTTCCTGGAGCAGCCCGCCGGGCAGGTGCCCCCGCTGGTGGGGTTGCACCCGCCGCAGTGCTTGCCGGGTTGCGCTTTTTACAACCTGTTCAATAATCCGCAACGCACTGCTGTCGAGCGCCGCAAATTCGCCCCAATACCGGTGTTTTTGTGCCCCCTCGCTGGTCTGCTGGAGCCAGCTTTCCAGGATAGCGAAAACAGTACCACTGGCCGCTTCTCCCTGCTCCCCGGCGGAATTTTGCAACAACTTCAGCAATTGGTCGTAATAATAACCGACGCCCTGCTCCGGCTCGAGGAAGAAATGATGGGACTCCTCCAATGGCTTAAAAGTAGCCAGCGTGATTCCACCTTCCGGCAACTGGGTCGGCAGGATGTACTGGTTGACCACCAGATCGGCGGCAATATTAAAGACCGGCCGGTTGGCGTAGGATTTCAGCATCGTCAGGTGGCGCAGCACCAGGTGCAATACTTCGTGCTTGATGAGGCCGTAGCGGTGTTCCGCGGAAAGCGATTCCCAAAAGGTCGGGTTGACCACCAGCTTCACCAGGTGCCCCTGGTGCAGGGCTACGGCGGCGGTGGGAACAGTTTCGTCGAACGCCTTGGGGATACCCATCATGAAATGCCCAAAAAAGGGCGCTTGCAACAGCAATTGAACACCGACTTTTTCGAGGGAGATGGCTGGGTGCAAGGGAATTGAAATTTGGGTTGGTTTTGGAATAAAAAGTGCGCGACCATTTAGCCCACTTCTGCTGCCTGACCAATGGGGTACTTCATTAGACAACGACGATTTTTTTGAAATCACTGGTGGCTGCTGTAGCTTCATCCCGTTGTCAAAGAAGGTTAAAGATACGGAAAAACCACCGGACCAGGACCATGCCCTACGCAAAACTACCCCTCCTCAAACAACCCCTCCAGCAGCCCATCATCCACCAGGTTGGGCAGCGTGACCCGCAGTTGGGGCGTGCGATCCATCTCCCGTTGGATGGCCTGTACGGCGCCTTCGTTGCGTGCCCAACTGCGGCGGGCAATACCGTTGTTGACATCGAAAAACAACATGCGTTGCAGGCGTTCCGCCGCCCGGGCGCTGCCGTCCAGCAGGAGGCCAAAACCGCCGTTGATCACTTCGCCCCACCCGACGCCGCCGCCGTTGTGGATCGACACCCAGGTAGCGCCGCGGAAGCTGTCGCCAATGACGTTGTGGATGGCCATGTCGGCGGTAAATTTGCTGCCGTCGTAGATGTTGCTCGTCTCGCGGTAGGGCGAGTCGGTACCGCTGACGTCGTGGTGGTCGCGACCCAGCACCACGGGGGCGCTGATCTCACCCGCAGCGATGGCGGCGTTGAACGCGGCGGCGATCTTCACACGCCCTTCGGCGTCGGCGTAGAGGATACGGGCCTGCGAACCCACCACCAGCTGGTTGGCTTTGGCGTGGGTGATCCAGTGGATGTTATCGGCCAGCTGTTGCTGGATTGCGGCGGGCGCAGTAGCTTGGATCTCCGTTAACACGCGGGCAGCGATGGCGTCGGTCTGGTCCAGGTCTGCCGGTTTGCCGGAAGTACAGACCCAGCGGAAGGGGCCAAAGCCATAGTCGAAACACAAGGGGCCCAGGATATCCTGCACGTAGGAAGGATATCTGAAATCGATGCCGTTGGGGGCCATCACCTCGGCGCCGGCGCGGGCAGCTTCGAGCAGGAAGGCGTTGCCGTAGTCGAAGAAGTAGGTACCGCGGGCGGTATGCTGATTGATGGCCGTAGCGTGTCGCCGCAGCGTGGCCTGTACTTTTTCTTTGAACAGTTGGGGATTTGTACGCAGCAGGTCGTTCGCCTTTTCGTAGCTCAGGCCCACGGGGTAGTAGCCACCCGACCAGGGGTTGTGCAGCGAGGTCTGGTCGGAGCCGAGGTGCACATAGATGTCGTCGGCGTAGAAGCGCTCCCACACGTCGACCACGTTGCCGATGTAGGCAATGGAAACCGTCTCTTCTCCGGCCTGGGCCTGGCGCACCCGTTGCACCAGCTCACCGAGGTCGTCGATCAGCACATCCACCCACCCCTGTTCGTGGCGCTTGGTGGCGGCCTGTGGGTTGATTTCGGCACAAACCGTAATGCAGCCCACAATGTTGCCCGCCTTCGGCTGGGCGCCGCTCATCCCGCCCAAACCGGCGGTGAGGAAGATCTTGCCCCGGCCCGTTTCGCCAGCAGGCAGGTTTTTGCGAAAAGCATTCATCACCGTGATCGTCGTACCGTGTACGATTCCCTGCGGACCGATGTACATATAGGAGCCGGCGGTCATCTGCCCGTACTGGGTCACGCCGAGGGCGTTGTAGCGCTCCCAATCATCGGGTTTGGAGTAGTTCGGAATCATCATACCGTTGGTGACCACCACGCGGGGCGCCTCCGGGTGCGAAGGAAACAAACCCATCGGGTGCCCCGAATACAGGTGGAGGGTCTGCTCGTCGGTCATGGAGGCCAGGTACTGCATGGTGAGCAGGTACTGGGCCCAGTTTTGGAAGACGGCGCCGTTGCCACCGTAGGTGATCAGCTCGTGGGGGTGCTGGGCTACGGCGGGGTCCAGGTTGTTCTGGATCATGAGCATAATGGCGGCCGCTTGTTCCGACCGGGCCGGATACGCTGCCAGGGGGCGGGCATACTGCCGGTAGTCGGGCTGAAAGCGGTACATGTAGATGCGGCCGTAGGCCTGCAGCTCGGCGGCGAATTCGGCGGCAAGTTCGGCGTGCCAGGCGCGGGGAAAGTAGCGCAAGGCATTGCGAATGGCCAGCTTCTTCTCGTCGGGCGCGAGGATGTCCTTGCGCCGGGGGGCGTGGTTGGCATCGGTGGCGTAGGGCCGGGGAGCGGGCAATTCAGCAGGAATGCCCTGAAGGATTTGCTGCTGAAAGGAAGTGACAGTTGGGGTCATAACGATTAGTATTTTTCAAAAAGGTCGGCAAATTCACTGCCCACCTCCGCGTCAAAACGGGCGGTGATGGCCAACAATTCGCGGCTTTGCAAAATAGCGATTGCTGCTTGAATATCCTTGCTGAAGATGCGGTCTTCGGTGGCGTGGCTGATGTGGGTGCGCACGTGGGCGTGTACGGCTTCCAGCACCTGGCTCGAATGCAGGGGGCGGCGGAAGTCGAAGGCCTGGGCGGCGCAGAGCAGCTCGATGGCCAGGATCTTCTCCAGGTTGCCACACACCTGGAGGGCTTTGCGCCCGCTGATGGAGCCCATACTCACGTGGTCTTCCTGCCCCAGAGAGGTAGGCACGCTGTCGGCGCTGGCGGGAAAGCACAGCGACTTGTTTTCACTGACCAGCGCGGCCGCCGTGTACTGAACGATCATAAAACCGGAGTTCACCCCCGTGTCTTTCATCAGCAGTTTGGGCGTGCCAGCCGTTTTTCCTTCCAGCGAGAGGTAGCTGCGGCGGTCGGAAATATTGCCCAGCTCGGCCGCCGCCAGGCAGGCGTAATCGAGCGGCAACGCCAGCGGCTGGCCGTGGAAATTGCCCCCGCTGACCACACTTTCTGCTGAAAAAACGATGGGGTTGTCCGTGACGGCGTTGATCTCTATTTCCGTCGCATCCCGAAGGTGCAACCACGCCTGGCGGGAGGCGCCGTGTACCTGGGGCACACAACGCAACGAGTAAGGGTCTTGCACCCGGTCGCAATTTTGGTGAGAGGCCAGCATCTCCGACGTGTTCAGGAAATAATGCAGACGCCGGGCCACGTGGATGTTGCCCGGATAAGGGCGCAGGGCGTGCAACTGTGGCAGGAAGGGCGACTGCGATCCTTGCAACCCTTCGATCATCAGGGCAGCCGCCAGGTCGGCGTGGGCCAGGCAATGGTGGAGCTTGTCCACCAGCATCACCGCGTGCGCCGCAATAAACTGGGTGCCATTGATGAGCGCCAGGCCCGCTTTGGGACCCAACACCAGCGGCGCCACGTGCAGCTTTTGCAGCACGGCCGCAGCCGGCTGGATTTCACCGCCGTAGAACACCTCGCCCTCGCCCAGGAGCGGCAAAAACAGGTGGGCCAGCGGAGCCAGATCGCCGGAGGCACCGACGGAACCTTGTTCGGGCACCACGGGAATCACGTCTTGCTCAATGTGCCAGAGCACGCGGTCGAGGAGCTCCAACGACACGCCGGAATAGCCTTGCGCCAGCGCGTGTACCTTTAGCACAAGCATCAGTTTGGCGATGTCTTTGGCGATCGGATTCCCCACCCCTACGCTGTGGCTGAGGAGGAGCTTTTGCTGCAAAATCGCCGTATCCTCGCGGGAGATGCGGGTATTGCACAGGGGTCCAAACCCGGTATTGATGCCGTACACGGCGTCACCGCGTTCGACAACCTGCTCTACGAACTGGCAGGTCTGTTCAATGGCTTGCCGCCGACTGGCCGTTAATCCCGCCGCCAACGTTCCCCGCATAATGGCCAGGGCCTGGCCGCAGGTGAGGTGATCTTCTCCGTAGTGAAACATCATATAGATAGGTTGTTGAGCAATATTTTACCACTAATGTTCCCTTAGCATTCAGCGGTTTTGTTTTCCTTGCTTGGTTGTTGGCAGTGCATAACTGGCAGCAATGGTGGTGGTTTGCCTCGTATGGCCAGTGGGCCGAAAGCGGGGCCGGCGTTCAGGCCTTGAGGGTGGGCCCCTCCCAAGGGGCTTCTATGCCCCGGCAAGAAATCCCCCCGTCTCAATCACCTCCCAGCCAGCCTCCCAGCTTCTCCCTCGCGAACAGGCTACTACAGAGAGGGCCCTCCAATTCCCCTTCATAGCACCACGCTACCTGTGGCGTCTTTTAATCCTACTCTTACTTACAAAAATACGCCGGATAATCATAACTTGTAATGCAATTAATCACATCAATCAATAACCATGAGTAATCAAACTGAACTGCGGCATTTCCGGTATTTCCTGGCCCTGGCCAAAACGTTGCATTTTCGCAAGGCCGCCGAACAGTTGTACATCTCGCAGCCGGGGCTGAGCCGGCAGATTCGCCAGCTGGAGGAGCACCTGGGTCTGGCCCTGTTTGAACGGAACAACAAAACGGTCACGCTCACGCCCGCGGGCAGTTTCCTGCAGCGCGAGCTCTCCGTCGTCCTGACCCACCTGGACGAGGTGTTGGAACAGGCCAAACTGATCAGCGAAGGGGTACTCGGCGCGGTGAAGATGGGTTACGTAGGCTCGGCCATGCAGGAGGTGATCCCGCGTTTGCTGCTCCAATTCAAAAACGAATTGCCCGATATCCATTTTTCTTTACAGGAGCTCGACAACCGCCAGCAGATCAGCGCCCTGCTGGCGCGGGAGATCGACCTGGGCTTCGTGCGCCTGGGCCAGGTGCCTGCGGGTCTCGAGATCCATCCGGTCTGGCAGGAGACCTTCGCCCTGGTAGTTCCCCAGGATCACCCGCTGACGGTCGACAATTTCCGGGAAGTGAGTCAGCTCCGCGAGGAGCCGTTCATCCTGTTCGAGGAGACCTACAGCCCCGCCTACTACGCCCAGGTGATGAGCATCTTTGCCGACAGTGGCTTCGCCCCCACGGTGGCCCACAATACCGTACACGCCAACACCATCTTCCGACTGGTCGAAAATCATTTTGGGGTTTCGCTCGTCCCCAGTTCCCTGCAGTTGGGCTACCAGTTCAACGTCCGCTTCCTGGAGCTCGGCGCCATTCCCCAGCGCGCGGTCCTTTCCGTAGCCTGGAACAAACACAACCGCAACCCCATCCTGCAACGCGTGCAGCAGTGGCTTGAGGAGGGGAGTAATATCGCGCGGTAGGGGGCGGTATAAAGCGGCGGGCAGCGACTGGTATCCTACCGCCAGTAAAGCCCTGAGCAACAGCATTGCAGCCCCCACCGGCGAACAACAAAGCCCCCTTACGCCTCCTTTCGTTCCAACTCTTTCATGACCATCCTGATCTCACCAAACGTGAACTTGTCGTCAATTTGGCTTTTCAGCTCCGACAAGCTGGCGTAGGTCGTGGCCGCCATGGCCTGTTTCAGTTCCAGGTACTTCTCCTCCGGTATCACCTCGGTGATGGCCAGTTCACCCTTGGCCACGTAGGTGGCCAGGTGCCCTTCGATGGTGTTGGCCGTCAGGCCCCTTTCCTCGGCGATCTCGGCAATGCTCCGGCTGGCTTTAAACAAGTCGAAGGAGATCTTCTGGGTTTCCCCTTTGGGCTTTTTGGGCTTGCGGATGCGGGGTTCGCGGTCTGCCAAAATATCCTCGGTTGGTTCCGCGCCCGTTTCGGCGCAGTAGGCCTGGATGGCGGCCAAAATTTCGGCGCCGTATTTCTCCACCCGCACTTTGCCCATCCCGTGCACGGCCAGGAGCTGGGGCTCATCGATCGGCAGAAAGGTACACAGCTCGAAGAGGGACTTTTGGCTGAAAATATGAAAAGGCGGCACGTCGGCTTTTTCGGCAAGGGCCGTGCGCAAGTCGCGGAGTTGCGCAAATAAAACCGGGTGGTCCGTGGCCGAAAAATCCTGTTGCTTCACCACCGCCGCGGTGGGGCTATCCCGCAGGAGGGCCTGGGCGCGCAAGGCCAAATATTTAGCCACCCCAAACCCGTCGGCCAGCCCCTCCAGCACGTACAAGTGGGCCGCTATGCCCGCCGTCAGCAGTTCCAACTGTTTGTTCATGTCCTTGCGGACGGCCTTGTTGTCCGTCGTAAACGTCAACGTCTCCAGCGGTGCCTTCAGGTGAGTCTGGGTGTGCGCCAGAAAGTAGGTCACGGCTTTCTGCACGCGTTCCTGTATTTGTTCATCTTCCTCCGGAATGCGGCCGCCGGCACACAGCTGCTGCAACTGCGACTGAAAACCCTGGCTCACCTTCGCCATTTCCAGAATGCCCTGGTCCCTGATGACCTCCAGGGGCGCCAGGATCTGCCCCTCCAAACTCGTCTGGTGGGCATAATAGATGCTGATCAGGCGCTTTACCGGATAGATCAGGGGCTGCAGGTCGAACACCTCGGCCAGCAGGTTGAGCTGGTAGCTTTTCTGCGAAAAATCCAGCTCTTTTTTATCCGGCAGGTTATCCTCCACGGCTTTGGTAAACGACGACACCCGCTGGTCGTTGATGATGCTGCTGCCCCCAATGGGGCGTTGCAACACGATCCCCTCCAGGGTTTTGCAGCGGCTCAGGGCCACGTAGGTCTGCCCGTGGGCAAAGGACGATTCGGCGTCGATGATGGCCTTGTCAAAGGTCAGGCCCTGGCTTTTGTGGATGGTGATGGCCCAGGCCAGGCGCAGGGGTATTTGCGCAAAGGAACCAATAATATGGTCTTCTACTGCCTTGGTTTCGGGGTTCAGGGTGTATTCGATGTTATCCCACGTTTCCGGCCCCACGGTGATGTCAAAGGCATCGCCCGGGCACCGAACCACCAGTTCCTCGTCGTCGATACGGACGATGGTGCCGATCTTGCCATTAAAGTAGCGCTTGTCTGGGTCGCTGTCGTTTTTGATGAACATCACCTGTGCCCCGCGCTTGAACTCCAGTCGCGCGGGCGTGGGGTAGATGTGTTCCGGAAATGTCCCTTCCACCTCGGCGGTGTAGAAAAAACTGGGGGTCTCGTTTTTGCGCAACTCCCGCTCATTCATGCGGTCGGCGCGGTCGTTGTGGGTAGTCAGGGTGATGTAGCCATCGTCGGGAGCGGGCACAAAATCGGGCTGGTGGCGGGCATTCAGGATCCTGGCCGACGCCGGCGTCAGTTGGTTGTTCCGGATTTCGTTCAGAATGGTGATGAACGTTTCGTCTGCCTGGCGGTAAATGTGCCGGAGTTCCACCCCGACGGTCCGGGCCTCCCGAAAAGCCCGGCTGCTGAAAAAATAGGGCGTAGCGTAGTGGGGTTGCAGCAAAGTCCAGTCATTGGGCTTCACCACCGGCGCCAGCTGCTGCAGGTCGCCGATCATGAGCACCTGCACGCCGCCAAAAACCTTGCTGCGGTCTTTGTACTGCCGCAGCACCTGGTCGATCCCGTCCAGCAAATCGGCCCGCACCATACTGATCTCATCAATAATCAGCAAGTCGAGCGAGCGGACGATGTCAATTTTTCTACTGCTGAATTTTCGTGGCGCAGCCGGTGGCGCTTGCCGCAACTGGTCGGGCGGCGGTTCGGGCAGAATAGGCCCGAAGGGTAACTGGAAAAAGGAATGAATGGTCACCCCCTTCGCGTTGATCGCAGCCACCCCCGTGGGTGCTACCACCACCAGCCGCTTGCCGGATTCCGTTTTAATCTTGCGTAAGAAAGTCGTTTTTCCGGTACCCGCCTTCCCGGTCAAAAAGATATTTCTATCCGTCTTTTCGACAAAATTCCAGGCGAGTTCCAGTTCTGGGTTGTGCATGACTTGCATGGATGGTTTCAGATTTTGTTAAGCGCGCGCTGCTGCAATAGGGTTAACAACCTGGTGCTTGCGCCTGCCACGTCTTCAACGTGGGCGGGGCGGCGTTAGCTACAGCCCGCAGCGAAGGACTAAGTTAGCCTGCTAAGATAGAATTTTTTTTTGTGCAACGCCTGGGTTTCCTCGTTTTTTTCCTTCCCTGTTGGGGGCGTGCCCCCCAGGGCTGTCGAATCTGGAATTATTTAATACGTTATCGCGATGTTTATCCGAAATTGCGCATTCAAGAGAACCCATCCCCCGCCCACGCTAAAAAGCGTGGCAAGCTCTTTCGCCGCGAGCCGTTGCTGCGCTGCGTCGCTGCGAGAACCAACTTTAGAAGAAAACACCGTTGATTATATTATCTATTTCCAGATTCGACAGCCCTGGGCGTGCCCCCCCGCCGTTGGCGGGGGGGCACCGGGTCGTCCGCTCCTAGCCCTCCTGCGTCGGGCTACCGCTACCACCCCTCGCCCTTAAGGTGGTAAGGTGTAAGGGCGGTAAAGGTGTAAGGGTGGTAAAGGTGTAAGGGCGGTAAAGGTGTAAGGGCGGTAAAGGTGTAAAAGTGGTAAAGGTGTAAGTGGGTAAACGTATTTCAGGGCTAGTGGTCAAAAAGGATTTCTCGCCTAAACCTGAAAAATTCAAGCTAACATTAGTTGAAAGAACCTCTCACCGGCCGAACAGCCACCTTTCAGTTATATCCTATCGCGATCCAGGAATTGGCAAAGCAGTTGACCCCTTTTGAGTTGAAGGACCAGGTGGAGAGCTACCTCCTCTATGGGATGTACCCTGAGGTACTTACCCTCGAAGGGCGAGATAAAAAATCCGCCATCTGCGGGAATTAGCATCCGCTTATTTGTATAAGGATGTTTTGCAATTAGCCGCTATTCGTTTTGCAGGGTTGCTACACCTGCATTGAGCAGCTATGACCGGCCCACAGCATTGCCAGCAATGCCCCACAAAAACACGCCAAATTCCGTATCTTTGCCCTCCCAAAACCACAACCATGTCCGTATCCACTGTTGCCCGTATTGCTACCCTCCTCAACCTCAGTGAAAAGCGCGTAGCCGCCGCCCTCCAGCTGTTCAGCGAAGGCGCTACCATCCCCTTCGTAGCGCGTTACCGCAAGGAAGCTACCGGCGAGCTGGACGAAGTGGAGCTCGCCGAAATACAGCGCGAACACAAGCGACTCGAAGAGTTGGAGAAACGCCGCGCCACCATCCTCAGCGCCATCGCCGAACAGGGCAAACTGACCCCCGAACTGGAAAAACGCATCCGCGAAACCTTCGACGGCACCGAACTCGAAGACCTCTATCTGCCCTACAAACGCAAGCGCAAAACCCGCGCCGGCGTGGCCCGCGAAAAGGGATTGGAACCCCTGGCACTCACCCTGCTGGAACAGCAAAACAATAACGTGGAAGCCCTTGCCGCCCGCTACCTCACGGCCGAGGTGGCCACCGTAGCAGACGCCCTTCAGGGGGCCCGCGACATCATCGCGGAGGTGATCAACGAAGACGAGAAAGGGCGCAATGCCGTGCGCCGCCACTTCCGCAAGAGCGCCCTGGTGACCAGTAAGCTGGCCCGTGGCAAGGAGGAAGCGGCCGCCAAATACCAGGATTATTTCGACTACAGCGAGCTGCTCAGCAAATGCCCCAGTCACCGCCTGCTGGCCATGCGGCGGGCCGAGGAGGAAGGCCTGCTGCGGGTGATCATCGCCCCGGAAGACGAACCCGTGCTCGCCGACCTGGAGCGCTACTACCTGAAAGGCTACGGCGCCGCCACCCAGCAGGTGCGCGAGGCCCTGCAAGACGGCTACCAACGCCTGCTGGCCCCCAGCATCGAGACGGAATTCCGCAACAGCTCCAAGGAGAAAGCCGACAAGGAAGCCATCGAGGTGTTCACCACCAACCTGCGCCAACTACTGCTGGCGCCGCCCCTGGGCCAGCGCGCCATCCTGGGCATCGACCCCGGTTTCCGGACGGGCTGCAAGGTGGTCTGCCTCGACAACAACGGCAACCTCCTCCACCACAGCACCATCTACCCACACCCTCCGCAGGCCGACGAAGCCAAGGCCCGCTACCACCTCGAAGACCTCGTAGACCGCTACCACATCGACGCCATCGCCGTGGGCAACGGTACCGCCGGTCGCGAAACCCTGCGCCTCTGCCAGGGCATCCAATTTGACCGCCCGGTGAACATCTTCTCCGTCAACGAGGCCGGGGCTTCCATCTATTCGGCGTCGGACGTGGCGCGGGAGGAATTTCCCGAACTGGACCTCACCGTGCGCGGCTCCATCTCCATCGGGCGCCGCCTCATGGACCCCCTCGCCGAACTGGTCAAGATCGACCCCAAGAGCATCGGCGTGGGCCAGTACCAGCACGATGTGAACCAAAACCTGCTGAAAGACAGCCTCGATCGAACGGTCGAAAGCAGCGTGAACGCCGTGGGCATCAACCTCAATACCGCCAGCAAACACCTGCTCACCTACGTGTCAGGGCTGGGGCCGGCGCTGGCCCAGAACATTGTCGAGCACCGCCGCGAACACGGCCCCTTCCAGACGCGCCAGGCCCTGAAGAAAGTCAGCCGCCTGGGCGACAAGGCCTACGAACAGGCCGCCGGGTTCCTCCGCATTCGCGACAGCAAAAATCCGCTCGACAACACCGCCGTACACCCCGAGCGGTACGCCCTGGTGGAGCAGATGGCCAAAGACCTGGGCGTGGCCGTCACCGACCTCATCGCCCGCAGCGACCTGCGCCAACAGCTCGACCTGCGCCGCTACACCAGCGCCGAAGTGGGGCTGCCCACCCTGAAAGACATCATGCAGGAGCTCGCCAAGCCCGGCCTCGACCCCCGCGGCGAAGCCAAGGCCTTCGACTTCGGCAACGTCAGCACCATCGACGACCTCCGCGACGGGATGGTCCTGCCCGGCATCATCACCAACATCACCAACTTCGGCGTCTTCGTCGACATTGGCATCAAGGAAAATGGCCTCATCCACATCAGCCAGCTGGCCAACCGCTTCGTCAAAAACCCCGCCGACGTGGTGAGCCTCAACCAACAGGTGCAAGTGCGCATTACCTCCATCGACCGCGAGCGCAAGCGCATCCAGTTGTCGATGAAGGATGTTTAACCCATCCTTATCAAAAAATGCCCCTAACTTCGCATAAACTGTTAAGTACATGAGCAAGAGATACCCTAAAACATTGTCCGCAGGTGCTAATAATACGGTGATTGCTTTGTCTGAAACAGAAGCAGGTAAGCTTTTCATAGAAGATACCCGTTCAGATATTGGTTCTGAAGCTGAAAAGATGAAATTTGCCAATACCATTAACGGCTTGGTTGTCAAGTTTATCCGATTAGACTTAATGCCAGATGATACGGAGGTTCTAGTGATGGAGCGCCTCTTCCCTTTAGATTTTCGGGCTTTTGAATATGAAAAAAGACAGCTTATCTTTGAAGTTTTTGAGAACGAGCTTCGTCAGCTTCATGCGCAAGGCTTCGTGCACAGAGACATCAGACGCCCATCGGATATGCCTGGTTTTTCTTTCGACAATATTTTCCTCACCCCAAGCGGCATTCGGCTCATTGACGTAGGTATATCCGCCCTTCGCTCACAAGTAGGTGATAAGTTATTCAATAAATTTGTAGAACAAGAACTCCAAGAACTCAGTGCCTTTGAAACTTTTTTTCTAAATAGATAATAGTTGGTGAAGATGGGCGAGCCGGCTATTTCACTTTTATTATTGAAATAAAATATCACCCGTCTATTTTGTATTTTAGCGCACGACAGCAAAAGCCAACCCAATCCTGCGGTAAATTAATTAGACTAGTTCTAAATAAGGGTATCTGAGAATTCGTACACCAACAGTATTTGGGTAAAAAGGCTTATAAAAGTAGATTTGTGGGAAAGTCAGCGAATCACAGCCCTTTCCTCCACTTTAATTGTCAGTAGACAAACGAAAAACAAAAACACATGAGTTGGATCACAAAATTCCTAACTTCTTCCATCGGGCACAAACTGGTGATGAGTCTTACCGGGCTTTTTCTCATCTTGTTCCTGGTTATTCACCTGGTGGGCAACCTGCAGTTATTAGCCGGTGATGATGGTGAAAGCTTCAACTTGTACGCCAAGTTCATGACCACCAACCCTTTAATCAAGTTCACGTCCTACGGTTTATACTTCTTCATTCTGCTACACGCGGTGCAGGGTATTGTTATCTGGTGGAAGAACCGTTCGGCCCGGGGCGAGGTGGGTTACGCCGTGAAGGTGACCCGCGCCGTCAACACCAATGCCACCTACGCCAGCAATATGGCGTTGTTGGGTTCTATTATCTTCCTCTTTTTGGCCTTGCACCTCTACCAGTTCTGGCTGCAGATGAAGCTGGACACCCTGCCCTACGCCACTTATGACGGCGTAGCGGTCAAGAACCTCTACTACATTGTATCACTGACGTACGAAAATCCAATTTTCGTGGCCATTTACGTGGTGTCGATGGTTTTCATTGGGATGCACCTGTGGCACGGTTTCCAGAGCGCTTTTCAGTCGCTGGGCATCAACCACCCCAAGTACACCCCACTCATCCAGGGCGTTGGTAAAATCTATTCTATTCTGGTGCCATTGGGCTTTGCCCTTATTCCCATCCTGATGTACCTGAATAAATAAAACGCATTGGTCAAACCACGGAATAGCCAGCGGGAGTTTGTGCACCGCCAGTCATTCCAACTTCTTGCCAAAAAAAATTCAACCATATGAACCTCAACGGAAAAGTGCCACCTGGCCCCCTGGCCGAAAAATGGACGCAATATCGTTCTACGATGCCCCTGGTGGCGCCTAATAACAAACGCCGCATTGAAATCATCATCGTTGGTACCGGACTAGCGGGTAGTTCGGCAGCAGCTACACTGGGCGAGTTGGGCTACCAGGTTAAAGTCTTCACTTTTCACGATAGCCCCCGGCGCGCGCACTCCATCGCCGCCCAGGGCGGGATCAATGCCGCCAAAAATTACCAAAACGACGGAGACAGTGTCTTCCGGCTTTTTTACGACACCATTAAAGGTGGTGACTACCGCTCGCGCGAAGCCAATGTGCACCGCCTGGCGGAAGTTAGCCGTACCATCATCGACCAGGCCGTTGCCCAGGGTGTACCCTTTGCCCGGGAATACGGCGGGCTGCTGGCCAACCGCTCCTTCGGTGGCGTGCAGGTGAGCCGCACCTTCTACGCCCGCGGCCAGACCGGACAACAACTGCTGCTGGGCGCCTACCAGAGCCTGAGC
This sequence comes from Bacteroidota bacterium, assembly GCA_003045895.1. Taxonomy (GTDB): domain Bacteria; phylum Bacteroidota; class Bacteroidia; order Chitinophagales; family Saprospiraceae; genus Lewinella. The sequence goes on from PZPC01000079.1 coordinate 17,875, forward strand.
CGCCAGATATCCCTGGGCAACGTGAAGTTGTACAACCGCCACGAAATGCTCGACCTGGTGCAGGTCGATGGCAAAGCGCGGGGAATTATTGCCCGCAACCTCATCACGGGTGAACTGGAGCGCCACGGCGCCCATTGTGTGGTGCTGTGTACGGGTGGTTACGGCAACGTCTTCTACCTGAGCACCAACGCCATGATGTCGAACGTCTCGGCCGCCTGGCGGGCAGTACGCCGGGGTGCCCTCATGGCCAATCCTTGCTTTACGCAAATTCACCCTACCTGTATTCCCGTTTCCGGCGATTACCAGAGCAAGCTGACCTTGATGTCGGAGTCGCTGCGCAATGACGGGCGGGTATGGGTACCCAAAAAAGAAGCCGACGCCAAGGACATCCGCGAAGGCCGACGCCGGGGCGATGATATTCCGGAAGCCGACCGCGACTACTTCCTCGAGCGGCGGTACCCGGCCTTTGGCAACCTGGTTCCGCGCGACGTCGCCAGCCGGGCCGCCAAATCAGTCTGTGACGAAGGGCTGGGCGTTGCCCCCACCGGACTGGCGGTATTCCTCGACTTCGACGATGCCATCATGCGTTACGGTGCTTCGGCTGCCAACAACCAGAACATCGACAACCCCAGCCCCGCCAGGATTCGCGAACTGGGTGATGCGGTGATTCGCGAAAAGTACGGCAACCTGTTCGAGATGTACGAGAAGATCACCGGTGAGGATCCCTATAAGACACCCATGAAGATCTACCCGGCGGTGCACTACACCATGGGTGGCCTGTGGGTCGATTACAACCTGGAAACCAATATCCCTGGTCTCTTTGCCGCCGGTGAAGCCAACTTCTCCGATCACGGCGCCAACCGCCTCGGCGCATCGGCGCTGATGCAGGGCCTGGCTGACGGCTACTTCGTATTGCCGTACACCATCGGTGACTTCCTGAGCAAGGATATTCGTACGCCCATGATGGATACGAATACCGAACCGTTCCAGGCGGCCGAACAGGCTGTAAAAGAACGGATTACCAGCCTGCTGGGCGTGCAGGGGTCGCAATCGGTCGAAAGCTTCCACCGCCGCCTCGGCCACATCATGTGGGACTACTGCGGTATGTCGAGGGACGAAGCGGGGCTGAAGAAAGCCCTGCAAATGATTCGCGACCTGCAGGCCGAATTCTATAGCGACGTTTTTGTGCCGGGCACCAACGAGGAATACAACCCCGAGTTGGAGAAAGCCCTCCGGGTGGCCGACTTTATGGAACAAGGCGAACTCATGATCGTCGATGCCCTCGACCGCGAAGAGAGTTGCGGCGGACACTTCCGCGAAGAATACCAAACGGAAGATGGCGAGGCCCTGCGCCGCGACGACGAATACGCCTACGTAGCGGCCTGGGCTTACCCCGCACGGGGCCAGGAACCGATCCTCCACAAAGAGGAATTGCTGTTCGAGAACGTGGAATTGAAGACGCGCTCTTATAAGTAGCCTGCACGTGGAAAGGTGTAAAGGTGTAAATGGGTAAACGTGTAAATGGGTAAAAGTTGGGTACGTAGACCCACATTGCGTAATTACGTTTAAAAATTAAAAGTCAGGAAAATGAAATTGACACTCAAAATATGGCGCCAGGCGTCTCCGCAGGGCAAAGGAACGTTCCAAACTTACCAGATGGACAACGTGACCGAACACATGTCTTTTCTGGAAATGCTCGACGTGCTCAACGAAGATTTGCTGCTCAAGAAAGAAGAACCGGTGGTTTTCGAAAGCGACTGCCGGGAAGGTATTTGCGGCACCTGTAGCATGGTCATCAACGGCCATCCGCACGGACACATGCAGCGTACCACAACCTGCCAGTTGCACATGCGCCACTTTAAGGATGGCGAAACCATTACCATTGAGCCGTTCCGCGCGAAGGCTTTCCCCGTGCTCAAGGACCTGGCGGTAGACCGCTCCGCTTTTGACAAAATCATCCAGGCGGGTGGCTACATTTCCATCAACACGGGTCAGGCGCAGGACGCCAACGCCATTCCCATTGAAAAAGAACAATCATCAATGGCCATGGATGCCGCCGAATGCATCGGTTGTGGTGCCTGCGTAGCGGCGTGCCCCAATGCCTCGGCGATGCTCTTTGTAAGCGCGAAGGTGAGCCACCTGGCGCTGGTACCCCAGGGACAAGTAGAGGCCGATCGCCGCGTCCAGCACATGGTTGCAGCTATGGACGACGAGGGCTTTGGCATGTGTTCCAACATCACGGCCTGCGAAGCAGAATGCCCCAAGGGCATCTCGGTCACCAATATCGCTCGTTTGAACCGCGAATTCCTGGGCAGTGAACTGGGTTCGCAGGTGAAGGGATAAAGTTCAGTGTAAAAGTGTAAGGGTGTAAGAGTGGAAAGGTGTAAGAGTGGAAAAGTGTAAGAGTCATCTTACTTTTACACTTGCCCAACGTTTACACCTTTCCTACCTCTCCGTTGCCTTCTTCAGCTTCCTGGCTTCCTTCCTGAAATAACCCCGGAAGAGAAAATTGTGCTTCAGGGCTTCCATGTTTTCGTTGAGGCGGGCAGAGCCCACGTTAAGATTTTGGAGGATTTCCCGCACGTCCTGCGCTGCCAGGCTATCGCGGAGCAGGGTACCGACAACCCCCTCCGGATTCTGCGTCTCCTTAAGCAACCGGTTGAGTCCGGTGGTCGCTTCGGCCAATTGTGCGCTCGTCGTGGTCAGGTCGTTCATAATCGGTGTTGTTTTCACAAAAATGAGGCTATCCAACTGGTCGTAAAAACCACCGAAGCCTGCGCTGATGGTGGTATCATTTAGCAGGGTACCCACCAGCCCCTGGCCCGCCTGTACCTGCGCCGTCATTTGCTGAAGTTGCGACCCCATCCGACTGAGGTCGTAGGAAGTGAGTTGAACATTATGGATGGTTTTCCCAATATCACGGGCCGTGGCAGAGTCCTGCAACAACAGGGACAGGGTACCGTAGCCATTGTTTACTTTTTCGGCTATTTCCAGCAGGTTGGTCACCAGTAAAGCCAGGTTGGCACTGGTATTGTTCAGACTTTCCATCATTTCGTCCGTGGCGGCCCGGTTGTAAGTGGGTAGCACATCCCCCTCCTCCACCAGCGCACTTGCGCCCTGGCCAGGGACAATATTAATGATCATGCTGCCCACCAACCCGTCGCTGCCGATACTGGCAATGGCATTTTTGCGAACCACGCTGCGCATCTGCTCATCCAGGTTCATGTTCACTTGCAAAGTAGAATCATTGATGATCTGGATATCCGCTACACTCCCCACGGTAATACCCGCATAACGAACATTGTTACCGGCCTGGAGGCCACTCACATTTCTGAACCGGGCGTACAGGGTGAACCCCGACTGAAAGAGATTGGTCTGTCTGCCGATACTGTAAACGGCAATGGTAAAAAGGGCGAGACCAAGGATTACGAAAATCCCGAGGCTGACTAGTTTATTGGTATCCTTTCTCATAGTAGGTAACCCTTTAAAATGCGCTTGGTTATTTAAAAAAGGCTTGCACCTTGGGATCGCGGTTGCTGGTCAGTTGCTGATACGTCCCCTCGGCGTAATTGATGCCCTCAACGAGAATAATGACCCGGTTGGCAATAACACGGGCACAGTCCAGGTCGTGGGTGATGATGATCGACGCCGTTTGCTGCTCGGCCTGAATACGCAAAATGAGTTGAATGATTTCTTTGGCCGTGATCGGGTCCAGGCCACTGGTCGGTTCATCGTACAAAATAATTTTAGGCTGCAGGATGAGTGTCCGCGCCAGCGCAATCCGTCGTTTCATGCCGCCCGACAGTTCACTGGGCTTCATATTGACCGTGTGCGCCAGGCCCACGCTTTCCAGGGTACGCAAGATCATGGTTTCCTCCCCTTCCGGTAAAATGCGGTTCGGATGCCGACGCAGTGGAAATTGCAGGTTTTCCCGCACGGTCATGGAATCGTACAGCGCACTGCCCTGGAAAAGAAAGCCCACTTCGGTGCGCAGTTCGTCGAGTTCAATTTGGGACAGCTTCAGCAAGTTTTTTCCCAGGATCTCCACCACCCCTTCATCCGGGTATTCCAGTCCCACCAGGCACTTGATCAGTACCGATTTGCCAGAGCCGGACTTGCCTATTATGACCAGGTTTTCCTGCGGAAAGAGATCCATGTCGAACCCCTTCAGCACGTGGTTATCACCAAATGACTTGTGTACTCCCCGAATATGAATCAGCGGTGCCCCCACCGCAACAGGCGGGGCGGAAGATGCTGTAGCAACAGGGTCATTCAGCGTGTTCATCGTCCTGTTTTTATAAATCGTAAAAAATATCAGCCACCAAAACCGCCCAAAAATCGACCAGAAACACCAAAATGGAAGCAATCACCACCGCTGTATTGGCTGCCCGACCTACCCCAGCCGTTCCCTGATCAGAAGTATAGCCCTTGTAGCAGCCTACCAGAGCGATGACAAATCCAAAAAAGAAAGACTTGGTGGTGGCTGGCACCAGGTCGCTGAACGCCAGACTGTTGAACACTTCCGTAAAATAAAGGGTAAAACTCACCTCTCCTTTGAAGTGTTCAACCAAAAAAGAACCCGCCAGGGAAATGGTGTCAGACATCAACACCAGCAAGGGAAGCATCAAAGTGGTCGCCAGGATGCGGGTGACTACCAAAAATTTGAACGGATTGGTTCCCGACACTTCCATGGCGTCGATCTGCTCGGTCACTCTCATGGAGCCCAGCTCAGCCCCCATACCCGATCCGATCTTGCCCGCACAAATGAGTGCGGTGAGTACCGGACCGATCTCCCGCACGATGGCAATGCCGATCATCGAAGGCATGTAAGACACCGCTCCGAACTCGATCATCGTTGGCCGGATCTGCAAACTCAGTACCAGCCCCATAATAAATCCGGTGAGCGACACCAAAACAAAGGACCGGTTGCCCACCTCGTAGCATTGGTGAAGCAACTCCCGAAATTCGAAAGGAGGATAAAAAACGTGGCGAAAGAAATTGCCGGCAAAAGCAGCAATATGACCTACCTCCGTAAGAAAATTGCGCAAGCCAGGCGGTAAATAGGTATACGGGTGATTGGCCAACGTAAAAGTTGTTTTGGTACAACCGAAAATACGGGCCATTTGACCAGGAAAGAGGTGATGATCGTTAGTGGATGGGATGAGAAATATCAACAGGGGTCACTGCTGCCTCAAAACAAACCCTGGGCAAACTGGGCAAACTGCTCTGCCGTCAGGACCTTTTCCAGGTAGTCGTAGATCAGTGGCTCGCTGCGCATTTTGCTGAGGTGCTCAGATGACCGTACGTTGGAGGTCATAATGATCTTGGGGTTGAAGCGGCTATTTTGGGTCATGGTATTCAGCTGATTGGCGAAGGTCCAGCCGTCGATACGCGGCATTTTCACATCGAGAATAATGAGGGTAGAGCCGGTGAACGATTTGGTGGTCAGCTGCTGGAGGTAGCGCAGGGCGCTGGCCGGATCGGTGAACGCTTTGATGCTTTTGGCGCAGCCTGCCTCCTCGGCAGCAATCTGGTGAATGACGTTCGTGGGATGGTGATCATCGACGAGAATGAGCTGGTCTATTTTCTTCATCATGTGGGTTCTAGCTATTAGGTGCGGAGAATATACAATTTTTTTTTTGGAAAGGACAGCAAGTGGCGCCTGTAAAAGCGGCCGAATGAACACGCGCACCTTTCACCTCTGGTCCTACGGACCGGTCTCCTGAAGGAGAAAGGTGGCAGGGCGAGCGGTCATTTTGGAGAATGAGTTACTTAGCTTCGGAATTGCTTATTTGCTTGAAGCGCAGTTTTCCAATGCTTGAAGAAGATCTACACCTCACCAAACGCAAAGCGCCAACTTCTAAATGGAGTGGGTAAGTGTAAAAGCGGAAACGTATTAACGCATCTTTACGTTGGAGGCTGGAGGTTGGAGGTTGGAGGTTGGAGGCATAGACCTAAAATGGCGAAAGCCCCACCGCGTTAGCGATGGAGCTTTCTTAAAATTGGCG
>PZPC01000145.1 GCA_003045895.1 Bacteroidota bacterium
TTTCTATGTTTGTGAGTGTGATGATTTACAAACTTAAGCAGCAACTTTTTCTTTTTACATATTACGTTTTATTAAGTTGACGCGAATGCGCTAAAGACGTGGCAGGCAACGCTGAAGACGTGGCAGGCGCGTGTAAAAGTGTAAATGTTGGGCAAGTGTAAAAGCACGGCGCTTGCTCTGGCTTCCGTCGGGTCGATTTTTCGGCAGTGCTGGCGGGTAACAATTCCCTACAATTAATGACGGTCAAAAGTCCTCCTTTGGAGGAGGTACCCCTTGTGGGGGGAGGAGGAAGGAGGCGGCTAAAGTGTAAAAGCGGCCGAAATTGGAGGTGGGAAGTGGAAACGAGGAAACGTATTAACGCATCTTTACGTTGAAGGGTACTCTAGCCTACGATGAAGTATTGGGCGGCCTCCCGCCCGCAGTGCAATGCCACCACCTTGGCGGCGCTGGGTCTATAGATAGGGCCGGGTACACCGATCTGGGTCAGACAAGCCCGTATCACCAAAGAACCGCGGGGTTTAAATAAATCAAAACCTACAGACCCAGAATGGGTCGTATGTTTATAATGAATGATTATTTAGAGAAGTAAACGACCCCGAGGGGGTCGCATAAAACGCCAAAATTAGTGTCCACGACAATATACATCCGAAATCCTTCGCGCTGAAGCACTACGGTTGGGACACATCTTTCCAACCGTAGTGCTTCAGCGCGGGCGCAGATTTGCTAGAAACGCCAAGTTTTTGTAAATCTTGCTGGTTAAAGCGCAGTACGTCAAGAGGCAGGCAACTACGTTACCTGCCTCTCGTATTTTCCATTCAACAAGCGCCTAGAACCAACCTGCACCCAGGCCGCGGAAAGGCCATGGAATGCTCACCAGGATGAGAAGGAGGCCAATGAGGTAAAAGGTGAAGATGGTCTTGTGTCCCTGGGCTGCTGGTGCCTGGCGCTTGGCGCGGCTATAGCCTACCGTAATGAGCACAATAGCGATGAGCATCAGGCTCAGGTGCTCTACGGTGTAGAAGCGCAGTATCGCATCCTTCATCGTAGCTGCCGTAAATTGCACCTTGGGGCTGATAAAGTAGAGCGCCAGACCGGTCAGCAGTTGGACGTGGGTAAAAATGAGCGCCAGCAAAGGCAGTTTACCCGCGGGATAGTTGGCTTTAGCCGACCACTTGGAATAAGCCGTCACGATCGCCAGCAGTAAAAACACCAACACCAACCAACGCAGGCCAGAGTGGGTATGAGATAGCATGTTATACATAATAATACGTGTTTTGGCTGCGAAGATACGGAAATGAGTAGCGGATGAAAGGGGGGCACGGAATTTATTCTATTCTTTGACAAATGCGTACCTTTGGGGCAGCAAGTTGGCGACCCAACTGCTGCTCTTTTTTCATTCAACGCATTCCCCACTATGCATCGATCCGGATTTGTAAATATTATTGGACGCCCCAACGCTGGCAAATCCACGCTCATGAACGCCCTGGTGGGTGAGCGCATGTCGATCATCACGGCAAAACCCCAGACCACCCGCCACCGGATCATTGGTTTGCTGAGTGGCGAAGATTTCCAGATCGTCTTCAGCGACACCCCCGGCATTATCCAGGACCCGGTTTACAAGATGCAAAAGGCCATGAACAAGTCGGTCGATTCGACCTTCGACGACGCCGACATCATGCTCTTCGTGACGGGTATCGACGAGGTTTTCAAAGACGATGACCCGATCATTACCCAGTTGAAAAGGGTACAGGTGCCTTTGTATTTGGTGCTGAACAAGATCGACCTGTCCAATCAGAACGAAGTGGTGAGCAAAATCCAGGAATGGCAAAAGCGCATTCCTTTCCAGGAAATCTTCCCGCTGTCGGCCCTTCACCTGCAAGGTACAGAGGGGTTGCTGCAATTTATTACCAAGTCGTTGCCGGAAGGCCCCGCCTACTACCCGAAAGACCAACTGACGGACCGGCCGGAGCGCTTTTTTGTGAGTGAGATCGTGCGGGAGAAAATCCTGGAGAACTACCACCAGGAAATCCCCTACTCGGTGGAGGTGGAGGTAGAATCGTTCACCGAAACAAAAACCAACGCCGGGCAAGACCTCGTCCGAATCAGTGCGGTGATCTACGTAATGCGCCCGACGCAAAAGAGTATCATTATTGGCAAGGGCGGCGCTTCGATCAAGCTCCTGGGTACAGCTGCCCGCACCGCTCTGGAAACCTTTCTGGAGAGCAAAGTCTTCCTGGAATTACACGTTAAGGTACGCGAAAACTGGCGCGACGACGAGCAGTGGCTGAAACGCTTTGGTTATTAGACTCCTTACTCCTTGCGGGCTGCCGCCAGGGGATTGGAAGCCCGCAGTACGCGCAACGCCTCGATGATCATTTCGTCTTTTTCGTTCCAGACTTTAAAAAATCCATCGTCTCCGTAGAGCTGACGCGCCAGGCGTGCTTTCAGAAAGCGCTTGAGCTCGCTTTGCACCCGCGGATTGGTGGGTACGGCAGTTGCTTCGCCCTGGGCTTTGGCATAAGCCAGGTAAGCCTGGTAGGTGTCGGCAGAAATGGCGTACGACCGGGCAAATTGGGTCAGGTCGTATTGCTTGTCGAGGCCAGGATTTTGTTCCGTAAATCGGAAGACAAAGCCCGCCGCATACTGCCGCCACCGGAGGTAATCCTCCCGGAGTTCAAACGTGTCGAGGGGCACAAAGAGATCGGGGGTGATGCCGCCGCCGCCGTAAACCACATGACCATTGCTGGTGAAATAACGGGTGGTGTCGGCAATTTCAATTTTATCCACTTCCGATAATTCTCCTTGGGTAAAGCGATCTTCCACGTCGTGGTCGTAGGCTTCTTCGCTGGAGTAATCCTTCTGAATGCAGCGGGCCGAGGGGGTGTAGTACCGGGCGACGGTCAGCCGCAGGGCCGCACCGTCGCGCAGGGGGTACTGTTCCTGCACCAGTCCCTTGCCAAACGACCGGCGCCCGACGATTACGCCGCGGTCGTGGTCTTGCACGGCACCCGCCAGGATTTCGCTGGCCGAAGCCGAGCTTTCGTCAATCAGTACAACCACTTCGCCAACGGGAAAGAAGGGGCGCCCGTTGGTACGGTATTCGGCGCGCTTAGCCGTTCGCCCTTCGGTATACACCAGGAGCAACCCCTTTTCGGGGAAGAGCTGGCTGAGGATATTGGTGGCCTGGGTAAGGTAACCACCCGGATTGTGGCGCAAGTCGATGATCAGGTCTTTCATCTGGTCTTTTTCTACCAGTTTTTCCAGCGCCTGGACAAACTCATCGTAGGTCGTTGCGCTGAAGCGATTGACTTTGATGAAGCCGGTTTTTTCGTCGAGCATCATCGCTACATCCACGCTGTGTACCGGAATCTTGTCGCGGGTAATCGTAAATTTCAGGAGTTTATCCTGGTCAATGCGCCGGATGCTGATGTCCACTTCGGTACCTTTTTCCCCGCGCAAGAGCGAAAAGATGTCGGGGGTAGATAGTTTTTTACCCGCCACAATGGAATCTTCGATCATGACGATCTTATCGCCCGCCTGGATACCCACTGCTTCGGAAGGCCCGCCCGCCAGGGGCGTCACCACCGTAATCGTATCGTCGAGCATCATAAATTCTACCCCGATGCCGTCGAAATTACCTTCCAGTTGTTCATTGATCGCGATCAGGTCTTCGGCGGGAATATAATTGGAGTGGGGATCGAGTTCGCCAAGAATAGCACCAATAGCTTTACGCACCAACGCTTCCTTATCGGTTCCATCCACGTATTTGGCATCAATGTAGCGGAGCAGTTCTTCGATCCTGCCCTGGCCGGTAGTAGCGCGCTGAAGGTCGGCTAGATCGGCATCGCTGGAGGGTGCAACATTCGTCCCCTGGACCCGCAGACCAATCACCATACCCAGTACCAGCACTCCGGCCAACAGGAGTGGCAGCCAGATGGCTACTTTGCGACCTAAATTGTTATCTTGATTAATCATGGCAACTGTTTATAATATGGCTAAGAGACATCGTGTCGGTCGTACCTGGTGCTGGCCGCCAAAAATACCATTATTTCGGCAAAACAAGTTCCTGCGTCCAGGCATTTAAACTTCTAGTTAATACAACAAAATGGTAATAATGTTCGGGCCACTTCGCGGAACGCCACAATTCACCAGGACCGACCAGGAAAGTACGCGGGCAAAATACCGGTTCAACCGGCTAAAACCTAGTACATTTGTTTTGTCTCAAAGTACCAAGAAATGAGCAAGGATCGAGAAATCGACGAGCTGGATCGCCAGATACTGGCCAAGTTGATGCGGAATGCCAAAAAGCCCTACACGGAAATCGCCCAGGAATTGTACGTCTCGGGTGGAACCATCCACGTGCGGATGAAAAAGCTGGAAGACGCGGGCATCGTGAAGGGTTACCACCTGATGGTGGATTACGAAAAACTCGGCTACGACGTCATCGCTTTCCTCGGCATTTACCTGGACAAAAGCAGCCTGTACGATGAAGTAGCCAAGGAGTTAGAGGATATTCCGGAAGTTGTGGACGCCCACTACACCACCGGCTTGTACAGCATTTTCGTGAAAATCGTTTGCCGGGACACCGGGCACCTGCGCAACGTACTCCACGATAAAATTCAACCCATCAAAGGTATTCAGCGGACGGAAACCTTCATTTCGCTCGACGAGAGCATTAGCCGCCCGCTCGATATTGTCGAGGGCGAAGTGTAGCCGAAGTAGGCTGAAATAATTAGACACAACGTTTTTAAAACAAGCCCAGACTACTAAAACCTGGCATTCTACCGTACTTTCGCCCCTTTAATTCGCAATTTATGATCAAGATTACGGTCATTGACCGCCAGGATGTCGCGCACGAACTGGAAGCCCCTACCGATATGAACATGAACCTCATGGAGCTGTGTAAGGCCTATGAGTTGCCCGTCAAAGGAACGTGTGGCGGCATGGCCCTGTGTTCGACCTGCCACTGCTACGTGCTCAGTGACACCCCCTTACGGGAGATGTCGGAAGACGAAGAAAATATGCTGGACCAGGCTTTTTTTGTTAAAAACAATTCCCGCCTGGGTTGCCAGCTCCAGCTCAATGACGACCTCGATGGCCTGACGGTGAAGTTGGCGCCGGAGCAGGAGGATTAGGGAAGTGACTCGAAGTCGGAAGTCGAAGTCGGAAGTCGGAGGTTTTAGACCGTATAAAAGGGGAAAAGTGTAAAAGTAGGCTGTTCAATCTGAGTGCATTTTCATGCGACGGATTTTAGCTCTCGGTTCAT
>PZPC01000146.1 GCA_003045895.1 Bacteroidota bacterium
TGCACCACGGGCGCTTCCCATTCGCTGGTGAGGTTGTAGTTGAGGTTGGCGTAATCGATGCGGCCGACGAAGAACTTCTGCACGATGCCATCGGCGCTGAGTTGGACGCGGAGTTTGTTGTCGAAGAATTTCTTCTGGATGCCGGCGTCGAGGCCGTAGAAGGTTTCGTGGCGGATGATGCCGTCGAGGCCCTTGCCCTGCAGCCAGCCCGTGACCTCCAGCTTCCAGTCTTTGGGCAGGTTGACATTGACCTGGAGGAAAGCGTTGGTGGTCCACTGGTTTTGCAGGTAGTCGAGTTCGAGGTATTCGGCCTGGTAGTCGTGGTAGAAGAGCATAAAGCCCCCGTAGCCCGAGATGGGCTTGGCGATGAAATCGAGGGGGAAGAAGAGGCTGCCGCCGTAGCGGATGTATTTGTCGAGGTTGATATCCGTCTGGAAGGCCTCGCCGGTTTCGTCGTTTTGTTCGATTACCTCGGTCAGGACGTTGCGGGTATAGTCGTAGGACAGGTTAAAGAAGGGCTGCTTCTCGTAGGTGAGCGAGAACTGGCCGCTATGGGTGAGCTCGGGCACCAGGAAGGGATTGCCTTTGGAGAAGGTGAGGGGATCGAGATACGAGATAAAGGGGTTGAGGTCGAAATAGCCGGGGCGTTCGATGCGGTAGCTGTAGGAGATGGCCGTACCCAGGGGCCCGATGAAGGGGGTGGAGATGCTGATGCTGGGAAAAACTTTGGCGATCTCGAGGTTGATGGCCGAGTCGAGGGTGACGCTGTAGCCGGTGGCCTGGGAGTCTTCGTAGCGGAGGCCCAGGTTGAAGTCGTATTCCCCATTGGTGTAAACCAGGTTGACGTAGCCGGCGTAAATGTCTTCGGCATAGTCGAATTGATTGGTTTGGTTGGCATCGTTGATCCAGACGCCGTTCTGGCGCAGGCTGGCCTGGAGTTCGTTGTCGAGGCGGGTAGCGCTGATCTTGGCGCCGGTATGGAACTGCCAATGCTGCCGGAAGGGCAGCTTGTAGTCGAGTTGGGCGGCGTAGATGCGGGTATTGGCGGGGGTGTTGTTGCGGCGGTCTTCGAAGTTGTTGCCGGTGGTGGTGAGGGTGTTTTCGGCGCGGCGCTGGTAATCGGCCAGGTTGGCATCGAGGCTGAGCACCTGCCCGGCGGTGTCAATCTCCCAGCGGTAGAAGCCGTCGACGGTGTAGGAGCGCCAGGAGCGGTCTTCCTTGTTTTGGGTGGTGAAGCGGTCCAGTTCAGCCCCTTCGGTACTCAGAATTTGGGTGGTGTTTTCGCTGGTATTTTCGTTGTTGCTGCGGTTGGCGTTGACGGAGATGCCTACGCGGTTTTTGCTGTTGAGGTCGTAGTCGGCGCCCAGGTTGAGGTAGGTCGACAGGGGGATCCCCGGCTCGTAGTTGTTCTGGCGGTAGGTGCGGTCGGTGAGGATGCGCTCCAGGGCGAGTCGTTCGATCCAGGTGCGGCGGTTGAAGCCTGCGCCCAGGTTGATGTTCCAGGGGCCGCTGCGGTGGTTCAGCTGGGTGCCCAGGCGGTATTTGGCCAGCTCGCCGTAGCCGATCCCGGTGGTGATGCTGCCGTTGGTGCCGAAGAGGGTATTTTTCTTGAGGATGATGTTGATGATGCCGTTGGTGCCTTCGGCGTCGTAGGCCGCGCCGGGCTGGGAGATGACCTCGATGCGGGCGATGTTGTCGGCGGGCATCTCGTTGAGCAGCGACTGGAGGTCCATGTACTTGGTGGGGCGGTTGTCGATGAGGATGGTCACGCCCTGGCGGCCCGCCATGGAGACGCGGTCGTTGACGACCACCAGGCCGGGAATCTTCTTGAGCAGGTCGGTCACGCTGCCTCCCTGGCCCGTGATGCTCTGGTCGACGTTCAGAATCAGCCGGCCGGCCTTTTGCTCCAGCAGGGGCTTCTTGGCCACCACTTCCACTTCGTCCAGCACGGTCGCTACGGTGGTGAGGCGGATGACGGGGATGACCTTGGCTTCCTTATTGGCCAACGAGAAAGGTTCGCCCAGGTAGTCGTCGTACCCGATACCCATCACTTTGAGCAGGTAATCGCCCGCGTCGAGGTTTTTGAACACGTAGCTGCCGTCTTCCTGGGAAAGATTCAGCTTAACGGCCGAAGAGTCAGCTGCACTTAGTAGCAAGACGTTGACAAATTCCGCTTCCTGGCCGTCGGTGGTAATGAGCTGGCCAGCGACCGAGGATTGGGCGGTGAGGGAAAAGCTGGAAATAAGAATAGCTATTGCCAGGCAGTTGAGTTGAAGCTGAAATTTCATAGACGGGGTGTTTTTAATTTTTTCTTCCAGGGTTGAACCAACAGCCGGAAAAAAGTGTCAGTATAGCGGTATAAAGATGTGGTGTTTTCCAGCGCACCCCTATTTGTTTCCGCCCAAAAGCGGCAGAAATCAGACAAATGGCCCGCTGTAAATGCCCCAACCCGTTTAAAACTACCCCTTTGGGTAGGTGGGGTGGGCGTTCGTTTTAGAGACGGGCAGTACCCCAGCCAGGTTGCAGCCGTTCATCTTTATTTTCAGGGACCTTTAAAATCAAAAGCAGCTCATGGGCAATATTATAGACCTGATCGGCAATACGCCGTTGGTAGAGATCCAGTCGATCATTCAGCGCCCGGGGGTGCAGGTGTTCGGCAAGTTGGAAGGGCAAAACCCCGGCGGCAGCGTCAAAGACCGGGCGGCCTACGGCATGATCAAAGGGGCGCTGGACCGCGGCGAGTTGCAGCCCGGTATGCGGCTGGTAGAAGCTACCAGTGGCAACACGGGGATCGCCCTGGCCATGATCGCGCGGGTGTTCGACATTCCGATCACTCTGATTATGCCCGACAATTCGACCCTCGAGCGGGTGCAGACCATGCAGGCCTACGGCGCCGAGGTAATCCTGACCCCCGCTGCCCGGACCATCGAGTACAGCCGCGAAATGGCCGAGGAGTTGGGCCAGCGGGCCGATTACCTGCTCCTCAACCAGTTTGCCAACCCCGACAACTGGGGCATGCACTACCGCACCACGGGCCCCGAAATTTGGGCGGCTACCGGTGGGCAGGTCACCCACTTCGTGAGCAGCATGGGCACCACCGGCACCATCATGGGCACCTCGCGCTACCTAAAGGAGCAAAACCCTGCCGTGCAGATCGTGGGCGTGCAGCCGACCGACGGTTCCAGCATTCCCGGCATCAGGCGTTGGTCGCCGGCCTTCCTGCCCGAAATTTACGAACCTGCCCGCGTAGACCAGATCATCGACGTGAGCCAGCTGGAGGCCGAAGACATGATGCGCCGGCTCGCCCGGGAAGAAGCCATCTTCGGCGGGGTGAGCAGTGGTGGTGCCGTGGCGGCAGCGGCCAAACTGGCGGCTACGCTGACGACCGGCCTGGTGGTTTGCATCATCTGCGACCGCGGCGACCGGTATTTGTCGAGTGGGCTATTCGGGGATTAGGGCAGCCAGGGGGCAATTTTGGTCTTGAAGTTGCTGAAGGCCCGGCTCTTGGTGGGGTCGTCCTGGTAGAGCTGCTGGTATTCGGCGATCATTTGTAGGAGGGTCGGCCGTTCCAGGATCCCTTCGTGGAAGCGCGCCAGCGCGATGAACAGGTGCACGATGGGCAAGTAATTGGCGTTGCTGCGGTAGGCTTTGTCCTGGCGCAGCAGTTGGTACTTCTGCTCTACTTTGAGCATCCGCTCGTACTGGTGCTGGTAGAGCATGGCCTCCAGGTAAACGGAGAAAAACAAGTGCCAGCGGTACTGCAGCACTTCTTTGGCGTAGGCTTTGAGGAAGATGGAGCCGTAGTTTTCGGCATTTTTGTAGAGCCCGTTTTTGTTGAGGGCTTCCATATAGAAAGCCACGAAGCTGACCCGGTTGTGGAGGTTGGACGTCTTTTTGACCTGCGGAGCCGCCGTTTTCATCAGTTGCAGGGCTTCCGGGTGGCGGCCCAGCCGGAGGAGCACCGCGCAGAGGTTGTTGACGTAGAGGGGGTAGTCGTGGTTGGGCGTACGCACCGACAGGTACCCGAAGTAAGCCGCCTGCTCGTAGTTGCCGTAGTGGGAGTGGAGCATCAGCTGGTTGTTGTAGTAGTTGACCAACAGGCGGCGGGAGTAAAACTCGCCGCGGAAGAACTGTTGTTCGAGGTAGGCGAATTTTTCCTTCAGGGCGTCAAACTGGCGGTAGTTGTAGCCGAGGAAGGTGAGGCGCACCAGGGCCAGGTAGCGGGTCTGGCCGTCGAGCGACTCGTCGTAGAAGACGGTCGTCAGCCAGTCTTCCCACTGCCGCGAATCGGCGGCCTGGCCAGCGTACTGGCCCACAATATCGAGGGTGGCATCGTGGAGTTTATCGTGTACGGCTTTGGAGCGCTGGTAGGCCTCGCGGTAGTTTTGCAGGTACTGGTCTACGAGTTGGTGGTCCAGGTAGCGCAGGCGGATGAGCAGAAAATGCCGGTAGTGCTCCACCAGCTCGTAGAATTTGGTGAAAAATACCGGCTGCTGGTTCCCTTTGACCATTTTGAGCAAGGCCTTTTCCGCGTCCATCACAATGCTGTCGGTCATGATCTGCTGCTCGGTAGCCAGCATCCAGCGGAGCTGCTCGTCCACGTCCACGGCCCGCAGCTGTTCCTGGATCCAGTTTTGCAGGTGGTTGTACTTGCGCTTGTCGATGTCGAGGTCGAAGGGCGTAAACTGGTCGATCTGGCGCGCATTGTCGTCGATCCGCCGCAGGATCGCCAGGCGGTCGTCGTCCTTGAACTGCTGGATCGACAAGAGGTACTCCGTCTCGTGGGGGAGGAGGGTGTTGGTGAAATCGGTGAACTTGAGGAGCTTGCTACGCATCGGCTTGGGAGTGGCGGAAAATTTGGTTGGACAAGATACGAAGTTGGGGGGAGAGAGGAGGCTCGAAGTGGGAGGTGGGAAGTGGGAGGTGGGAAGTGGTGACCCACGCTAAAGACGTGGCAGGCAACACTAAAGACGTGGCAGGCAACGCTAAAGACGTGGCAGTCGCGTGTAAAAGTGTAAAGGTTAGGTAAGTGTAAAAGAACGGCGCTTGCTCCGGCTTCCGTCCGGTCGATTTTTCGGCAGTGCTGGCGGGTGACAATTCCCTGTAATTGATGGCGGTCAGAAGTCCTCCTTTGGAGGAGGTCCCCC
>PZPC01000080.1 GCA_003045895.1 Bacteroidota bacterium
CGCTTGCGCAGCAAGCAGAGGTTGAGGTGGGAAGCGCTCGAAGTCGGAAGTCGGAAATCGAAAATCGGAAGTAGCCCACGCTGAAGACGTGCCAGGCGGGAGAACCAAAATAGTACGCAGCCGCAGCAATCAAGGGGCGGCTCAAAATCTTAAATCTGAAATCGTACCTCTTAAATCTTAAATAATGTAAGATGTAAGATTTCAGATTTACGATATTTGATTTTTTTGGCTGAGCAAGGCGCTTACCAGGTTTTCCCTTTTACACTTTTCACTTCCCCACTTTTACACCTCTCCCTTTCCCCCTTATAACCTATCTTTGCCCAAAATTACTCCCCATGAGCCAGCAAGCATTCGACAAAATATGGCAGATGATCGGGTTGCGGTACACGTCGCATCCCTGGCACGGCATCGATTACAACGAACAGGCGCCCGAAGTAGTGACCTCCTTCATCGAAGTGATCCCTTCGGATACCGTAAAATACGAGATCGACAAGAAGTCGGGTTTCCTGATGATCGACCGGCCGCAGAAATTTTCCAACATTGTGCCGGCCCTCTACGGCTTCATTCCGCAGACCTACTGCAACAGCGAAGTA
Organism: Bacteroidota bacterium; assembly: GCA_003045895.1. Lineage (GTDB taxonomy): Bacteria > Bacteroidota > Bacteroidia > Chitinophagales > Saprospiraceae > Lewinella. Next base: position 594 of record PZPC01000080.1, read on the forward strand.
GCCGCCTACTGCATGGAAAAAACCGGGCGCACCGATATTGTCGGCGACAGTGACCCGCTGGACATCTGCGTGCTCACCGAGCGCGAAGTCACCCACGGTAACATCATCGTCAACGCCGTGCCCATCGGTGGTTTCCGGATGATCGACGGCGGCGAAGCCGACGACAAGATCATTGCCGTCATGGCCAAAGACGAGGTCTATTCCATGTGGCAAGACATCAACGACCTGCCTCCTACCCTGCTCAACCGCCTAAAACACTACTTCCTCACCTACAAGCAACTGCCCGGCGAGGCGCCCAAATGCGAGATCACCCACATCTACGGACGCGAGGAAGCCTACGAAGTGATCCGGCGCAGTAAAGCCGACTACGACAAGGTCTACGGCAACCTGGAGGAAGCCCTCTCCCTGACCCTCTTCGAGGCGTTCAACTTCAGCCAACGGCAACAGGAACTGTTGAAGACCCTTTAAGCCCATGTCGGGGGCGGTCGCGGCCTGGTTAATCGAAAGCCAATTGAGGCCGCCCCCAACATGCCCTCATCAATGATGTGTACATTTGACCAAATAGTTCTGTATCTTTGGTCAAAACAAATATAACCCGCTATGCTCGGAAAATTCTTTGCTGCTTTGAAGGGTATCTTCTCTTCTTTGTTTGGCTCAAAAAATACGCCCAATACGCCAGCGCCCGCGCCAACTCCCGCGCCTACCCGGCCCACGTCAAAACCAACACAACCGACCCTGCCCCCACCGGTCGCTACCGACCCCCAGGACGGATCTGAGCTGAAGCCCGATACCATTGTCATTGTCGCGCACGAAATGGAAGAAGTCGTCATCCGGCCCGGTGAACCGGACAAGGATTTTGACGATGATATTTTCGCCGACGAAACGACGACCACCACGACGACGACCACGACAACAACGACGACGACTGCGCCGACACCAGCTCCGGCTCCGGCGCCGGCACCCACCCCCACGGGCCGGCAGCCGCGCTACCTGTGGTGCCTGGACAACGGCCACGGCAGCAAGACGCCCGGCAAACGCAGCCCGGTCTTCGACGACGGCACCACGCAATTCATGGAATACGAGTTCAACCGGGATATCGTACGCCGCATCATCATCCAACTGGAAAAGGAAGGCGTCAAATACTTCAACGTGGTGCCCGAAGTAGATACCGACAACTTCCTGGAAGGCCGGGTGGAACGGGCCAACAACAAAAAGTCGGATCTGCCCAAGATCTTCCTCTCGGTCCACGCCAATGCCGCCCCCGCCAAAAGCAGCAAAGACTGGGCAGCCGATAGCATCAAAGGCATCGAGACCTGGTTCTACCACGGCAGCAAGAAAGGCCAACGCCTGGCCAGCGTGTTCCAGAAACACCTGGTCGAGGCCACCGGCTTCAACAACCGCCACCTGAAATCGCGCCCCGAAGGCCAGTTCTACGTCTTGCGCAAAACCAATATGCCCGCCGTACTGACCGAAAACGGATTCTACAACAACAAGCTCGAAGCCGCTCAACTGATGAAAGACAGTGTGCGGCAAAAGATAGCGGATGCCCACGTAGCCGCTATCCTGGAGTTGGAAGACCATGGCATCTAACCCGTCACCCAGCACCCACAGGCGGCGAAAATGCCCCAACTGTTACTATCCATTGCCGCATTTCGGTACTTTTTGCGCCTACTGCGGCCAAAAATACACCAACGGTAAGGTGACCTTTGGCAACCTGGTGAGCGACTTTTTCTCCGGCATACTCAACATCGAGAACCGCCTCTGGCAAACCCTCGGCGCCCTGCTGGTACCCGGCAAGCTGACCAAAGCCTTCTTCAAAGGCCAGCAAAGGCGCTACGTGACGCCGCTGCGCCTTTTTTTTATCACGGCCCTGATCTTCTTCGCAAGTATCACCTACTGGGGGCAAAAGTTGTCCAGTACTTTTGTTGAGGAGGCCACCCAGGAGCAGCGCCGGGAAAACTATTTCTCCCTCTTCCTGGAGGAACTCCGCCTGGCTGCGGATACCCTGGAACAACAATTGCCAGCCTACCCCGACGCGCCGCAGGTGCTCGACTCCCTCTACCAACGCCTCCACGGTACGGTGCCGGACTCGGTAGATATCGGAATCGTGATCCGGTTGGATACTGCCCACCAGGACATCAACTCTTTTCCGATCGCCAAAAAGGACATCGCCAACATGAGTCCCGACAGCCTCGTCATCGCTTACGCCAAAGAGCGGACCTACCTGGAACGCCTCATCCTGCGCCAAAACCTGCGCCTGCAACAACAAGGGGAGTCTTTCCTGGAATACGTGGGGTCGAAGATGGTCTGGATGATGCTCCTCATGATGCCTGTCCTCGCCCTGATCCTCAAACTCCTCTACATCCGCCACCGGAAATACTACTACGTGGAGCACCTCATCTTTTCGTTCCACACCCACGCTTTCCTTTTTTCGTTCCTGACGGTGGCCTTCCTCCTGGAATACGCTTTTGCGTTCTTCAGCGCGCCGCCCAGCTGGCTGCCCAACGGCCTGAGCGATGCGCTAAAGGTGCTGCTGATAGGGGGAATACCCCTGTATTTTTACCTGTCGATGCTCCAGGTCTACGGCCAGTCGAAAATAAAAACCTTCCTGAAATTCGTGCTGCTCAATTTCCTATACCTCTTGCTTTTTTGCGTGGCCATCAGCCTGACTTTGTTGGCCTCGGCGTTGGCTTATTAATTTGAAGGTGGAAAAGGTAGAGGTGTAAAAGTGGAAATGGGGAAAAGTGTAAAGGGGGGACTCGAAGTGGGAAGTCGGAAATCGGAAGTGAGAGGTGGTGGTTTTTCCCGCCTCCCACTTCCGACGAGCTAATTAGCCTTTTTTATTAATCGTCACATTGCTACCTTCTCCGAAGGGGACGCCCGATTGTCTTTCGTAGAGGTCCAGGTATTTGCGGTGCAGTTGGTCCGACTGGGTTTTACCGTTCACTTTCAGGCGTTTGGCATCCAGTTTGAAGGTATAGGTTTCGGCGCTGTCGATCAGGCCATCGACCAAGAGTTGATGCCCCAGCCAGTCGCCACTCTCTTCGTCCGAAAAATGGAACTCATGGCCCCGCAAACCGTGTTCTTCTTGCATGCGCGCTCTCAGTTCCCGCTGATCGCTCCGCAAGACCCGGGATTGATCCATGTTAGACTGGCTTTCTTCAATGATTCTTTCGATCTCCACGCGCTGACCTTCTTCCATTTCTCCCAGTCGAAAGTGCAATTCTTCCATTTCCGCTTCATCGCGGGCTGATTCCGCATTCCGTCTTTCAATGATGCGGATTTCGCGGTCGCCATCCTTTTCGATCCGGTGAATGACGCGCTCACCATCCTCGCCCTTACTCCTCCAGATTATGGGGTGGTCACTATCTCCGTGCTTTTCCATCCGAATCATGGGGTGGTTATCCCCAGCTGCTGAATCTTCAATGGTAATGGTCATGGTGCCATCTTCGCCACCGACTGCTTCTACTTCCCGGATCACCGTCACGGTGCGGGTGACGCCTGGTGGTAGTGGTGGTGGTGGCGGTGGCGCTACGCCTGGTGGTGGTGGTGGTGGCGCTACCCCTGGTGGAGACGGGGGCATGGGGGGAGCCGGAGGAGCCGGTGCGCGGGGCGGCACAGGAGCAGCAGGCACATTGGCCAGCTTGTCGGCCACCAATTCTTCGTAGGCGGGAAACTCAGCTTCCGGAATGGCTTTGCCATTAATTTCCAGGCGTTCGATTTTGCCTTTATTGAGGCTTACATCAAAGGTTTCTCCATTCTCATCGGTCACGATATGGATTTTGCCCATCGGCAAAGTGTCGACCAATACGTAAGGATAATTGTCAGCTATTTCCGGAACGGGAGCCGTTCCGGGGGAAGTCCAGCCTACCGTTAGGGATACCACGAGGGCCAGTAGTAGGAGCAGGCTCGTGACGGCAAATTTCTCTCTCATGTCGGGTTGTTTAACAGGTTGATTTAAAATACGCTGAATACGGTTCAATAATTGTTTCTTGCTGTTGCCCAGCAGGCCTGGTGCCAGTTGGGAGTAGTTTCCGGTGCGTTGTTCGGCCACGGCAAGCAGCGTCCGTGCGTAGGTAACGGCGTTGCCGGTATAGCGAATAGCCAGGTCGTCGCAGCACTGCTCACGCAGGGTTCGAATCTGTGCCCCCAGCCACCAGCTGGCGGGGTGGTAATAAAAAACGGCTTCGATGAGTAGTTGCAGCACGTTGAGCAAAAAGTCGTAGCGTTGCAGATGCGCCAACTCGTGCGCCAGGATGGCTTCCACCTGTTGAATGGTCAGTTGGTTGACCATGGCAATGGGCAGCAGCACCAGTGGCTTCATTTGCCCCACCAGCATAGGGCTGGCAATGACCGTAGAAAGCCTCAGCTCAACGCGGCCAGTTATCCCCAGTCGCTGCTTGAGCTCGGTAAAGGCCGTTTGCCAGCGCGCCGGAACGGGCTGGGTATTGCTGGTGCGCAACCGCAGCCAAAACCAGTAGCCGCTTGCCAACCGGCACAAAAAGAAAAATATGCCCACCAACCAAACGACCACAATCAGGGGAAGGCTGGGCTCGAAAAAAGCCTGAACCGGGGCCCACCAATCTACTTCCGGGGGGTGTACCATGGCCGTGTGGGGCAACCAGTCGGTAGCTGGTAGTAAGCCCGGGCTTTCACTGCTGCCAGCAGCCGGGTAGAGCCAGGCAAACGTCATCAGGGCCACCAGTAACTGAAAAACCAGCGCACCATAAACCAGGATATACCGGCGGTTAACCGACCACCGTTGCCCCGTGCTCAGCAATAACCTGACCAACAACACCAGCAGCACACCTTGCCAAAGGCTGTGCAAGACGGCCCACCCCAGCGCTTCCGCAACAGGCGAACTAAGAAAATTTGCCAGACTGTTCATAAGGTCTTATTTTGATCCTTTTCCATTTTTTCAATCAACTGCTTGATCTCCGCCAACTCGTCGTCCGAGGCCTGGTGCTGGCCCAAAGCCTCCATGACCAACTGCGCAGCAGAGCCCCGGAAAGTTTTGTCGACAAACTGATGCAGCAGGTTGCGTTTCACCGAACCTTCGTCTGCCGCAGCAACATATACGTGGGTACGCGCAGCGGTGTCGCGCCGCAACAACCCTTTTTCAACCATCAGCTGCATGAGCTTGAGGGTGGTCGTATACCCGATTTCCTTAGCAGACAGGGTATTCAATTGCTCGTTAACCGTCCGCACCGTAGCGGGCCCGACCGACCACAATACCTGCAAAATTTCCAATTCACCTTCCGTTGGCTTGGCCATAGTTCTTGTTTTCTAAAGTTTGCAACTGCCCAGATACGCTGTACCTGAGCAGCTACAAATCGGATACAGCGAGTGACTTCTACGAAGAAGTTCGTACTGCAATGTTATACGAAAAATTTCGTATCCGCAAATGTACCTACGAAAAAGTTCGTAATTTAACATTTGAGCAGATAAGCGCTTAATTATTTACCTTTGTTAAATCGAGTGCTTGTTTCTTACACTTATTCCTAAAGCATCACCTATGATCAATCGCCTTCCCACCCTGATATTCCTGCTGGCTAATCTTTTGCTGGTAGGTAGTTGTACCGATTCTGCCCCCTCGGGCAATAATCTCTCCAATGCGCAAGACAGCACTGCTACCGCCGACGCCAGGGAAGTTATTGATACCGTCCCCAGCCTGGCTCCGCCAACTTGCCCCGTCGATGGGGAAGTGCTGGACGGTAACCGCTCCTGGATCAGAAACCTCGACATCCTGGCCGTGATCAAAGCGGATGCGAGTACCACCACCGAAGACTTTGGTCCCAGCCACCGCATATTGGAGATCCTGGACGGTCGCACCTGCGCGAGTAAGTTCAAAACGACGCTTCCGGAGAATACCAGCCCCGATTTCCCCTATTACATTGCCGAAATCCAGTACAACAACATCAGCAATGTGGTAGGTATCCGGGGTTATTACGACCTCTACATTTGCGACCTGGACCGGGACTACCAGCTGACCAAGCTGAGCCCCAAATACTTTGCTGCCCGCGAATACGATGATCCGCAATCGGGCATGATCCAACGGGTAGAGGTTTGGGAAGATTACCTGCTCGGCTACGCCCAGGATCTCGGTGCCTTTGCCTTTAACCTCAGCGACAAGACCAATCCTGTTCCAGCACTGCCTTTTGCGGAGTGGGTAAACAATACCGATGGGGGATATCATTCGCTCTTCCTTTTATCAACAGATAAGGGTATGCAGGCCATTATGCCTTACTTCGATGCCGAGGCCGACGCCTTTTTGCTGTATCCACTCTTTGACGAGCCCCAACAAGTTTCGACCAACATCCAGAAAAATGCCCGCAACAACCAGTACCTGGTACTCCGCAAAACCGACGCCAACCAGTCGCCACTGGCCATTAACCTCCGCACCCGCCAATTGGTAGACCTACCCGCCGACGTAGCGGCCAAAAGCACCCAGGAAATTATCGCCTGGATGAAGAAAGCGCAGTAAGACCGGCGGCAATTCAATCCGTGTTGGATTTTTTTAGTACTGGAAGTAGGCCCACTTCCAACTGGCTTGTTATTGCCATAAATAACGCTTTAGTAAAATAAATATTCAACTTTTTTTTAATACCTACGACTTTTTTTTTATTTATATGTAACAAAATTCTCTATTTTAGTATCAACGTTGGGCATTCTTGTTCCAGAATAGTTCCCTCATTCATTTTTTACCTAAATCCTAAGACTATGCACACCTGTAAGTCCGTACACCCTGTCTTCCTATTCCTCTTACTTTCCTGCTTTTTTCCGCGCTTGGGCCATGCCCAAAATCAGTTGATCAAAGCCGACGCTGTGGCGTTTCAGCATCCGGATCTCGATCAGAGCTTTACCAAATACCAGGTATTCACCCTGGATGCTACCCCCATTTACGAACTGGCCCAAGCGGGCAATCGTTTTCAGTTTAACCTCCAGTTGGGCAACCGCCCAGCCTGGCCGCTGCAATTGGATCCCCACGACCTGCGCGCCCCCACTTACCGGGAGGTAGCCCTGACGGAGCGCGGGGCAGACCTCCTCCCCACCCGACCCAATATTACCTTCCGGGGTACGGTGGGTGCCGCTCGGGAAGCCACCCGTTTTACCATTACCCCTACTTACGTACTGGGCATGGTGCAATTCCAGGGAACAACTTTTTTCCTGGAGCCTTTACAAAAGCTGATCAGCACCGCTCCGGCTGACTACTACCTCCTCTACGACGCAGCCGACGTCGTGAGTGACCCTACCCTGGAGTGTACCTTCACGGCTGGCAAGAAAAATTTCGGTATCCCGCAAGAAGATGACCACCCCCACAAAGTTGAGGGATCGACGAAAATGATGGCCTGCATGGCCGTGGAGTTAGCTACCGCTGGCGACTTCCTCATGTTCCAACGTTACGGCAGCGTCATGGCCGTTAACGATTTCATCCTCACCGTTACCAACCTGATGGAACCCCTGTACGACGACTTCAGCCTGGATTTTGTCATTGTGGATCAGTTTGTGCCCACTTCAGCGGCCGCCAACCCCTGGACGACCTCCGACGAGGCTTTTGACATCCTGGATGATTTTTCTGCCTGGGCACCCGGCAATTTTGCCACCCACGACGTGGGCCAGATCTGGACGGCCCGCAATATCCAGGGCTGTGGCAGTGGCCCCGGCAATTTCGGCCTCATTGGCTGCGCCCAGACCATCGGCGGCGTCTGCGGCGGCGAACGCTACAATGTCTGTGAAGACTTCAGCAACAGCAGCAACTGCCTCCGTGCGCTAAGTGCGCACGAGATTGGCCACCTCTTTGACGGCGTGCACAGCCAATCGGACGGCAGCAGCATCATGACGCCCACCATTCAGTGCGGATCAACCTACTGGACAGCCAATAACATTACCCGCATCCAAAACCACATCGACTCGCGCGACTGCCTCAGCGCCTGTGCCAACTGCAACATCGTAGTGACGGCTGACGTCATGGACGAAACCTGCCCTGGCGCCAGCGACGGCAACATTACGGCCGGGGTTTCGGGCAACCAGGGCCTGGTGGCCTACACCCTGTCGGGCCCCGTCAACCAGAGCAATACCACCGGCGTATTCGGCCCCCTACCGCCCGGCAACTACACCCTCCAGGCCCTGGACAATGGCGGCGGGCTCAATTGCTTTGACCAGATTGCCGTGGCCGTGGTACCCGGACCAGATAATACCCCCCCGACCAATACCTGTCCTGATTTCGTCGCCAATTTCGAAGTTTGCCCCAATGCCATCGGCCCCAACACCCCCAACAATGTTTGGTTCGCCGTCGGAGCCGACCTGAGCTTCACCAGCGCTGCGGGCGGTATTTACACCACCGTGGTGAATCTGGCTGGCTGTGTGAGCGACAACTACACCAGCCTGGCCAACATTGAAATCACCCTGGACGCTTCTTACGCCGAGGGCATTTGTCCCAAAACCATCGTCAACGAATTTAAAATGCGCGATGAATGCGGCAATGTATCCACCGACCGCATTGTGGTTCGGCACGTGCTGGCGGAAAGTGTCGCCCCGGTCTGGGATTTCGGTTGCCAGATCGATGCCGTATTCACCACGGAAAATGGCAACGTGTGCCCCGCCGATGCCACCATCTCGCTGAACGAAGGCGACGAAATTGACGTCAATACTGGCTGGACGGTGGGCGGCATTCCCATCCTTCCTCTCGCGGGGTGTGTCAGTGATGCCTGTACCGCCGCCAACAATCTCGTGATCCGGGTAGACGACATCACCATTACCGGCGACGCCTGTTCCCGTACCATTGCCGTCACCTTTCTGGCGATTGACCAGTGCGGCAATATTTCCCTGCCTTTCAGCTGCAATTACACCTTTGTGGACAATACCGCTCCGGTAGTCAACTACCTGGGCCTGCCCAGTGGAACCACCATCACCCGGGAGTGTAACATCGCCGACCCCAACTGGATGCCCTTTGTGCCCACTGAAGAACTGACCATCTTCGACAACTGTGCGGCCTTCGAAGACCTGACCATTGTCCTGGAAGACATCCTCGTAGAAGAGGGCATCTGCGGCGTCTCCAACTTCCTGAGCATCTGGCGCTGCACCTGGACGGTGACCGACCCTTGCGGCAACGAGACCGTCTACGTGCTCTTCACCCGAATTGTAGATACCACGGGGCCAGTCTACGACTTCTTCCCGCCCGATGTCACTATTGAATGCAGCGACGCGGTTCCTTTTGCTGAACCTACCGCCAAAGATGCCTGCTCGGAAGTAGCCATTCGTTTTACCGACCTGATCATCCCCGGCAGCTGCACCTACGACTACACCATCCAGCGCACCTGGGTGGCCGAAGATGGCTGCGGGAATATGACGCCACAGATCCAGAAGATTGACGTATCCGACCATACGCCGCCCGTCATCACCTTCATCGACCAGTACGTGTACAACTACACCTCCGGCCAGTCGGTTTTCGTAGACTGTGGGGAGTTTGGCCGAATTACCGGATTGGGAACCTGGGCGGTAAGCGCCAACGACAATTGCAGCGGCGATTTACCCACCAGCTTTGCCTACGAAGACGATGGTTACTTCGACTGCCAGGCGTACGGCTACATCGGCCACGTCAAAACGTCCTGGACCTCGACCGACGAATGTGGCAATACTTCCGTAGCCACGATCCACTGGTACCTGGTTGACCAAACGCCCCCTACCCTGAGCGGGATACCTGCCGATGACTGCGTCAGCAGCCTTCCGCCGGTACCCACCGTACAGGCCGTGGACGACTGCGATTTTGCGGTAGTGGAATTCAGCCAGTCTGAACCCATCGACTGCGATGCGGGCCAGTTTGTCATCCGCACCTGGACGGCCACCGATGCCTGTGGCAACAGCACCAGCGCCAGCCAGCGCATTGTTTTCAACGACGGCAATGGCCCGACGGTGAACGTCAACTTCCCCGGACTGGATGGCCTGCCCAGCGGTAGCACCGCCCAGCTGACCGCCGTATGTGATGCCAACGGTGAAGCCCTGGTTCCCGACCTGGTTGCTGCCGTTGAGCTCCTGGATGGTTGTAGCACCCAAAACGCCCGGACTATGCTGGAGCTGCTGGACAGTGGCGACTGCACCACCACGGGCTACCTGGCGCGCTACCAACTGACGGTAATAGCCACCGACGCCTGTGACAACACCACCACCTACCAACTTTTTGTGGAGCTACTGGACCGCACCGGGCCGGCGATCAACGGCCCCACCGACGTAGTGGCCGCCTGCGGAGAGGCCATTGCCGAAGTGACTGCTGCCGATGGTTGTGGCCAGGTAGCCAGCCTGACTTTTGTGGATGCGAATCCCATCGTCAGTTGTGCGGCCGCCCCCCAAAGCTACGACCGGGTATGGACGGCTACTGACGCCTGCGGCAACGCCACCGAATTCATCCAGCACATCACGGTACTGGATACGGAGGGCCCCATCTTGCGCAACGTGCCCGCTGATGCCTGCAACGACGAAACCCTCCCGGATGAAGTAACGGCCTTCGATACCTGCAGCGGTATGATGGCCGACGTACAGTTCAGTGAAGAAAGGACCACTGAAACGGACTGTGGGCAAGTGCTTACCCGCACCTGGACGGCGACGGATGCCTGTGGCAATACGTCCACGGCCACGCAGCAGGTGTTTTTCACTGACGCGACCCCGCCCGTACTCCACTTTGCCCATCCCCTCCTCGTGGGGCTGGCCGATGGCGACGAACTGATCCTACCCGTTGGTTTCGACTTTGGCAACCCGCAGGAACCTTACGACTTCGGCGCTGGTGCCGTCGCCATCAGCGACAATTGTGCAGCGAATCTGACGGCGACCCTCAACGTGGTTGACCTGGAAGAAAGACCCTGTCGGGTGAGTGGTTACCTCTCGCGGCAACGGCTCACCTGGACGGCGACGGACCCTTGTGGCAACCGTTCCCAGATCAGCATCATTCTTCTCTACGAAGACACCTACGGACCCGAAATTTTCCGCGTCCCCGCCAACGTGGTGATCTATTGCGAAGATCCCATTCCCGCCCGGGCAGAAGTATTTGTCAAGGACAACTACGACGATGACGTCGTGGCCGTCTTCACGGAACAGTACGTAAGTGAACCCTTTGGTCTCCGCCTCATTCGCCGCTGGACGGCTACGGATGGCTGTGGCAATACCACCGTAGCGGAACAGTTCATCGACATTTACGACAATACCCTCGAATGCAGTTTTGATTTCCCTGAAACCATTTTCTGCCATTCTGAAGACAACCTGATCAAGGTCAACGCCAGTGGTGGATGGGCGCCTTATAGCTACCGTTGGGAGATGACGGATTGCGACGGGTTCATCACCTCGGACCCCACCAACGCGTCTATCCTGTACACCATTGGCTATACCACCCAAAATTTCTCGGTGACCATCACGGATGCGGTGGGTTGCCAGCGGGTGTGTACCACCACCATTATGTGTGAGAAGCCGATCCCAGGCGACAACCTTGGTCTGCTTAGCCTTGGGAACAGCGCCATCGATTTCACGGTCTATCCCAACCCGGTAGACCAGCAGTTGGTGGTGCAGGCGCCTACCCTGGTGGAGCAAACCGTAGTGGTGCGCGTATACAGCCTGTATGGCCAGGAAATGTTCCGCCAGAATTTTGCCGCCTGGCCACAAACCGGCCTGGAAATTGACACCCAGCACCTCCCCGCAGGCACTTACCTGGTGCAATTAGTGGGCCAGGATACCGTTCCGCTAAGCAAGCAGATCGTGGTGCTGCACTAGTTTAAACTGTTTTACAACCCTTAACCAACGCGGTTAAAGTGGTAATAAACCAGTCATGCCAATCTTTAACGGGACTGATTCTCCACAGAATCAGTCCCGTTTTTTTTACCTGTTTAGCTCCGCCAGCAAAGGTGCTTTGCGCAAGCTGACCAGCGTAGGCAACCCATTGCGCAACACTTCCAGCACAACTTCTTCCTCTGCTGGTTCGGTAAAATGGTCGATAAAATCGCAGTAATCCTCAAAATGGTAGGCCTGGCCGTTGATCCTTAAAATTTCCTCGCCCGCTACCAATCCCAACCTACTGGCCGGACTGGGTTGGTACACGTAGCTGACGATTATTTTACCCGCAGCAAATTCGTAGCCAAAACCAAACGACTGGATTTCGTCACTTGTAGTGCCCGCACGAAAACGCTGAAAATACACCTCATCGGCGGCCAGGTGGAACAACACCTGGTGGGTTTCGAAGATCCTGCTCCCCAGCGAATTGCTGGAAGAATTAGCCTCCACCCGGGCAATGGGACCGGTCAAGACCAACCCCCCAATATGGATGGTATCCAACTGCACCAGGCGGGTATTTTTTCGGACGATACTGTTCCCGGCGTTGGAGCGGTGGCCTATTTTTTCTATGGATGGGTAACCCTCGAAAAGCAAACTGTCGCGCGGTTGCATCAACGTGAGCAAGCCGTTAAACCCTGTATCAAAGGTCAGTTCATTGGTATAATTACCGATGGAGAAATTGATCAATGGTTTGTCGATGTTATTCGTTTTGATCGGTACCCGGGTACCTTGCTGTAAGATAGCCAGGCGGTCTTTTTGGTCGGTCAGCACCAGGCTTTGCGTGGTATTGTCGAACAACCAAAGACAAGTTTTCATGATGTTCGGTCCGATGGTCCCGTCGACGCCCAGACAAGTGAACCAGTCGGCTTCGGTGAAGCCAATTTTGGCACAACCCACATTGCGGAAGGGAATACCTCCGATCTTAAGTTCGTCGAGCAGGTACGTGCGGATGCGGGCAGTCTGGTTGTTGCCGTCCTTTACGTCGATGTAGCTGACTTCGCGAATGTTGGAGAGTTCGTCCATTAGCCGATCCGAAAAGACGGTATACCCGCCCGTATCAAAAATGAAGCGGTAGGTTTTGTTTTCTATTTCAACCGAAAAAACGGGCAGGCTGTACAGATATTCATAATCGATCGTTTGGTAAAAATTTTGCGCACCCAGCGTGGCCCGGGTGACGAGGTGGTTGGATTTGATACGGTGGTAGGTGGCACAACTGGTGAGCAAAACCAGCAAAAAGCAGGAAAGTGTAAGGGTGTACTTCATCGCAGGAATTTTTAAAGGTTATTAAGTAGAGACTTAATTTCGCATTTTACTGCTTAGTAATAATCCCTTGCGGCTGTTTTAACCTTTATTTATGAGTTCTCTGACAATGCTAATAAACGTTAATAGTTGGTGGGGAATCGCCATTTTCGCTATTTATCTTTAAATTTGAAAACACCAATTTCCCATCCCATGCCACAACCGCGCTGGCTCCACGATTTTGTCCACCTGTTCTATCCCCGGCTGTGTCTGGGTTGTGGCCACAACCTACCTCCCGCCGCCGAGCTCCTCTGCGTGACTTGCCAGTATCAATTGCCACAAACGGAGCAGCACCTGAGCGCCGAAAATGCCTTCACCGACATCTTCCTCGGGCGGATCAAACTGGAAACGGGTGCCGCGTTGTACTACTTCTCCAAATCGGGTCGGGTGCAACACCTTATCCACCAACTCAAATACGAACACAAGCCGGAAATTGGCACCCAGTTGGGCCTGCAGTACGGTCGTCAGCTAAAGGAACAGCCCCACTTCCAGACCATCGATGCCGTGGTTCCGGTTCCTCTCCATCCTCAGAAACAACACCAACGCGGCTACAACCAGGCCGCCGAGTTCGGCAAAGGGATTGCCGAAGGCCTGGCTATTCCGCTTTGGCCCGAAGCGCTGGCTCGTGACTTGTACACCAGCACCCAAACCAAAAAGTCGCGCCTGGACCGCATCGAGAATGTGCTGGCAGCCTTCACCCTGAATCAACCGCAGCTGCTGGCCGGGAAACACCTGCTCTTAGTGGACGATGTGCTGACGACCGGCGCTACCCTCGAAGCTTGCGCTACGCGCATCCTGGAAGCCCCTGGCGCTAAAGTGAGCATGGTGACCTTGGCGATGGCGGGCGGGTGAGGAAGGGGCTCGAAATCGGAAGGGGCTCGAAGTCGGAAGTCGGAGGTGGGAGGTGGGAAGTAGGGACCGGGTAAAGGGGGAAAAGTGTAAACAAAAAGCCGGAATACGGACGGTCAAAAGTCCTCCTTTGGAGGAGGTAGCTCGAAGTCGGAAGTCGGAGGTCGGAGGTGGGAAGTAGGGACCGGGTAAAGGTGGAAAGGGGAGGCCGGAACAAGGCTGGGTGTGTCCCCCTGCTACCCCCCTTTAAACATATCATCATACCCATTATTCTCCTTGGGTGGTGTGGGCTTGCGGGGTTCCAGGGGAGGGAGGTTGAGAAATTCACTGTCGATTTCTTCGTATTCCACGAATTCACCCTGCTCCTGCCGTTCGGCATCGTCCTGGACGGTTTTTATTTTCTTCTTCAGCAAGGCCTTACCGAGCAGAAAAACCGCCACTACCGGTGCCCCGATCATCGTCAGGGCCGTAACGGCCAGGCCAGCTACCCAATTGCTGCGGAACATGCGGCCCAACCAGCCAAAATAACCCAGGATAACTTTGTGGTCGATAATGGCGGTAGCGATCACCACCACCGGCATGACAAGCCAAAGTATTTTAAACAAAAACTGCATGAAATAAAACAGTCCAACGAAGAAGAGGACGGCCACCAAAACACCCACCAGCCCACTAAAAGGGCTGTTGCTGTTGTTGTTGCTACCAAACCGATATTCCTGTTGTATACTCATGTTTACTTGTGTTTCGTTAACTATGCTAAGATAACCATTTCTGGTAAACGGAAGTTCTCCGAAGCGGATTCCTTTCGACGATCGCAGCAAAAAAACAGATGAAGACCTAATATTTTGCGATTCCACCAAAGAAGGGGTAATTTTGTGAACTTATGAAGCTAAAACAAATGACGACCATGCGTACTGCTCTATTTCTTGCTCTTTGCCTCACGGTCAACCTGGGGTGGTCCCAAAAAAATGCGACCCTGCTCGTAAAAGCCGTCACCAAAGGCTGCACCAAAAACCTGGCGCTGTACACCTTTGACGGGACGACTTTCAAACCCGTCGTTGCGGCGGCTAATGTGGCCGACGTTTACGAATTCCAAATCCCCAAAGGTTCGCCCAGCTTCTACTACTTCGGCCCCGACCCCGAACACCTGAAGCCCATTGTTTTGGGCCACGAGGAAGGCGTGGTGCTCAATGAGAGTTGCAATGGCGCCCTGCCCTTCCAGGTTTTAAATTCACCCATGAACGACGAATACACGGCGCTAAAACAGCAATTCAGCACCCTGGGTGGCAAAAGCCAGCAAGCTATTCAATTGTACCGCCTCGGTATGCGGGATGACGAAAAGAAGCAGCAAGCCATCGCCCTGATGGCCGAGGTTGACCACGAACGCCTGTATCTGCTCGACTCGCTGAAAAAAACCAACCCCTTCCTGGCCCGGGTGGCTGCCCTCAACACCTACCTCAGCTTCTTCAACAATGGCCAGGATAAATACGACAACGAGATTGCCTACTTTGCGGCTGAGTTTTTTCAGTTTGTCGACTGGAAAGACGAACAGTACTACAACCTGCCCTGGGTGTACGAAGGCTTCAAAAGCTATACCACTACCCTGAGCCAAATATTTACCGATGCCACCCAGTTTGAAGCCGCGGTAGACCCTGCCTTAAAGGCTGTTCCCCGCCAGACGATGGCCGAGAAACTGGCCCTGGGAGGAATCATTAGCATCCTCAAGCAGCGCAACCACCCCAGCTTCGGTCATTACGCCCAGCGTTTTATCGACAGCTTTATTGGCCAGGATCCCCAGGCTTGTGCCGATCTGGCTGGTCAGATCAGAAGCCAGCAAAGCTTCGTGGTCGGCGGCGAAGCGCCCGACTTCACGCAAGCTACGCCAGCTGGTGGCGACCTCAGCCTTGCTCAATTGCGCGGCAAGGTGGTACTCGTAGATTTCTGGGCCAGCTGGTGTGGCCCCTGCCGCCGCGAAAACCCCAACGTAAAAAGGGTGTACGATGCGTACAAAGAAAAAGGCTTCGAAATATTGAGCGTCAGCCTCGACAATACCAAAGATCGCTGGTTGCAGGCCATCGAACAGGATGGGATGAACTGGCTGCACGTCAGCGACCTGAAAGGCTGGAAGAACGAAGCGGCTCAGTTGTACAGCGTGACGTCGATCCCGCACACCGTCTTATTGGATGCCGAAGGCAGAATCATCGCCCGCGGCCTGCGGGGCGAACAACTGGAAAGCAAGCTGGCGGAAATTTTGGGCAATTAGCTTGAGTTCGCTGGGGCTGCCAAAATCGTTGAGGGCAGCCCCAGCGCCCCACATCTCGCGGGCAGATCTGGCCGCGAACTAAATCTCAAGCGACGTGCCGGCGTACCCTAAGCGGGGTATTCCACGTAGTTTCGGGGGGTTTCCCACAAACGTACGACGAGCTCGTAGCGATCGTCCAGGCGGGCGCGAATCTTTTCCCAAACCACGTAACAGATGTTTTCTGCCGTGGGGTTGAGGTCACGGAACTCTTCGGTATCCAGGTTGAGGTTTTTGTGGTCGAAGCGCTGTTCGACCTCTTCCCAGATGATGTCTTTAAGGATTTTCAGGTCGATCAGGTACCCGGTTTCGGGGTCTACTTCCCCGACCACCTTTACTTCCAGGTCATAATTGTGGCCGTGGTAATTGGGATTGTTACACAAGCCAAAAACTGCGGTATTTTTTTCGGCCGACCACGCCGGGTTGTGTAGGCGATGAGCAGCATTGAAGTGGGCACGGCGAAAGGCAGCGATACGCATAGTTGGATATTTAAACGTGTGGAGGGTATTTTCTGATCAAACAACTTTTTCTCCAATAGGTTGGAAAAAACAGGCTCCGTTCCCACCTGGGGGGCATTTCTATCCAACCCAAGTTGGTCTTCGGCAAAGTCATTTCCTGTTGGTCGCCATCTTTTTACGCGCGCACCACCTATTTTACGCACATATTTTGCAATTGCCACAGGAAACTCTATTTTTACCCAATTATTTATCCGAGCACAGCCCGCTGGCTGGGTTCGTGATGCAACAACACGGTAGGTTTCTATCTCCCTCAGGGGTGCAGGAAATTTTTGGAAATACGATAACCACGGATAAACGCACCCAATCCGGTGTGCTTATCCAATTAATGGTACTTTATTCTGAGCAAGCTGAATAAAGTCCACTATATAAATTGCGGATGCCTGTCTTGTTTCGCCTGTATAAAAGAAGCGATCCTAATCCTGTCGTATTTTTGTAAAATCTTGTGCTATCCTGACCTTAGTTACCCCCGGTTAATAACAGGGCATGTTATTTGAAGCGGTCATCGGACAGGAACAACCCAAGGCACTTTTCCGACAAATGGTCCGGACGGATCGTTTGCCGCACGCCCTGTTGTTACTTGCCGCCCCCGGCAGTGGTGGCCTGCCCCTGGCTCTGGCCCTGGCCCAATTCCTGCTCTGCGAGAACGCGGCGGGAAAAGCTGAGGCTTGTAACACCTGCACCCATTGCCGGAAAACGGCCAAGCTCATTCACCCCGACCTGCACTTCTCCTTCCCCACCGTTGGAACCAACGTAATTTCCGATAACCTCCTGCCGAAATGGCGCGCGGCCTTAGCGGAAAATCCTTACCTGGAAATCAACGACTGGTTGCAACACATCGATGCCGACAACAAGCAGGGCAATATCAACAAGGAAGAGTGCCTCAGTATCATTCGCAAGCTCAGCCTCAAAAGCTTTGAGAGCCCGCGCAAGATTATGGTTTTGTGGCTGCCGGAATACCTGGGCATCGAGGGCAACCGCCTGCTAAAACTGATCGAAGAGCCCCCCGACCAGACCGTTTTCCTGCTGGTAGCCGAAAACCAGGAACTCATCCTCAACACGATCCTCTCGCGTTGCCAGTTGGTCAAGATCAACGCCCTGTCCGACGAGGAGGTAACGGCCGGTCTGGTGGACCGCAAGGGACTAACCGAAGGCCAGGCCCAGGCCATTGCCCAACTCGCCGTTGGCAACTTCAACGACGCCCTGAAGATGGCTGGTGAAGAAGAAAACGACCAGGCGCTGCGCTTCCTCGACTGGATGCGGTGTTGTTACAAAGGACAGCCCCTGGAGTTGGTGGGATGGGTAGATAGCTTTGCCGGGCTGGGCCGTGAAAACCAGAAACACTTCCTCCGTTATGCCCTGCACTTTTGGCGCGAGTTTCTCGTGCTGAAAACCGTAGGCGAGTCGGCCGTACGGCTGCGCGAACGCGAGAAGCAAACGGCCATCGGCATGGCCAAGGTAGTGGGGTTGGAACAGCTGGCGGCCATGATACGGCTCCTCGATGATTGCAGCTTGCACGTAGAGCGCAACGCGCACACCAAAATATTATTCCTGGATACCAGTATCCAGATTCATCATATTATTAAAAATTGGTCGTTTTACCAGGAACAACAACAAGCTCGTCAGGCACTCGGCCTCGCCAGCTAAACGTTGACGACGTGGCCAGCATGGGCACGTCCGTCGCAGGTAAAACCACCAGCTAACTGGGCACCAGGGAATGGCCAAAAAACGGGCCAACTGTTGAACAACCCCAGTCAACATATATAACACTTATGGGATGTACAGGATGTAGTGTGGCAGTGGAAAACGGAACACCCAGCGGCTGTGGTAGCAAAGGCAACTGCGCTACCGGCGGCTGTAACCGGATGAACACTTTTGATTGGCTCACACAGATGGATATTACCGATGTCGATGAATTCAACATCGTAGAAATAAGTTTCAAAAACGGTGCCCGCAAAAGCTTCTACCGGGTAGAAACCTACCAACAAGTTTACACCGGCGATATGGCCGTGGTTGAAGTTGGCGGCGGTTACGACATTGGTCGCATTTCCCTTTCGGGTGAATTGGTGCGCCTACAAATGAAAAAGAAGCGCTTCAAGGAAGACAACGTGCTGCACAGCGTCATCCGCCGGGCCAACGAACGCGATCTGGAACGGTTGGCCGAAGCCCGCATGGCGGAACGCGACACCCTCATTCGCGCCCGCGCCATTTCCCGCACCCTGGACCTGGACATGAAGATCGGCGACGTAGAATTCCAGGGAGACAAACGCAAAGCGACCTTCTACTACACGGCCAATGGGCGGGTTGATTTCCGGGAACTTATCCGGCACTTCGCCAAGGAATTTCGCGTAAAAATTGAGATGCGCCAGATCGGTGCCCGCCAGGAATCGGCGCGCATTGGCGGCATTGGTTCCTGCGGACGGGAATTGTGTTGTTCTACCTGGCTGACGGATTTCAAATCGGTATCCACCGCCGCCGCCCGCTACCAGAACCTGGCCATCAACCAGGCCAAGCTTTCGGGCCAGTGTGGTCGCCTGAAGTGCTGTCTGAATTACGAACTGGACACGTATATGGAGGCCGTGCAGGCTTTTCCCGAACGCGCCGAACGCATTTCCACCGAAGCAGGTACGGCCACCCTCATCAAGACCGACATCTTCAAGCAGTTGATGTTCTACGCCTATACCGACAGCAAGAACCGGGGCAAGCTGTACGCCCTCTCGGTAGAACAGGTGCGGGAGATCCAGGTGCTCAACCGCAAAGGCGAAAAACCACTGGACCTGGGCATCCTCGCCATCGCCCTCCAGGAAGACGAAGACGACGAACCCGGCTACGGCGACGACGTTACGGGCTTCATTGAATTGCCGCCCGAAGAACGGAAAAAGAAAAAGCGCAGCAACCGCCGCAAAAACACCGGCGACCGGAGCGAACAAACAGAACAACCACGCGCAAAATCAGGCAATCGCGAAAGATCGCGGCCACCCGCCGACAACCGGGACAAGCCCAAACCGGCAACTGGCAAACCGGCAACCGGCAAAACAGCACCTCCGGCCGGTGAGCCCGGTGAGCAGGCCGACCGGTCGAAAAGGCGTCCACCCCGCAAGAAAGCCCCCCGGCCGGAAAACCAGGCGGACGCCCCCAAACCACCGGTTAATACCGGAGGAGAAGAAGGTGATGCAGCCAATAGCGGCAGCAATTCCGGCAACCGCAACCGCAATCGCCGCCGCAAAAATCGTCGCCGCGGTGGTGGCGGTAGTGGTGGTGGCGCCAACCGGCCACCGGCAGCGGAATAGGAAAACACCGCGGGAAATAACCCAACCATAATACCACCGAGCGGGTTACTATACCAGGCCCTGCCCTCCCGGGTAAAACCTGCTATTGAACCGCCGGCTAATAACTGACGAAAAAAGGTACTTGATTCATGAAATACGATTTAACGATTATCGGTTCTGGCCCTGGTGGCTACGTAGCGGCCATTCGCGCCGGACAGCTGGGCCTGAAAACAGCCCTCATTGAACGCTACAGCACCCTGGGTGGCACCTGCCTCAACGTCGGCTGTATCCCTTCCAAAGCCCTGCTCGACTCTTCGGAGCACTACCACAACGCCGCCGAGAAGTTTGCCCTCCACGGCATCCAAATTAAAGACCTGGCCGTGGACATGCCCCAGATGATCAAGCGGAAAAACGAAGTGGTCGACCAAACCTGCCAGGGCGTAGCCTTCCTGATGAAAAAAAACAAGGTAGACGTTTACCATGGCCACGGTTCCTTTGTGGATCAACACACGATAAAAATCACGAAGGACGACGGCAGCAGCGAGCAGATTGAGACCGATAAAACCATTATCGCGACGGGCTCCAAGCCGATCACCCCAGCGGCTTTCAACTACGACAAGAAGCGGGTCATCACCTCTACCGAAGCGCTGAATATCGACAAGGTGCCCAAGCGCATGGTCGTCATTGGCGGCGGCGTCATTGGCCTGGAGTTGGGGTCTGTTTTTGCGCGACTCGGCACCGAAGTAGAAGTAGTGGAATACCTCGACAGCATTATCCCCACCATGGACAAAGACTGTGGCAAGGAACTCATGCGGGCGCTCAAGAAATTGGGGGTCAAGTTTCACCTGAGTCACAAAGTGGTCGATGTGCAGGCCACCAGCCGGAGCGTGACGGTGAAAGTGCAAAAGCGCGACAGCGAAGACACCTTCGAACTGAAGGCCGATTACTGCCTGGTGGCCATTGGCCGACAGGCCTACACCGCCAACCTGGGCCTGGAAAACATAGGTGTCGTGACCGACGACCGCGGACGCGTAGAAGTAAACAGCCACCTGGAAACCAACGTGCCCGGCATTTACGCCATCGGCGACGTGATCCAAGGCGCCATGCTGGCCCACAAGGCCGAAGAAGAAGGCATCTTTGTTGTGGAAACCATCGCCGGACAGCAGCCCCACATCAACTACAACCTCATCCCCGGCGTGGTGTATACCTGGCCGGAAGTGGCGGCGGTAGGCCAAACCGAAGAACAACTCAAAGCAGCGGGCATTCCCTACAAGTCGGGTAAATTTCCGTTTAAAGCCCTCGGCCGCGCCCGGGCAAGTACCGATACCGAGGGGATGGTCAAAGTGCTGGCACACGCCGATACCGACGAAATCCTGGGTGTACACATGGTTGGCCCCCGTACCGCCGACATGATCGCCGAGGCGGTGGCCCTGATGGAGTTCCGCGCCTCAGCCGAAGACGCTGCCCGCATGAGCCACGCCCACCCCACTTATACCGAAGCGTTCAAGGAGGCGGCCCTGGCCGCTACGGCCGATCGGGCCTTGCATATTTAGAAACGGAGAAGCTTGCCCGGCTCTTTGAACCGGGCAAGCTTCCCCAACTTCCGACCTCGCACCTCCGACCTCGCACCTCCGACCGCCGATTTCCGATTTCCAACCTCCCACTTCCCACCTCAACCTACTGCCATGTCCGCTACCGCCGAAATGCCCTACTTCATTAAACCATCGGTGAACCTGACGGCTGCTGAAAAACGGGCGGCTTACGAACAGGCTGGCCAGGCCATCCGCGCCAACCTTCTGGGTGAAGACAACCTGATCCTGAAGATGGTGACCATCAACTGCCTGCTCAAGACCTACCTGCCTTATTATTACTGGGTGGGGTTTTACCTCGAAAACCAGGGGCGGCTCACCGTCGGGCCTTACCAGGGCACCCTGGGCTGCCTGCACATCGACTTCGGGCGGGGCGTCTGCGGCAAGGCCGCGCGCACGGGGACTACGCAGGTGGTGGCCGATACCCACGCGCTGGTGCAGGGCGCCGAACACATTGCCTGTGACCCCAACTCGCGCTCCGAAATCGTCGTGCCGGTTTTTGATGCGCAGCACCAACTCATCGCCGTCTTCGATGTCGACAGCACGGAGGAAGGTTCTTTTGATGAGCAGGACCAGGCATTTTTGGAAACCTTATTGCGGGAGCAGTTTGGGGAGTAGCTCCGAGGTCCTAAAAAATGACCGCAGCGCGGTCAAATTATGTTAGCCCTAACACCGCCAGTTCTTTCCGACCCTAGCGGGGTCGCACCTGACCTTTTTATGATTCTCTGACTTTTTTTGTGTTGGAGGTCAATCGAAAGCAAAGATGACGCTCCTTACCAGTCGCTTTTCATCTTTACTTTAGCTTGACCACAAAAAATGTCAGAGAAGGGTTTT
>PZPC01000081.1 GCA_003045895.1 Bacteroidota bacterium
CCTCACCGCACCCCCCACAACGTTACCACACCACTATTCCCGTCTTCATCCACGTCGGTATAACTGACCAGCAGCGCATCGGCCAGGGCCACCACCTGCGGAAAGCCACTGGCGCGGGCCACGCTCATGGGCGCGACGTCGACAATGGGATAGGTCTTGCCGGCGGGGGTTATTTCCTGTAGGCGCAGCACGGCGGCCGTACCCTGGCTTTCCAGCCACACCACCACCAGGTTGCCTGCGGGGGTAAAGGCCGTCGCGATCCGTCCCAGGGTCGCCCGTTCGTTGAGTTGGAGGCGCGGACCAAAATGGGTGCCGCCATCCGTCGAAAAACTCAGGTACACGGCGCCGCTATCCACCGCGCCGGTAAACCAGGCCAGGGCCACCGTATCGCCGAAACTGGCCAGGCTGGGGCCGTTGACCGGGCAGCCGGCAATTTTCCAACCATCGGGATGCACCTGGTAGGGGGCAGACCACCCCGTAGCCGTTTCCCGCACCAGCGAAATGTCTCGAATTTCTGTCTCCGACCGGTCGCGGTAGGCCACCAGCAACCCCTTGCGGGTAGCTACGGCCGCCGTCTGGCAGCAGTCGCACACCCGCCGGTCGAGGGCGAGGGTGTCGTATACCTGGCCTGCCGGGCTTATTTTGGCCGTCCGCAAGCTCATCGGTCCGTCCGTTTTGGCCTGGCGCCCGTCCAGCCAGACGGCCTGCACGTGGCCGGGTTGCGACACGAAACTGAGAAAGCCGTGCTCGGCGGGAAAAGTATCGCGGTGCAGGGTTTGTGGCGCTAGCCACTGCTGGCCGGTAGGGTCGGTAAGGCTGATCTTGATGTCGTAGTCGTAGGTGCCTGCTGCGCTTTTTTGGAGCCAGTGGGCCACCAGGTGGTCGGGTTCTTCCTGAAAACTGCTCAGCGCCGGGAAGTCGGCCCAGTTGACGAACCAATCGTGGCCCTGGCTGATGGTGCTGGCGGGTCCCCAACCGTCGGCCTGCCAGGGCGCATACTGGAGCACATCGGTGCTGTCGTCCAGGTAGCTTACCCAGCTGAGCCAGGTCATGCCTCCGGCCGTTTGGAAAAAGCGGGATTCTCCCCCGTTGGCCGCCGCCGGAAGCGGTACCGCGGTGAAGTGCCAGGTTGTCGCTTCGGGAGCGGATGGCGTGCAACCTGTTTGTAGGCCAAGTATTGTGACCCCGGCGAGTAGCAAGTAGTAGGTGACATTTTTCATAGCGGAGAAATTAAATAATACATTATAGTAATTTTTAATTTATTTAATTTTAATATATTTGCGATACTATAAATTTGGCAATTCATTACGTGAAGGAACATTTTAGTTCCTGGCACTATGAACACTTTTGCAAGAATTGTCAACAATCCTCGTTTACGCGGCTTCCGGATTATCCTGGTGATAATCCGGAAGACCAGCTTTCCACCACCAGCTATTCAGGGGCCATGAATTCGCCTTCGATCAGGATATTGACCGTTTCGGCGGCGCGATTCTTTTGTTCGGTTTTGATGGTGTAGCCCTGGTTGGTGGTGTAGTGCAACCAGTTGTTGTTGCTGGCCAGGAAGGTAGCGCTCTGCCCCACAATGGTGATGGCGGCCACCTTACCCGTGGGATCAAATTCGATGTGCAGTTCCTGGGTCGTCAGGTCGGGTTCGCGCGCCTGGTAGTCGATCCGTTGGAGGTTGCCGTTCAGGTACACCGAGTCGGCCTGGTATTTATCCACCCACGATTTGCGGTTGATATCGTAACCGCGAAAGAGGGCCAGTTCGGCGCCAAAGTCCACGTTTTCCAATATTTTTTCCTCCTCTTCTTCGTTCATGCGGACGTGCTTGCGCAGGCGCGGTTGCAGGGAATCCAGGCGGGTTGCCTCCTGGTCAAAAAAGTTGGCGAGGGAGAAGAAGGTATCCGTCGCGGCGTTCTTTTTCGTGGTCTCGGGGGCATTGCTGCTACAGGCCCCCAGCAGGCCAATTAAGAGGGCCGCTGCTGGTATTAATTTGGTCATGGTCGTTGTTAGCTGGTGCGCTGCCCATTTTGGTGATGGTGGTCAACAAAAGCAGGCAGCGCAGGAGTTTGCTTAAAGCTGGTGGATGAGTACTTCGCCATCCATTTCCGCTGGTGCCGGCAAGCCCATCATCCAGAGGAGGGTAGGCGCCACATCGGCCAGCTTGCCATCGTGCACCGTCAACTGCTGATCCCGGTTATGCACGTAAATGCAGGGCACGGGGTTCATGGTGTGGGCGGTATTGGGCGACCCATCGGGGTTGCGCAGGTAGTCAGAGTTGCCGTGGTCGGCAATGATGATGGCTTCGTAGCCAAATTCCTGCCCCGTTTCCAGGAGCTGCCCCAGGCAGCGATCTACGGTTTCGGCGGCACGGATAGCGGCCGCGAAAACCCCGGTGTGGCCCACCATGTCGGCATTGGCAAAGTTGAGACAGATGAAATCAGGCTGGTTGGCTTTGATGTCGGCCACGATGGCTTCCGTAATTCCTTCGGCACTCATTTCGGGCTTCAGGTCGTAGGTGGCCACTTCTTTGGGCGAGGGTATGAGGAGGCGCCGTTCGTTGGGGAAAGGTGCCTCCCGACCGCCGTTGAAGAAGAAGGTCACGTGGGCATATTTTTCGGTTTCGGCGATGCGCACCTGGGTTTTGCCGTTGGCGGCGAGCACTTCCCCCAGGGTCTGGGTCAGGTCACTTTTTTCGAAGAGGACTTCCAGGTTGGTGAATTTTTCGTCGTAGCGGGTCATGGTCAGGTAGTGTACCGCCAATTTTTTCATGCCGAATTCCGAAAAATCCCGCTGGGTCAGCACTTCCGAGATCTGCCGGGGGCGGTCGGTGCGGAAGTTGAAGCAGAGCAGCACGTCACCGTCCTGGAGGTGAGGAGGGAGTCCGGTGGCTGGATCGCGGATGACCATGGGCTGGATGAACTCATCGGTTTCGCCCTGGTCATAGCGGGCCTGGAGTGCGGCCAGCGCATCGGTCACGGGTTCGCCTTCGCCTTTGACGATGAGGTCGTAAGCCAACTTGATGCGTTCCCAGCGCTGGTCGCGGTCCATGGCGAAATAGCGGCCAATGACCGTCGCCAGGTGGGCATGCTTGCCCGGCAGGTGCTGGAGCAGGGTTTGCAGAAAACCTTTGCCACTTTGCGGATCGGTATCGCGGCCATCGGTGAACGCGTGGATATAGGTTTGCTCGTGCCCGGCAGCAGCAATGATGTCTACGAGCGCCAGCAGGTGCTGGAGGTGCGAATGCACCCCACCGTCCGAGACCAGGCCCATGAGGTGAATGGCTTTGCCTTCCGCTTTGGCGTATTTGATGGCCGCCTGGAGCTTTTCGTTGCGCGCCAACTCTCCGGTACGGACGGCTTTGTTGATCCGCGCCAATTCCTGGTAAACGACGCGACCGGCACCGATGTTGAGGTGGCCCACTTCCGAATTGCCCATCTGTCCTTCGGGCAACCCTACGGCTTCGCCATAGGTGACCAGGGTACTGTGTGGAAAATGCTTCCACAAGTGGTCAAAAACGGGGGTATTGGCCTGGGCGATGGCATCGGCAGCGGGTACCGGACCCAGTCCCCAACCATCGAGAATCACTAGCATTGCTTTTTTTGTGCTCATTTTTTCCGGTATTATGGATGCAAAGAACGCCAAAGATACAACCTTAGTGGATGTTTAACACAAAGTTAAAGTTGTAACTATCCCCCCCAAACGCACTATCTTTGTTTTTAGTTAAGGCAATTAAATACATTTCCGCTGCGTTTTAGCTCACGAATTTATTGGCTTAATCACCCTTGCCAGGTTTACAGCAACCATTCAAACTGCCTCGGATAGTGGCGATGTGTGACTTTTAGGGTTCCATTTCGTCTAATTAGTAAGCATCGTTGATAACCGCAAGGTTGTTGGCTCAAAAACATGGTTATGAAACAGTTATTGTTTTTGCTCGCATTTTCCCCGCTCTTCGCCCTGGCGCAAGCCGGTATGCCACTGATCACCAAAGCGTTGAACAGTGGTGATGTGGAAACGTTGAGCAATTATTTCGATGAATCCATTGAGTTATCTATTCTCGAGGAAGAAGGTATCTACAATAAAGCGCAAGCGGTACAGAAGGTACGCCGCTTCCTCACCCAGAACAAGGTCAACTCTTTTACGGAAATGCACCAGGGAGCTTCCCGGAGCAGCGATTCGCAGTATGTCATCGGCAACCTGGTTACCTCGGGTGGCACCTACCGGGTGTACCTTTACCTGACGACCACGGCCGGAAAAACGATTATTCAGGAGTTTCGTTTAGACAAGGAATAAAACACCTTTTTTAAATGCATACTGCCGGCCAGCGCTGGCCGGTAACCCGAATGCCCGATTCTTTCTCAGGAATCGGGCATTTTTTATGTTAGAAGTAATAGCTCCTGGCGAAAGTTGGGTGCTTTATTTCCGTCCAACTACTTTATTCCCGTAACTTTGCCCCATGGAAAGCACTGCTTCAATCAAATTAGATATCCGGCAACTCACCCCCACCGACCTCCTGGCCATTGTCGAGGGGATGGGGGAACCCTCTTTTCGGGCCAAACAAATCGACGAGTGGTTGTGGAAAAGAAGTGTGCGGTCATTTGCGGAGATGACCAACCTCTCCAAAGCACTCCGCGACCAACTGGAGCAATCCTACGTTATCAATACCATCACCGAAGACAAGGTCCAGCACAGCGCCGACGGCACCATTAAGTCCCGTTTTCGCCTGCATGATGGCCACCTGATCGAATCGGTGCTCATCCCTGTACCCGAAGACAACCGCTTCACCGTTTGTGTGTCCAGCCAGGTAGGCTGCAGCCTGACGTGTAAGTTTTGCGCAACCGGCCAGATGAAACGCCACCGCAACCTGGAAGCCGCTGAAATCTACGACCAGGTGGTGCTGGTCAATGCCCAGGCCCTGGAAAAATTTGGCCACCCCCTCACCAATATTGTCTACATGGGCATGGGCGAACCCTTGCTGGCTTACCGGCCAATGCTGGAGAGTATCGAAAGAATTACTTCCCCCGAGGGCTTGAATATGGCGCCCCGCCGGATCACGGTGAGCACGGCGGGCATTGCCAAGATGATTGAACGCCTGGCCAACGACGCCACCAAAGTGAACCTGGCCCTGAGCCTGCACGCTGCCGACGACGACAAACGCAACGAGATCATGCCCATCAATGAGCAAAACAACCTGGCTGTGCTGATGGACTCCCTCTCCTATTTCTACCAGCAGACGGGCAACCGCATCAGCTACGAATACATTGCCTTCCAGGATTTTAACGACAGCCTCGACGATGCGCGCAACCTGCTCAAACTCTGCCAGCGCTTCCCCGTCCGGTTGAATATTATTGAATACAACCCCATCGATGGCGCCGACTTCCAGAAAGCCTCCGAACATCGGATCGACGACTTTGCCCGCTACCTGCGGGAACGCGGCGTCATGGTTACCGTGCGCCGCAGCCGGGGCAAAGATATTGACGCTGCCTGCGGGCAGTTAGCCAACAAGGGCTAAGTATAGTCTAAGCCAAATAGGCTGTAGCCGGCATCCCGCTACGCGGAGGTCGGCGGGTAGAGCGTGGGTTTTAAAAATGGAATTAACGCTAAGATAACCGCCGGTACGTAAAAGCGCAGGCGGTCTACGGCACCGTCGGTGAGCAAGCCCGAAGAACCTCCCGTCTGTTTGGAATTTTGTACGCCAAAAACCAGGTCGT
This sequence comes from Bacteroidota bacterium, assembly GCA_003045895.1. Classification (GTDB taxonomy): domain Bacteria; phylum Bacteroidota; class Bacteroidia; order Chitinophagales; family Saprospiraceae; genus Lewinella. The sequence goes on from PZPC01000081.1 coordinate 5,712, forward strand.
CGGCGTGCCCCAGCTCGTGACCTTCCTGGATGAGGTCGACGATTTTCGGCGGCAGAAAGAAGCCCGCCGTCCGCGCCTTGCCAAACTGGGTGGCCGACTGTACCAGTACCCAGGCCATAACTTCCATTTCGGAACCCGTGATGATGTTTCCACCTTCGATGCCTACCCAGTAGTCGGCAGAGGGGTGTTGCTGGCGGGCCGCCTGCAGCCGGTTCCAGGCGCCCTGGTAGGTTTCTTCACTGCCCAGCGGTTGGTCGCTCACGCCGGAGGGTACCCCCACGCCAGTAACCGTAAATTGCTGCGTGGGGAACATTTCCTGGAATCCCCGCAGGGCGGCTTCCATTTTAACCGGGTTCTGAGAAGCTACAACAAGATGAGGCATAATTATTTAACGATGTAGGGAGCTGGCCATAAAGCGATTAAGGTGTTTTTTCGCCCCTTATTTTCTGAAAATCCATTTTCCCATTTCCCAGAGCGTCACTTTTTTGCCGTAGAGCAGGATACCTACCCGGTAGATGCGCCCCGAGAGCCAGATCAGGCCCACGCAGGTGCCGAGCAGCAGCAGTAGCGAGATCGTGATCTGCCACCACGGCGGATCGAAAGGCAAGCGGGAAGGCATCACGATCGGGGAAAACAACGGAAAAAAAGAAGCCCAGACCGCCAGCCCGGAATTGGGGGACTGAATGGCGGCGATGGTGATGTAAAAAGCGAGAATAACGGGGATGGTAATCGGAATGGTGAGGGATTGTCCTTCCCCGAGGTCATCGCCCATGGCCGAACCAACGGCGGCGAAAAGGGCAGCGTACATGAAGTAGCCACCCAGGAAGTAGAGCAGAAAGAGCGGCAGGATCAGCCACCAGTTGAAGGAGCCCAATTCGGTCATCACCTGGGCCACCAGGAGTTCGGTGTCCATGCCCGCCAGTTCCGGCGGGGCGTCGGCCAGGCTGCTGCTGTCCATCTGGAAGCCGAACAGCAGGTTGACCCCAATGAGCATAAGCGGAACCAGGATGGCCCAGGCCAACACCTGGGTCAGGCCCACCAGCCCTACCCCGATAATCTTGCCGAGCATCAGGGGGAATGGCCGAACCGATGAGATCATCACCTCGACGATTCGGCTGGTTTTTTCTTCCATGACGCTGCGCATCACCATCATGCCGTAGATGAAAACGGTGGTGTACATGAAAAAGGCCATGACCATGCCGATGACCGCCGCGATACGGCCAGCCAGCGGGGTACCCACCATCGACTCGGGCGAGATGGGGGCCGGCTCGATGTCGATCTGGCTATCGAGGGCCTTCAGGCTGCGTTCATCCAGGTTGAGCTGGGCAATTTTTTGCTTGCGCAGCGCGGTGCGCAGGCGGTCGGCCAGGATGGGTTCCAGGGCGAGCGTCAGTTTCTCGTTGGTGTAGTATTTGGCGTTGTAGCGCACCTGGTTGAGGTCGCCGAGCGCCGGGGTGACGAGGATGCCGTCGTAGTCAAAATCAGCAAAGTTGGTCTTTAGGCTGTCCAGGTCGGTCGTAATCAGTTTGAAGTAGATATTGTCTTCGTCGGCAATACCGCCGGCAAAAATACCCCCTTCGTCAATCACCGCAATGCGGACGGTTTCCGCACTTTTATACTGGAGGATATAATTAACAACGACGACGAAAATACCGAAAGCCAGGGGCGTGACCAGGGTGGCGACCAGAAAGGATTTTCGCCGAACCCGCGTCCAGTATTCTCGGGAAATAATGAGTTTTAACTGTTGCATGGGGTTTATATTTTTTCGAGGGCTGCCTCCTGGGGTGTTCTCACTACCTGAATGAAAATATCGTTCAAGCTCGGCAACACTTCTGCAAAAGCTTGAATCTGGACGCCGGTGCCGAGAATCTGGGGCAATAACACGTTGGCGTTGTCACCTGCTTTACCTGCCAGGGTGACCGTCTGCCGGCCGTTGGCAACAATTTGAAACTGATCGGCAAAACTGTCGGGTAAATCGCCCCGGTAGCTGAGTTGGAAGTGGTGTTGTTTGTAGCGCTCGCGCACTTCGTTGACCTCGCCTTGCAGCACATTCTTACCCACGTTGATGAGGGCGATGTATTCGCAAATTTCCTCGACCTGTTCCATGCGGTGGGTAGAAAAAATAATGCTCACACCTTGTTCGTGCAGCAGGCGGATTTCGGCCTTCAGGCGATTGGTGTTGACGGGGTCCAGCCCCGAGAACGGTTCGTCGAGGATGAGCAGGCGGGGTTCGTGGATGACGGTAGCAATGAACTGTATCTGCTGTTGCAGCCCTTTGGAGAGGGTCTCCACGGCGTGGTCCCAGCGGTCGAGCAAATCCAGTTTTTCCAACCACCGGCGCGCGGCGGCGTCGGCGGTTTTTCGGCTCAGCCCCTTCAATTGCCCCAGGTACATGAGGTGTTCACCGACTTTCATTTTTTTGTACAGGCCCCGTTCCTCGGGCAGGTAACCTATTTGGCGGGGATGATTGCCGTGGAGGGCTTCGCCGCCCAGCAGGATCTGCCCGGTATCGGGGCGGGTGATGGTTGTGATCATCCTGATCAGCGATGTTTTTCCGGCCCCATTCGGCCCCAATAGCCCAAATATACAACCTTGTGGTACCGACAAACTCACGTGGTCAACAGCAATTTTGTTGCCGTAGCGTTTGGTCACGTTCTTAATTTCCAGAATATTTGTCACGATAAGGGTGTATTTTTAGGGGATACCGGATAATTTTCACACAATGATACAAAATACTAGCGCATCTCACCTGCAAGTTCGGTGGTTAGTGATCGTAAATCCACGGGCGGGCAGTGGAAATATCCAGGAACACTGGCCGTTGCTGAAGAGCCGCATTGCTGAACTGTTACCCCTGGCGGAGTTCCAGGTCAGTACGGCCAGGGGCGCGGCCACGGCCCTGGTAGCGGCGGCGGTGAGCCAGGGGATTCGGCACATTATGGCGGTGGGTGGCGACGGGATGGCCCATCAGGTTGTTAATGCCATTATGCAGCAATCCACGGTACCGTCCACCGCGATTACCTTTGCGCTGCTCCCCTGCGGCACGGGCAACGACTGGATCAAATCGCACGGCATTCCCCGGGCCTGGCCAGCCTGGCGGGCCGCTTTTCTAAACGGCAACATTCACCAGCAAAACCTCGGCCAGATCGAATTTACCAACCGGCAAGCACCGCGAACCGTTTATTTTCTGAATGTGGCAGGCCTGGCATACGATGCCTATGTTGTTCGCTACCTGCAGAACCGGCATTCCGCCCTGCCCGCCCGCCTCTTCTACTTTTGGGCCACTTTCCGGTGCCTGTTCCAGTACACCCCGCCCTGGGGCAGCCTGGTGTACAACGGCAAAACCGTAACACGGGCCTTTTACACCATCAACGTGGGTATCGGCCGCTTTTCGGGTGGCGGTATGCAATTCGTCCCCCACGCCCAGCCCGACGGCCCTGATCTGGCCCTTACCTTTGTGGAGCAGGTGAGCCGCCTGGCCGTGATCGTCAATTCTTTTCGCTTCTACGGGGGCCGCATCGCCAGCTACCAGCCGGCGGTCCTGGCGCACACCACCAGGGTCGAGGTCCTGCCGCAAGGCGAGGATAAGATCGCCGTTGAAGCCGACGGGGAATTTTTGGGCGAAAGCCCGGTGGTGATTACCCTGGTTTCGGGTGCTTTGCGTTTTGTGGGGAAATAAATGTTCACCTCACAGGCAACCTTTTGGCGGGATGCTTACCAATAGGGCAAAGCATTATTTAATTCCTAAAAATAATAACCTTATGTTCAAGCAGATGAAAATGTTGCTCCCCCTGGTCCTCCTGGTTTTCGCGATCATGGCCTGTGAAAAAGAAGAAACCGCCGACGATAATACCCTGGTAGCGGAAATTGTCACGGCCAACAGCCTGGTGGCCACTACGCCGGAAAATCTGCCGGCGACCAGCCAAAAATACATCACCGACAACTACTTTGATACCTATATTGAAACTGTGGAGGTCGCTGCAGACAAAGGCTACCGCGTTGTGCTCGGCAACGGCGAAAACCTGTTCTTTACGATCCGCGGCCGGGATATTGAGTTCGAAGGCGAGTTGCGGCTCAACGGTCCGTTTGGCGGCAATCACCCCCAGGGTCCCTGTCGGCGGTTGGCGCGCTGGATGCGTGGCCACGGTGGCCAGCACGACTGTGATGGCGACGGGGTACCCGATGGCCCGTTCGCGTTTGATATCGCCGAGCTGCCCGCTGCAATTACGGCCTACGTAGCAGCCGAATACCCGGATCAGACCATCCGCCGGGCAGCGTTTCGCGACGATCGCTTCCTCCTCCTGCTCAACCGCAACCTGGTGCTGGCCTTCGACGCCGAAGGCAACATCCTGGCCGAAGTCAATCCACTGGAACACTGTACCCGCCGTTGTAACAGCCTCACCCGCGACGAACTTTCAGCGGAGGTAGCGGCTCACCTGGCGGCCAATTTCCCGGCGAGCACCTTCCGCGCCGCTTGCGGCACCGAGCGGGGTACGCTGGTGTTTTTAATTAACAATGACCGTCGCCTCGTCCTGGGCTTCAACCTGGCCGGTGAGTTGGTGTTCCAACGCCCGTAGTTTTTGCCGACCCCTAAACAACGGAAACAAAAAAAGCCGCAGCGAATTTCTTCGCTGCGGCTTTTTTACGTGCTGGCGCTGTGCTAATCGTTGTTGTAGCTCACCAGCACCTGGTCCGAGCCTTTGTAGATGACCCGGGTGGCTACCTCGCCTTTTTGGCTGACGCGCAGGACATAACGCCCTTCAGGGGCATTTTCCAGGTTGATTTTCAGGAGATAGCCATTGTGCTTGTGGATCTGGCGGTTGAAATAAGTTTCCCCGTCCAGGTTCATTAAAGTGACCGTTGTATTGGCTTGTTGCAGGTTGGACAAACGCAGCAAAAGCAGGTTGTCGGCTTGTGGGACCAACTTGACCAGGAGGTCGCCGGGGGAGGTCGGTAGGGGTGCTGCCTGGACGTAGCTACTGCAAAAAAGTACACTGGCGAGCACCAGCATTTGCACTAAATTTTTCATTTAATCGGGTTTTGTCAGCGACTGAAAAATGCGCTGTGGTTTTGGATACAATTTCGTTTAATGACGAGGCGCACTTTGGAAACGTTGCATCCACCGGGCCTTTTTCCGACTCGGGGACAAATTTTGTGATGGCAGGAAAAAAAATGACGTTCCCTGTCAGTCGCTTTAGCCTGCCCACCCAATGGGCAATGAAGGATTTTTTGTAACTTATTGAAAATTGGTGTTGTTACATCAGAAAAACCTTTATTATGCCGTCACCTATTGCCAATCGCTCTGCACCATTGATGGAAGGAAAAATGTTTACGGAGAAGGCAGCTTCTCCCTTCACGTTACCTTTCCCCAGTCGCTTGTCGCTCGCCCCTTTGCTGGTGGCAATAGAACGGATCGCAAAGGAACAAGGGGGAACAGCGGTTTTTGCCCGCGAGCTCCTGCAGCGGTTGCAGGAAGTGCCCGCGTTGTACGAGCCCATCGACCAACTCGACCTGCTAGAAGAGCACCGCGAGCTGGTCGATTTGATTCTCAGTTTTGTGGTGCCTACCTATGCCTCTGACCAGTACCTGACCAAAATTTCCCGACCATTTTCGATGGACGACATCTATATCAGCCCCCGGCTGGTGCAATTGTTGCATCAGCGTGATGTCGAGTACGAGCTCAACCGGACGGATAATATTCTCTTCTGCGCTACCCTGGTTAAGGCGGGGAGCATGATTCTGAATAAGTTCTACGGGCAAAAGTTGGCCATTGATCCACCCATACAAATCACGATTAAGGAGAAAGACGAGTTGTTGCCCCGGTTTTACAAAGCCCATATGGACACCTCCTACGTGGACGTTAAGCTGACCGGCGAACGCCCGGAGCTTAGCCAGCAGGAAATTAACGAACTGTTGTCCAATATCTACGATACGGAGCGCTGGCTGAAGGCCTTGCCCATTGAAAGTTTCGAGTTTCAGGGTTTCATTATGGTGAATATGCTGGATATTACCACGGAAGAGGCGCTGTCGCAGATCAAACATCACCTGCTGAGTCGTGAAGCCGTGCTGGATCAGGCCAATGTCCAGGAGTTGGAGACGCTGATGCAGATTTATCTGGGTATTCCGGATCTGCGGCTGGGCATTACCGCCATTGATTACCCCCGGGAACGCGCCGTCGCCCACCAGTATAAAATACGTTTTGATTTCTTGAGCCAAGAAATTCCTGATCTGCTCCACGAGCGTTACCAGGGCAGTATTTACGAAAAGGCCTGTCAGTTTCGGGAAACTTTGCTGGTGGAGGATGTAGCACAGCTCAAGCACAAGACCGAGCTCGAGGAGCGCTTGCTGGCACAGGGCTTACGGGCGCTGATCGTGACCACCCTCCTGGATAACGAAGACAACGTGATCGGTATCGTCGAGTTGGGTTCCCGGCACGCCTACGGATTGCACAGTTTCACCGAGCTCAAATTCAAGGAAATTGTCGGGCTGTTCCGCACGGCAGTGCAACGCAGCCGCGAGGAGGTCGACAACGCCATTGAAGCCATCATCCGGGAACAGTATACGGCCCTGCACGAAAGCGTGGAATGGCGATTCATTGAGGAATCTTTTAACATCCTGGAGGCCCGCTCCCAGGGCAATACCAACGCCCGGGGAAACGCCATTGTTTTCAAGGATGTCTACCCCTTGTACGGACAGGCCGACATTGTCGGTTCCTCCCTGAAGCGCAACGAAGCGATCCGGGCCGACCTGATCACCGATATCAAAGCTGCCCGGGCGGTGTTGTCACAAAGCCAGGAGGTCGTGAATTTTCCCCTGGTGAACCAGGCGCTTTTTCAATTGAACAGCGAACTGCCCCACCTGCAGGATGCCTACAATTCCAGCGATGAAACCCGGATTGTCGAATTCATGCACCAGGAGATCCACCCGCTGCTGCGGCAGCTCATGCGGGAATACCGGAGCCTGGTACCGGCGGGCAACCAATACTTTCAACTGCTGGACAAAGACCTGGGCATCGTGTACGATAAGCGCCAGCGCTACGAAAAGAGCGTCGAAGCGGTCAATGACCTGATTGGGTGTTACCTCGATAGTAAAGATGAAGCGCTGCAAAAAATCCTGCCCCACTACTTCGAACGGTACAAGACGGACGGCGTAGAATACAACTTGTACCTGGGCGAGTCGCTGCTGCGAAAAAAAGGAGTATTCAGCGATATTCACCTGCGAAATTTCCGGTTGTCGCAATTGATTCAGATGTGCGAAATTACCCGTCGGGTAGAAGAAAAACGACACGAGTGGCCCGAACCTCTCACTACCGCCCAATTGGTTTTTGCCTATACTTCGCCGCTGTCCATCCGTTTTCGGATGGATGAGAAACGCTTCGATGTAGACGGGGCCTACAACGTGCGGTACGAAATTCTGAAAAAGCGGATTGATAAAGCAGTGATTGCCACTACGGGCGAACGCATTACCCAGCCGGGCCACGTAGCCATGGTGTACCTACAGGAAAAAGACCGCCAGGAATACGAACACTACGCCAGTTACCTGCTGCACCAGGGCTTTATTACCGATCCGCCCGAGGATTTTGAGTTGGCGCCGTTGCAAGGCGTACTCGGCTTGCGCGCATTGCGTATGCAGGTGAAACTGTGAAGAACGGGTCGGTCTGCCCAATGCTGTCGACCGGCCGCTTTATTTCAATAAAGTAAAGTGAAAAGTGGTGCCTTTGTTCAGCGAGGATTCCAGCCAGATTTCTCCGCCGTGTTGCGCGATGATGCGCTTCACCAGCGCCAGGCCAATGCCGGTACCCTGATAGACTTCGTGGTTGTGTAACTTTTTGAAAATAACGAAGATCTGCTCGTGGAATTCTTCCTCGATCCCGATGCCATTATCGGCTATTGAAAATTGCCAGTGCGAAGCTGTTTCCTTGCTTTCGATAATGATCTCGGGGGGTACGCCTGGCCGCCGAAACTTAATGGCATTGATAATTAAGTTCTGGAAAACTTGTTGGATCCTGACGACACTTCCGTAAATGGACGAGGGCATATTTTTTATAATAATCCTGGCGTTGGCTTCTGCTTTGGTCGATTGCAGGTTGGCCACAATGTTGTCCAAAAAGCTGACGGTGTTGATCGCTTCGCGAATCATCGGATCGGTATTGACCCGGGAGTACGTCAGCAAGTCTTCGATGAGCTGGTTCATCCGATTGGCACTGGAGATAATAAATTCCAGGTGGCTGCTGCTGTCTTTATCCAGTTGGCTACCAATTCGTTTTTTGAGAAACTGGCCGAAGGTACGCATCGTACGGATGGGCTCCCGCAAGTCGTGAGAAGCGATATAGGCAAAGTTTTCCAGTTGCAAATTGGATTCGATGTACTTTTCCAACTGCCGGTTTTTTTGGTCGTATTTATAAACTTGTTCCGTGAGGGCTTTTTCGGCCATTTTCAAGGGGGTAATGTCACGCAGAATGATCAGGGTCTCCGCTTCATTTACGGTTGACACGCGCGCTTCAAAAAAATGGAGCTTATCGTTGTGGGTGTTCAGGAATTCAAAAGTTTGGAGGGTTTGTGTGCTCAACGCCTTTTGGGCATTAAAAAGCAGCCCTTTGGCGACAAACACCGGCAGCACCTCCGCCAGCTTTTTGCCCAACACTTCCGGAAGCGAGAATGGCAAACCGGTATCCTGGTAGCTGGCTGCGTAAACGGCTAAAATGGTCCCCGTGGAATTGATCCGCAATTTGGTATCGGGCATCCCGTTGAGCACGGCTTTGAGCAGGGCTTCCCCTTCGGCCAACAACAGTTCGGCGATCTTGAGTTGGTGGATATCCAGCAGGGTACCGGAGAAGCGTTTGGGCTCACCCTGGTCATCTTTTTCTACCAACCGGCCGTGTAATTGAACCCAAATACGTTCTCCCTCAGCGATTCCCATGCGAATATCAACCTGGTAGTTTTCGGTGGCCTGGTTGAGGTGGAAATCTATGGCTTCTCTGAGTATCGGGAGGTCTTCCGGATCGACCAGTTCAATAAACTGCGTCTCGTCCAAAACCAAGTCCTGGCCTTTTAGGCCAAGGAGTGCGAGGCAGATGTCGTTGACCTGGATCTTTTTGGTCGCGGGCAGCCATTCCCAGATGCCCAATTGGGTATCCTGGATAATCGCTGAAAGCCGCAGTTCGCTTTCGTAAAGGGCTTGCTGGGCCTTGCGCTTGGGGGTGATGTCGCGTTGAACGCCCCACACCCCCACCAGGTGGTTGCCCTCGATAATGCCCACCGCCTGGTTGAGGAAATAGCGGGTGCTGCCATCGGCTGCCTGCACCTGGGTTTCGATCCCTTCCACCTTGTATTGCTGGTTGATCAGGTCTTGAAAAGCAGCCGGACTGGTGGCATAATAGGGGCGTTTCTCCAATTGGCTGACCTTTACACCCAGGATATCGGCTGCGCTAGCGAAGTCGTACATCTGGGCCAGCGCCCAATTGCATTCCTGGAAGAAGGCATTGCGGACATACAAAGCCACTTGTTGTGCTGCGGGTAGTTTGATCGGGATGGCTTCGCCACAGTTGATGTAATAAATGCCTTCGGAACTGTAGGAAAGAAAATTGCGGTAACGCTGTTCGCTTTCGATAATTTTCAACGAGGTCATTTTCTTTTCCGTCACATCCTGCATCGTCGACAGGTACTGCCGGACCATCCCGTCGGGGAAGCGTTGAAAAACTTTGACGCGTTCGCTGATCCATACCCAGTGCCCGTCCTGGTGGCGCATCCGGTAATCACTCTGTACCACTTCCCCGTCCTGGGCATCGCGCAGTTTAAATAAAAATTCGCCGATGGCTTCTGCCTGGTCATCGGGGTGGATTTTTCCCGTGAAAATATCCAGGGGGTCGTCAGCTTCGGCAATATTGTAGCCGAGGAAAATGTCCGTATTGGAATAGATCGCCTTCCCGAGTTCGATGTCCACCAAAAAGATAAAATCGGGAATCGTGCTGGTGATCAAATGATTGAGCGGCTGCTCGGTCACTACATTAGCGGGCGGACCAACGGCCTCGTTGTCCTGGCTGGGTAGGGTCGTTGGCGGGTTGGTTTTTTCCGCTGGCTTCTGTCCATGAATCAGGAATTCGCGGTGCAGTAATTCCTGGTTGCTCTGGTACTGTCGGGCAAAAAAGTTGGTGATCACCAGCGCATTGGTACGGGCCAACATCACGGCCTGCGGATCCCAGGGTTTGGTTTGTTGAGAAGAAAAAAACAACATGCCCCACAGGGTTTCCTTCTGGACCAGCGGAAAAAAGACAAAAGAAGAAAAGGATACCCCCAACAATTTGATAATGGTACTGCTAACCCGGTCTGATTTCAATTTCCGGGCAGCGTCTGCTTCGCCGGCAATCGCCCAGATGCCCTGATCTGTTTCGGGAGCAGTAGGGGAAGCCGCGATCTTTTTCGAAACCGTCACCAGGTCATTCAGCCATTTTTTCAGGTCGCTTTGCGGGAACTTTTTCCGCAGCAGCAGGCGCGGAATATTGTGCTCCACCGGCTCACCTTGCACCGGTACTTCGAGCATACGCTGGAAGTACAATTGGGTGTTGGTTGCTTTCGTCGGGGTTGTCTCCAAAAGGATAGCGCGTCCGGCGTTCAGCCGCTCACAAAGGAGTCGCAAGACCTCCGGCAGGGTTTCCCGGTAATTGGTGGTTTGGGTTAGCAAATGTACCGATTCGTACATATCCTGTAGCAAACCAAATGTAAGAGGATTGGATGTTGGCACTGTGTGGTTCGTTGTTTGGGTTTCCTGTTATGGATTGCAAGCAAACTGCCCGGCCACCAATAGTTGAACGAACAAATTTACAGTACCGTTAAATGTAGGATTTTTTTTTTGAAAATTACGACCTGAGCAACGGAAAAGAGGTGTCATTTGACAGCGCAACCTATTTGTTGAGGACATCGCAGGCGGTGGTGACTTTGGAACGCCAGTAAGAACTGGTGGTAATGTTTTCACTAATGACCCCGCGCGAGGAGGTGCTGTGGACAACGGTGATGCCGCTCGCATCATTGCTCACCACCAACGCCACGTGAAAAACCGATCCCGCTTTGCTCTTGCGAAAAAAGACGAGATCACCGGTCTGCGCATTTTTGAGGGGAATCTTCCGGCATTCTGCCTCCTGGGCCCGCGATACGGGCGTCAGATTCACATTGAATTCGGCAAAAACATAATGGGTGAAGCCCGAACAGTCGAACCCGGTCTTCGGATTACGGCCTGCGTACTTGTATCTGGCGCCCTTCTGGTTGAGGGCAAATTCCACGATGTTGTTCCGCAGTTGGTTATCCGAGCGGGTGGTGCTGTTGGCTGGCGTGTTCTTGACCAGGGTATTCAGTTCGGAACACTGGCTCAATACCAGGAAAAGAAAAATACATCCTGCAAAAATGCGAAGGTTGAGGTTCATAGCAGAAACAAGTTATTTGCTTTGGGTAAACGCCGGTTTCAGGTAAATATTTGGTGCTGCCTGACGCATCCGGTAAAAGCGCCGATTTTTGTAAAATTTTAATTTTAGGGTAAGTTGTTGGGCCGCTAATTTTAACGTTTCCGGGGGGTGGTGGATCCGTCGATGATGAAACGGTCCTGGTCGGCCAAAAAGGCAAACTTCGCGCGGAACTGGTCCTGACTGGCTTTGCTGAGCACCACCTGTGCCACCATTTCGCGAGCGGGCAGGTGGGTACAATAGTGGCCTGCGTAATCGATTACGGCAGAATCTCCGGCGTAGGAGGCGCCGTTGCCGTCGGTGCCCACCCGGTTGAGCCCCACGGTGTAGGCCTGGTTTTCGATGGCCCGGGCCAGCAGCAACGACCGCCAGGCGTGGCCACGGCGGTCGGGGAAATTGGCGACGTACAGCAGGAGGTCGTAGGCCAGGTCATTGCGGCTCCACACGGGGAAGCGCAGGTCGTAACAAATCAGCGGCAAGATGCGCCAACCCCGGAAATCGACGACCAGGCGCTGCTGCCCGGCGGTATACACCTGGTCTTCGCTAGCCAGGGTAAACAGGTGGCGTTTGTCGTAGGTATGGACCTGGCCGTCGGGCAAGACCCACCACAGCCGGTTGTAAAATTTGCCATCTTCTTCGGTGATGATACTGCCCACAACGGCTGCGTCCAGTTGCCGGGCTTTGGCTTTTAGCCAAAGGCTGGTGGTTCCGCCTGGTGGTTCGGCGAGGGGGGCTGCGTTCATGCTGAACCCGGAAGTAAACAGCTCGGGCAAGACGACAATGTCGGTGGGCAACGTCAGCTGGTCGATCAGGTGATCCAGCTTTTCCCGGTTCCGGACGGGGTCTTCCCACACCAGGTCAGCCTGCACCAGGCTGATATTGAGTTGATCCATAGGTAAAAAATTGAAGGGCGAAAATGTTGCCATTTTCGCCCTTCAAAGGTATGCTTTTGCTGGCAATCCTGCCAACTCGATTACTTCTTGGTAGCCACGCCTTTCTTTTCAGCCGCAGCCGCAGAACGCAGGGCACGTGGGATCTCGATGGTACCAACGGGGGTGCCGGGAGGGTTCAAGATCTCAATACCTTCGATGGGGGCAATGTCGCGAACCCGGATCGACTGGCCCAGTTCCAACTTGGAAATGTCCAGGGTCAGTTCGGTCACCATGTTTTCGGGGATGGTCTTGATCGTTACCCGGCGAACCGCTTGTTGCAACTTACCACCCGCACGAATACCCGGCGCTACGCCCGTGAAACGAACAGGAACCTGCAGTTTGACCGTATGGCCATCAGACAGGTGCAGGAAATCAAGGTGAACGATTTCATCCGTTACCGGATGCCACTGGATATCTTTAACGATACAGCGGTATGTCTTTCCCTCTACCTCTACGTCCGTTACTTTAAAATCAGGGGTAAATACCAATGATTTTACCGCATTGTGGGTCGTAGAGAAGTGGATGACCTCGTCTTTGCTGTACAATACAGCAGGAATACGCTTGGCGTTGCGGATAGCCTTGGTGGCTTTCTTACCGAGATCGGTTCTTATTTGTCCTGAAACAGCTACTGCTTCCATGATAGTTTTTCTTTTCTCAATCATTGCCTCCCAATAGAAGGGCTTAAAAAGGCACGCAAAGATAGGTAATTGCTAGAAAATGCGGTAGTTAAGCCTTTTTATTTTGTAAAAAATATTTATTGCTCCACAAAGAGGGCCGAAATAGACCGGTGTTCGTGGGTATTGCGGATCGCCCGGGCAAAGAGTTTGGCGGTAGACAGCACCCTGATCCGGTCGGAATGTTGCTTGAGCGGAATGGTGTCGCACACCACGAGCTCTACCAAAACGGATTTTTCGATATTTTCGTAGGCTTTGCCACTCAGTACGGGGTGGGTACACAGTGCGCGGACACTCCGGGCCCCTTTTTCCATAATGATGTCGGCGGCCCGGCAGAGGGTGCCAGCGGTATCCACGAGGTCGTCTACCAGGATTACATCGGCATCTTTGACTTCTCCGATGACGGTCATCTCGGCAATTTCGTTGGCCTGGATGCGGTACTTGTCGCAGATCACCAGGGGGCGCCGGAAATGCTTGGCGTAGGAGCGAGCCCGCTTGACCCCTCCTACATCCGGCGAGGCAAAGGTGACGTTGGACAAGTCGAGGTTTTCCTGCAGGTAGGGCAGGTAGATGGCCTCGCTCTTGAGGTGGTCGACGGGGATATCAAAAAAGCCCTGAATCTGGTCGGCGTGCAGGTCCATGGTCATGATCCGGTCGGCGCCGGCGGCCTGCAGCAGGTTGGCGATCAGCTTGGCCGAAATCGGCACCCGGGGCTTGTCCTTGCGGTCCTGGCGGGCGTACCCAAAGTAGGGAATCACCGCCGTGATGTAACCTGCGGAAGCCCGCTTGGCCGCATCGATGGCCAGCAACAGCTCCATCAGGTTGTCGTGCGGCTGGTAGGTGGAGGCAATAAAAAAGATGAATCCACCGCGCACCGATTCGTTGATGACGGGTTGCATTTCACCATCGCTGAAACGCTTAACGGTTAGATCGCCCAGGGGCTGGCCGTAGTAATCGGCAATTTTTTCTGCCAGATATCGCGACTGCGTTGTGCTCAGAATTTTTACGTCGACCATCGTATTGATTTGAGGCTCGTGATTTTTGGTTGGTTTCAACATTATTTTAGCTGTCGTATTTTCTTTGCAGAAAACACATTGTTAACGGCCTGTTTTTAGCAACGGTAGGAAGTTGCCGGGTTCTTTTTTGGGCAAATGGATAATCGCTACGCTGGAAACTGCCACAAAGGTAGTTTTTTTTAAAAAAATGGTTTACCGGGTAAAATGCTTCAGCATGACGATCTCTTTCTCCTGCAGGTAGCGAAAATAGCCACGGGGGAGGTCTTTTTTGGTCAGTCCGGCGAGGTAGCTGCGGTCGAGTCGTTCCACCACGTAGCCGAGGTGCTCGAAGATGCGGCGGACAATGCGGTTGCGGCCGTGGTGAATCTCCAGGGCTACTTCTTTTTTCTTGCTCTCGTCGGGGTAGTTGATCCAGTCGACGTGCACGGGCCCGTCTTCGAGGGTGAGGCCGTCGGTAATTTTTTTCAGGTCGGCTTTTGACAGGGCGTTGTCCAGGGCCACGTGGTACACTTTGGGTACCCGGTGGGTGGGGTGGGTCAGTTTTTTGGCCAGTTCGCCGTCGTTGGTGAGCAGGAGTAGCCCGGTGGTTTCGCGGTCGAGGCGGCCTACCGGAAAGACGCGTTGCTTGACGGTATCTCCGAGGATGTCCATCACCGTCTGGCGGCCGCGTTCATCGTTCACGGTGGTGATGACGCCCTTGGGCTTGTTGAGCAAAATGTAGACGAGCTCTACTTCGGGGACGATGGTTTTTCCGCGGAAGGTAATCACGTCGCCCTTTTTGACCTGGTAGCTGGGGTCGAGCTGTACCGCTCCGTTGACCGTCACGATGCCCTCCTTGACGAAGTCGCCCGCCTGGCGGCGGCTGCAGATGCCACTGTGCGCCACGTACTTGTTCAGGCGCATCCCTTCGATGGCGTCGGGGTCGCGCATAATGCCCTTGGGGGTGTTGCCCGCATTGGACGCCCGGCTCTGCTTGAGCAGGCGCGACGGCTTGGACGCCCCCCGGGGGGCATCGGCTGGCTGGCTGGCGTCGGCCGGTTTGGTTGGCTTGCTGGGTTTGGCCAGCCTGCTGGACTTGGACGATTTGGAACGACGATCTTTCATTTCTTTCGGTTGAACAAACAAAGGTAAGACAATAGTTTGCTAAAATGCGTCTCCTGCATTTAATCCATGTCGCCCAGATAAACCGGGCGCTCGGGGTGCGCCAGGTCAAACAACCAGGGGATGAGGTCTTTGGGGTAAAAGCCGGCGGCTTCGAGCTCGGTCAAAGGCAACCAACTCACGCCGGTCTGGTACCGGTCGGCGCCGGTGCCCAGGGCCGGCACCGCCTCGGGCGCCAGTTGGCAGCGGAAGAAAAACTCGACCTGGTGCACCCGCTGCAGGCGCTCCTGCCCGGCGTGGTTGCGCCCGATGTAGTCGCGGACAAAGAGCAGTTCGCCAACCTCGACGCGGGCGCTGACCTCCTCGAGGCATTCCCGCACCACGGCTTCGCGCAGGTTTTCCTGGTATTCCTGCCCGCCACCCGGCAGGCAGTAGAAGATGCCGCGCTGATCCTGGTTCTGGTTGCACAGCAGGCGTCCGTCTTGCAGGACGATGGCTTTTACGGAATTTCTAATGCGCATACGGCTTGGAACATTGGGGGGATAAACAAAACTTTTGCCGGGGCAAAGATAGGAGGTATTGGTGAGATTGAAAGGGGGGCTGAAATGGGGGTGGGCTGGTGGGGATGCCCACCGCGGCGTAATCCTTTAAATCCAGTTCAAGAGTGTCACTTTTTGCGGGAAACAGCCCCTGCTTTCACCAAAAAAGCTTATGTTTAAAACGACAAAAAGCTTTTGTCA
The DNA here is from genome assembly GCA_003045895.1 of Bacteroidota bacterium. Classification (GTDB taxonomy): domain Bacteria; phylum Bacteroidota; class Bacteroidia; order Chitinophagales; family Saprospiraceae; genus Lewinella. The sequence continues at coordinate 21,624 of PZPC01000081.1, forward strand.
GAATCAGTCTGGCTTTAGTCAAGCTAAGTTCACCTTATCAGCAGCAGTAGCGAGCATAGCCACCCAAAGTATAAACCTAAAAAAAAACAGGAATACGCACGCCGACCAAACACCGGAGCATAAAAGCCAATTCGGTGGTTGATGGCTTATGCATTGGTTGTTGTCGACAGGTAGCTCCCTCCAGCGTTGCCAAAATACAAACAAATAAAGCGATGAAAATTTTTCAGAAATTAATATGGTCGTTCATTTTTTTCTACCCTAATCTCATTCAGGCTCAACAGTTAGACTCACTGATAACCTACACGTTTGCTGACAATGGCCAAAGAAGGGTAGGTGCAAAATCATATTGGCGGTTCGATGCGGCGTTAAATGAAATGAATTCCAGTTATTACATCTACAATGCGGAGGAAGCAAAATTTATTCACATAAATGACCAACAAATTAAATACCTTCCTCAAACCAGGTATTTTGAAATATTCAGGACGGTTGATTATTCCAGCTCAAGAATAGATTCGACGGTGTACAGATACAATTCAGGTCAAATAAATATTGAAAAATTAAAATATGTAAGTGAACTTGAAGGAGATCAAAAAATGAGCTTGTATCAAGTTGAAAAATATATAGATTTGGATCAAACGAATAGAAAAACAAATGAGTTGATCCAGCGAATAAGGGAAGGGGAGATAGCGCATACAACTCATAATGAGTTTGAATATGTATACAATGATAAAAATGAATTAATTGAAAAAATAGAATATAACATAGTGGATGAAGAAAAAGTGCCAAGGTATAAGCTGGTCCAATCTTATGACAATGGAAAAATCCAATCTGTGGTAAGGTTCAATTATGATCCCGGCAAGGCTGAATTTGTACGGTTGTTCCTGGCAGAATACACCTTTAAGGGCAAAGAACGGATTCAGCAGAAAACAAACTACACCTACTCCGCAGATGATAAGAGGAGGGTCGAGATCGACAGGATATTATATTTGAACGAAGAGGGGGACATTTTAACGAGACAGTTTTATGTGAAAGCAATAGCGCCTGAAAATTTATACCGAGAAGATGTCTATTATCAATGGTACGCTACGGTTTAAGCAGCTCTTTTGCCAAAGTTATTGATCTTTTCCCAGAGGATTTTAATTTTTGCTTGTTGAAGGTCAAAACCGCACATCGAAAATATTCTTTTGACCTGACTTTCATTGGTATAGCGGGTTCTGATGTCGGCGATAGAAAAAGCTCCCCGTTGTTCAATTGGGCGATCTAAATGATGAGCCACTTTGGCTAAAGACACAGCACTCAAAGCGACATTGATATGAAAGTAGATTCTTTCCCAGCTATAAGCCTGGCAGTGTTCCAATCCAGCTTCCTGTTTGGCATCACGAAAAAGAAACTCCTGTTGAAAACGGCATTGGTACATATGG